>DASXMG010000055.1:0-19796 GCA_036495805.1 Steroidobacteraceae bacterium | reverse complement strand
TGCCATCTCCACGGTTGTGCCCGCACGCAATGTGCGATTGCCGACCGGCGAGGATGGCGAAGTGACGGAACCGGCTATCGTCGAATGAGTGGGTGGCGCTCTGCAATTATTTGAACGCCCGCAGGGCGGCGAGCGCGCCGTATTGGTCGGCGTCGGTATCGGGCATCCCGTCGATCCGAGTGACATCGCTGAATTTGCGGCGTTGGCCGCCTCGGCCGGTACCGTTTCAGTGGGTACCGTGCACGCCACGCGCGCGCGTCCCGACCCCAAATACTTCGTGGGCTCCGGCAAGGCGGAGGAGATTCGTGCCTTTGCCGAAGCGCAGCACGCTGACTTGGTGCTGCTCGATCAAACCCTCACGCCTAGTCAGGAGCGCAATCTCGAGAAACTGACGGGTCGTCGAGTATTGGATCGTAATGGTTTGATTCTAGACATCTTCGCGCAGCGCGCACGCAGTTTCGAGGGCAAGCTGCAAGTGGAGCTTGCGCAGCTGTCGCATCTCGCCACTCGCTTGGTCAGAGGTTGGACTCACCTTGAGCGCCAAAAAGGCGGTATTGGCTTGCGCGGCCCGGGCGAAACTCAGCTGGAAACCGATCGGCGTTTGATTGCCAAACGCATTCGCACCCTGCGCTCGCGCTTGGCGAAGCTTGATCGGCAGCGCGACACGGGACGTCATGTGCGGCGCGAGGTGCCGGTGCCCACGATCGCACTCGTCGGCTACACCAACGCCGGCAAATCCACGCTGTTCAATGCGCTGACCGGGTCGGATAGCTTCGTCGCGGATCAGTTGTTCGCGACGCTCGATCCCACGGTGCGGCGGGTCCGATTGGCCGACGTCGGGGAGGTGGTCTTGGCGGACACGGTCGGATTTGTGCGGGCGTTGCCGCACGAGCTCATCGCCGCCTTTCGCTCGACCTTGCAAGAGGCACGCGACGCGGATTTGCTGCTGCACGTCGTCGATGCCAGCGATCCTTTGCGCGATGAGCGCATCCACCAGGTACGGGAAGTGCTCAAGGGGATCGGCGCCGGCGAGATTCGCGAGCTGCTGGTTTTCAACAAGATCGATTTGAGCGGCGATCAGCCGAGGTGCATCGCGGCAGCCGATGGGGTGGCGACGCAAGTATGGGCATCGGCGGCGAGCGGTGCGGGCTTGGATATCTTGCGTGACGCATTGGCGCGAGCGGTGCGCCCGCATCAGGTGCGCCGAACGTTTCATTTGCAACTGCAGGCGGCCGCGGTCCGATCCGAGTTGTACTCGCGCAATGCGGTGCGTGCCGAGCGGCAGTGCGAAGATGGCAGTTGGGACATGGAGGTCGAGTTGGATTTGACCGAAGTTGCAAAACTCTCGGGAGCCAAGGGTGTCAATCTCCTGGCACCGGCGCGTGCGCAGCGCGTCGCTTGAGTTCTCTAGGTGGGTAGCTTAGTCGCCTGATAGAATGCTCGGCTCCTTATAACAAGGCACATCGCATGGCTTGGAATGAACCTGGTGGGGAAAAACGCAACCCGTGGAACCGGCCCCAGCAATCGCAGAACGATCTGGATGATGTGCTGCGAAATTTCCAGCGCCGCTTGAGCGCCTTGTTCGGGCGCGGCGGCGGCGGGGGCTTGGGCGGCGGTCAAAGTTCTCCGGGTTTCAGCAAGGGCTTGAGCAGCATTTTGGTCCTGATCGCGGCGGTCTGGGTCGGCAGCGGCCTTTACCGGGTTGACGCGCAGGAGCGCGCAGTCATCCTGCGCTTCGGTAAGTACATGCAGACCACGGGACCCGGCTACAACTGGCATCTGCCCTGGCCGATCGAACAAAAGCGCATCGTCAACGTCTCGCAGCAGTCCAGCATCACGGACGATGCAAGAATGTTGACCGCGGATACGAATTTGGTCGAAGTCAAATCAGCGGTGCAGTATACCAAGCCGGATCCGCGCAAGTATTTGTTCGAGGTCAACAATGTCGAAGAGACATTGGTGCAGGTCGCCGAGAGCGCCATGCGCGAGGCGGTCGGGCAGGCATCGCTCGACAAGGCGCTGGCGTTCGATCCTTCGATCACGGATCGCGCCAAGAAGCTGCTGCAAAAGACGCTGGATAATTACGACTTGGGCGTCAACATCATCAGCGTCAAGCTGGGCGATGTCATCGTTCCGGAGCCGGTGCAGGATGCGCAGCGCGACGCCATCAAGGCGGACAAGGACCGTCAGCGTTATCAGCAGGACGCGGAAACCTATCGCAACGACGTCGTGCCGCGCGCACGCGGCCAAGCATCCAAGAATCTGCTCGACGCCGAGGCGTACCGCCTGCAGGTGCTGGCCCTGGCGCAGGGCGAGACCTCGCGCTTCGACCAAGTCTTGAGCCAGTACGAACGTGCGCCGGCCGTGACGCGCGAACGCATGTATCTCGAGACCATGGAAAATGTCTACAAGAATTCACGCAAGGTGATCGTCGATGTCAAGGGCGGCAACAGCATGTTCTACCTGCCGCTGGAGAAATTAATCTCAGGATCGCAGTCGAGCTCCAATCCCAACGACACCATGACTGTGGCACCCTCGGCGCGGCTGCCGGAGATCCAGGTGACGCCGGTGGAAGATCCCAGCCGCGCGCGCGGAGCCCGCTGATGCAAAACCGACTGCTCTATATATTGCTGGCTCTGGTGGCCGTGATTTTGATCGTGCGCGCGAGCGTCTTCACGGTGAGCGAGGGACAACTCGCCATCAAATCGATCGGCGGTGAAATCGTCGATTCGACCTACAAGCCTGGGCTGCATTTCAAGATTCCGCTGGTCAATGAAGTCAGCCGCTACGATGCGCGGATCCTGACGCAAATGTACCCCTCCGAGCATTTTCTGACCCGCGAGCAGGAACAGCTCAACGTGGATTTCTACGTGAAATGGCGCATCCTGAATCTGCGCCGCTACTACGAAGCCACCGGCGGCACCGAGGAAGTGGCCAATGCGCGCTTGGGCGAAACCGTCAAGGACAGCATCAAAAGCGTGGTGACGCAGCGCACCTTGCAGCAGGTCATTACGGCCGAGCGCGCGGAATTCACCGATGCAATGATGAAAACGGCGCGACCACTCGCCGAGCAGCTCGGCATCGAGCTGGTGGATGTGCGCATCACCAAAATCGATCTGCCGCAGCAGGTGCAGGACTCGGTGTTCGATCGCATGCGTTCCACCTTCAAGGCGCAGGCTGCCAAGCTGCGCGCCGAGGGCGTGGAGGCCTCGGATAAAATTCGCGCTGAGGCGAACAAGGCACAAACCGAAATTCTCGCCGATGCGGCACGACAGGCGGCACAGACCCGCGGCCAGGGCGACGCGTCGGCGAGCGAGGTGTACGCCAAGTCGTATTCGAAGAATGCAGAGTTCTACAGTTTCTATCGCAGCATGCAGTCTTATCGTGATGCGGTCGGCACTCAGGGCGATATGCTGGTGATCGCGCCCGACAGCGCTTACTTCAAATATTTCAGCAAGCCGCAGCCCCAGCCGCAGCCCCCGCAGCGCTGAACCCGTAAGTCGTAATGGATATCGGTTGGTCTGAACTGTGGCGCTATTTGGGTGGCGCGTTCGCTTTGTACTTGGTTCTGGAAGGCATCTTGCCCTTCGTCAATCCGGCGGCCGCGCAGCGGCTCATGTCAAAACTTGCAAAGGCCGAGCCGGCGCAGCTGCGATGGGGAGGACTCATCAGCATGGTGGCCGGACTGGCATTGCTGTGGGTCGCGCGTAATGGGTAAAAATCTCGTTGTGATCGGTTTGCAGTGGGGCGACGAGGGCAAGGGCAAAGTCGTCGATCTGCTGACCGATCAGGTGCAGGCGGTGGTGCGCTTTCAAGGCGGTCACAACGCCGGTCATACCCTGGTGATCGGCGGCAAAAAAACGGTGCTGTCGCTGATTCCTTCCGGAATCCTGCACGCTCAGGTGCAATGCCTGATCGGCAACGGCGTGGTGCTGTCGCTCGAGGCATTGTTCAAAGAAGCAGAAATGCTGATCGGGCAGGGCGTACCGGTATTTGACCGTCTGCGGGTAAGTCCCGCCTGTCCACTGATCCTGTCATCGCACGTCGCGCTCGACAAGGCGCGCGAGAAGGCGCAGGGCGAGAATGCCATCGGCACGACGCGCCGCGGCATCGGGCCTGCATATGAAGACAAGGTGGCGCGCCGGGCGCTGCGGGTCGCAGATTTATTTCATCGCGAGCGCTTTGCCGCGAAGCTCGGCGAAATTCTCGATTATCACAACTTCGTCTTGCAGCGCTACTTCCAGGCGACGCCGGTCGATTTCCAGCAAGTGCTGGAATCGAATCTGGCCTTGGGCGAGCGCCTGAAGCCCTTGGTGGCCGACGTGACGGGGATCCTCGAGCAGTTGAGCGTCGATGGCCGCAATGTGTTGTTCGAGGGCGCGCAGGGCGCGATGCTCGATGTGGATCTCGGCACCTATCCGTACGTGACCTCCTCGACCACCACCGCGGGCGGTGCGGCGGCCGGCTCCGGCATCGGACCCCGGCGGCTGCACGAGGTGCTGGGCATCGTAAAGGCTTATGCGACGCGCGTCGGTGCGGGTCCCTTTCCGACCGAGCTGCTCGATGACACCGGCGAGTATTTATCGCGCGTCGGCCACGAATTCGGTTCGGTCACCGGCCGACGGCGGCGCTGTGGTTGGTTCGACGCGGTTGCGTTGCGCCGTTCGATCGTGCATAACAGCTGCTCGTTGCTGTGCGTGACCAAGCTGGACGTGCTGGATGGCTTGGATACGATCCGCGTTTGCGTAGGCTACGACACCGGCGCCGGGATCGCGACCACGCCGCCGTTGCTCTCGGGGGATTATGGCGCCTGCGAGGCGGTGTACGAGAACATGCCCGGCTGGAAGGAAAGCACGGTGGGAGTAACAAGCTACGATGAACTGCCGGTGAATGCCCGGAAATATTTGGAGCGCCTGCAAGTGCTGGTGGGTGTGCCGATCACCATCATTTCAACCGGCCCCGATCGCGAGCAGACCATCATTCGCCAGAATCCCTTCGCCTGATGCACGCCGCCGCCGGTACTTCGAGCGAGCCCGCCCAAGCCACTTACGCGCCGGATTTGCAGGCTTTCGTATTTGTCTTGTTCTTCGCGTTCGGCGGCATCACCAGCTTGAACGACGTGCTGATTCCGAAGCTCAAGGATCTGTTCACCTTGACCTATGGCGAGGTGATGTTGATTCAGTCGGCTTTTTTCACCGCCTACTTCCTCATCTCGATTCCCGCCGCCGCGCTGGTGCGACGCATCGGCTACATGCGATCCGCCGTCACCGGCCTTCTGATCATGACAGCTGGGTGCGTTTTGTTCATTCCCGCCTCATCGCAGAGCCTGTTCGGCTTGTTTCTGCTGGCATTGTTCGTTTTGGCCGCCGGCATCACCACAGTGCAAGTCGTTGCCAATCCGCTGATCTCCATGCTGGGAAAGCCCTCCACCACCAGCAGCCGATTGACCTTTGCGCAGGCGTTCAATTCGCTCGGCACGACCATATTCCCCTATGTGGGGTCGATTCTGATTTTGGGCACGTTGGCGAAAATTGATCCAAAAACCTTATCGGGCGTTGCGCTCGATGCTTTCCGCACGGCAGAAACGCGCGTCATCGTGCACACCTACGTGGGACTCGCAATCGCGTTGGCGCTGATCGCGGCTGCGGTTTGGTGGCGCCGCAAGGCCTTGGTCGAACCGCCGGCCTCGCACACGCCGATCCTGCGCGCGTTCAACTTGCTCACCCGTCCGCGATTCGCGTTCGGAACGCTGTGCATCTTTTTGTACGTCGGCGGCGAAGTGGCGATCGGATCGCTCATCGTCAATTACCTCATGCAACCTAATACGCTGGCCTTGGGCGCCGAGGCCGCCGGCAAGCACATCCAGTTTTATTGGGGCGGCGCGATGGTGGGGCGGTTTATCGGCTCCTACGTGCTGCGGCTGTTTTCACCGGGCAAGGTCTTGGCCTGTGTTGCGGCGAGCGTGATTGCCTTGCTGACGATTTCGGCCAACACATCGGGCGCGGTATCGGCCTGGTCGCTGTTGGCGATTGGCCTGTTCAACTCCATCATGTTTCCGACCATTTTCACGCTCGCCAACGAAGGTCTCGGCGAGCGCGCCGCGGAAGGCTCCGGCGTGATTTGCATGGCGATCGTGGGCGGCGCCGTTGTTCCGCTCATCACCGGCAACGCGGCTGATTTATGGGGCTTGAAATATGCCCTGGTGGTGCCCGCCGCCTGTTATTGCGGCATCCTGTTGTTTGGATGGTTTGCCCGACGGCCATTGCGGGCGACTGCCTAATTCAAGTTCGGTTTAAGGTCGCCAAGCCCCGACATGGCGATAATTTTCGCCATGGGTAGACTGAAGGCCCACCCCTTCGCAGGAGGCAATCGTGGCAAACATTGCATTGAAAGGCAGCGAGCGCGTTGCCATGGCCGGCGCCCGCGTGCTGGCGCCGGCGGATCCGACTGAACGGCTTGAAGTGACGGTGCTGGTACGCCGCCGTGCCTGCGAAGAGCTGCAAGCGCGAGCGGCGCAACTGTCTGCCGGCAAAGCGGGTACGCCTTACCTGACCCGCGAGGAGTTTGCGGCCCGGCATGGCGCCGATACCGCTGATTTGGCGGCGGTGCGTGCCTTCGCCGAGTCGCAAGGCCTGGTGGTCGTGCTGGAGCACGCGGCGCGACGTACCGTGATCCTGTCAGGCACGGTGGCCCAGTTCAACGCGGCCTTCAACGTGCAACTGCAGCGGATGCAGCACGACAGCTGCAGCTATCGTGGCCGCAGCGGCAGCATCGCGCTGCCGAGCTCGCTCGAGGGCGTGGTCGAGGCGGTGCTGGGTCTCGACAGCCGTCCGCAGGCGCAAGCGCACTTCCGGGTTCGGCCGGCAGCCAGCGCAGCCACCTCGTTCACACCCACGCAAGTTGCCGCGCTGTATGGATTTCCGGCCGGTACCGGTTCTGGCCAATGCGCGGCACTGATTGAGTTGGGCGGCGGTTTTCGCCCCGCGGACCTGGACACCTATTTCAAGGGCCTCGGCGTGGGTTCGCCCACGGTCACCGCGGTGTCGGTCGATCACGCGCAAAATTCGCCCACGGGTGATGCGAACGGTCCGGACGGCGAGGTCATGCTCGACATCGAAGTGGTCGGCGCGATCGTGCCGCAAGCCACGGTCGCGGTGTACTTTGCGCCGAATACCGATGCCGGGTTTCTCGATGCCATCACCACCGCGATTCACGACACGACCAATAAGCCTTCGGTCATTTCCATCAGTTGGGGCGGGGCGGAATCGACGTGGACCTCGCAGGCCATGACGGCCATGGACAGCGCCTTCCAGGCGGCCGCGTCGATGGGAATCACCGTGTGCGTTGCCTCGGGGGACAACGGTTCCGGCGACGGTGTTACCGATGGCAGCGATCATGTGGATTTTCCCGCCTCGAGTCCCTTTGCGCTCGCCTGCGGCGGCACCAGCCTTAAGGCCACGCCGAGTGCCATCAGCGGCGAAGTGGTGTGGAACGATGGTGCGAGCGGCGGCGCGAGCGGCGGCGGCGTCAGCGCATTCTTCGCCAAGCCCGCCTGGCAGGCTTCTTTGAGCAGCGTGACGACGCAGGGAACACGCACGCCCTTGAGTATGCGCGGCGTGCCCGACGCCGCCGGCAATGCGGATCCGGAAACAGGTTATGCGGTTCAAGTCGACGGCAGCGCCTTCGTCATCGGCGGCACCAGCGCGGTGGCACCGTTGTGGGCGGCACTGCTGACGCGCTTAAACCAACTATCCGCCAAGCCCGCGGGGCTGATCAATCCCAAGCTCTATCAGGCGCCCGCGGCGTTACGCGATATCACCTCCGGCAACAACGGCGACTTTGCCGCGGCCCCGGGTTGGGATGCCTGCACCGGATTGGGCAGCCCAAACGGCGCGGCGCTGCGCGGCCTTATCTGAAATGAAACGATCCGCCCGTGCCGAACAGTCCCAGCAAGCCGATGAAGATCAGATACAGGGCAACAATGTAATTCAATAATTTCGGCATCACGAGAATCAGGATGCCGGCGATCAGCGCCACGATCGGCGCGAGGCTCAAATTTATATGCATGGCAACTCCGTCTTGCCGGGAGCTGCCCGGCGCGTTATTGAAATAATTTCAAAGCGTTTTGCAGCGTATTCCACGCGCCCCACAATAACGGAATTCCCACCACAAGCCACATGATTCCAAGCCGCGCCTTCATGATTGCTTACTCCCGGCCGGCGCCGCCTCGGGCGAGCCGGCCTGATAGTGATACTTAGAATTAACCGCACGCATCGCGATATTGCATATCAGGCCAATCACCAATAGCGCGCACATGATGTACATCGTGACGGTGTAGGCCTGCGCCTTGGGCACGCCGTGATCGATCTGGTAGGCGCGGATGTAATTGACCAACACCGGGCCCAACACGCCGGCGGCCGACCACGCAGTCAAGAGCGCGCCATGAATCGCGCCGACCTCCATCGTGCCGAAAATATCGCGCAAATAGGCCGGGATGGTCGCGAAGCCGCCGCCGTACATGGAGATGATGAGGCAGAACGCGCCGACGAACAGCGGTATGGAACCGAGGTGACCGGCCGTGGGCACGAGGAAATACAGCACGATCCCGAGCACGAAGAACACCATGTAGGTATTGCGCCGGCCGATGAAGTCGGAAGTGCTCGCCCAGAAAAATCGGCCGAGCATGTTGAACAGGCTCATCAAGCCGACGAAGCTGGCGGCGACGACGGCAGTCACGCGGCCGGGAAACATTTCCTGGATCATCGGCGAAGCCTGGCCGAGGACGCCGATCCCGGCGGTCACGTTCATGCACAATATGGTCCACAGCAGCCAGAATTGCGGCGTACGCCAGGCCACGGCGGCTGACACGTTTGCGGAGGTGACCAGCGGCTTGATGTGCTCGGAAGGCAGCCAGCCCGCCGGCCGCCAACCCGGCGCGGGCACCCGCACGGTGATGACGCCGATCATCATGAACATGAAATAGATGACGCCCATGGTGACAAAGGTTTCGAGGACGCCCCTGGACGTCGCGGTCGCAAAGTGTTTCATCAGCAGAACCGACAGCGGCGCGGCGATGAGCGCACCGCCGCCGAAGCCCATGATGGCCATGCCGGTGGCCATGCCGGGGCGGTCGGGGAACCACTTGATCAGGGTCGAGACCGGCGAGATGTAGGCGATGCCGAGTCCGCAGCCGCCCAGCACGCCGTAGCCTAAATAAAGAATCCACAGTTGGTGCATCTGGATGCCGACCGCGGAAACGAGGAATCCGCCGCCGAAACACAGCGCGGCGGTGAACATGGACCTGCGAGGTCCGACTCGCTCCACCCATCGGCCGAAAACGGCGGAGGACAAACCCAAAAACACGATGGCGATGGAAAAAATCCATCCGACGTCCTTCAAATTCCAATCGCCCGGCGCCGATTCGTTCAGGCCGATGAGACGGGTCAGCGGCAGGTTGAAGGTGGAAAACGCGTATACCTGACCTATGCAAAGGTGTACCGCGAGGGCGGCCGGCGGTACCAGAAAGCGGTTAAAACCCGGTTCGGCAACCGTGTTTTCGCGATCAAGAAATGACGACATAAGCAGCCCTTCCTCTTTATGCTTTGTTAAGGGGCGAGATATATGTGCTACGCGACGCACAATATGCTCCATTTCCAGCGACCTTGTCACCCTTCCCGTTCGCAGGACGGCGGCTTGACTTGCGACTTGGATCACATTCGACCGGCGCGTGGGCAATACCTGAGGTGCCGAAGGCGCAGAAGTTGAAAACCGTGACATTAGGTAACGAACCGCTGGGGGGAAACCCGTAATTTCACAGCGATCATGTGTAATCCCAGGTATGCGGGCCGGCGTGCTTCCCGAGCGGGAATAGCGGGTATTTTCGCCGTGCTGCTGCTGTCGTGGGCCCTGGCGTTGCAGCCGGCCGCGGCCGCCTGCCTGCCCAATGCGGATCCTGAGATCCGCGCCTTGCAAGCGCTGGTCGATCAAGACGCCAATGCAGCGCTGCGAAAAGTGGCGGCGCTGCTGAAGACCGAGCTCGCGACTCCCGTTCCCAACCCACAGCACCTCGCCTCTCTATACAGCGTGCAAGCACAGGCCTACAGCATCCTCGAACTGGAATCCAAGGCTCGCGACGCGGTGTTCAAGGGGTTGAAGTTCGCAACCGACAACACCGATCCGGTTCGCATCATGTTGTTGTCGCTGTATGCGGAGAATGTGTACGACCAGGCCGGTATCGCCGCCGCCTCGAAAGTGACCGAAGAGGCGCAAGCGGTGCAAAACCGTGGGTCGCTGGAGGATATTTGCCTCCTGATCGGGCGCGGTTTATTGCAATACCGCGGCGATCGCGAGGACTTGGCGATCGGCAGCCTCACCCAGGCGTATCGTTCCAGCACCTCGCCGGCATTTGCCGAGTCGCACGTGCTGGCTGCCGGAGTGCTTGCCACGGTTTTGCGCAGCATGGGCGATTACCCGCAAGCCTTGGCCCTGAATCAGGAAGCGATCGATTGGGACACCGCACAGCATGCGCCGCTCGCGTTGTCGGTCGATAGGTTCTTGCGTGGTCGAATTCTGAACCTGATGCAAAAGTACTCGCAGGCCATCGAGGAATTCGAGGATGCGCGCCGGTTGAGTGCCATGCTGAACGACACTCAGGGGGTCGCCTTTGCCGATGTGCGCGTGTGCGAAGCCCGCATCGAATTGGGCCAGCTCATCAAGGCGCGCGCATCCTGCGAGAACGCGCTGTTTACCTTTATTGCGTCCCGGTTTTCCGACGAGGTCAAAGAGACCGAAGCCCTGCTCGCGCGCATCGACCTTGCGGAAGGACACCCTGAAAAGGCGCTCGCGACCTTGAACGAGGTGCTCGATCACAGCGGCACCGACGTGCTGCCGTATCGCGTCGCCTCATTGTATCAATGGCGCGCGCGCACCAATGCCGCCCTGCATAACTATCGCGATGCATATAACGATCTGGCGGAATACATGCGCCGCTACGTCGCCACCAACGACGCCGACCGCACCAAACAGGCTGTCGCGCTGCGCGCCCGATTCGAGACGGATCGCGAGATTGAACGCAACGCGCTGTTGAAGCGTGAATTGGACCTGTCCAAGGAACAGTCGCAGCGCCAGGCGCAGCAATTGCGCTGGAACTCGATTGCCGCCGTTTCCGCGGTACTGGTGATCGCGCTGCTCATTTATTTCCTGATCACCAATCTGCGCTTCCGGCAACAGTTGGTGCGGCTGGCCAGCCTGGACGGACTGACTGGATTGCCGAATCGGCGCCGCACGGCGGAATTGGCCACCGAAGCGTTGGCCGAGGCAACCGCGTCGGAAAAGCCGCTCACCGTCGCGATCATCGACATGGACCACTTCAAGTTCATCAACGATCGCTGCGGGCACGCGACCGGCGACTATGTGCTGCGCGAGTTCGCGCGCTTGGGCCGCGAGTCGATTCGAGCCAGCGATGTGCTCGGCCGGTGGGGCGGCGAAGAATTCCTGTTGATCATGCCGGATGCGGCGTCCGACGTGGCGATCGCGACGCTCGAACGGCTGCGCACGCTGGTGTTCGGCATCAACTTACCGCCCTCGGGGGCGGGCCTGCGCGTCAGCTTGAGCGCCGGGCTGGCCATGCGCGAGAAGCAAGTGCGCTCGCTGGATGAACTCATCGCGCGTGCGGATGCCGCGCTGTATCTGGCAAAGAACGAAGGGCGCGATCTCGTGCGCCTCGCCGACGAGAAATTCCTGACGACCTCCGGGATCCGCCGCGCCACGCGCCAATGACGAGCGCTCAGGAGTTTTGAGCCTCCGGCGGCTGAATCTCGGGTCCCTTGAGAAAATTTGCCAACTGATCGTACATCTCGGCGATCAGGAGCAACTGACCTCGAACTTCTTGGGTTTTAGCGGCGGAAGCAAGTGCACGCAGCGCGACACCTTCGCTCATATAAAACTGCCAAACAGTCTCGTGGCGATTTGTATCTGCTTGCATCACCGGGTTACTTTGTAATTGTCTTACAAAGGTGGCGGCACCGGATAGCGGCGCAACCGCATGTCAGATTGCACCGACAGCGGATCCGGGCTTCCACGCAGTGGAACTAGCGATTCTCGAAGCTGATTCCGGCCTTAGCCAAACGGGTCACCAAGCCTTCGCCCAATCCGGTCACGGGCGTCAGCACCCCGCCGCCGGCGAACGGCTTGACCGCCGTATTGCCGACGCTTAAATCCGCCAACTGTAAAGCGGACTCGCACAGGCACTTGACCGTGATGCGGTTGCCGGCATCGCCCTGTCCTTTAAACACCCCGCGCACGCGGTCGCCGCGCTTATCCGTGGCGATGAACTCGCATTCGAAGAAGCCCCCGTTCATGACCTTTTCCGAAGGCCCCTCGCCAGGCTTCGGCAGCAGTGCTTTGAGAATTCGACGCCCGAATCCCGTTGCCGCGATCGACTCGAATATGTTGCCGGCGATCAGCACCGTGCGCGCGGTTCGGGAACTGCCGTACTTCGAGTATTCCTGATAATCGAAACGGGTGCCGAGAAGCGCCTGCGTGCGGCGCACGACACGCGTGTTGATCGAACCCATGAGAAACGGGCTGACCCAATTCTCGAGAACCTCATCGTAGCGAACGCCGCTTGGGTCCGCATTGCGGCTGCGTTCCTCCGGCGTATGCGCTAGGGGATCAGGGTCCAACAAGAAGGGATCTCGAGAAACAACCAGTTGGTTGGTTTCAAGCATGTGGAACAACGACGCCAGCGTTCCGCCATTGATGCCGCCGCCAACCCGAAAATAGGCGGCTATGCTTTCGCATTCCGTGCGCAACACGTCGCGCAAGTGCCTGCAAGTCAGCCACGCACCGAAATCCGATGGTATCGAATCGAAACCGCAGCCGGGCACGATACGCGTGCCGTCGGCGGCAGCTTGTGCGTGATGCCGGTCGATCTGTTGACGGATCCAAGGGGTCTCGCCGGTGATATCGCAGTAATGAGTCCGGTTGCGCACGCATGCGGCAACCAGTTTTGTGCCATACAGACCAAAAGGACCGGCGGTGCTGGCGACGACCCGGGTCTGCCGCGCGAGATCATCCAACGCGTTGTCATCCTGGGCGTCCGCAAGCAGCACATCAGCGCCCGCCGCGTTTACGCCATCGAGCTTGGAGCGATTTCGTCCTGCGATTGCCCAGCGCAAACCGGCAGGCGCGAATTGCTTGCAATACTCCACGGTCTGTCTGCCGGTGAATCCCGAAGCGCCGTACAGAACGAGGTCGTATTTGCGGTCACTCACTGGTGCTGCCCGCCAGACCTATTCAGATTTTTTTGGTGGCGCGGGGATCGTCATCTCCATCGGCCTGACCGGCACGATTTGAAGCGGCCGCGCCTCGATAGCACGAAATACTTCGGCGCAATAGGCGGAATCGGGTGCGACCGGTTCGCCTGGCGATTGGGATTCGTGGCATTGGCCCGAGCGACTTACGAGCTGCTGAATACTCTCGCCCGACAGGGTTGATCTGAGCGTCACGGCCTTCGGTTCCAAATGATGTGTCACGGAGTATCCAAGCCCCGCCGCCACGGTGCCCAGAATCGCCACGGCGATGATCGCTACGGTGTATCTCGATCGCATTCCTTAGATTGTCTCCCTATTCACACTTCAAGGTTGGCGAAATGCCGGCAGTGTTAAAAATGAGGGAAATTAGCAGATGGTGCCCAGGAGAGGACTCGAACCTCCACGAATTGCTCCACTGGTACCTGAAACCAGCGCGTCTACCAGTTCCGCCACCTGGGCAAGATGGGTCCGCCTCTACGCGAGGCGCAGAAATGTACGCACTGGATTGGGGCTTGTCAATCTGCGCCTCCGCGGCGTCCAAGGGCGTCAATCTGCCCCATGCTAAACTCCAAGCGGGCTGTCAGAACGAGCAAACGGGCGAATGAGCGACAAGAAAGCCGGCGCGCAACCCACCGAGATCGATTCCGCATTACGGCAGCGATTCCTGCACGGCATGAGCCACGCCGCGTGCACCGTCAATGTGGTCACCACCGACGGGGCCGCGGGCCGCCACGGAGTGACGGTTTCCGCGATGGTGTCGGTCTCAGCCGATACCCCGCAACCCACTCTGCTGGTCTGCATTCACCATCGCAGCGCAGTTGCGGCGGCGCTGCTGGAGAATGGTGTTTTCTGTGTCAATGTGCTGCGTGACGACCAAGCGCATATTTCCGATAATTTTGCAGGCCGCAGCGCTGCCCGCGGTGCGGCGAAGTTTGACTGCACTGAGTGGACTACCCAGGTGACGGGTGCTCCGCGTGTGCTCGATTCCTTGGTGGCGTTCGACTGCCGCGTGACCGCCAGCGAACGCGTCGGGTCGCATTTCGTGGTATTCGGGTCGGTCCAGGATATCCACGTCGCCGGCGCCGGGGCGCCGCTCATCTATGCGAATCGCGCCTACGGCGTGCCGCGGCGCTTTCATCAACGGCGCACGGCGAGAAGCGCGGCGGCGAATCTGGCGCTGACTCTCGGCTGCTACCAAGTCTTCGCGCCCTTCGTCGTTCCGGCGCTGGTTGCGCGGCTCACGAAGTTGCATCCCGGCATCGCCCTGACGTTGTTGGAATCCGATCAGGAGCACTTGATTGCGAGCCTGCGTCGCAATGATGTGGAGGTCGCGCTGCTCTGGGATGCCAATTTAGGTGCCGATCTGAGCGTCACGCCGCTGGCGGAATTGACTCCCTATGTCCTCCTGCCCGAGGGCCATCCGCTCAGCCTCGCCGCAAGCATTGCACTGGAAGATCTCGTGCGCGAACCGATGGCGCTGCTGGATTTGGAACCCAGCCGGGAATATTTTTTATCGCTTTTCAGGAGCCGCAACCTCGAACCGATCGTCGGCTTTCGCACCAAGTCCCTCGAAATGGTGCGCGGCTTCGTCGGGCATGGGCTTGGCTACAGCATCTTGGCAACCAAGCCCGCCAATAACATGACTTACGACGGGCGCGCGTTGGTCGCTCGGCCCTTAAACGTCGTGGTGAGCAACAGCCGACTGGTGCTCGCCACCTTGGCGAGCCGCAAATTAAGTCCGATGGCACTGGAATTTGCGGCCCACTGCCGGACGTTCTTCGGTTCCGCAGAGCCTCGAGTGCAGGCGTAACGGGCCGCCGAGAGGCCAATTTACGCCCGCCGAAGCGCAAAACTGCTAATCTGCATCGGTAAATCCCCTCCATGCAACAGTGGAAACCGGAGATTTGCCCCCCACCTGACAGGTCAGTGAAGGCATCGTTTGAAATCCATTTTTAATACCCCATGACACGACGCGGATCGAGCGGCCCACCCGCACCGAAAACCCACCGCACTGCGAAGCCTGCCGCCAACTGGCGCGGCGAGGATCCGAATCTAGAACTTGAAAAGTCGCGCTACGCCGATCCGATCGCGAGCCGCGAACTGCTGCTCAAGCATTTGCGCGAGGCACCGGAGCCTTTGACCGCGGCGCGTCTCGCCAAGCGATTGGGAATGAACACCGAGACACAACGCCAGGCGCTCGCCAAGCGTTTGGCAGCCATGGTGCGCGACGGCCAGGCAATTGAAGGACCGAATGGCTTCGCCATCGCCGGCGATGGCGAGCGGGTCGCCGGACGTGTTCGCGGGCGGGCGAACGGCGATGTGCTCGTGCTGCCGGATGACGGCTCGGCGCCGCTGCTATTGGCGCGAGCCGATACCGCGACACTCATGCACAACGATCGCGTCGAAGTGCTCGCGGTCGGAATGAATGAGCGCGGCAGGCGCATCGCTCGGCTGATCGAGCGCATTGGCGATGCGCCGAAGCTGATCGGCGGAGTCTGGCATGCGGCGGAGGGTCACGGCCGTGTCGAGCCGGAAGACCCGGGACATTGGTACACCGTGGCCGTGCCCGCAAGCGATCGGCACGGGGCGCGCGACGGCGACGCGGTCATTGTCGAAGTCACGAAACGCCCGCAGGGCGAGTCCCCCGCGCTGGGGCGCATCGTCGAAGTGCTCAAAGCGTTGCGGCCCTCCGATCTTGCGGCTCGGTTCGCCATTTTGAGGCACGACCTGCCGCAGGAATTCCCGCCTGAGGTGCTGGCGCAGGCGAATCGCTTTCCCCCGGATGTGTCGTTCGAAGATATCGACGGGCGCGTGGATCTGCGTGAACTGCCGCTGGTCACGATCGATGGCGAGGACGCGCGCGATTTCGACGACGCGGTGTACGCAGAGGCGCAAGTCGGCGGCGGTTGGCGTCTGATCGTGGCGATCGCGGATGTCAGCAATTACGTGCGCTTCGGCACGCCGCTCGACTCGGAGGCGCGGGCGCGCGCCACGTCGGTGTATTTTCCGGATCGGGTGATACCCATGTTGCCGGAAAATCTGTCGAATCATCTGTGTTCGCTGATGCCGCGCGTCGCACGGCTGGCATTCGTCTGCGACATGCACGTGAGCAAGACCGGAAAATTGAGCAAGTCGCAATTCTACGAGGCGGTCATCATTTCGCATGCGCGCCTGACCTATGCCCAGGCGTGGAGCTATCTGCAAAACCCCAAAAAGCACGCCGCCGATGTGGCGCCGGCGGTCGGCGTCTCGCTGCAGACTCTGTATGCCGTGTACGGTGCGCTCAAGCATGCGCGTGACGCGCGCGGCGCGTTGGATTTCCGCGGCGGCGAGGTCAAGGCGCGCATCGGCGAGAACGGCACCATCGAAGGATTCTATGCGGTGACGCGCAATGACGCGCATCGCCTGATCGAGGAGTGCATGATCGCCGCCAACGTGGAGGCCGCGGTGGCGCTGCGCGCCTCGAAATCCAAAGGGCTGTACCGGGTGCACGGCCAACCCGAGGATAAGCGCGTCACGGAGCTGCAGAAGGTGCTGACCGCGCTGCAGGTGAACGCGCAATTCTCAGAGAAGCCGACACCCCGGGAATTCCGGCAGCTGGTGGAGCGCTTGACCTCGCGCCCCGACGGGCTGCTGCTCGAAGGGTTGGTGATTCGATCTCTGGCCCAAGCGGTGTATCAGCAAACCAACATCGGGCATTTCGGTCTCGCGCTGGATGAGTACGCGCATTTCACCTCGCCGATTCGGCGCTATCCGGACCTGCTGGTGCATCGTGCCATCAAGGCTGCGGTGCTGCCGCAGTCGCCATCGGGACATCGCTATAGCGCGGCCGAGTTGCAAATGCTCGGTACGGAGAGTTCACAGCGCGAGCGGCGCGCCGACGATGCCTCGCGCGATGTC
Organism: Steroidobacteraceae bacterium; assembly: GCA_036495805.1. Classification (GTDB taxonomy): domain Bacteria; phylum Pseudomonadota; class Gammaproteobacteria; order Steroidobacterales; family Steroidobacteraceae; genus Bog-1198. The sequence continues at coordinate 2,583 of DASXMG010000055.1, read as the reverse complement.
ATGGGCTATCTCAAATGTCTGTACATGCAGCCGCGCATCGGCGAGACATTTGAAGCGACGATCTCGAGCGCGCTGGAATTCGGTCTGTTCGTGCAGCTGCAGGAAATGCCCATCGATGGTTTGGTGCACATCTCGGCGATTCCCGGCGACTATTGGGAACTCGAGGCGGGCGGCATGGGCTTGGTGGGGCAGCGTACCGGGCGGCGCTGGCAATTGGGCGACGCGGTACGGGTGCGCTTGACCCGGGTCGACCTGACGCAGCGGCAGATCGATTTCGAACTGGTGGATGCCAACGCCTCGGCCAGCCGTGGCACCGTGCGGGCGCCGAGACAGGGCCAGCGCGCGCCGCAGGCGCGCCGCGGTGCTCAGAACCGGCAGGGCCGTGGCGGGGCCAAGCGCGGCGGACGCGGCGGTCGTGGCTGATTCCAAGCGCAACTATGTTTACGGTCTGCATGCAGTGAACGCGGCGCTCGAGCGCTCGCCCGATCGCGTGCTGGAACTCTGGATTGCGCAGTCGCGCGAAACAGAAGCGCGTGTTCATGAGCTCAGGGAACGGGCGCAGCGTGCGGGGGTACACATTCATGCGGCCTCAGCGGACGCCCTCCTTAAATTGGTCGGTGATGTCGTGCATCAGGGCGCCGTCGCGGCCATGCGCCCATTGAAGGGCTGGGACGAGCACGATGTCGCTGGTTTGCTGGATCGGCTGAAAGAGGATCCGCTGTTGCTCATCCTGGATGGGGTGACAGACCCTCATAACCTCGGCGCCTGCCTGCGGACGGCGGACGCCGCGGGAGCCCACGCGGTGATCATCCCCAAGGATCGCGCCGCGACGCTGGACAGCGTTGCGCGCAAAGTGGCCGCCGGCGCCGCTGAATTCATCCCGGTCGCCAGCGTGACCAATCTGGCGCGCACGCTGGAGGCGCTTAAGCAGCGGGGTGTCTGGATCGTCGGGACCGAGGGGGAGGCGGGTCAGTCGCTGTATTCGGCGGACTTCAAGCGTCCCCTGGCCCTGGTTTTGGGGGCTGAAGGCAGCGGCATGCGGCGCCTAACCCGGGAAAAGTGTGATTTTCTGGTGCGAATCCCCATGTCGGGCCACATGGAGTCGCTGAATGTCTCCGTAGCTGCAGGAATCGTGCTATTTGAGGCCTTGCGCCAACGGGCCGGTTGACCAAAACTGCCTTTAAACGTATCCTTCGCGCTCTTTTTTGCCGGGCAACCGGTCTGATTCCTTGCCTCACCGCTCGCAACGGGAGGCTTTGATTCACAAGGAAATACAATGCGACATTATGAAATTGTGCTGCTGGTCCATCCGGACCAGAGCGAGCAAGTCCCCGCGATGGTCGATCGCTACAAAGGCATGATCGCTGCCGGCGGAGGCGCGGTGCATCGCTTTGAAGATTGGGGCCGGCGTCAGCTGACTTTCCCGATCTCCAAAGTGCACAAAGCGCATTACATCCTCTTGAACGTCGAGTGCGATCAAAAAACCCTCGCCGAGCTCACCGGTTCGTTCCGCTTCAGCGATGCGGTGCTGCGTAATCTGGTGGTCAAGATGGACGAAGCGGTCACGGAAGCCTCGCCGATGGCGCGGGCCCCGGATGAGAACGCCCGCCGTCACGACGACTTCGGCGATGAGGGAGATGACGACGACATGCCCATGGGCATGCGGTAAGGGAGCACACACATGGCACGTTTTTTCCGACGCAAGAAGTTCTGCCGATTCACGGCAGATGACGTCAAGCAGATCGACTACAAAGATCTCGCCACGCTCAAGAGCTACATCACTGAAACCGGCAAGATCGTTCCGAGCCGCATCACGGGCACGCGCGCGCATTATCAGCGCCAGCTGCAGCTCGCGATTCGCCGGGCGCGCTTTCTTGCCTTGCTGCCCTACACAGATCAGCACTAAACCGGCGAAGGCACATGGACATCATATTGTTGCAGAAGGTCGCGAACCTCGGTCAGATCGGCGATCGCGTCAAGGTAAAATCCGGATACGCGCGAAATTTTCTCGTTCCGACCGGCCGCGCCACCATGGCCACGGAGGCGAACATCGCCAAGTTCGAGGCGCAGCGCCACGAGCTCGAAGCCAAGGCCGGTCAAGAACTGGCAGCGGCACAGGCACGCGCCTTGAAGTTCGAGAACTTCAAGCTTGAACTCAAGGCGAAGGCAGGGGCCGAGGGCAAGCTGTTCGGCTCGATCGGCACCGCCGATATCGCCGAAGCCGCCGTCAAAGCGGGGCAGCCCATCAGCCGCAGCGAAGTGCGCATGCCGACCGGTCCGATTCGCGTCACCGGCGACCATCAGGTGCAATTGCATTTGCATACTGACGTCGATGTGACCCTGGCGGTCAGCATCGTCGCCGAAGAGTAGCGGCCGGCCGCCGCGCGCGTGGCCGCTCGCGTCAGCAATCACTCACTGGGCGCAGCCGACGGCCTGCGCCTGCCGCCGCACTCGATCGAAGCAGAGCAGTCGGTGCTCGGCGGATTGATGCTCGACGCCGCGGCCTGGGACCAGGTTGCGGACCGCGTTACCGCCGAGGATTTCTACCGCAACGATCACCGGCTGATTTTCGAATCAGCGGCC
>DASXMG010000054.1:0-12660 GCA_036495805.1 Steroidobacteraceae bacterium | reverse complement strand
CGGGGGTTCGATCCCCTCAGCACCCACCAACAGCGGAGTGGTAGTTCAGCTGGTTAGAATACCGGCCTGTCACGCCGGGGGTCGCGGGTTCGAGTCCCGTCCACTCCGCCATTTCCTGAAGTGATCCTGCGCGAGCCGCCTGGCCGCGCTCAAGGTGACGCGGTAGGTTAGGAATTTGAGGTTGGGAACATGCTGCAAAGTATTCACGACAAGTTGAAAGGGTGGGTGGCCGGCGTAGTGCTCGGTGCCATCGGCTTGGTGTTCGTTTTTTGGGGCATCAACTGGACATTGAGCGCTCCCACCTATGCCGCCAAGGTCAATGGCACTGAAATCTCCGCCAACCAGGTGCGCCAGACCTATCAGCAGCAGCTGGCGCAAATCGAACGCCAGAGCACTGTTCCGCTCGACGATGCCATGCGCAACGAAATCAAACGGCGGGTGCTGGACGATTACGTGTCTAGCGAGGCACTCGCCACGCGCGCCGATGATCTCGGCTATCGGGTCAGCGATTCTGAACTGCTCGCTGAGATGGCGAAGGTGCCGGCGCTGCAAGTGGACGGAAAATTCGACTACGGCCACGCATTGGCGGTGTTGAACGCGCAAGGACGCTCGCCGGCCGAAATCGAAGAATTATTCCGGCACGATGCGAAGCTGCGGCAACTCGACACGGCACTCAATGCCTCGAGTTTTGCCACCCCGACCGAGCTGAAGGAATTTCGCGCACTCACCCGCCAGCAGCGCGAACTCGCGTGGCTGACCGTATCGGCGGAAAAGTATGCGGCAAGCGTCACGCCGGATGATGCGGCCGTCAAAGCCTACTACGATGCCCACAAGGCCGAGTACATGACGCCCGAAACCGTCAACTTGCGCTACGTCGAACTGAGCTTGGAGAAGCTGGCCTCCAAAGTCAGCGTCGACGACGCGCAGCTCAAAGCGTATTACGACGAGCAAAAGGCCAAGACCCCGGAGCGTTTTCTGCAGCCTGAACAGCGCCGTGTGAGGCACATCTTGCTGTCGGTCAACGATCCCAAAGACGACGCCGCAGTGAAAGCCAAGGCGGAAGGGATTTTGAAGCGCGCTGAAGGAGGAGAGGATTTCTCGAAACTGGCCAAGGAATTCTCCCAGGATCCGGGATCCGCGCCGCAAGGCGGCGATCTGGGCTGGTCGGAGCGCAAGGTTTTTGTCGGCCCCTTCGCCGATGCTGCTTTTGGCATGAAAGTCGATGAGATCCGCGGCCCGGTCAAGACGCAATTCGGCTATCACATTTTAAAGCTCGACGGCATTCAGCCGCCGACCGAGAAAACCTTCGAGCAGGCCAAAGCTGAACTGGAAACCGAATACAAGCGCAACGAAGCGGAACGCTTGTTCAACAACGCGCAGGATCAGTTGGCGGACGCGGCGCTGCAAAATACCACCGACATCGATGTGGTCGCGAAAAAAGCCGGACTGAGCGTGCAAGACGTGCCCAATTTCAGCCGCGGCGACGGCGGCGGGGCGCTGGGCAAAGTGCAGGCGGTAATCGACGCCGCCTTTAGTCAAGACGTGCTCGACGGCCGCCTGAGCTCCCTTGTCGAAGTGGAAAAAGGGCGCGGTGTGGTGCTGCGCGCCACCGATCACAAAATACCGGAACAGAAGCCGCTCGAGGCCGTGCGCGCCGATGTGGTCGCGGCCTGGAAGAAGCAGCGCGGCGTGGAACTCGCCTCCGCAGCCGCGGCAGACGCCGTGAAGCGCTTGAACGCAGGAGAAAGCTGGGACGCGGTGGCCAAGAGCTTGGGAGCGGCCGTACAGGCGCCGAAATTTGTGGCTCGCTCCGATCAAACCGTTCCGATGGAAGTACGCGTGACCGCCTTCAAAGCACCGAAACCTGCGCAGAAACCGATATACGAGACTTTAAGCTTGGGCGACGGCAATGCGGCGGTGCTGGCCTTGAGCGCGGTGCGTGAAGATCCGAATGCGGCCACCTCCAAGGATGCGGATCTGCGCTTGCAATACGCCGCGCAAATCGCTTCGTTCGAGGCACAGAGCTACGCCGCGGCCGCGCGTGCCGATGCCAAGATTACGCTGAATCCGAAGGCCATCGACTAGGCCGCCAAATTGTCCGGACTCCTGCACCAATTTTCGGATTGGTATCTGTCGGTTTTAGGCCAGGGCGGCTACTGGCTCATTGCCGGATTAATGGCGCTCGAAAGCACCTTCGTGCCGATCCCTAGCGAAGTCATCATTCCGCCCGCAGCCTATCTTGCGCATACCCAAGGGCAGATGTCGCTGCTCGGGATTATCCTGGCCGGAAGCGCCGGCTCTTGGATCGGCGCGGCCGCGATGTATTGGGCGGCGCGTTTCCTCGGTAGGCCGCTGGTTCTGCGCTTCGGGCGCTACATCGGGATCTCACCGGCAAAGGTCGAAATGGCGGAAGCGTGGGCTGCCCGCTATGAGTCCGCCGGCGTGTTTTTCTCGCGGCTGCTGCCGGTGATTCGTCACTTGATCGGCATTCCAGTCGGCATTCTGCGCATGGACTTTCGCTGGTATGCGCTCGCAACCCTGGCCGGATCGCTGCTGTGGTGTTCGGTGCTCGCCTGGCTGGGGAAAACCGTCGGCCAGCATCCGGAGCTGCTGGCCGGTTCGCTGCACCGCTTCTTCGCGCTGGTTCTAGCCGCAGCCGTCCTATTGGCGGCGTTGTACTACTTTTTCGTGCAGAGGGCCGCCGCCAAGCGGTAGGCAGCTTGGCGGCAGCTTTTGCCTGGGTGGTGCCCTAGGTCCTCGCGCCGCTGCTGACCGGAACCGGCGCCGCTCCCGGGAACTTGGCGAAGATCGCTGCAGTGGCCATGTCGATCTTTTGCACAGCCTCGGGACCCGAGAGCTCGTACACATTCTGGCTGGCGCTCGCATGCCAGATCGGCTTATGCGATTTGGCATCGAACAGGTCCACCGAAATGCGCGTTTCATTCTCTACCCAGGGGGCGTCATATCCCCAACCGCCGCGGAATCCCCAGCCGCGGCGATAGCCGCCGAAGCCCCAGCCGGCGCCGTAGTAGCCGCCGTAGTAGCTGTCGAACACCTGGCGCGAGCCCATCGCATAGCCGACCACGCAATCAGCCGAGGCGCGATCGACGAGTTGGATGCCGCGCGCGGCCATGTTGGCCTGAATCGACTGGCGCAGCCGCTCCGCATTCAAGGGATTGGCATACGCCGCGGGTTGATCGGCGTTGGCGACATGCTCCATGGCGAAAGCATAGGTATGGCAAATAGACGCCGACATATCCCGGGCATAGTCGGTCCTGACCGACACGGTGTTGCAGGCACTCAAGCCCAGGGCAACGACACCGGCGATCACCGCAACCAAACTCCGATTTAACATGCGACACCTCTTTGAGAATTCAATCTGCCCAAACGTTAGATCCGGCCGCCCGTTGACAAGTTTCATGCCCCGTCTCCATCTGATGGAAAACTCATGCCTACGGTGTGAAAGCCACCGTCCACGTATAGCACTTCGCCGCTGATGCCACCGGCCAGGTCCGAACAGAGAAACGCGGCCGCATTGCCCACATCATCAATGGTGACATTGCGCCTGATGGGTGCAGTCGCCGCCACATGGCTGAGCATTTTGCGCAGCCCCGGAATGCCGGCCGCGGACAAGGTTTTGATCGGTCCCGCCGAGATCGCGTTGACGCGAATGCCCTGGGGCCCGAGATCAGCGGCCAGAAAGCGCACGTTGGCCTCGAGACTGGCTTTGGCCAAGCCCATGACGTTGTAGCCCGGAATCGAGCGCACCGCGCCCAGATAGCTCAAGGCAACGATGGAACCGGCGCGGCCCTGCATGAACGGCTGCGCGGCGCGTGCCAGGGCGGTCAGGCTGTAGCTCGATATATCGTGCGCCACCTTGAAGGCCTCACGCGAGGTTGCGCTCAGGAAGTCGCCGGTGAGCGCTTCGCGCGAGGCGAATGCGACTGCATGAACCAAGATATCGAATGCCGGCCAGCGAGTCTTAAGAAATGTGAAGCCTTTGTCGATGTCCGCATCGCCGCCCACGTCCATGACGAAGGTGATGTCGGATCCCAATTGTTTTGCCAATGGCACAACCCTATCGGTCATGCGTTCGATATGCGCGAAGGCCAGCTCCGCGCCTTCGCGATGCATGGCCTGTGCAATGCCCCACGCAATGGAACGATCCGTGGCCAGGCCCACGATCAGCGCGCGCTTGCCGCTCAGAAACCCCATAAATTTTGTTACCCCTGCTGCCGGCTCGAATCTACGTATAGCACGAGTCGTTGTCCGGCTCTTATTTGATGATGTTCGTTCAGTCCATTCCAGCTCTTCAGCTGCGTGGCCGGTACCTGAAATTGGTGCGAGATGCTGTAGACGGTGTCGCCGCTTCGCACCGTATAGAGCAAGCGGCGACCTGACTTGACGCCCTCATCACGGAAGCGCCGGGCGCTCGCCTTGATCACCAATCGCTGGCCCTTCACCAGCGTGTCCTGCGCGGCCATATTGTTCAGCCGCGCGAGCGTGCCGACCGGCATGCCGTGGCGGCGTGCGATGGAGCTCAAGGTCTCGCCGGCACGGACCCGATAAACGATCTGGCGCTGCCGGCGGCCGCCGACATCCGTCTCGGGCCGATCGACGCGGGCGGCGGCGAGCAATACCTTGTCGGTCAATTCGCCGCTGATTTCCGGGATCTTCAAAGTCTCGCCGACCGTTACCTTGCCGCCTTTGATGTCGTTGATCTTGGTGATGACGGCGACCGAGGTGCCGTATTGCTTGGCGATCATCGCGAGGGTTTCCTTGCGCGTCACTTCGTGGCTGGCGAAGCGCACCCGATCATCGGGACCTAAGGTTTTCAAGGCCGCGTCGAAGGCGTCGGCATTGTCGATGGGTACCAACACGCGCTGCGGACCGTCTGGATCCGTGGCCCAGCGGTTATAGCCGGGATTGAGCGCGACCAGCTCATCGTAGCTGGTGCCGGCGAGTTGCGCGGCGATCTTCAGGTCGATTTGCGAATCCGTGTCGATGACGGCGAAGTAGGGTTCGTTCGGTATCACGGCGAATTCGAGCCCGTAGCGCTCGGGCTCCGCCATCAAGCGCTTCAGGGCGAGCAGCTTCGGCACGTAAGCGCGAGTCTCCGCAGGCAGGCGCAAATGCCAGAAATCCGTCGGCTTGCCATTCGCACGGTTGAAATCCAATTCGCGCTGCACGCTATTTTCGCCGACGTTATAGGCCGCAATGGCGAGCAGCCAGTCGCCGTTGAACTGATCATGCAGCGCTTGCAGATAGTCGAGCGCCGCGCGCGTCGATTCAACCACGTCGCGGCGGCCGTCATACCACCAATCCCGCTTCAACCCGAAGCGCGCGCCCGTGTCCGGAATGAACTGCCACAAGCCGGCAGCGCGGCTGCGCGAGTATGCAAAGGGCTCGTAAGCGCTCTCGACGACCGGCAGCAGCGCGAATTCCAACGGCATGCCGCGAGCCTCGACTTCGGTGATGATGTGATACATGTAGCGCTGGCCGCGCTGAAATACCCGCTCGAGGTAGTCGGGGTTGTGCTCAAACCACGCGAGCTGCACGTCGATCGCAGGCTCCTGAACTTCCTCGAAGGCGAAGCCGGCCCGCATGCGGTCGAATAAATCGTCGTAGTCTTCGCCGTTGTGATGCTGCCATTCGCGCGGCATGGTGATGGAGGGCGCCACGGCCACCGAACCCGTATCGGTCGGCGCGATCGGCGCCGCCGCCGGCGGCTCGGGCAACACCACAGGCTCGCGTTTAGGTGGCTCTGCCGGTTGATGGGCGCAGGCGCTGAGCAGCAGAGCGATGCAGGTGAGTAAATAATGTCGCTTGATCGGTGCCATGTGCATTTTCGCTAGCGGAATTGGTCCTTCCAGGCGCGCAAAGCGCCAAATACCTCGAAGGGTTCATTCAGGGGCTTGCCGACGCGGGCCTCGGCCGCCAAACGGACGCTGGATTTGTCGCAACGCAAAAAAGGATTGACCTTGATTTCGAGGCTCAAGGTGGACGGAAGGCTGGGATCGCCTGAGGCCCGAAGGCGTTTCACGCGTTCCTGGTAATCATGGGCTGCGGTATTCGTCGGCTCGACCGTAAGGGCAAATCGAAGGTTGGCGGCGGTGTATTCATGGCCGCAAAATACTTGCGTCTCAGGCGGCAGGTCCCGCAAGCGGTTCAAGGATGCATTCATCTGCTCAGGATTACCTTCAAACATTCGGCCACACCCCGCGCTAAACAGCGTATCGCCGCAAAAAAGCGCGCCGTGGCCCCAAAATGCGATATGACTTACCGTATGCCCGGGCACCTGCAAAATCTCGAATCCAAGTCCCAACTCCGGCAACTCGCAACGCTCGCCGTCGCGAACCGTGCGCGTCTTAAAGCCAATGCGGGCGTCGTCGGGTCCGATCACGGGTATTTTGCCCCGACGCAGCAGCCCAGGAACGCCGCCGATGTGATCTGGATGGTGATGTGTCAGTAGAATGGCCGCGAGCTCGAGGTTCCGGCGCTGGAGGTCGTCCACTACCGGTTCGGCTTCGCCTGGGTCGACGGCGATGACCCGTGCGGGCGCTGTTGGGGACTCGATCAGCCAGATGTAGTTATCGGAGAATGCGCGCACCGGGCGCACGTTAAGATGCGTTGCAAGGATTGACATTTTGCGGCGTATTTAACCTGTAACATTAGAACTTCGCTAGTGTTTTCAAGAAGGAGGGTGGTTTGGAATCGACGGTGGACGCCGCTCTGAACGACTGGTTTGAGGGTCCCTTAGGGGGCCGCGTGCTGCGTGAAGAGGCTGCACTGGCCACTTTGGCGCTCGATACGGTCTTTGGCTTTGAGCTCCTGCAGATGGGTGCTTGGGGGCCTGCGCGCCATTTGCTCAGCGGTGCGCGGACTCAACACACGACGCTGGTGGCGCCCGACCTCACCACCGGCGTCACGCTGTGCGCACCGCTCGACACCCTGCCATTCAGGTCCGATTCCATCGATGCGATTTTATTGCCTCATACACTCGAGCTGGTCGAAGACCCCTATGCGGTCCTGCGCGAAGCCGAGCGCGTGCTGACCGCAGAGGGCTGTCTCATGATTTGCGGCTTCAACCCCTACAGCGGTTGGGGCGCCCGGCGTGTGTTCGGCCGGTACTTCGGCCGGCCGGCATTTCCCGCGCACACGCAGCGCATGCTGTCCGAACGGCGGCTGCGCGACTGGGTGGCGCTGTTGGGGTTCGATGTCGACAGCGTTCACGGCTATCTGGGTTTTCTGCCCATGAAGGGCGGCGGCGGCGAGAGTCATCCGCGGCGTGCGCTGACGGCGGGTGCCTATTTGCTCAAGGCGCGCAAGCGCGTGTCGACTTTGACCTTGGTACGGCCGCGGCGGCGGGTACGCCAGCGGGTATTGGTGGGGGCAGCCGAACCGACCAATAAAGTGCGGCCATGACCGACGTGGAAATCTTCACCGACGGCGCATGCCGCGGCAATCCAGGCCCCGGCGGCTGGGCGGCACTGCTGGTCTCGGGCAAGGAGCGCAAGGAAGTTTCAGGATTCGAGGCGGCGACCACCAACAACCGCATGGAACTCACCGCGGCCATCGGCGGCTTGGGTGCCCTCAAGCGGCGCTGTGCGGTCAAGCTATACACGGATTCCAAGTATGTCCTGCAGGGCATCACCGAGTGGCTGCCGAATTGGAAGGCGCGCGGCTGGCGCACGGCGGCACGCGAGCCGGTAAAAAATCAGGACCTATGGCAACTATTGGACACGGCCGCCGCAACTCAGGATATTCAGTGGATCTGGGTGAAGGGGCATTCGGGGCATGACGGCAATGAGTACGTTGATCGTCTGGCCAACGATGCGATCGATCGCATGTTGGCCGTGAGGTAGATTTTAGAGTGCGTCAAGTCGTTCTGGATACTGAAACCACGGGGCTCGAAGTGGAGCAAGAGCACCGTATCATCGAAATCGGCTGCGTGGAGATCTTCAACCGGCGTCTGACGGGCCGATCCTTCCATCAGTATTTGAACCCCGAGCGCGACATTGAAGAGGGCGCCGTTCAGGTGCATGGCTTGACGCGCGAGAGGCTCGCCAAGGAGCCGACTTTTTCCCTGGTGCACGTCGAGTTCCTCGACTTCATCCGCGACGCCGAACTCATCATCCACAATGCGCCGTTCGATGTGGCTTTCTTGAACGCGGAGCTTACGCGCATCGCCTTCGAGCATCGCGTGGCCGACCTATGCCGCGTGCTCGACAGCCTGGCGCTCGCCCGGCAAATGCATCCTGGGCAGCGCAACAGCTTGGATGCGTTGTGCAAGCGCTATTCGGTGGACAATTCGCACCGCGACTATCACGGCGCGCTGCTGGACGCGCGCATCCTGGCCGAAGTGTATTTGGCGATGACCGGCGGGCAGGGCAGCCTGACCTTGAGCGCCGAGTCCGATACGGTTCGCAGCCGCGCGCGCCAAGCCGCGCCCATGCGCGCGACGAGCGACATACGCGTTGTCGTGATCGATGCCGATGAGGAAGAGACGGCGGCCCACGAACATATCCTGGCCTTGCTCGACAAAGCCTCGTCCGGCAAGACGGTGTGGCGAAGATTGTGAAATTGCTGGTCACCGGCGCCGCCGGCTTTATCGGTTTTCATGCCTCGCGTCTGCTGCTGGAGCGCGGCGATGAGGTGGTCGGACTCGACAACCTCAATGACTATTACGACCCGGCCCTGAAGCAGGCGCGTCTCGCCATCTTGAAGCCCTATGAGCGGTTCCGGTTCATCAAGGGGGACTTGGCGGACCGAACAGCGATGCAAGCCGTGTTCCGCTCGCATCAATTTCAACGCGTGGTGCACTTGGGCGCGCAAGCCGGTGTGCGTTATTCCCTCGAAAACCCGCACGCCTACGTGCAGAGCAATATCGTGGGTTTTCTGGAAGTCATCGAGGGATGCCGCCGCACTCAGGTCGAACACCTGGTTTATGCATCCACCAGTTCGGTTTATGGCGCGAATACGCACATGCCCTTTAGCGAACGCCAGGGCGTCGATCATCCGCTGACGCTGTACGCCGCCACCAAGCGTTCGAATGAGTTGATGGCCCACAGCTACTCATCCTTGTACGGACTGCCGACCACGGGTTTGCGCTTCTTTACCGTCTATGGTCCGTGGGGCCGGCCGGATATGGCGCTGTTTCTGTTTACAAAAAACATCCTCGCCGGACTTCCCATCGAAGTCTTCAACGAGGGCCATCACCAGCGTGATTTCACGTATGTCGACGACATCGTCAAAGGCGTGTTGGCGGCCGTGGACCATGTGGCAAAACCCGATCCGGCGTGGGATTCCGATCACCCCAATCCCAGCACCAGCCGCGCGCCTTTCCGGATTTACAACATAGGCAATCAAACGCCGGTTGCGCTGCTGCGCTATATCGAAGTTCTCGAGCGATGTTTGGGCAAAAAGGCCCAGAAAAATCTCTTGCCCATGCAGTTGGGCGATCTGCCCGGCACCTGGGCCGATGTCGAGGCCTTGGTGCAAGAAGTCGGCTATCGTCCGTCGACCGATTTGGAGCGAGGTGTGCAGCAGTTCGTCGAGTGGTATCTTGCCTACTATCACCCGCAATCTTCATGAGTAAGTAACGGTCATGAGCGAACTCAACTCTTCGTTGCCGCCCTGGGCGGCGGTGGCAGCACATGCCAAAGATATGGCCAAGGTGCACTTACGCGATCTTGCCGGCACGGACGCCAAGCGTTGGCAGCAGTGCCACGTCGAGCACGATACCTGGCTGCTCGATATCTCGCGGCAGCGCATTACGCAGCAGACTCTGTCGCTGCTGCTGGATTTGGCGCGGGCGGTGGATTTACCCGACCGCATTGCGGCCATGTTCCGCGGCGATCCGATCAACACGACGGAGAAACGCGCGGTGCTGCACACGGCGCTGCGCTCGGATTTCGCCGGGTCTGCGGCCATCCAAGCGGAGGTCAAGGCCTCGCGCCAGAAACTGAAGACCTATGTCGCCGCGGTGCGCAGCGGCAGAAAGCTCGGCATCACCGGCAAGAAGTTCAGGCACGTCGTCAATATCGGTATCGGCGGCTCGGATCTAGGGCCCTTGTTGGTGTGCGATGCGTTGCGCGCGGAGTGGAGCGGCGACCTCACGCCGCACTTCGTATCGAACGTAGATCGCACGCAGCTCGAGGATCTGACGCGCACGCTCGATCCGGCGGAGACTATGGTGATCGTGTGCTCCAAGACTTTCGTGACGCAGGAGACGCAGACCAACGCCAATGCGGCGCGCGCTTGGATTGTCGGTGCGCTCGGGGAGAAGGCCCCCGGCAATCACTTCGTTACCGTTTCGACCAATGCGGAGGCCATGGACAAGTTCGGCATCGCTCCCGATCATAGATTCACCATGTGGGATTGGGTTGGCGGCCGCTATTCGGTTTGGTCTGCCATCGGCCTCATTGCCGAAATCGTCATCGGCAGCGAGCGCTTCGAAGAATTTCTGCAGGGTGCCAGCGACATCGACAAACACTTCACGGCGACCTCCTTCGAGCAGAATTTGCCGGTCCTCATGGGGCTGCTGGGCGTCTGGAACCGCACTTTCCTGGGTCTACCCACCCTCGCGGTGCTGCCCTACGATCAGCGTCTCGCGCGCCTGCCTGCGTATCTGCAGCAGCTCGAAATGGAAAGCAACGGCAAGTCGGTTTCCCTGGAAGGCCAGCACGTCAATTTTGCCACGGCGCCCATCGTATGGGGTGAACCCGGTTCGAACGCACAGCATTCATTCTTTCAGATGCTGCATCAAGGCACCCTGACCGCGGCGCTCGATTTCATCGCGCCGTTGCGCGGGTCCTGGGGCGGCACCGAGGGACAGGATCTGGCGCTGAAGAACTGCTTTGCGCAATCTCAAGCGTTTGCCTACGGCTATCCGTTGCCGGAAGTCGAGGCGGATATGCGCAGGGCCGGTGTGAGCGCAGCAGAGATCGCCCGCATTGGCCCGCATCGAGTGCATGAGGGGAATCGACCGAGTTCCCTGCTCATGTATCCACAGACCACTGCGCGCTCGCTCGGCGGGATCCTGGCCTTGTATGAGCACAGCGTGTTCGTGCAAGGCACGATTTGGGGCGTGAATTCCTTCGATCAATTCGGGGTGGAGTTGGGCAAGAAATTAGCGGTGGGGATCGACATGACTGGAGCGAAGGCCCCGCAGGGTGCGGGGGCGGCGGGCATCGCCGCGTTGATCAGCTATGTGGCTGCGCATCGATAAAATGGCTGAGATTGTAAGGGCGAACAGGGCGAGATTTTGACACAGCAAAGAAAGGGAATCATTTTGGCCGGCGGCGCCGGGACGCGCCTTCATCCGATCACGATGTCGCAAAGCAAGCAACTCCTGCCGGTCTACGATAAACCGATGATCTACTATCCACTGGCGACGCTCATGGCGGCCGGGATTCGCGATTTTTTGATCATTACAACCCCGCGGGATCAGGCTGCATTTCGCGATCTGTTGGGCAGCGGTGAGAAGTGGGGCCTGCGCTTCACGTATGAAGTGCAGAGCAAGCCCAACGGCATAGCGCAAGCGCTGATCATCGCCGAATCATTCCTGGGCGGCGCACCCTCGGCACTCATCCTCGGCGATAACATTTTTTACGGGGCGAATTTGTCGGAGTTGCTGGCGTCCGCATCGCAGCGTACGGCGGGTGCGACGGTTTTCGGCTACTACGTACAGGATCCTGAGCGCTATGGCGTGGTGGAATTCGACGCGGCAGGCAAGGTGATAGACCTTCTCGAGAAGCCGGTAAACCCGCCGTCGAACTACGCGGTCACCGGCATTTATTTCTACGACGATCGCGCTTCTGCGATGGCCCGTTCCATCAAGCCCTCGGCCCGCGGTGAGCTCGAGATTACCGATTTGAATCGGGCCTACCTCAAGGAAGGCAGCCTGAGTGTCGAGCGGCTGGGTCGAGGAACGGCGTGGCTGGATACGGGCACACATAATTCCTTGCTCGATGCGGGGGTGTTCGTGCGCATCATTGAAGAGCGCCAAGGTTTGAAGGTGGCTTGTGTTGAAGAGATGGCGTGGCGCATGGGATTCATCGATGCCGCGCAGCTCAAGGAGCTGGCGTCACCCTTGCAGAAAAGCGGCTATGGCGAGTATTTGCTGCGAATTCTCAACGATGAGCACCGGCCATGAAGTTTCATAAAACCCCCATCGAGGGTGTCGTGCTGATCGACCCGCAAGTGTTCGGCGACGATCGCGGTTTTTTCATGGAAACCTGGCAGGCGGCGAAGTTCGATGCGGCAGGCATCGATGCGAACTTTGTCCAAGACAATCACAGCCGGTCGACGCAGTGGACGCTTCGCGGTATGCACATGCAAACGGAACACACGCAAGGCAAGCTGGTGCGCGTCACTTCCGGAACCGTGTTCGACGTCGTTGTTGACTTGCGGCGTACTTCGCCTTCCTTCGGGCAATGGTGGGGTACTGAGCTATCTGATCAGAACCACAGTATGGTTTGGGTGCCGCCGGGTCTCGCGCACGGCATGCTGGTCACGTCTCCTGTTGCAGATTTCTTGTATAAATGCACCGATATTTACAGCCCAGCTGATGAGCGGACGTTGGCATGGGACGACAAGACAGTGAATGTCGAATGGCCAATTCCGCGCGCCATCCAGCCAAAATTGTCGGCCAAGGAC
>DASXMG010000053.1:0-38513 GCA_036495805.1 Steroidobacteraceae bacterium | reverse complement strand
GCTGCCGACGGGAAACTGCAGGCCCAGGTAGGCATTGTCATACCTGCCGTTCGAGATGGCCCCATCCTCCGGCAACGGACTCAACGGACCGGCGGCGCCGGTCCACGCCCCCTTCACCAAGATGACGCCGGCGGGCAGCGGGCCGCTTTGCGCCGCACCTTGCGCCGCCCCGACAAGCAGGGAGGCGGCTGCAAATGCCGCCAGCCGCGACAGCAATGGTGTCGGCATCGCTCGCGCCGGCTACAACGATCTTAGGAAATTCAAGACTTCCTGTTGTTGGCCGCGCGACAGCGACGCGAAATTCTCGGCCACTTGTGTCGCTTCCGAGCCGTTGCTGCGATGATCGGCGATTGCCGTCAGCAGGTTGGCCGTGCGGCCGTCGTGCAGGAAGAAAATCCGCTGCCCGAGTCCCCACAACGGTGCCGTGCGAAATTGGTCGCCGCCCGCGCCGCCTTGCGACACGTTGTCCGCAAGACCATTGCCCATGTGGTGAATCTCAAAATCCGAAAAGGCTCTCACCGTGGCATTGCCCAGCGAGGCCGTGATGTTGGAGGGTTGAGTGGAGCGAATGGCCGGGGTGTGGCAGGTTGAACAGCCTATCGCCTTGAACAACGAAAACCCGTTCGAGATCGACTGCGCTCCCCCCGGCGCATTCGTGGAGGGCACCGGCGGCGCCAGCAGCCGCATGAACTCCGCGAACAGTACAATGTCCGCCGGCACCTGCGCATTCTGCGCAGCCTGATCGGGGTTCGATGCCACATTGAAGTTGGTTGCATCCTCGGGATAACCGCGTCCCGCGAGGTTCAAGCAGTTCGCGGGCAATCCGTTGCCCTGCTCCTCTTGCGGCAGCGGCCGCTCCTGCGAAAAAATCTCGTTGGTGATGCCCATTTCCACGTTGTAGGCCTCCCCGGCGAAAACCAGCAGGGACTTGTTTTGCGCCTTCCAGCCGAAGCGGGCAATTGTGCCGTCGTTGCCGTTGCGGTTGAACGCGCCGCCGATACCGAAGTTATTGGCAGCCTGCGCTTGCTGATTGGCGAGCAGCGTCGAATCGTCGATATTTTCGACCAGCCCCGCGCCGAATGCGGGGGTTGGAATCCTGAAGATGATGTTATTGGTCTGCTGCGCCTGCTGAAAATTGGGTTGTTGCAGATCGCAACTACCCGCGTCCGGCCTGCCGGACACCGTGAAGAAATCCTCCACCCCGCCATTCGGCGCGTTTCTGTTCGGACTGCCGCTCGATGAAGTGAAGAAAGGAAAGCGCGCCACCAAGGTGGGCCCATGAGGGGTAATGAACGACGGCAGCGTATTGGCGGAGCCCGACGCAATGCCCTGAGCGATGACTTGGAATTGCGGATTGCTGGGCGGACTGCTGCCCCCAACAGCCGGTTGCGCATGACATCCGGCGCAACTATTGAGATTGAATCGCGGTCCGAGGCCGTTGTTCACGCCGCCCGAGACCACTTCCACCTCCTGAAAGCGGCCGAGGCCGTTGTCGAAGAACTCGAGAATTCCCGCGGGCGAGTTGGCGTTGACGGAATCAAGCGGCAGCGGCGTGCCTTGCGTCGCACCCGGCTGCCCGTTGATCGGGCCGCCGCGAACGCCAGGATCAGTTTGCGATAGCGCCGTGCCCGGAAATGCCAGCGCCGCCGAGAACAGCAGCACGGCAGCGATTGCGAGAAGTTTTTTCATCCGTCTCTCCCTGAAACTGCAGCATGTTTTTTCTGTAGCAGCCCGACGATGGTCGAAGCGTGCATGGTATTAGCTGCCCGCAATGCGCCGGCCGCAACAAAAAATGATTAGCATAATTCGCCTTTTGTTAGCATTTGCTGCGCAGGCAAGTCTTGCGCATCGTCAACCTGACGGCCGTCAAAATGATTACGTCCGGGGACTGGCGTAGAATGGCGTTTTTGTCGCGAAAATCATCTGGGGAGCCCGTAAGTCCATGCCCGTCAAAAAGCGCGCGCAGCGCATGTCGCCGGAGAAGCGGCGCGAGCAAATCATGGACAGCGCGGTGGCGCTGATCGTCAGCCGCGGACTGTCCAGTTGCACGCTCGAAGTGGTTGCCGCGGAAGCGAGAATCAGCAAGCCGCTCATCTACAAGTACTTTCCGCGCCTGGCCGACTTGTTCAAGGCGCTGGTGGAACGCGAGTATCGTTTTTTACGCGGCCGGGGCCTCGGAGTCTTGCCGAAAAACGTTCCCTATGAAGAGGTCATTCATCGCTCCAATCTTCGATCCATGGAATATCTGTATGAACGCGGCCCGATCATGCGCCTGCTCGCCAGCGATCGCTCCATTGCCGGTCTCGCAAAGCGCCAGGACCGCGACGAACGCGGCGTCATGATCGAATATTTCATCAAGCGATGCATCGAGGTCTATGGTTTTCCGCGCGATGTCGCGCGGGTGTGCTCGACCATGACGGTCAACGCGCCGATCCTGTCGGCTCGCGCACTGCGCAGCGGCGGCATCGCCGCGCACCGTGCCGCGGAAATCTGGAGTGATTTCATCATCGGCGGCAACAACGCGGTGCAGCTCAAATACGGCAAAGGCAAGGGGCGCAAGAAAAAAGCGAATTCTTGACTTGCCGGGCGCATAATTATAACTTAAGTCTACTATAGACTTCTGCGGAGAGCGGCCATGGCCTATGCAACCGATCGCCCCTACTGCGATGCCGACAGCCACATCATGGAAACCCGGGACTGGATCGCCAAGTTCGCCGATCCGGAGATTCGTCCCAAGCTGCCCGAGATGAGCTTGCTCAAGTCGGGAACCAAGAGCTTCGAGGTCATCAACGAAGCGGTGCTAAAACAGCAGCAGCGCGCCGCGACAGGCACGGCTGCGGTCGACGTGGTGAAAGGCGTGAAGGGCTGGAATGCACCCGGCGCATTCGACGCCGCGGAAAGAAAAGCGGCACTGGACGATCTGGGCTTCAAGCGGCAACTCGTGTTCTCGACGTTTTCCGCCTCGCAGTACCTGCATCACGAAGATCCGGACGTGCGCTACGGCGGCATCCGCGCGCACAATCGCGCGATGGCGGCGTTTTGCGGCGGCGACCCGCGGCTCATCGCCGCCGGCCAGGTATCCTTGGCCGATCCGCAGCGTTGCGTGGCGGAGATGAGGGAGGGCGTCCGTCTCGGCTGCGGCGCGTTCTGGGTCCCCGGCATGCCCGTGGGCGACAAGTCCCCGGGGCACCCGGATTTCGATTTGGTCTGGCAGGCGTTTTGCGATCTGAATGTGCCCTTCCTGCTGCACGTCGGCCCAAACAGCCCGACCAAGATCTCTGCCTACGAAAATAACGGCCAACCGCGCCCGAAGGACATCACGGGCGCCGAGGGCGGCGAGAATCTCCGCGTGCGAGATTTCATGCTGCTGTCCCTCGGACCGCAGCAGTTTCTCACCGCGCTGGTCTTCGACGGGGTGTTTGCGCGGTTTCCCCGGTTGCGCGGCGGCGTGATCGAGCTCGGTGCCGGTTGGCTGCCCCAGTACCTGCGCAGCCTGGACCTCAGCCAAAGGATCTTCAAGAAAACCGACCCTGCCGTAGCGGCGCTGGCCATGAAGGCGTCCGAGTACATTCGCCGCGCAGTCAAATTCACGCCGTTCCCTGGAGAAGATGTCGGCCGCCTGATCAAGGAGGCCGGCGCGGAACTATTCATGTTTTCGAGCGATTACCCCCACCCCGAGGGCACTGACGATCCGATCGGGCGCTTCGAACGCACGTTCGAGGGAATTACCGAGGAGGCCAAGGCGAAGTTCTACTGCGAGAACTTTCAGGCCCTGATGGGCTGAAAAACCTACATGTGAGCGTCGGCGGGCACGGCATCCTTCGGCGGTACCTTGGGGCGCTCGCGCATCGGCAGCTCCGGGATCATCAAGGTCGCGCTGAGCGCGATAATAACCACGATGACGCTCAGCAGCATCACGTGCGTCACCGAATCCGCGATCAGCACGCGAATCGGCGCCGGAAGGTTCATCACGCCGGCGTGAATTTGGGCATCGACCGACAGGCTGCGCAATTTCGACAAATTCATCGACGGCAGCCCGCTCGAGACGGCCCAAGCCGCCAGCTTGGAATTGAGGTTGTTGGTCAGGAGCGTGCCGAAGATCGCGACGCCGACGGTCGATCCAATCTGGCGAAAGAACTGATTGGCGCTGGTCACCACGCCGATTCGATTCATGGGCACCGCGTTTTGAATGGCAACGCTATAGAGGCTCTGCAGCGGGCCCAAGCCCACGCCGAGAATTGCCATTCTCCAGCCGAGATCAAGCCGGCTCGTGCTGTAAGTCATCTGACTCATCAAGAATGTCGCGATCAGCAGCACGCTCATGCCTGCGAGCATGAACGGCTTGTAGCGGCCGGTGCGCGTTACCAGCCGTCCGCTGACCGTGGCCGCCACGATCAGGCCGATCATGAGCGGCAAGGTCGACAGTCCGCTGGTCGTGGCCTGCACGCCTTGGCCGAGCTGCATGAACAGGGGCAGGAACGCCACGACGCTGAGGAAGGACATCGAGGAGAAAAAACCCGCGATGTTGGCCCAGGTAAACACCTTGTTGCCGAAGAGCTCCATATGGATGATCGGATCCTTGACTCTTTTTTCCACGATCACGAACAGCACGGCGCAGATCAAGAACGTGGCGAACAAACCGAGCATGATCGGCGAACCCCAGGGATATTTTTGACCGCCGAAGGTCAGCGCCAGCAGCAGCGGTACGCAGGAGGCGACGATCAGCACCGCGCCGAGATAATCGATGCTTCCCTTGGCGGCATGCGACAACTTCGGCATCTTGGCAATTACCATGAACAGCGCTATCAGGCCGACCGGCAGATTGAGGTAAAACACCCATCGCCAGCCTTCAACGGTGTGCCCCGCGAAGGACACAGTTCCGTGATCGGTGAAGTAGCCGCCCAACAGCGGGCCGATAGCGCTGGCAAGGCCGAAGACCCCGCCGAACAAGCCTGCAAACTTACCGCGCTCCCGCGGCGGAAACAGATCGGCGATGATGGCGAATGCCGTCGTGAATAGCGCGCCTCCGCCCAATCCTTGAATCGCGCGGAACACAATGAGCTGAACCATGCCGCCCCCCAAAAGCGGCAACGTTGCAAACTCGCCCGCGAGCCCCGACAGCCATGAGCCCAAAAGAAACAAACCGATACCGGCCAGCAGCACCGGCTTGCGTCCATATAGGTCACCCAACTTTCCCCACACCGGCACCATCACCGTCGAGGACAAGAGATATGCCGTCGTTACCCACGCATATAACTCCAGGCCGTGCAATTGGCTGATGATCACCGGCATGGCCGTTGACACGATGGTTTGGTCCAAGGCGGACAATAGAAAGACGATCATCACGCCGATGATGGTGATCCTGCGTTCGGCGTCGGTGAAATGGGCTGTCGTCAAAACTTAGGGCTCCGCGCAATTCATTGATGCATTATCGCAGGGCGCCTACCACGCAGCACGAATTTCTGGATCTTTCCCGTCGCGGTTTTCGGCAGCTCGAGCACGAAATGAAACGCGCTCGGCACCTTGAAATGCGCCAGCGTCGAGCGCGAAAACTCGCGCAGCTCTTCCTGTGTCGCGGACGCGCCTGCGCGCAGGACCACGAATGCATGGGGCGACTCACCCCATTTCTCATGCGGCATGCCGACGACCGCGACTTCGAGCAGCGCCGGATGCCTCAACAAGGCGCCCTCGACTTCGATCGAAGAAATATTTTCTCCGCCGCTGATGATGACGTCCTTGAAGCGATCGCGGATTTCGATATAACCGTCCGGATGCACCACTGCACCGTCGCCGGAATGAAACCAGCCGCCCGCAAAGGCCGCGGCCGTCGCCTGGGGATCATTGTAGTAGCCGTTCATGACGACATTTCCTCGGGCGACGATTTCTCCCATGGTCGAGCCGTCCTGCGGGACATCGCGCATGTCGCCGTCCACGACGCGCAACTCGCCGGAAGTAATCAATTCGACCCCTTGGCGGGCCTTCATGGTCGCGCGCTCGGCGCCGGACAGCGCGGCGTGCTCCGGCAGGGGCTCGCAAATGCTGATGAACGGCGCGGTTTCGGTCAGTCCGTACACTTGCAGCACGTCCCAGCCGAGCTCGGATTCCATTCGTTCGATGGTCGCGGCAGCCGGCGGCGCTCCGGCGGTTATCACGCGAACGCAACGAGGCAGCTGCACGCGTAGGTCCGCCGGGCCATTTGCAATGCCGATGAGCACGGTGGGTGCCGCGCAAAGATGCGTCACGCGTTCGCGCCGTACCTGGTCATATACGGCCGGCGCGTCGACTGCACGCAGGCAGATGTGCACCGCCCCCGCCGCGGTCACGGTCCACACGAAGGTCCAGCCGTTGGCGTGGAACATCGGGAGGGTCCATAGATACCGATCGGCCGGCGTCATGGGCCAATGTGCCAGCGCCCCAACCGAATTCATCCACGCATTGCGATGGGTGATCATCACGCCCTTTGGGCGCGACGTGGTGCCGCTCGTGTAATTGATGGACAGCAGGTCCGTTTCCACGATTGCCGGAAATTCGCGAGATTCGCCGTTGCCTTCGAGCAGCGATTCGTACGAGAGCCAGCCGCTCTTTTCGCCTTCCAGCGCGACAAAATGCCGCACGCCCGGCATGCGAGTCCGAACACGGTCGACGCTGTCCAGATAGTCGGCATGCACACACAGCACCGTCGCGCCGCTGTGCTCGATCACGTAGATAAAATCCTCCGCCGAGAGGCGATAGTTGATCGGCACAATGACTGCCCCGATCTGCGGTATCGCGTAGTATTGCTCCAGATGTTGATGCGTGTTGGGCGCAATCGTCGCGACGCGGTCACCCTTGGCCACGCCAAGTTTCGCAAGAGCGCTGCTCCATTGGTCGCATCGCCTGCCGAATTGGGCGTAAGTAAACCGCAATTTGCCGTCGACCACGGCTTCGCGCCGGCCATACAGCTTGCGCGCGCGGCGCGCGAACTCGAGGGGTGTCAGCGGCGTTTCCATCCGTACGAAAGCCTACCAGATTGAGAGCCATGATCGAGACCTTGCATGACGCCTGAGAGAGCGCCGCCGCCGGCGGGAAGCTCGCTGTGGATCGTTGCCGGGCTTGCGATGGGCCCAGCGGTTGCGTTGGGGCTCGCACGCTTTGCCTACGCGCTGCTGCTGCCGGCGATGCGCGCGGACTTGGGCTGGACCTATGCAAATGCCGGCGCGATGAACACCGCGAATGCCGCCGGATATCTGGCCGGCGCGCTGATCGCAGCACCCGTCACGCGACGCTTCGGCGTCAAGGAAACCTTTCTCGCCGGCATTGTCGTGACCGCGCTCGGTATCGGCGCATCGGGTCTGACTTCACAGTTCATGCCGCTCGTGAGTCTGCGGGTGTTGGCCGGCCTGACGGGCGCGTTGGCGTTCGTTGCAGGTGGCTCGATGACCGCGGCAGTGAGCGGTTCCGCATCCCGGGCACCGCTGGCACTGGGAATCTATTTTGCGGGCGGAGGCCTCGGCGTGGCCATGTCCGCCTTCACCGTGCCATTGTTGCTGAACACCGTGGGCTGGCGCGGCGGCTGGCTGGTATTGGGAGGACTGGCCTTCGGCGCAAGTCTGATCGCTTTGCCCGCGCTGCTTCGGGCTCCCTTGCCTGCCGAGCAATCTCCGACGGCAAAAGAATCGGCGTGGACACCCCGAGAGATGGCCATTGAGCTCGTGGGCTACGTCCTTTTCGGCGCGGGCTATATTGCTTACGCCACCTTCATCATCGCGCAATTGCGCGACAACTCCAATTTCACACCGCAAGAAATAGCCCTTTTTTGGGCGGCTCTGGGCTGCGCGGCGATCGCCGGCGCCTTCGTGTGGGGGCCGGCCCTTGCGCGCTTGAAGGGCGGCCGGGGTGCCGCGGCGGTGATCGCCGCGGTAACCCTCGGCGCAGCGCTTCCCTTGCTGTCGGGCAGCCGGCCGATGGCCTATTTGTCCGCGCTGCTATTCGGTGGCTCGTTTCTCTCGACCATTACCGCGGTAACCTCGTTTGCGCGCCGCGTCGCGCCGCCCGAAGCGTGGACCAAGGCCATTGCGGCGCTCACCGTCGCATTCGGTATCGGACAATGCGTCGGACCCGTCTTGAGCGGCTATCTTTCCGACGGACCCGAGGGCGTGCGCACGGGACTTCGCGTATCGGTCGCGATTTTGCTCGCCGCGGCGGCGGTCAGTGCATTTCAACGCGAGCGCCCCGTAAGTTGAAAGCCGCCGTCGCGACCCCGGTCGGCCGTCACCGGGATCCCGGCCGCGCTGAGCTGATCGATGTCGCGGTACACCGTGCGAATCGAAACCTCGAGCTCCCTGGCGAGATCCGGCGCACTCATACGCCCGCGCGATTGCAGCAGCACCTGACATGCAATGGCATGTATCTATTCGATCAAGATGGCGCGAAAATCGTTGACGTTCGTCAACGTGGGGCCGGTAATGACCGAGTCCTTGAGCGCGCTGAAGAAGCTATGCGCGTCGTTGTCGTCGAGCATGTCCTTGGGCTTGAGTCCCAGAGCCCGCGCCCGCTCGAGCGAGTCGGGGCTAAGGTAAGCGCCGGCGATTTCCTCTTGTCCGTCGACGCCGTCGGTGTCGCCCGCCAGGGCATGTATGCGCGCATGCCCTTCGAGCGCAATGGCAAGCGAGAGCAAATATTCCACATTGCGCCCTCCTCGCCCGCTGCCGCGCACCGTCACCGTGGTTTCGCCCCCCGACAGCAAGACGCATGGCGCGGCGAAAGGTTGACTGCGCTCGGCCACCTGGTGTGCGATGCCCGCAAATACCTTGCCGACATCCTTCGCTTCACCCTCGATGGCATCGCTCAATATGTGGACTGGGATTGCCGCATCGCGAGCTGTGGCCGCGGCGGCCTCCAATGCCATTTGCGGCGTGGCAATCATGAGCGCGCGGGCACGGGCAAGGCGCGGATCGCCCGGTTTCACCGATTCTCCGCGCCCACCCTCGAGCAGCTCGAGCGCCGCTTGCGGAAGTTCGATGCCGTAGCGGCGCACGATACCCAGCGCGTCTGCCGACGTGGTCGGATCAGCCACGGTCGGCCCGGAGGCAATATCGACCGGCCGATCGCCCGGTACGTCGGAGATCAGCAGGCTCAGCATTTGCGCCGGGTAGCTTGCGGCCGCCAGCCGTCCTCCCTTGATGGCGGACAAATGGCGACGCACGCAGTTCATTTCGTGGATCGTGGCGCCGGATGCGAGCAGGGCCCGGCTCACATTCTGTTTCAGATCCAGCGTCAATCCTTGTGCGGGCAACGGCAGCAGCGCTGATCCGCCGCCGGAGATCAAACAAAGCACCATGTCATCCGCAGTGAGGCCGCTGACGAGGTCCAGCATGCGTTGCGCCGCGTGCATGCCCGCGGCATCCGGCACCGGATGCGCCGCCTCGACGATTTCTATCTGCCTGCAAGGCACCGCGTAGCCGTAGCGTGTGACGACGAGCCCGGACAGGCTCCCTTGCCAATTCTGTTCCACGGCCTGAGCCATCGCGGCGGACGCCTTGCCCGCGCCGATGACGATCAAGTTGCCGCGCGGCGCAGGCGGAAGATGCCGCGGAATGCACAGCGCCGGTTGCGCGGAGGCGATTGCCGCCTCGAACATCCGCCGCAGCAGTGTTTCAGGCGACATCGCCCGGCACGCTACAACACCGATTTGAGCAAGCTCGCCATTTCCGCCGGATTGCGCGTGACCTTGATGCCGCATTCTTCCATGACAGCGAGCTTTTCGGTCGCCGTACCTTTGCCGCCGGAAATGATGGCGCCCGCGTGCCCCATGCGCTTGCCCGGCGGCGCCGTGACGCCGGCAATGAAGCCCACCACCGGCTTTTTCATGTAAGCCTTGATCCATCGGGCACAGGTTTCCTCATCGTCGCCGCCGATTTCGCCCACCATGATCACCGCATCGGTTTCCGGATCATCGTTGAACAAGCGCATGACGTCGACGTGTTTCAAGCCGTTCACGGGATCGCCGCCGATCCCGACGCAGGTTGACTGTCCCAGCCCCAAGTCCATCAGTTGGCCCACCGCTTCATAGGTCAGCGTGCCCGAACGCGACACCACGCCGATGCGGCCCTTCTTGTGAATGTGCCCGGGCATGATGCCGATTTTGATTTCATCCGGGGTAATCACCCCGGGACAATTTGGACCGACGAGAATGGTCTTCTTCCCGCGCATCCGGTTGCGCGTCGCGATCATGTCCCGCACCGGCACGCCTTCCGTGATGCAAATGACCAAATCCAGGTCGGCATCGACCGCTTCATCGATCGCGCCGGCTGCAAAGGGCGGCGGCACGTAAATCACCGAAACGGTCGCGCCGGTTTGCTGCTTCGCATCGCGGACGGTGCCGTAAATCGGAATGCCTTCGAAATTCTCTCCGGCCTTGCTCGGGTTCACTCCGGCGACAAAGCAAGCTTTGCCGTTGGCGTAATCGCGGCACAGGCGCGTGTGAAACGCGCCGGTCTTTCCGGTGATGCCCTGAGTCATCACCTTGGTGTTTCTGTCGATCAGAATGCTCATACCGGCCGCTCTTGCTTGCCGTTGACGGCCGCGACAATTTTCTTGGCGGCGTCCGCCATGTTGTCGGCGGAAATGATCGGCAGGCCAGAGGCCTGCAGCGCCTTTCGGCCCAGATCCTCGTTCGTGCCCTTCATGCGCACCACCAACGGCACGCTGAGCTTCACTTCCTTGGCCGCCGCAATCACGCCTTCCGCAATTGTGTCGCAGCGCATGATTCCGCCGAAGATGTTGACCAGTATTCCCTTGACCGCGGGATTTTTCAGCATCAGCTTGAATGCTTCGGTCACTTTCTGTGCGGTCGCCCCGCCGCCGACGTCCAGAAAATTCGCGGGCTCCGCGCCGAACAGCTTGATCGTATCCATCGTCGCCATGGCCAGCCCTGCGCCGTTGACCAGGCAGCCGATGTTGCCGCCAAGGGAGATATACGAAAGGTCGTACTTGGAAGCCTCGACCTCCGCGGGATCTTCTTCGTCCAGATCACGCATGGCGACGATGTCCGGATGGCGAAACAGCGCATTCGAATCGAAATTCAATTTGGCATCCAGCGCGAGCACGTCGCCTTTTCCTGTGATGATCAGCGGATTGATTTCCGCGAGCGACGCGTCGCATTCGACGAACGCGCGATACAGACCCTGCATGAAAGCCCGCGCCTGCGCAATCGAGGCGTCCGGAACCCCGATCTTTCTGGCGACCTCGTCGGCCTGTGCGTCGGCCAAGCCGACATCGGGGTCGACGGCAACTTTATGTATTTTTTCCGGATGATGCGCGGCGACTTCCTCGATCTCCATACCGCCCTCGGAACTCGCCATCAAGGTGACGCGCTGCGTGGAGCGGTCGACGACCATGCCGACATACAATTCCTTGCGGATGTCGGCGCCCTCTTCCACCAGCAATCGCCGCACGACTCTGCCTTCCGGCCCGGTCTGATGCGTGACCAGGGTCATTCCCAGGATCGTGGATGCGAAGTCGTGCACCTCCTGCAATGACTTGGCGACCTTGACGCCGCCGCCCTTGCCGCGGCCGCCGGCGTGAATCTGCGCCTTGACGACCCAGACTTTCCCGCCAAGTTGACGGGCCGCCGAATCGGCCTCGGCGACCGAGAAGCAAGGCACGCCGCGCGGTGTCGCGACGCCGAATTTCCGCAAGATTTCCTTGCCCTGGTATTCGTGAACATTCATATCGTGTTTGAACTCCGCACTACATGTTTCCCTCTTCCAACGTTTTCGCCAGCAGCTTGGTCAGCGCAAGCACCGTGTCCATATGCGGCGTCGGCGTGTTGGTGCGCCTGGCCAGTTCCACCACGGAACCGAGCAAGGCGTCGATTTCCAGAGTACGGGCGGCCTCCACATCCTGCAGCATTGAGGTCTTATGGTGCCCGACTTTCTCAGCGCCCGCGATGCGTTTTTCGAGAGGGACGCGGAATTTGACGCCAAGCTGATGCGCGACGCTTTGCGCCTCGCTCATCATCGCGGCCGCAATCGCACGGCTGGGCGGATATTGACAGATTCCCGCCAATGTAGCGCGCGACAGCGCGCTGATCGGGTTGAAGCTCAGGTTACCCCATAGCTTCAGCCATATTTCCGCGCGGATATCGCTCAGGATCGGCGCTTGCATTCCGCCCCTGACAAAGCAACGCGCAACTTGCGTCACGCGCTCGCTGGTCGTGCCATCGGGCTCGCCCACCGGAAAACGATTGCCCTCCACATGTTTGATGACGCCGGGCGAAACCAGCTCGGCGGCCGGATACACCACGCAGCCGATCACGCGCTCGCACGGGATCTTGTCGTAAATCACGCCGCTCGGATCGACGCTATTGACGCGCATCCCCGCAAAGTCGCCGCTGTGCCCGTGAAAATACCAGTAAGGGATGCCGTTCTGCATGGGAATGACGACGGTTCTCGGGCCGAACAGCTTTGGCACATTCCCAGTCACCGCTTCAACCTGATGCGCCTTCATCGCCAGCACGACGATGTCTTGCACTCCCGCATCCTCATAGCTGTCGGTCGCCTTGACGCGCGGCAACGACTCTTGCGTGTCGTCGGCATTGACCAGCCGAATGCCTCGGGTGCGAAGCGCCTCGAGATTCGCTCCGCGTGCGATGAATGTGACGTCTTCCCCCGCCAACGCCAGCCGGGTCCCCACATAGCCGCCTATTGCACCGACGCCGACAATTGCTATCTTCATGGACCGCCGCTTCGCCAGAACAGAGTGGAGCAGTCGGCATCGCCGCGACCGCGGTTGCGCCTACCCGGATGCAATCAACCTGCGGACTTCAATCGCTCGGAATCAGTCCCGCGCCGCGTGCCCATTTGTATTTGGCGCCGAGCACCGCCACCGGGATCTCGGTCGAATACGCGTAGGCCGGGATACCGTGTTGATACAAATACTCCGCGGCCTCTTCCACCTCGACGTCGCCGGCGAGCGAGGCCACCACGGGCTTCTCAATGCCCTTGGCGCGCATTTCGGCCACCACTTCCACCATGAGCTTCGCAAATACCATCGGCGGGGTGATGATGGTGTGCCAATAGCCGAGTATGAGCGCGTGAATGCGCGGGTCTTGCAGTCCCAGACGCACGGTGTTCTGGTAGGTCGTGGGCGGCTCGCCGCCGGTGATGTCGACCGGATTGCCGGCGGCACCGAACGGCGGAATAAACTTGCGGAATGCGGCGTCGAGATCGGCGGGCATCGCCATCAGCGACAGGCCGTTGTCCACGCAGGCGTCCGATAAAAGCACGCCGGACCCGCCGGCACCGGTGATGATGACGACATTGTTGCCCTTGGGAGTGGGCAGCACCGGAATGCCGCGGGCAAAATCGAGCAGATCGCGCAATGAGCGGGCGCGGATGACGCCGGACTGCTTGAACACATCTTCATAGATTTTGTCGTTGCCCGCCAGCGCGCCGGTGTGCGAGCTCGCTGCGCGCGCACCCATGCTGGTGCGCCCCGCCTTCAGCACCACGATGGGCTTTTTCTTCGAGACGCGCTTGGCCACTTCCGCAAAGGCGCGTCCATCCTTCAAGTCTTCGCAATGCTGCGCGATGATGGTCGTGTTGTCGTCCTGCTCGAAAAACGTCAGCAGATCATCTTCGTCGATGTCGGATTTGTTGCCGAGGCCGACGATCGCGGAGACACCCATCTTGGCGGAACGCGAGAAACCGATGATCGCCATGCCGATGCCGCCCGATTGCGAGGACAGGGCGGCATGGCCTTTGACGTCGTACGCGGTGCAAAACGTCGCGCACAGGTTGCTCGGCGTGTAGTAGAAACCGTAGATATTGGGGCCCATGAGGCGCACGCCGTATTTGCGGCCGATTTCCACCAGTTCATTCTGGCCCGCAACGTTGCCGGTCTCCGCAAAGCCGGATGGAATCAAGATGGCGCCGGCGATTTTTTTCTCGCCGACCTCAGTCAGCGCCTGCGCGACAAATTTTGCCGGGATCGCGAATACGGCAACGTCGATGTCTCCCGGCACGTCTTTGACGCTCTTATAGGCCTTCTTGCCCATGATGCTTTCGGCACTGGGATGAATCGGGTAAATCTCGCCTTTGTAGCCGCCGTTGATGAGATTCTTCATCACGGAATTGCCGATTTTGCCGTTCTCGTTCGACGCGCCGATGACCGCCAGAGCCTTCGGCTTCATGATGCGGTTCATTTTATCGACGATTTCCGCCTGACTCGGCCGATAGCGCGGCGGCGCAGGCGTGAAATTGAGGACGATGCGAACGTCAGCGGCAGTGGCGCCGCGCTCTGTCGCGAATACGGGGTTGAGATCCATTTCGGAAATTTCCGGAAAATCCGCAACCAGCGCGGATACCCGTTCGATCATCCCGGACAATGCCGCACGATCCACCGGCTTTGCGCCGCGCACGCCGCGCAGGATCTCGGCCGCCTGGATGCCGTCCAGCATCGACAGCGCATCTTCCTTTGAGGCCGGTGCGAGCCTGAAGGTGATGTCCTTGAGAACTTCCACGAGGATGCCGCCAAGCCCGAAGGCCACCAGTTTGCCGAAGGCCGGGTCGGTCACAGCGCCGATGATCACTTCCTGGCCGCCCGCGAGCATCTGTTGAACCTGCACGCCGAGTATTTCCGCCTTGGCGTCATACTTTTTGGCATTGCCGACGATGGTCGCGTAGGCCTCTTTGGCGTGCTCGGCGGATTTCACGCCGACGATGACGCCGCCGGCTTCGGTCTTGTGCAGGATCTGCGGCGACACGATCTTCATCACCACCGGAAAGCCGATACCGGCAGCCAGCTTGGCCGCCTCGTCCGCGGAAGTTGCCACGCCTTCCTTCGGAATGGTGATTCCGTACGCCTCGCAAACGCCGCGCGCTTCCGGCGCCGTCAGTGCCTCGCGCCCCGCGGCCCTGGCTTGATCGAGAATTTTACGAACGGCATTTTTATCATGTGACATGTTGCAGTTTTCCTCGGAAGCTATGCGCGGCTTGGCACAAGATCGTCCAGTCCGCGCGAATCAAATGACTTTTTTCAACCGCAGCGCGGAGACATCCGTCGGCGCATATCCTAGTTCCGCGAGCACTTCGTCGGTGTGTTCACCCAGCAACGGCGAACGCCGGACTTCGGTGAGGCTGTCGCTCAATTTGATCGGATTGCCGACGGTTAGATATTTGCCGCGTTTGGGGTGATCGACTTCCACGATGGTTCCGGTCTTGCGCAGCGAGGGCTCATGCGCCAGCTCTTCCATCGACAGTATCGGTCCGCAGGGAATGTCGTGTTCGTTGAGCAGGGCCATCGCCTCGAACTTGGTCTTGGTCGAGGTCCAAGCCTCCACGGCCGCAAACACTTCCTTCAATCTCGGCAAGCGCGCGTTTGGCGTGGCGAAATCCGCATCCGTGATCCAGGATTCCTTGCCGATGACCTGGCAAATCGCTTTCCAGACCGGCGCTTGCGCAATGAAATACAGATAGGCATTTGGGTCTGTTTCCCAGCCTTTGCATTTCACGATGGTTCCCGGCTGTCCGCCGCCCGAGGCGTTGGCGGCGCGCGGTACGGCGCTGCCGAACTTGCCGTTCGGATATTGCGGATACTCCTTCATGACCTTCGTGCGCTCCAGCCGCTGCTGATCGCGCAGCTTCACGCGGCAAAGGTTCAAGACGCCGTCCTGCATCGCGGCCAACACCCTCTGACCCCGTCCTGAGGAATTGCGTTGATACAGCGCGGTGACTATGCCCAAGGCGAGGTGTAAGCCGGTGCCGCTGTCGCCGATTTGCGCGCCGGTCACCAACGGCGGGCCGTCATCGAATCCGGTGGTCGAGGCCGATCCGCCGGCGCATTGCGCGACGTTCTCATAGACCTTGCACTCTTCGTACGGCCCGGGACCAAATCCCTTGATCGACGCGACGATCATGCGGGGATTGAGTTCCTGAATGCGCTCCCAGGTGAAGCCCATGCGATCCAGCGCGCCGGGCGCGAAATTTTCCACCAGAACGTCGCAATGCTTCACCAGCCTCTCCAGCACCTGCTTGCCCTGCTCGCTCTTGGTGTCGAGCGTCACGGAGCGCTTGTTGTGATTCAGCATCGTGAAATACAGGCTGTCCGCATCCGGCACATCGCGCAGCTGCTCGCGGGTGACGTCGCCCGCGCCGGCCTTCTCGACTTTGATCACGTCGGCACCGAACCAAGCCAATAATTGAGTACACGTCGGCCCCGACTGCACGTGCGTGAAGTCGAGAATGCGGACGCCGTCTAACGCCTTACCCATGGAAACTCCCGAGAATCACTTGTACATGGTTTGATTTTTAGTGCCCGGAGCATATTCGCGCGGATCGACCCAGATGTTGATTACGGCGGACTTCTTCAGCTTGTGCACCGACTCGCGGGCGCGCTTCAGCGCCGGCGCAATTTGCGCCGGATCGCGCACTTCCTCGCCGTAGCCGCCGAGCATTTCGGCAAACTTGCCGAATGGAACATCGCCCAATAAATTGCCGACGCTGCCGCGTTGTTCGCCGTACTTGGCCAGTTGGCCATAGCGAATTTGATTCATGGCGGAGTTGTTGCCGATCACCGCGATATAGGGCACGCCGAATCGATTCGCGGTTTCCATGTCGAACGCCGTCATGCCGAAGGATCCATCGCCGTAGTAGCACAGGACCTCTTTCTGCGGATTCGCCAGGCCCGCCGCAATCGCGAACCCTGTCCCCACGCCGAGCGAACCCAGCGCGCCGGGATCCATCCATTGTCCGGGATTGCGCGGACGCACCGCCTGCGCCGAAATGGTGACCACATCGCCGCCGTCGCCGATGTAAATGGTGTTGTCGGCGAGAAATTCGTTCAATTCGTAGGCGACGCGATACGGATGAATCGGCACGCTGTTCGACTTGAACAAGGGCATGAGTTTGTCGCCCGCCACCGCTTCCGCATCGCTCAACTGCTTCAGCCACTGCTGCCGCGCCTGGCGCTTGTCGCCTTTGATGCGCCCGCCGGCGGCCGCCAAAACGGCGCCCAGGATCGCACCCGGATCGCCGACCAATCCCAGATCGATGTCGCGATTCTTGCCGACCGTGCGATAGTCCATGTCGATCTGCACCAGCTTCAACTCCTTGCTGATGCGTTTGCCGTAGCCCATGCGGAAGTCGAAAGGCGTTCCGACAATCACCAGCACATCGGCGTTCGCAAAGGCCTGGCTGCGGGTTCGATCGAAGTGATGCGGATCGCCCGGCGGCAGCAGGCCGCGGCTCGCGCCGTTGAAGTAGCCCGGGATATCCAACCCGCGCAGCAGGGCAATCGCTTCCTTGTGGCCGCGGGCGGTCCAGACTTGCTGGCCGTACAGAATCGCGGGCCGTTCGGCATTGACCAGCAAATCCGCCAGCTTCTCGATGTCGCGCGGGTCGCCAATCGATTTGGTCGACGCTCGATACTTACCCGGCGCCGGTATGACGGCCTTGGCGATGTCGACCTCGCGATCGAGCACATCGCGCGGAATCTCCAGGTACACGGGGCCGGTTGCGCCGTTGAAAGCCTCGCGCGCCGCCATGGAAATCATGTCCGCCACGCGCTCGGTGCTCGAGACCGACGCCGCGAACTTAGTGATCGGCGTCATCAGCTCGACATGCGGTAGATCCTGCAGCGATCCCATTTTGTGCTGGGTCAAGGCGCCCTGGCCGCCGATATGAAGAATCGGGCTCTCCGAGCGGAACGCCGTGGCGATGCCCGTGACCGCATTGGTGCAGCCGGGTCCGGCGGTGGTGACCACGCAGCCAAGCTTGCCGGTCTGCCGCGCGTAGCCGTCCGCCGCATGCGCGGCCACTTGCTCGTGCCGCACGTCGATGATGCGAATGCCTTCATCGACGCAGCCATCATAGATGTCGATGATGTGGCCGCCGCAAAGCGTAAAGATGGTGTCCACGCCTTCGTTCTTCAGCGCCTTGGCGACCAGATGGCCGCCGGAAACCACGTTCGCATCGCGGCTCTTTCGTTGCAGGGTATCGTCGGCCGTGGTGGCCTTGGGCGGACTCGAGATCGGGTTTACAGTGGCCATGGTGTCTCCAAATGCGTGAATCGAGGCCGGCTCTTAAGTATTTCGTGCCGGCGCTGCGCCGGCCGCAGCCGATGTCGGATAGGCAATGCGGCTTTTGGCAAAATGCGCCGCACGCATGGGCTTCAGCACGAACAACGCCAAGAGCGCGGCGATCAGGTTGCACGTGACGAAGATCGCGAACACGACGTTCCAGCCGTAGCTCTTCGAGATCAATGCAGCGATCGGAACCAGCAACGAGCCGGCGCCCTTGGCCGTGTACAGCATGCCGTTGTTCGCGGCCGCAAACTTGGAACCGAAGGTGTCGCCTTGGGTTGCGGGGAATAAGCTGAATATTTCGCCGTACACGCCGAAATACAGTGCCGTCAGGAGCACGTACACCACTGGGTTGCTTCCCGCCCGGTTCAGCGTAAACAGCGCAATCGCACCGATCGTGAATGCCAGCGCCATCGTGTATTCGCGGCCGATTCGATCCGAGAGCCAGCCAAAGAACGGCCGGCCCACGCCGTCGAAAATCCGGTTCAAGACCAGCGCGAAGCCGAGCGCCGGCATCAGAATGCCGAACAGTTCGACCGGGATCTTGGCGATTTTCAGATCATCCGCGATCGGCGCCATGGAAGCCGCCATGGTCAAGCCGCCCGCCGCGATGAGCACGAACATCAGGTACATGACGTAGAAGACCGGGCTCTGCAAGACATCGAGCGGTGTGTAGCCGTGCGCCGTCTGACTCGGCTTGACGGCAGCGGCCTCGAGGCTCGGCGGCGGTGCCAGCAACATCCACGCCATCACAAAAACGATGCCGCCTTGAAGCAGGCCGAACGTCAAGAATGCGTGCTCGTAGCCGGACGACTCGATCATGTGCTTGATCGGTACGACGGTGAGGGCGGCGCCGGCGCCGAAGCCGGAGGCCGTGATTCCCGCCGCCAGTCCGCGCCTGCCGGGAAACCATTTGAGCGCGTTGCCCACGCAGGTGCCGTAGACGCAGCCGGTGCCGATGCCGCCGATGGCCGCGCCGAAATACAGTACGGGCAGTGAACTCGCGACGGAGTTCAATACCCACGCGAGCGCTACCAAAACGCCGCCGATCATCACCACCCACTTCGGGCCGAAGCGATCGACCATGTAACCTTCGATGGGAATGAGCCAGGTTTCCAGGAGCACGAACAAACTGAACGCGACCTGAATCGCAGCTCGTCCCCAGTGATACTTGGCATCGATTGGGTTGACGAACAATGTCCAGCCGTATTGAAGATTCGCCACTGCAGCCATGCAGATGACGCCGATGATGAGTTGTGTCCAAGGATTCGCGAAAGGCGATTTAGCGGAAAGATCGGCACTCATTTTGTAGTTCTCCGTGTTGGCGCAAAGAAACGCCCATCTCGCCACCCAACGGGGCGAAAGGTGCGGTGCGCCGAGAGTAGTCCACTTTGCATATTCACAAAACCGACGCTCGAATCATTAAATTCGAGAACAGGCCAGCCATGCGTCGCTTTCGTGGTATACCATATATGAACGCGTTTCGAAGTGTCAAGCAAAGGGACGTCGCTTGCAAGCATGCAACTTTACGCCGCAAAGCCCGGCCGCCATGAGGGCTAGAGCGGGCGCGCGGCCGCGACTTTCAGCCTTGTGCCGCGGGCGCAAATTGCGCTGCGCAACAGCGGCGAGCGCGAGCCGGCTTTGCATTTATTTCCTGGGAAAATCCCCGCTGCAATGTAATATATCTGTGGACGTTGCCATTGCGTAACATCCCTCAATACATTGGCGAACGTCTTTAAAGAGGCCTAATGAATTCCATAGTGACGCTGGTTCAAAGAACCACTTCGGCCACTCCGCTGGCCCTTGCCCCGCTCAACGCAACGAGCTTGCGCGATCAAGCCTACGCGCTGCTGAAGAACGCCATCGCGGATACGGATATCTATGATCCGCAGCAGGAATTGCGGCTCGACGAACGGCAATTGACCAACGCTCTGGGCGTCAGTCGCACCCCGATTCGCGAGGCCCTGTCTCTTTTGGAGCAGGAAGGTTTCATTCGCACCGTGCCGCGGCGCGGTATTTATATCATCCGCAAGTCGAAGCGCGAGATGATCGAAATGATTCAAATGTGGGCGGCGCTCGAGTCCATGGCCGCCCGGCTCGCCACGCTGAACGCCAGCGATGTGGAAATCGCCAAGCTGCGGCATTTGTTCGATGAGTTTCAAAATTCGCCCCCTTCGGAACACCTGGGCGAATACTCCGATGCAAACATCGCCTTCCACACCGCGGTGATTGCCCTGGGCGGCTCGCAGATGATCATCGATGCCACCAAAAATCTGCTGTTGCACGTGCGCGCAATTCGCCGCGCAACCATTACGCAGAGCGATCGCGCCGCCCGATCCATCGTCGATCATTTGAAAATCATCGAAGCATTGGAGAAGCGCGATACGGAATTGGCCGAGCGGCTTACGCGCCAGCACACACTCGATCTCGCGGCGCACGTCGATCGGCACTGCGGTTTTCTAGGATAGAGGTCCCCACTGCCCCAGGGTCGGCGGCGACCCCGGGCCCTCCTTGCTCAGGTACGCCGCCTGCGGCGCGTCGGGCACGTTGTCCGTAAGCGCGTCGGGCGCCACCGCCCGAATCGCCGCCAGTGTATCCGGGCTTTGAATGGCCTTCCCGAGCGCCGCCCGCTCCTTTTCCACCGCGCGACCCCGCTCGATGCGTAAATAAACCCTGCCGCTTCCCTGCTCGGCAAAATTGACCCAATGAAAGTTCCGCACGCAGCGCTTCAGGAACTCCACGTTTCTCTCAGCGGCGAGCAGCGCCGGATCGGGGTAGAGATGCTCCGCGCCGGTCGCATCGACATCGATGCGTGCGTAGCGGTCAATGTCCAGAGTGGCCTTCACGTCCAAGACGTTGAGAGTCTCGTTGTCGCCAAATGCCACGGTCCGGGGCCGCTCGCCGAGAAGCACCGTATTGTCCAGGAATTCAAACTGAATGCGCTTGTCGCTGCGGCGGATCCATGTGAAGAACACGGCCGGAATGCCTGAATACGCCTCCACCGAATGCGCCAGGGTGTCGTCGACGGCTTTGTACCGGCCGAACTCGAGGCCGCGCTTCCAGGCCCGCTCGACCAACATGTCCGGCGGGGTAATGACAAAGAACAAATACACGGTCTGGCCGAACCGAGTCAGCAGATTGCTGCCCGCTTCGTCCGAATCGGGCGCGAAACTGTCGAAGCGAAATCGATCGATCAGCAAATGCGACATCTCGCCGCGCTGATTTTTGGCCGCCATGTAACGATCGAGCTTTTGATCGATGATCTGCACCTCATCCGAGGTGAACGCGCCCGCGTATTTATAGGCGGCCCCGAGGGATGCATAGTCCAGCAGCTGTTTGCGCCAGATGTCCGGACTGATCAGCGCGAAATCGCTCCATTGCACGCCGATGTCGCCGGCCAGCCTTTTTTGCAGCGGCCGCAACGTGCTCTTGCCCGAGGCCGAGGGGCCCTTGGTGTTGATCACAACGGGGTGTTCCTGGCGCGGCAGGAGTTTGTATCCTTGTTCGCGCGCTGCGGCTCGCAGCAGCGGGGCGATCGCTTGACCGATGTAGTCGCTGCCGAGATCGTTGCCGGCCTGGCCTGCGGCCATCGACGCGATGAGATCCTTGGTGCCCCACGCCGCTCCCTGCGTCGTGAATAGCGCCGACATCACCCGTGCCAGGCGCTTGTATCCGGCAACGCCCGCCGCATTGGCGGCCGCGCCGGCCAACCGTTCGAATTCGGCGATCTGCTCCGGCCCCCAGTTGCGGCCTAAACTCGACAGCGCTGTTTCGATGACCGCATCGACCTCTTGCGCAGCACGGCGATAGGCCGTCGTGATGTCGCCCATCGCGGGCTCGAGATAGCGCGACAGCAGCCGCCGCGCAATCTCGCGAAAATTCAAGCCAAGATCGGCGATCAGCGTGCCGTCGGGGACCGCGAAATCCGCGGTGATGCTCACCAACAGCTCATGCAACACCAGCCGCTGCGGCCGAAATACCACCAATTCGCTCAAGTTGAAGCCGGTAAGGCCGCGCAATTCGGCGGCCGCGGCAAGGCTGGTAAAAACGTTCTCGGGACGAAAGATCGTGGCCAGGTGGCGCAATTCCTTCGGCACCTGCGATTCGATGCCTGGATTCCACGGCCCGAACGCCTCATCCGGTAGCATGGCTAGCCGCTGTTTCGCAGAGCCGTCGCGATGGCGTTGATCGAGAGCTGGATGCCTTCGCGTACCCGCGGATCCGTCTCTCCCGCACGATGACGCTTGAGAAGTTCGACCTGAAGCAAATTAAGCGGCTCTATATAAGGGAGCCGCAAGCGGATCGACGCGTCCAGCACCGGGTGCTTTTCGAGCAACCGCGTCTGCCCGGTCACGGCGAGCAGGCTCTCCTGGGTCGCCTGCCACATATCGCGAATCCGTCCGAACAACACCTCGCCCTGGGCTTGGTCCTTGACCAGCGTGAGATAGCGCGCTGCGATTCCCATATCCGATTTTGACAACACCATTTCCAAGTTATCGAGGGTGGCCCGAAAGAACGGCCATGCATCGAGCATTTCGCGCAGCAATCCCGTGTCGGCAGAACGCATTGCCTGACCCACGCCGTACCATCCCGGCAACATCACGCGGGCCTGCGCCCAACTGAATACCCACGGAATGGCACGCAGGTCCTCGATGCGTTGCGAGTTGGTGCGCGAGGCCGGGCGCGAACCGATTTTGAGATCGGAGATCTCCAGCAGCGGGGTCAATTGCCTGAAGAACGTCGCAAACCCTTCGGTCTCGTACACCAGCGCGCGGTAGGCGCGAAACGCCTCTTTGGACAGATCATCCATGGCCGCGGCGAAGCGTCGTGCACTGCCGGCGGACAAGGAAGCGTTCTCCAATGAGGCGAGCACGGTCGCCGCGGCAATGGAGTCAAGGCTCGTGGCCGCGCTTTCGCGCGTACCGTACTTGGCGGCGATGATTTCTCCTTGCTCGGTAATTCGGATGCGCCCGCGCACCGTGCCGTGGGGCTGCGCACGAATTGCCGCAAACGATGAGCCGCCGCCGCGGCCGACGGCGCCGCCGCGGCCGTGGAATACCTGCATGGGAATGGCACATTTCTCGAAGACGGCCGCGAGCGTACGGGTTGCCTGATGCAGGCTCCACACGGATGTCAGGTAGCCGCCGTCCTTGTTGGAGTCCGAATAGCCGACCATGACTTCTTGAAAGCCAAAGGCTTGGGTGATTGCCGCGGTTTCGGGCATCGCCAGCCAGGCCTGCATGACCTTGGCCGCCCCTTCCAAATCGGCGATCGTTTCAAACAGCGGCACGGCCATGATGGCGGCCGATACGTTGCCTTGCCCGCGATACAGCCCGGCCTCCTTGAGAAGAACGTTGACCTCCAGGAGATCCGACACGCTCTCGCATTTGGAAATGATGTAGAAGCGGATGCATTCGGCGCCGTAGCGCTGATGCGCTTCCGCGGCCGCGCGCACGATGCCAAGCTCCGACATCGTTTCCGGCGAATAGCGTGCATACGGGCTTGCCAGCAATCGTTCGCTGGCCAGTTCTCGCCGCAGCAGCGCGACGCGTTCGGTTTCCGAGAGCGACTCGTAATCCGGCGAAACGCCGGCCACCTTCAACAATTCCGCGGCCACCCTGGCGTGCACGTCGGCGTTTTGCCGCAGATCGAGCGTGGCGAGATGGAAACCGAAGGTTTCGACTGCACGGTTCAGGCGCGCCAGCGCGCCGCCGCCGTTCAAGCGCACCTGGCTCTCGGACCTCAAGGAGTCCTCGAGGATTTGCAGATCCGCACGCAGGCTCGGCGCGTCGCCATAGGCGGGCGCCTCTACTGTTGCCGGGCGCTGCGGCATTCGCCCGGTCAATTTCTGGTAGGTCGCGGCGAGACGCGCATACATTCCGGTGATCGCGCGCCGATAGGGTTCGTCGGCGCGCGCCAGGTTCAGGTCGCCGCTGCCTTGAGCCAGGGCCGCGAGAGGTTCGGAGACCGCCGCCAGTTCGCTCGAGAGCGACAGTTCCGCGCCGATCGCGTTGAGCTGTTCCAAATAGTCGCTGAGCAGCGCTTGGCTGGCGCGGCCCAATGCCAGGCGCAAGGAATCCGCGGTGACATGCGGATTGCCGTCGCGGTCCCCGCCAATCCACGAGCCGAGCCGCAGGAAGCTCGGCGGCCGTTTTCCCAGCAGGCGCTCCCAGCGGGCGTACAGCGCCGGCATTACCGGCAAAAATATGTCTCTTAAGTAAGCCAGTGCCGTGTCGACTTCGTCGGCGACATACAGCCTTTCGTGCCGCAGCGCCCGGGTCTGCCATAGGAAGGCAATTTGCGCGGCGATGGCCTCCTCGATCACTTCTCCCGCAGCGGTTTCGCGCTGGCCGGCGTCGCGTTGCGCCATCAAGGCAGCGATGCGGTTGCGGTGATCCAGCATGCTTTTGCGCATCACCTCGGTAGGATGAGCGGTCAGCACGGGGGTAATCAGTGCATGATCGAAAAGCGCCGCCGCTTGCTCGGGCGTGACGCCTTGCGCTTCCAGGAAGGCCAGGGCCGCTCCCAAGGTGCTGTCTTTTTCGGTGGCGGCCCCCTGCCGGTCCTCGGCGAGATTCGCCAGCATGGAAAACAGCATGAAGCTGCGGACAAAAGCCACGGTTTCGTCGAGCGATAGCCTTTCCCAGCCCGCGGGCAATCCACGTGGATTGGCGATCCCGCGGAATCGATCGACCGATGCCGCGCGAATCGCCTCAATCCGATCGAGCAGTGCGGCGCCGCCATAGGTGCGGATGACATCGCCGAGGAGCTTCCCAAGGAAGCGGACGTCCGCGTTCTGGACTATTACCGGGGCGGCTGTCATAGGTAGAACCATTATAAAAAGGGCCGGGAAAGCTTATTCGGGGCTATAAGCCATATCCTACAGGCGTGACCGCAGCGCGCTGATTAAGACGACGCTGCGTTCGCTATAAGGTGAGGCTACAAGAATTTTGCGTCAACGCGCTTCTAATCGTGCGGAGAAAATCATGCTCTCGAAATACTGGCGTTTGTCTGTCCTTTCGGCGTTACTGCTCATGATGTCGCCGGCGCTGAGTTCGGCGCAAGACGTGAGCGTTTCAGTCAGCGTCGCTCCGCCGGAATTGCCCGTCTATGATCAGCCGCCGCTTCCCGGAGACGGCTATATTTGGACACCGGGGTACTGGGCCTGGGGCGATGACATCCAGGACTACTACTGGGTACCGGGCACCTGGGTCGAAGCACCGCAGCCCGACTATTTATGGACGCCCGGATATTGGGCAGCGGACGGCGCCGCATTCATATGGCATGCAGGTTATTGGGGTCCACAAATCGGATTCTACGGCGGCGTCAACTACGGATTCGGCTATGGCGGCCGCGGCTACGAGGGCGGCTATTGGCAAGGCGGTCACCTCTTTTATAACCGCGCGGTCGTCAATATCGGTTCGACGCATGTCACCAATGTGTACAACAAGACGGTCGTGAATAACATCAATGTAACGCGAGTCAGCTTCAACGGCGGCAACGGCGGCGTCCGCGCTCAGCCCACCGCGGCGGAAGCTTCGGCCGCGCGCGAAAGGCATATTGAAGCGACCTCCGCGCAGCGCGAGCACGCGCAGACCGCACACGGCCGTCCGGACTTGCGCGCCAGCAGCAATCACGGTCATCCGCCGGTTGCCGCGACTCCGCGCGCCGGAAATTTTTCCAACCCCGTACCCGCGCGCAACGCCGGGGAACGAGCCGCACCGCAGCCCCGAGTGAGCACGCCTCGACCTGCCGAAAACGCAGGTGCTGCGGCTCGAGAAGCGCGGCCTGGGCAGCCGGGTCGCGAGGCCGCGCCGCGCGAGAATGCGTCGCCGCAATCGCGCCCCGCACCGCAGGAACGCGCCGCACCGCAGGAACGAGCAAATCCGCCGCGCCAAGCCGCGCCGCCACGAGAGCCCACGCCTCCCCGAGAGGCCGCTCCGTCCCGTGCTCCGCCCCACGAGGCCGCGCCGCCTCGACCGGCAACGGCAGTTGAGCCGCGCCGCGAACCGGAGCACACTCAGCCTCCCAAGCCTGCGCCGAAACCGCAGGCCCGCCCGGCTCCTCGTCCCCCGGAGCATCCGGCGGACCATCCAAAGGAGCACCCAGAGGACCATGAGCACCATTAGCCATGATCAGGACGCCAATCGATTCACCACCGAGGTCGAGGGCCATCACGCGGAATTGGATTACACAGTCGCCGATGGCGTGATGACCATCACGCACACCCGCGTTCCGCCTGAGATTGGCGGCCGCGGCATCGCGGCCGAATTGATGCGCGCGGCTTTGCAGGTCGCATCGCTGCGCGGCCTATCGATCAATCCTGCCTGCTCCTATGCCGCGGCATACATGCGCAAGCATGAGACGTCCGATAGAGTCCACATGGACGAACTGCTGGATGAGGCGTTGGAGGAGTCTTTCCCCGCCAGCGACTCCCCAGCCGTCGGGGGTGCTAGCTAGCCGGGAGCATCGGGCGCCCTTCGTGCGCCACCAGCAGATCGTGCATGTCGTTGGCGTGCTCTTCTTCCACCACCAAGATGCCCTCCAGCATGGTGCGCGTGCCCGGATCCTTGTCGCCGAAATAGCGGATCAGCTCGCGGTAGTGATCCACCGCGATTCGCTCCGCGATCAGATTTTCCTTGATCATGTCGACCAGATTGCCGGCGGTGCCGTATTCAGAGGCCGCGCGCGACGTCAAGGTCGTGGGATTGAAATCAGGTATGCCGCCCAGCTGATTGATGCGCTCGGCCACTTCATTCATGTGTCCCTGCTCTTCCTTGGCGTGTTGCGCAAACTCTGCCTTGACCCCTTCGCTGGAAATGCCCTGGGCCGCGACCGCATGCATGGTGTAACGCAATACACAGACGATTTCCGTTGCCAGAACGGATTGCAGAATGTCGACCGCTTTCTTGACGTCGCCCTTATAGGTAAAGGTGAGGCCGCCCGTGGCAATGTGTTTACGCGCCCGATCGCGCAGCGTCCTGATGTCCGTCAAAAACGGTTTTGATTTTGCTTTCTTCTTGGCCACTGAAGTCACTCCTGAGGGTCGCGATAGCGCGCCCATATTTATACCAGACGTTGAGCCAAGCAACTGTCAGCCATTCGCTGACACTCGTCTGTCTTAGCCGCCCAAAGCGCTATCGAGCGCCGCCATCAAGGCCCCGAGCTTGGGCGGATTGGCCTCCAAGGCCGGTGCGACCCCGTAGCCCCGCAGGGCGCGCGAGCAAACCGGGCCTATCGACGCCACAATCGAGCGATTCAGATTATTCGCCAGATCCGCCGCACTTCCGGCCTTTTCGGCCATCGAATGGAGATTATGGATTTGAACGGCACTGGTAAACACGACGGCATCGACGCCCCCGCGCGCAAGCGCCTCGAGAAGCCTGGAAATCGGTTGCGTGTCCGCGGGCAGCGCCCAGCGGTACGTGGCGATCTCCTGCACCCTGGCGCCGCGCGATTTCAAGCCCGCGGCCAGCGCTGCATTGGTTTCCCCGTAGCGCTGCACCAGAATCGAAGCACCCGCTACGGGAACCGCCGCGAGCGCCTCGAGAACCGTTTCGGTGGTGAATGGCGACGCGGCCTTGATGTCGATGCGCACGCCGCGCGTGTTGAGCTCGCCGGCCGGCTTCGGGCCTCGCACAGCCACGATTGATGCAGCCAGGCGTACCTGCAGCTCCGCACTCAAGTTGGCCGCATCGGCGGCGGCGAACAGCGCTCGTGTACCCACCCCCGTTTGAAAGATGCAAATCTTGAAAGGCTGCAACTGCCATTGCGTCAGCAACGATCCCACCGCTTCTGGGTCGATGTCGGGCACCTCTTCCAAGGCGGGTGCAAGCAGCGGCACGCCGCCGCGGCGCGACACCAATTCAGCGAGATGGGCGCCGGTGCGCGTTTCCAGTATCGCAATGACTTTGGATTTCATGCGACCTACATTCAAGCACCATAATACGGGCATGTCGACTCACCTTAAGCTGCTGAGAGGCGCCGCAACTCTCGTTGCCGTCGCGTCGCTCCTGGCCGCGCAGCCGCTTTCCGGGCAGCCCGCCGCGGACAGTCCAACCGTCCGCGACGAATTCGTGGCGGCAATGCAGCGCATCCGCCTGCATCAGCCGGAAACACCGGATTCGCCAGCCCTGCAACGCTACGCCATCCATGACTATCTGGTCGCGGCACGGTTGCGGCGCGACCTGGCGCTGGGAGGGGACGACAATCTGGATACGGCGATCGACGCATTTCTGCGCGCGCACGCCGGACAGCCCGTAACGCACGGCCTGCACAGAGAGTGGCTCGCAAGCCTGGCGCAGCGCCGGCGCTGGGACTGGTTTCTGCCGCGTGCTGCGGATGTCGTCGATCCGGTATTGATCTGCGATCGCCTCGAGGGACGCTTGTCCACCAACGACACGCAAGGGTTGGGTGCGGCCGCGCTCAGTCGCTGGATGGTGCCGCTCAAGGCCCCCGCGGAATGCGCTGACGTATTCACTTGGCTGCGCCAGCAGGGATTGCTGACGGCGGCGCTCGCGGAGAATCGCACCCGGGCGGCGTTGTCCGCGGATGCGCCGCGGCTCGCGCGGGAGTTCTCCGTTGACGTGCCCTTGGAGCGCCGCGCGGCCCTGCTGCAGTGGTCCGATCTTCTGGACTCGCCGCGCACCGCTGTCAATGTTCTGGCGACCCATCCCTCGCTCACGGTCGAGCCGGAAGCGTTGGGCGCGGGGTTCGAGAAGCTTGCGCGCACCGAGCCGGCCGTCGCCCTCGATTTGCTGCCGACGCTCTTGGAACGGGAAGGCCTGACGCCGGAGATCAAGGATCGACTCAAGCGCGCCGCTGCACTCGGGGCCGCTTACGACCGCGATCCACGCGCAATTGCGGCGTTCGACGAGCTCCCGCCGGCTGCGGTGGATGCTCAGGTGCAGGAATGGCGCGTGCGCGCCGCGCTGTGGAACGGCGATTTCGCGCGGGCGCTCACCTGGACCGAGCAGCTGCCGCCGGCGCTGGCGATGCAGCCGCGTTGGCGTTACTGGCACGCGCGCGCCGTCGCCGCCACTTCGAGCGAAGCGGCGGCCGCACCGATGTTCAACGAAATTGCCGGACTGCGGGACTACTATGGCTATCTCGCGGCGGACCGCGTCGCGCAGCCCTACAACTTGAATGTGCGGCCCTCGCCGCTCGACGCCGCGGCACAGGCCACGCTGTCGAAAATGGCGGCGATGATTCGTGCGCATGAATTGTTCGACTGCGACATGGCCGATGAGGCGGCATCGGAATGGAACACGGCGTTGGAAGGCGCCGATAACGCCTTGAAGGTGCAAGCCGCCCTTCTCGCCTCGCGCTGGGGTTGGTTCGCGCAATCCATCTCCACGCTGGCACAAACCGGCGAGTTTGACGACGTGACGCTGCGCTACCCGCGGCCGTTCCTGGACGCCGTGAGCCGGGCAGGAAAAATCGCGCAATTGCCCCAGGATTGGATCCTGGCCGTCATGCGCCAAGAGAGTCTGTTTCGCAAGGACGCGGTGTCTCGCGCGGATGCGCGCGGCGTGATGCAAATGGTCCCTTCGACCGCCGCGGCCGTCGCGCGCCGCTGGCATCTGCCGTCACCCGGGCGCGACGGCCTGTTTGATCCCGCAATCGCGGTGCCGTTGGGCGCCGCTCACCTGCGCGA
The DNA here is from genome assembly GCA_036495805.1 of Steroidobacteraceae bacterium. Classification (GTDB taxonomy): domain Bacteria; phylum Pseudomonadota; class Gammaproteobacteria; order Steroidobacterales; family Steroidobacteraceae; genus Bog-1198. The sequence goes on along the minus strand of DASXMG010000053.1, from coordinate 8,796 downwards.
ACTGTTGGATCGCTACGGCGAGCAGGTGACCTTGAGCCTTGCCGCCTATAACGCGGGTGCCGCGGCCGTGGCGCGCTGGCTGCCGCCCAAGCCCATGGACGCCGACGTATGGATTGAGAATATTCCTTACAACGAAACGCGGGGTTATGTGCAGCACACCGTCGAGCACATCGTCGCCTATGCATCGGTGCGGGGAGCCGAGGCGCCGCGGCTCAAGATCTTGTTGTCCGACGTCGAACCGGTCGCGCCCGTGTTGTGATAGCGTTGCGTGAAACAGATCAGGGGGATGAGCATGCGATCGATCGTTCTCATACGTGCCGCCATGTTTGCCGGCGCGGTGCTGGCCTGTGCCGCGTCGTCCACGGGGTTCGCGGATAGCGTCGTGGTCAGCGCCGACCGGATGGTTGATGTGCTGACGGGGCGAGTCGTCGATCACCCGCAAATCATCATTACCGATGGCCGCATCGCGGCGATCGGCCCAAGTGCCGCCATACCGCCGGGCGCACGGCACGTCGACCTTAAAGGAATGACGCTGCTGCCCGGATTGATCGACATGCATACGCATCTGACTTCCGACCCGCACTACAGCGGTTATCGCCGCCTGCAATTTACCGACAACTTCTGGACGGTGGTCGGCGTGGCCAACGCGCAAAAGACCGTCCAGGCCGGCTTCACCACGGTTCGCAACGTGGGCTCGGCCAATTTCGATGATGTCGCCATCAAGCAAGCCATAGAACAGGGCATCGTGACCGGTCCGCGCATCGTTCCTGCGACCTACGCCATCGGCGCCACCGGCGGCCATTGCGATGCCACGGAACTACCGCCGTCCATCACGGCGCAAAGGCCCGCTGTCGCGAACGGTCCCGAGGAAATCCGCGCGATGGTGCGCAAATTGCGCAAGTACGGCGCTGAGGTCATTAAATTCTGCGGCACGGGCGGCGTGCTCTCCAAGACCGATACGGTGGGTGCGCAGCAATACGACCTCGCCGAGATGAAAGCGCTGGTGGACGAGGCGCACATGCTGGGATTGAGAGTCGCCGTGCATGCTCACGGGACATCGGGAATCAAGGATGCCATCCGCGCGGGCGTGGACACCATCGAGCACGCCAGTCTCGCCGATGAGGAGGCCTTCACGCTCGCCAAGCAGCACGGCACCTGGTTTTCGATGGACATCTATAACGATGATTACATCATGGCCGAGGGCGAGAAAAACGGCCTCTACAAAGAATCGCTGGAAAAGGAACGCATGATTGGCTTGAAGCAGCGACAAACCTTTCAAGCAGCGGTGAAGGCCGGCGTCAAAATGATTTTCGGCACGGACGCCGGCGTCTATCCGAACGGCTACAACGCACGCCAATTCGTCACCATGGTGAAATGGGGAATGACGCCCATGCAGGCGATTCAGGCGGCGACGACTAATGCGGCGGAGGCATTGGGGCGCCAGGCCGATGTCGGCGCCATCGCCGTCGGGCGCTACGGCGATCTGATTGCCGTAGCGGGCGATCCGCTCGCCGATGTCTCCCGGCTGCAGTCGGTGGCATTTGTCATGAAGGGCGGCGAGGTCATCAAAGCAGCCGCCAACTAAAGGCGCCGTCGGTTTGGTTTCAGTTTCCGCCGATAAGACCGGCGGTGACGTTGATGGCGAACCCCAGAATCGAGGCGTTGAATAAGAACGAGATCAGCGTCTGCGCAATCACGATGCGGCGGACGGCGGCGTGCTCCGTCGACACGTCCGCGGTTTGGCACGCCGCGGCGATGGTGAAGGAGAAATACGCGAAATCCCAAAACACCGGCTCGGGAGTATTGGGGAAGCGCAACGGCCGATCGTCGGCGGCCGCGCTGTAAAACATGTCCGCGTAATGCGTGGTGAACATGACGGGGACCAGCAGCCATGAATTGACCAGGGTGAGCGCGGCCAGCGCGAAGTGCGCGGCGCGCACTGAACCGCTGACTTGTTTGATCGTGGCAAGCGGCTCGATGATGGCAATTAGGCTGGCAACGGCGGCAATGACCACGAAGATGAGGATGAAGGGCGCGCTCTCGTCCTCTTCGATGTACTTGGTGCAGATCTGCGCGGCCGTGAGGCGCGTCATCCAGAAAAAAATCAGGGCCAGGAATAGAATCACTCCGCCGTTCCAGCACACCAGCACGCGGCTCAAAATGGACCAGTCGCGCGGAAGAAAAAAGAACAGCGCGGTACCGACGATGAATGAGATCCACAGCCGCGGATGACCGAGGAACAAATTCTTCATGGTGCCGGCGCGGGCTTACTTGGTTTCTTTGGCGACCAAGTACTTGACCAGGGCGATCAGTTGGTCAGTGCCGCCCGCCGATTCCACGTGCAGCCTGTATTTGCCGTTGACGACGATGGTGGGCGTGCGATCGATCTTGTACGCCGTGATCAGATCCTGAGCCGTGCGAACTTTCAGATCCGCCGAGAAGGACTTCGATGTGGCGATGAATTTGTCGACCGGCACGCCGGCATGCTCGCTGTAAAACTTGGCGGCATCCTCGATCGTGGGCATGCGGCTCTTGAGGCCGCGAGTCGCCGGGTCGGTGATGCTCAAGTCGCCGCCTTTCCACACGGCGTCGAACATCGCGTCGTGTGTCCGCTGGTCCACACCCAGCATTTGCGCGGTGATGTAAGCCAGTTGAAACATCGGCCAATCCTCGGCGGGATTGAACGCTGCGGGAAGGTAGTCCAACACCGCGTTTGCGGGCAGAACCTGCTTCAGCTTGTGCATGGTGGGCTGGAAAATATTGCACGCAGGACAGGCGTAGGAGAACACTTCGGTCACTTCAATTTTGCCCGCGGGCACGGCAGGCGTTTTCGCCGGCTGGATCAGAAAATAGTTTACGCCTTCGGTCCAGACTTCAGCACCGCGGACGGGCATTGAAACCGCCAATGCCAGCATTGTCAAACATGTCATGGAAAAGACCAATTTCATCGAAGCTCCTTGTTTTTCTCGCGGCGCGAATTCTAGCACCCGCGACATGAGATTCCGCCGATTCGGGCCTGTAAGCCGCCGCCTTGGCCGCCAGGGTCCCGATGCGGCATTCACAATACTTCACGGTGATCAGAGTGTAGTTCAGGGTCGAATCTGGTTATAGTCTGCGGCTCGCCCGGATCATCGTTTGGCAGTGCGTGCCACGGCATGGGCTCGCGTATTGGTGAATTAGTGACAATTGAACAAGAAGACCCTCAATTTCTGGCGCCCTCGCGAGACTCTGGACCATTCATCGCCAGACACTGGCGAGCATTGCTCATTGCGCTGATCATCGTCGCGCTGTTGACCGCATTCGTGCTCTACCTGCGCAGCAAACGGCCTCTCGCTGCGCCGCCACGCGGCCGCGGCGCCCAAAGCGGTGCGGTCGCGGTATCGGTGGCCACCGCGGCCTCGGGCGACATCCAAGTGCAGATTCCGGCGCTGGGGACCGTCACGCCCCTGGCCACTGTCACCGTCAGAACCCAGATCATCGGCACACTGCAAAAGATTTTCTTCACCGAGGGGCAGTTCGTTCATCAAGGCGACGCCTTGGCGCAGATCGATCCCCGCCCCTACGAGGCCGCGCTACAGCAAATGGAAGGCAACCTGAAGCGCGACCAGGCGTTGCTGGCCGATGCCAGATTGGATTTGAAGCGCTACGAGGGCTTGGTCAAAGAGGATTCCATTGCGCAACAGCAGCTCGACACGCAGCGCGCGTTGGTCGACCAGTACGTGGGCACCATTCAGGCCGATGAAGGGCAGGTCAAGACCGCTCAGGTAAATCTCGTGTACACGCATATTACGGCCCCGGTAACAGGCCGGGTCGGGTTGCGCCAGGTCGACCAGGGAAACTACGTAACTCCCGGCGATACGAACGGCATCGTGCTGCTCAATCAGCTCCAGCCCATTACCGTCATCTTCACCATCCCCGAAGACAATGTCCCCGCCGTGATGAAACAGCTGCATGCGGGTGCGACCCTGACCGTCGGGGCGTTCGATCGCACCAATGCGGCAAAAATCGCCGACGGCAAACTGCTCACCGTCGATAACTCAATCGATGTGACAACCGGCACCATCAAGTTGCGGGCCCAGTTCGAGAATGCCGATAGCGCGCTGTTTCCAAATCAGTTCGTCAACATTCAGCTGCTGGTGGATGTATTGCATGATCAAGTGATCATGCCCAACGCGGCGGTGCGCCGGGGCGCCCCCAATGGCGTCACAACGACTTTCGTCTACCTCGTGAATGCGGATCGAACCGTGTCGGTCCGACCGGTGACGTTGGGAGTGGTGGACGGGGAAAAAGTCGCGGTCACAGCCGGGCTCAAGCCCGGCGAAATCGTCGTCACCGAAGGCGGCGATCGGCTGCGCGAAGGCTCGCAGGTTTCCTTGCCGAGTTCCGCACCCGCGGCAGCTCCCGCAAACGCCGCCGCGCAGCCGGGCAAGCCTGGAGCTCCCGCCGCTCCGGGCGCACGGCGCGGGCGGTCGCGCGGCAAGCCGCCGCAATCGCAATGAAGGCGACCGCCGGTCGATAGCGCATGAATCCCTCGCGCCTATTCATACTGCGTCCCGTAGCCACCACACTGTTGATGGTGGCGATATTGATCGTCGGCGCAATGGCGTATTTGCAGCTGCCCCTCTCGGCGCTGCCGGAAGTTGCTTATCCGACCATCCAGGTGCAGACCTTCTATCCGGGAGCAAGCCCCGAGGTGATTACTTCGGCCATCACCGCGCCGCTGGAGAAGCAATTCGGACAGATGCCGGGCTTGACCGAGATGTCTTCGACCAGTTCCGCCGGCGCGTCCGTCATTACATTGACCTTCAATTTGTCGCTCGCCATCGACGTGGCGGAACAGGAAGTGCAGGCGGCGATCAGTGCCGGACAAAACCTGCTGCCGCAGGATCTGCCGGCACCGCCGATTTACGCGAAGGTCAATCCCGCCGATGCGCCGGTGCTGATTCTGGGCATCACCTCCAAAACCATGGCCCTCACCGAAGTTGAGGATCTGGTCGACATCCGCATTGCGCAGAAAATTTCCCAAATCAAGGGCGTTGGCGTCGTCAGCATCAGCGGCGGCCAACGGCCCGCGGTCAGAGTAGTGGCCAATCCGCGCGCCATGGCCGCGTATGGGCTCAATCTGGATGACTTGCGCACCACCATCAGCAATGCCAACCAGAATGGCCCGAAAGGCACGCTCGATGGGCCCAGCAACGCCTACACCATCAACACCAACGATCAAATCCGCAATGCCGACGATTACGGGCAAGTGATTGCGGCCTACAAGAACGGCGCACCGGTGCGGCTCAAGGATGTCACGACGCTGGTGTCCGGCGCGGAGAATTCGAAACTCGGCGGGTGGATGAACTTGCAACCGGCGCTGATCCTCAATGTGCAGCGCCAGCCGGGTGCCAACGTCGTCGATGTGGTCGACCGGATACAGGCCTTGTTGCCTTCCCTGCAGGCGGATATGCCGGCGGGCGTGGATGTGGTGCCGCTCACCGACCGCACCACCACGATTCGCGCTTCGGTAAAAGACGTCGAATTCGAACTGGTGCTCGCGGTGATACTGGTCGTGCTGGTGATCTGGGTGTTCTTGCGCAATATTCCGGCGACGATCATCCCGAGCCTGTCAGTGCCGCTGTCGCTCATAGGCACCTTTGCGGTGATGTACCTGGCGGGCTTCAGCCTCAATAACCTGTCGCTGATGGCATTGACGATCGCGACGGGATTCGTCGTCGACGACGCCATCGTGATGATCGAAAACATATCGCGCTACATCGAGGCGGGCGATCCACCGCTCGAAGCCGCGCTGAAAGGCGCGGGGCAAATCGGCTTCACCATCATTTCGCTGACCGTATCGCTGATCGCAGTGCTCATTCCGCTGTTGTTCATGCAGGACGTAGTGGGCCGTCTGTTTCGCGAATTTGCCGTCACTCTGGCCGTGACCATACTCATTTCCGCGGTGGTCTCCCTGACGCTGGTGCCGATGATGTGCGCCAAGCTGCTCAAGCACCGCCCGCCGAATGCGCACGCGCAAACCGAAACGGGCAAGTGGTTCACCGCGGTGGTCGATTGGTACGGGCGGCGGCTCACCTGGGTGCTCGATCATCAACGACTGACGCTGTGGGTCGCGCTCGGCACGTTGGTATTGACTTGCCTGCTGTATGTGCTGATACCCAAGGGTTTCTTCCCGGATCAAGACACCGGGCTCATCCAGGGCGTGTCGGAGGCGACGGAGTCCATATCCTATGCCGGCATGGCGACGCGCCAGCAAGCGCTCGCCGCGGCGATCCTCAAGGATTCGGATGTCGTCAGCCTCTCCTCGTTCATCGGAGTCGACGGCAACAACGTCACCTTGAACAGCGGACGTTTTTTGATCAACTTGAAGCCGCGCGCGGATCGTTCCGCATCGGTGACCGACGTGATCCGGCGGCTGAAGGGCGAGACGGCGGATGTCAGCGGGATCACGCTGTACATGCAGCCGGTTCAGGATTTGACGCTCGACAACACCGTCAGCCGCACGCAGTACCAATTCACGCTGGAGAGCGCGGATGCGGCCGCCCTGTCGACCTGGACGCCGAAACTCGTCACCGCCTTGCGGCAGATGCCGCAACTCGCCGATGTGGTCAGCAACCAGGAAGACAATGGGCTGGCGGCCTACGTGACCATCGATCGCGACAGCGCCGCGCGCTTAGGGATAAGTGTGGGAACGGTCGACAACGCCCTTTACGATGCATTTGGCCAGCGCATTGTTTCCACGATATTCACGCAGTCGAATCAATACCGGGTCATCATGGAAGCGGATCCGGCTTTCTACCGTTCCATCGACTCACTGCAGTCGATCTACGTGCCCTCGGCGAGCGGCGGCCAGGTGCCGCTGTCCGCGATCGCCAAAGTCGAAGTTCAGACCCGCCCGATACTCATCAATCATATCGCGCAGTTTCCCTCGACGACGGTATCCTTCAATCTCTCCTCCGGTACCTCGCTCGGTGCGGCGGTATCCGCGATCGAGGACGCCGAGCAGCATTTGGGCTTGCCGGTCAGCATCCGCACCACCTTCCAGGGCGCAGCGCTGGCGTTTCGCAGCAATTTGACCAATGAGCTGTTGCTGCTGATCGCAGCCGTCATGGTCATGTACATCGTGCTCGGCGTTTTGTACGAAAGTTTCATCCACCCCATCACGATCCTGTCGACCTTGCCATCGGCGGGTATCGGTGCGCTGCTCGCGCTTATGTTGTTCGGCGACGATTTAACCATCATTGCGTTGATCGGCATCATCCTGCTCATCGGCATCGTCAAGAAAAACGCCATTTTGATGATCGATTTCGCCATCGTTGCGCAGCACGACGAAGGACTGGCGCCGCGCGATGCGATATACAAGGCGTGCCTGCTGCGTTTTCGCCCGATTCTCATGACGACGGTGGCCGCCATATTAGGTGCGCTACCCTTGATGTTCGGCACCGGAACCGGATCCGAACTGCGCCATCCCTTGGGCGTCAGTATCGTGGGCGGACTGATGGTGAGCCAGGTGCTGACGCTGTTCACCACGCCGGTGATCTATCTGGCATTCGATCGGATTGCCACGCGTTGGCGCGGCCGTGCGCAGACTTCTGAGACGGATGCGCCCTTGGCGGAGGGACCTGCGTGAACATTTCCGCGCCTTTCATCAGACGGCCGGTGGCGACGACCTTGCTGACGCTCGGCGTGGCCTTATGCGGCGCCGCTGCATTCCTGCTCTTGCCCGTCGCTCCCTTGCCGCGCATCGATGTGCCCGCCATATTCGTATCGGCGAGCCTTCCCGGCGCCAGCCCGGAGGTCATGGCGGCCACCGTCGCCACTCCCTTGGAGCGCCACCTTGGTGCCATCGCCGATGTGGACGACATGACCTCCACCAGCGGCGTGGGCACCACGAACATTCAGCTCACCTTCGGCCTCGATCGGGACGTCAACGGCGCGGCACGCGACGTGCAGGCGGCGATTTCCGCCGCGCACGCCGATTTGCCGACATCTCTCACCCGCAATCCGTCCTATTTCAAGCTCAATACCTCCGCTTTTCCGGTGATGTCCATCGCCATGACCTCCGATGTGCTCACTCAGGGACAAATCTACGATGCGGCGGACGCGGTGATCTCGCAGCGCCTGTCGCAGATCCCCGGCGTCGGCGGCGTCAATGTCAACGGCAGCGCGCTTCCCGCTGTGCGCGTCGAGATCAATCCGCTGGCGCTATCCAAGTATGGCATCGGCCTGCAGGACGTGCGCGCGGCGATTTCCAACTCTAACGCCAATGCACCGAAAGGCGCGCTCGAAACGGACGAGCTGCACTATCAGATTTACACCAACGACAATGCGCGCGATGCAGGGCCGTATCGCGACCTGATCATTGCCAATCGCAGCGGCTCGCCGGTGCGCCTGCGCGACGTCGCGACCGTGTTGGATATGCAGGACGGCGCCACTGAAAACTTGCGCACCTACGGGCTGTACAACGGCAGGCCCGCGGTGTTCGTGACGATATACCTGCAGCCAGGCGCCAACATCGTCGAGACCATCGACGCGGTCAAGGCCGAGCTTCCGATCCTGAAGAATTCAATCGATTCGAAAATCGATCTGGTGGTGAATTTCGACCGCTCGATCACCATTCGCGCCTCGCTGCGCCAGGTGGAACAGACCCTGTTGTTGTCGGTGGCCTTCGTGATCTTGGTGGTCTACATTTTCCTGAACAGCCATCGCGCCGCCCTGATTCCGGCGACGGTGGTGCCGGTGTCGCTGGTCGGCACGTTCGGCGTCATGTATCTCTTGAACTATACGCTGGAT
>DASXMG010000052.1:0-19118 GCA_036495805.1 Steroidobacteraceae bacterium | reverse complement strand
GGGGACGTGGAACTTGTGTCTGGGTACTGCGGCCGCGCTGGTTGCCCTGGCCACCGGGCTTGGCGCAGTGCTGGATCTGGACGTGGGCGAAGCGGCACGCCACGCCATCTCTGTCCACCTCAAATGGGCGATGTTCACCACGCTGCTGCTGGTGCTGCTCGCCGTCTGGCGCGGCGCGGGCAGCGCATCACGATCCAAGCCGTCGTGGATCTTCCTCATCGTGCTCATCGCGGCCGGCGCCGCGCTGTCGTTCACGGCGTATCGCGGCGGCAAGAACGTGTACGAATATGGCGTGGGGGTCAAAAAAATCGCCGCGCGGTCCGTCGAGGCACCACACGGCGTTCTAATCGGCGCATTCTTCAGCACGAAGCGCAGAAACTCGTGATGCGCCCAAAGTACTCGCCTGGTGCGCTGCGATTCGATTCGGCATCCGAAACTGTGCAGCACGTCGCGCGAGCGATCGCTTGCCCGCCTTGAGCACGTGACCGCGATCACACTTATGCCGTGCCAATCGTGCTTTACATCACGAACGCTCGAGGGGCCGCGCGCTATCGTTCGCTTGTTGCCTTAGGGAGTACTTATGACAAGCCGCAAATCGCCGTGGGTGTTCGGAATCATTGCATCCGCAACGATGGCAGGCTGCGCTTCGACTCCGACGGGAGTCGTGCCGGCCGGGCAGGATGCCTATCATGTGAGCGTATTCGGCGCGCGCTATGAGACGCAGACGGATACCAATCTGAAGGCGCTCAGCGTCGCCAATCAATACTGTGAACAGTCGGGCAAGCATGTGATGTTTCGTCAATCCACCGAGTCGAGCGAGCATGCCTGGTCGCCGAAGCAGGAAGATCTGACCTTCGTCTGCATGGATGCGAAGGATCCCAACTACATGCGTGCTGCGGTCGAGCGCGACCCGCCGGTCGTGGCGAAAGAGGACTAACCGGCGATTCCGCGCCTCTCAGGCTTTCGGTGCGACCAGGGGTGCCACCAGTAGCTGCACCCAGAACAACCCGCGTCTCGCGGCGTGGCCGGCCGCATAAGCGATGCCCATTTCCGCGAACCGCGGATCCATGATGTTTTCGCAGTGCCCAGGGCTATCCAACCAGCCTTGGACGACTTCTTCGGCAGACTTCGGTCCATAGGCGATATTTTCACCCACCAATTTTTCCTGGTAGCCGACTGCGCGCACGCGATCCGCCGGCGAGCGCCCGATGCGATCTTCGTGTTCGAAGTAGTTGTGCCGGGCCATGTCATCGGCGTGCCCGAAGGCGACACCCGCCAGCGCCTCGGATAGCTTCACCGGCGGCGCCGGCGCAAACGAACGATCGCCGCAGCGCGCGCCGCGGGCCCGGACTTCATTGACCAGTTGCAAGGCGCGGCTCGCGAGCATCGGTGCCTGCGCGCTCGCCGGCGCCACATAATCTAGGCCCAGCACCAGCCAGCTCTCTGTGCCGCGACGATAGAGCCCGACATCACGGAAGGCAGGGTTTGTGACGGTACGGCAACCGGACTGCTTGAGCAGCCGGACCGTCGCCGCCTCAGGCCCTTTGATATGCAGGCCCGCGGTCGATTCCGCCTCATAGCCGCTCAGCTGAGCGGCCGATGCCAGCGTGCGTCCATTGGCCCATTGCTCAGCGGCTCGATCCAGCGAGGCAATGTGCCGCAGTGGCCGGGCAGGGGGCATCACGCCTCCGCAACCGCCTTCACGCAGCATTTGCAACGCGGAAATCGGGTCGGCGTGCGAGCTCAACGATGCCGCAAGGCCGCCGATGAGCGCCAGAACGCGCCAGCCTCTGTGATGTAAGGAGTCCACGCTAGGGAGCAACGCGACAGGCGCGGAATGGATGACGCCAAAAGGCGGTACCCGCTCACAGAATGCTCACGATCTGGCTAAACTTGTGCCGTATGACCATCCGCCAATACTTGAAACGGCGCAGCGACCGTTATGCGGGGCTGGCCTTCGCTTTTCTGCTCGTCGTCGGCATCGTGGCAGGGTATATGCCGCGAATTCTCGCCATCCGAATCGTGTTCGCGGTCTTGGTCGGCGTGCTTCTTGCGGCTGCGTTCTGGAGCTTGTTCGAGATTCCCTGTCCCAACTGCGGCAAGCGCTTGGGCGCTGTCGGCTTTTGGGTCAGCGTGGGCCGGACGAGCAAGATGCCTGAGCACTGTCCGCACTGTGGCATCGGGCTTGACGTGGATATGCCCAATCGAGGAAAGGCGGGCGCCGAGCGATGAAGGCACCGCTCGGCGCGGGTTGCTAGCGGACTTGGCCCGAAGCCAGCAGCATGGGCTTCGAAGTTCCGGCCTTGGCTTTGGCAACCGTGAACAAAGCCGGCTGATTGATCTCAGCGATCGCGTTGTTCATGGCCTTATCGACACAGGCCGCCAAGTGCTTCTTCGAGGCGAGTTCCGCACTCTCGAATGGGCGGCATACGATTCGCGCCGCGTTGCGAATACGACTGTAGAGCGTGGCGGCGCCGGAGGTGCTCGACACATTGAGGTCAGCGTATTTGACCTTGACCTGCAGGGGGTCGGTGCTGTCGGATGCGAATGATACCGCGGCGATGCTGCTGGTCAGGGCCGCAAAAATCGTTACGGCAAGGATTCGGGATATTTGAGTGGAAGTGTTTATTGTCGTCTCCTGGATGGTCGATTAGGTGGTTTGGCTGTTGGCAGATCGGCGCTCCGTTTTGCTGCCTCACTCATACAGACGCAGCCCGGGGGCAAAACACGACATCGGCCCCCGATAATTCCTTTGGCCGGCGTGGCACTCAGCCGAGGGAAGCGCTATCTTGACCCGATCGAACCTAAGCGCGGGATGCCCAGGCCCTCGATGAACGAGCTCACCGAGCTACTCGGACGGATGCAGTCGGGGGACGCTGACGCGCGCCATGCGCTCTACGCTGCCGCTTATCCTGAGCTTCACCGCTTGGCGCGAGCCCGCTTGCGCGACGGTGGCCGCAACGCGGTTTTGGACACGACGTGCTTGGTGCACGAATCGTATTTGCGGTTTGTGCAGGCCGGCGAGTTGCGCGCCGAGGACCGGCGGGCTTTCTTCGCGTATGCCTCGCAAGTGATGCGATCAGTGATCGTCAACAGCGTGCGCGAGCGAGTCGCGGAAAAAAGAGGCGGCGATTGGCGGCCCCTGACGTTATCCACCCAGCTTGCGGCCAATGTCGCGAACGACGAAGAAATCGTTCTGCGAGTTCACGAAGCGCTCGAGGACTTGGAGAAAGCCGAGCCTCGTTTGGCGCAAGTGGCGCAAATGCGCTACTTCGGCGGATACAGTGAACAAGAAATTGCCGAGACACTGGATGTCACCGAGCGCACCGTGCAGCGGGATTGGGAGAAGGCACGCTTGATTCTCGCGGCGGCATTGCGTTGAACGGCAGCCGGCCGCGCACCCCATGACCCTGTCCATCGCACAGATGGCGGCAATGAGCCGCCTGCTCGATGAAGCACTGCCGCTGGATGCGGCTGGGCGCCGTGCATGGCTCGAGACATTGCCCACGGAACACCGGGAACTCGCCCGACACTTGAAGGATGCGCTGCTGCCCGACGAGGCGCAGGCGGCGGGTCTCGAGCCACTATCGGCGCAGGCCATGGCGGCGTTCGCAGGCTTTTCGGGCGCGGCGCGCGAGAGAGGCGCGGCAGGCGCCAGCCGCCTGCAACCCGGCGCGCGAGTGGGTCCGTATGAATTGATCAGGCCGCTGGGGTCGGGGGGTATGGCAGAAGTGTGGCTCGCCCGACGCGCCGACGGCGCCTTTCGGCGCGAGGTGGCACTAAAGCTGCCCATGTTGAATCAGCCGCGCGGTGACTTGGCGGCGCGATTTGCGCGCGAGCGCGACATACTGGCGAGCCTCGAGCATCCCTACATCGCGCGATTCTACGATGCAGGAGTCGATCCAAATGCTTTGCCCTACTTGGCGATGGAGTTTGTGCAAGGCCAACCCTTGACCGAGTGGTGCGATGCTCAGCGGCTTACGATTGCTGCGCGGCTCGTGTTATTCATGCAGGTGCTCGAGGCCGTGCAGCACGCCCACCAAAAACAGGTCATACATCGCGATCTTAAGGCGTCGAATATTTTGGTGACCGAGTCCGGGCAAGTGCGATTGCTCGACTTTGGTGTTGCGAAACTGTTGGAGACCGACGAGGGTGACCTGGCGCCGCTGACGAGTGTCTATGGACGTGCACTGACTCCCGACTACGCCAGCCCGGAGCTGCTGTATGGCGAGATGATCGACGCGCGCAGCGACATTTACTCTTTAGGGATTCTTCTCTACGAGATGCTGACCGGCCTTCGCCCCTACAATCTGAAGGGCGCCGCCTCGATCGGGGCGTTGGAACAGGCCATCATCGCCGTCGAAGTGAAAAAACCCAGCACGCAGCAGGAGGTGGACGCGAGCGCTGCGCGAAGCACGACGCCGGAGAAACTGGCGCGCGAATTGCGCGGGGATTTGGATGCCATTGTGCTCAAAGCGCTGGCTAAGCGGCCGCTCGATCGCTACCAAAGCGTCGCCTCGTTCACCAAGGATCTGCGGCGCTATATCGACAGAAAACCGATCGAGGCGCTGCCGGCTCGATTCACGGATCGGCTAGCGAAGTACGTGCGCCGCAATAAGGCGATGGTCGCCATCAGCGCGCTGGCACTCGCCGCGATTCTGGCAACCGTTGCGTTTATGCGGCAGGGCTCAGGCGGCGTCCGCGATCCCTTGGCGCAAGCCAAAGTGACGCGTCTTACCGATTTTGCGGGAACCGAGCAGGCGGCCGCAATCTCGCGCGATGGCCGATTTGTCGCGTTTCTCGCGAATCGGGATGGAGGGATGGATGCGTGGTTGACGGAAATCGGCAGTAACCGCTACCGCAATCTGACCGAAGGTCAGATTCATGACATGACCAACGCCTCCGTGCGAACCGTCGCCTTTTCGCCCGACGGCGCGTTGGTGACTCTATGGACCCGCAGCGCCGATGGCTCGCGTCCCGAAGACATCAAGATCGTGGGCGCGCCGACGGCCGCCGGCCCGCTGCAGGTCTATTTAAATGAAGTCGCCGAGTACGACTGGTCGCCGGATGGAAAACAGCTGGTCTATCACACGACCGCGCCGGGCGATCCTTTGTTCGTGCGCGCCGCGAAGGACTCGACTGCGCACCAAATTTATGCGGCACCACCGGGTATCCACTGCCACTTTCCAATCTGGTCGACTGACGGGGAGTTCATTTACTTCTTACGGGGTGAACCTCCCGCACACTGGGACGTCTGGCGGCTGCTGCCCTCGGGGACAGGGCTCGAGCAAGTCACCTTTCACAACACCAAGCTCAGCTATCCAGTCGCGCTGGACTCACGCACCCTGATTTATTTGGCCACGGACGCGGACGGCTCCGGGCCATGGCTGTATGTCATGGATCTGAAGCTGAAACAAGAGCTCCGGATCAGCTTCGGCCTCGAGCGCTATCTCTCGCTGGCGGCGAGCGCAGACGGCCGGCGATTGGTCGCAACGGTCGCGAATTCTCGATCGGACCTGTGGAGCGTGCACATCGATGGCGCCGGGCCGCCAACCACCACGGCCGCGCGCATGACGCCTGCCTTGCAAAATGCCATCGCACCGCGCTTCGGCGCTGGGTTTATGGCGTACATGTCGGGGGGCGGCGGCCGGCGGGGGATTTGGAAGCTGGCCAACGGCGTGCCCACCGAGCTATGGAACGACGCCGAGGCCGATCGCGTCGGCGCTCCGGCCATTGCGCCGGACGGCCGGCACATCGCCTTTAGCGTCGAGAAGCAGGGTAAGACGCAGCTCTATGTCATCGACAGCGATGGCGGAAACGCGCGGTTGGTATCAGCCGCGCTTGCGCTGCGCGGCGATCTGGCATGGACACCCGATTCGCAATCGATCGTCGGCGCGATCCTGCAGGATGGCGAACCGAGTCTGTCCAAAATTCGTCTGGATGGCGCCGCGCCTCAACCCATGACGACAGAGTATTCCCTCAATCCGGTCTGGTCCCCGGACGGAAAATATTTGGTCTATTCGGGCGCAGATGTCGGAATGAGATTCCCCTTGCGAGCCTCTGCCCCGGACGGTCGACCGTACGGCATGGCAAGTTTGATCCTGACGCGCGGCGCGCGGCGCGTTGCGTTCGCGCCGAACTCCGGCTCGCTCATCATTCTTCGCGGCGAGATTGCGCACAAGAACTTCTGGCTGTTGAATCCGCAGACCGGTGCCGAGCGTCAGCTAACCGACCTGCCATCCAGCTTTGCCATCGGCGATTTCGACGTGTCGCCGGACGGCACGGAAATCATCTTCGACCGTGTTCAGGATAGTTCTAGCATTGCACTGATAGAACGCGCACGCTGAATGGGCCATTGAATGGCGGTGCCTGGGAGTTGGCAAAAATGAAAGTGCTCATGGGGCTGATTGGCGTGGTGTCCCTTCTCGGCGGGACGCAGAGCGCATGGGGTGACGTGCCTTGCGAGAAATGCACGCACGACATGCAGGTGCAATATCGAAGATGCATCGAAAGCAAAAAACCTGAAGAAACCTGCAGGAAGGAAGAAATGGAGGCCGCCAAAAACTGTGTGGCCATCTGCAATCCCAACCCCTAGTGCTGCCGCAGCGCTAGGTCGGATATTTCGTCGCGTTGATGTCTTCGGCCAGATGCAGTGCAGTGCGGGCGAGATGCTTGCGCAACTGCTCGCCGCGCAGATCCGACTCGCTGTGCGGCAACTTGAGCCGCCTGGCTTTCGTGCCGCAGGTGACGACGATGTGGCCCGAGGCCTGATCCCACGTCCAGGTGCAAACCGGATTGCCGTTGTCGTCGGACCAGCCGCCGGCAAGATCAGCTGAATCCGTGAAATCGTGAGTGACTGCCATAGATTGCAGGGCCCCTGATTGAAGGCTTACATCAGGGGCCAGTCTACAACGATACAGCGGCGGGCCTGAAGGCCCTGCCGCTGTTTTTGAGTGCAAGGGTTGCCCTTACACCTGCTTCAAATGAATCGAGCCATCTCCCGTGTGGATGGTCAGCGTCGAGCCGCCGCCGTTCATTTTGCCGTGGACCCGCGATTTGCTCATGACGCCCTCCATCGTGATCGGGATGTCGGAGGTGATGCGTCCGTCGCCCGAGCTTGCGTCGACATTCGCGGGTAGATCGGGGGGTAGCGCCACATCGATACTGCCGTCGCCCGACGTGATGCTCCAGCTTGAATCCAATTTCGAGCCGCGCATCGCCTCGACAGCAACGCTGCCGTCGCCGCTGTGCGCGGTCAGCACATCAAACCGACCGGTCAGTCGGATGCGGCCATCGCCGGACGTGGCATCGCATTTGCCATCCAGCTCGCTGGCCTCGATAGACCCATCGCCGGTGTGCAGGCGGATCGCGCCCTTCAGAGAACCTACGGTGAGCGCGCCATCGCCGCTATGCAGATCAATGGTGCCCGACAGATTGTTGGCTTTGACGGAGCCATCGCCGGTTCGTACCTGCAGATCCGCATCTTTTGGCATACGAACTTCGATATGCAGTCTGCGCATCGTTCCCAGGGAGAAATGAAACCCATGCGGCATGCGCGCGGTGAGCTCGACCTCATCACCATGCTGGTTGGACTCGATGTGCAGAGACCTCTCCAGCGTGTAGCCCTGATACTCAACGCGGAATTCGACTTCCTTGCTGTCGCCGGTCGTGACGTTGACGCTGCCATCGTCCGTGTCGACGCGCACGTTGGCGCGATTCGAAACGGTATAGGTTTTGGTGTACTCATCCGCATGGACGGTAGCGGCATACAGCCCGGTGGCGAAGAGCGCTGTCGCGATGAGTGCGGATCGATGGAAGTTGGTGGTTTTGTTTAGAGGGGTCATGCCAAAGCTCTCCCGGACGTTGCGAATAGAAAATTTGCGGCACACCTTAGATGCGCCAAGTGTGCCGCGCGTTTAGCTAAACACCCGGCTAAAGGATAAAAGTTGCATCAGGGAGTATGCGGCGGACGAGTGATCTGAATCTAACTTGTTGATTTAGTGGCGGTCCCGCGAGATTACTCGGCCTTCGGCGCGTCGCCATCCTGGGACCGCCATCGAATTTTGGTAACGCAGCTGGTTGTGAATATTCGCGAGCCGTCCCGTGAGGCACTGATGGGCCAAGGTCCTATTGCCGCGGCTCCGCTCCGGAACCAAATTGTGACGGTGTCTGCGGCCCGGAATTCGTCGCCACTTGGACGTTGGAGACGACCATTAAAAGGAAACTCGCACTCATCGTTGGCGCGCTCGTGGTGGCGGTCGCTACCTATGGCGGCGCGGCCCGCAACTACCTTCTGACGCTGTCCACGCCAGCCGGCGCGGTGAGCACAGAAACGAATCCCGCCTACGAAGGCGACACAGCATACGCGCGCACGCCCGCTCATTCCGACGCAGCTTGGCCGAGCGCGGCTGTCGCAGACTGGCCAAGCTACAACAGGACACTGTCGTCGCAGCGTTACTCGCCGCTGGATCAGATCAATACGAAGAATGTGGGGCAGCTGAAAGTGCTGTGCACGTACGACCTCCATGAGTTCACCTCGTTCGAGTCCTCTTTGATCATGGTGGACGGTGCTCTGATCGGCACCTCTGAGTTCGATATTTTCTCCTTGAACCCAGCCACTTGCGCCGAGAACTGGCGCAAGCACTTGGACTACCCCGGCGCTCTCTTGCCGTCCAACCGGGGCGCTGCCTATATGGACGGCGCGTTGTTTCGCGGCACCCAGGACGGTCGGGTGCTGGCGTTTGATTTCAAGACCGGCAAGCAGCTGTTGGAGACCAGAATCGCGGACCCGAAACGAGGCGAATCGGTACCCGCTGCCCCAACTGCCTGGGACGGCTTAATCTATATCAGCAATTCCGGTGGAGACTACAAAAGCGGCAAGGGACATATGTACGCTCTTGAGGCGAAGAGCGGCAAGATCGTCTGGGAACTCTTTGTCCCGCCCCGAGTTCCCGGGGATCCCGCTCCGGACTTCGCCTCGGGAGTCCCGGAGGGAATCAATCTGCATAACGACTCGGCGGCGGTGCTCGACGCCAGAACCGGGGACTTCGGGAATAACATCAAGGTCGTGCCCGTGGATTGGCACGACTATGATCTCGCGGACAACGACAAGCTACTCTACCGCTTGCCGATTACCACGATAGAGAGCGACGCCCAGATCTTCACGATCGGCAAGGCCGCGCATTTTTGTCCGGGGGTGGTGGGCGGCGATGAATGGAACACTCCGGGCTACGATCCGACCACGAACCTCATCATCAGCGGCACCGTCGACTGGTGCGACACCGGGCAACCATGGGCCGGCATGGCCGCATTGAACCCGCTCAAGATGTTCGGCAAAGAAGACAAGACCGACGGACACCGGGCCGGGTGGGTCTACGCCACAGACGCCGACACCGGAGTCTGGAAGTGGCGGGTAATGTCCAACTTTCCCATCGTTGGCGCCATTACTCCGACGGCCGGAGGCGTCGTGTTCTTCGGCGATGTAGGCGGCAACTTCTATGCGCTTAATTCCTCTAACGGCCAGAAACTTTGGGGCCAATCACTCGACGGCGGCGGCGGAATCGGCGGCGGCATCATTACTTATACGGTTGACGGCGCACAAAAAATTGCAGTGGCGGATGGCTTTACGATGGTCACCTGGCCGACGAAGCCCGTCACCGCTAAGGTCATCATACTGGGGCTGGACAACGTCTCCAGTCGCCCGTGACAAAATGTAGGAACTGATTCGCGGTGTAACCCATCCTTATGTTCTGCTGCTCACGCGCCGCGCTTCCTCGAGCAGAACGTTGCGGGGAATTGAATCGACGCCTGAATTTGCTAGGGTGAGTTGGCCTCCAGATCTGTGATGAGCGTAAGTGCTTGATTGTATGGCGCTCCCTACGGGATTACTCGGCCTTCGGCCTCGCCCCTTCGGGGCCGCAAAAGGCCGATGATGCACCGGCCTTTTGCTTTGATTTTGGCGCTCCCTACGGGATAACTCGGCCTTCGGCCTCGCCCCTTCGGGGCCGCCGTCGGCAAGGCCTCCGGCGTTCAAATAGACCGGACGGTCGATTTGTCGAACCCGCTCGGGCTGTCGCCCGCGCGCGTTCTCATCCCGTGGGGCAGAGATCAAAGCAAAAGGCCGATGATGCACCGGCTTTTTGCTTTGATTTTGGCGCTCCCTACGGGATTCGAACCCGTGTTACAGCCTTGAGAGGGCCGTGTCCTAGGCCTCTAGACGAAGGGAGCGGACTGGCGGATCTTTGGGTCTTCGACCCTTAAGAGGGCTGGTAGTATACGGGCCAATTTTTTGGACTCAAGCGGAACCCCTCTTTTTGAACTCATCGCCGACGCCACTCCCTCCCGTAGTCGTCCCTCGAGCTGAGCATTCGATATCGCGCGCGGACATTTCGCCGAACGCGCTGAAAGTGCTGTATCGCCTCAAAGAGGCGGGTTATCAGGGCTTTCTGGTCGGCGGCGCGGTGCGTGACTTGCTGCTGGGCCTAAGACCGAAGGACTTCGACGTGGCCACCGATGCGTTGCCAGAGGAGGTGCGGCGGTTGTTTCGCAATTGCCGCCTGATCGGCCGCCGCTTTCGCTTGGCGCACGTGTTCTTCGGCAACGAGATCATTGAAGTGGCGACTTTCCGTGCCGCGGCGGCTCCGGAGCGGGAAGATGCGGACGATCTGGATGCCGAAGGCGGCACCGATGCCGGTGCGGAGGGCGGCGCGGAAAGCGCAGAGTCGCGCGCCGACGAACCCGCCGCGGAGTTCTCGCCCCCTGCCGATTCCGAGCACCGTGCCTTCGACACGCGCGGTCGAATTCTTCGCGACAACATTTACGGCACCATTGAAGAAGATGTTTGGCGGCGCGATTTCGCGGCGAACGGCTTGTACTACAACATCGAGGATTTCTCGATTTGGGATTTCGTCGACGGCGTCAACGATGTCAAGGCGCGTCGCCTGAAGATGATCGGCGATCCGGAGATGCGCTATCGCGAAGACCCGGTCCGCATGCTGAGAGCGGTGCGCTTCGCGGCCAAACTCGATTTCTCGATTGAGTCCAACACCGAGGCGCCGATCAGACGGCTCGCCTACTTGCTGGACGGCGTTCCGCCGGCGCGGCTGTTTGACGAAGTCTTGAAACTCTTCCTGTCCGGATTCGGCGCGAAGGCGTACGAACTGCTGCAGCAATACGGATTGTTCGAGCACCTGTTTCCCCAGTCCGCCGCCGCCTTCGCGTTGCCGCCGTATGCCTACGCGGCGGACATGCTCAAGATGGGTCTCGACAACACCGATGCGCGCATCGCGGCTGACAAGCCGGTCACCCCGACATTTTTGTTTGCGGTGCTGCTCTGGAGTGCGGTGCTGCGCGAGCTGAACGAAAGGCAGGCAGGCCCGACGCCCGATCTTGCGCTGCTGATGCAGGCCTGCGACAGCGTGCTTAAGGTGCAGCAATCGCGTGTGTCCATTCCACGCCGCTTTTCCATTCCCATGCGCGAGCTGTTGATGCTGCAGCCTCGGTTCAATCGCCGCAGCGGCGTCAAATCCTTGAGTCTGCTGCAGCACCCGCGCTTTCGCGCGGCCTATGATTTTCTGTTGCTGCGCGCACAGGCCGGCGTCGCGGATCCGGAACTGGCGAAATGGTGGACCGACATTCAACTGTTGCCGCACGAAGAGCGGGTGGCGCTGGTGCAGGCGCGGCCGCCGGAACCCGCAGCGGAAGGAGCACCTGCGCCGGGGCGGCGCCGCCGGCGTCGTCGACGCGGCGGAGCGGCGCGCAGCTGACAAATGAGCACGCTCTGGCGCCCAGCGTACGTGGCGATCGGCGGCAACTTGGAATCTCCGCGCGAGCGCGTGCTCGAGGCGATGGATCGACTGGCTGCCTTGAGCGCGGCGGACACACTGCTGCGCTCGCGTCTGTATCTCTCGCGCCCGATGGGCCCACAAGATCAACCTGATTTCGTCAACGCTGCCGCGGGTCTCCTGACACAGCGCACTCCGCAGGAATTGCTGGCGAGCCTGCTCGACATCGAACGCGCCATGGGGCGCAATCGCCGTGAACGCTGGGGTCCGCGCGTGATTGATTTGGATTTGTTGTGGATGGTGGATGCGGCGGTGGACGAGCCGGGTCTCAAGGTGCCGCACCCTGGAGTGTCGATACGCAACTTCGTCCTGTATCCTCTGGCGGATATTGCCCCGACGATGAAGATTCCAGGGATAGGCGCCGTCCTCGACCTGAAGCGCAGTGTGGGCGGCGATGGAATTTCGATTTTGGAATAATAAGAGTCTTTGAATGCCAGTTGCAGTACCGCATCGTTTTATTGTCGTCGAGGGGCCGATCGGCGTGGGCAAGACCAGCCTGGCGCGTCGCTTGAGCCAGTCCTTGGGCGGCCAGCTCGTGCTGGAACAGGCCGATCAAAACCCCTTTCTCGAGCGCTTCTACAAGAATCCTCGCGCGGCCGCGTTTCAGACCCAATTGTTCTTTCTGTTTCAACGCGCGCGGCAATTGGAAGAGGTTCGCCAAGAGGACCTGTTCGGCAGCGTGCGGGTTGCGGACTATTTATTGGAGAAAGACCGGCTGTTCGCGCGCGTCACGCTGGATGATGCGGAATATGCGCTTTATGAAAGAGTGTATGAGCGTGTGGTGGTGGACGCGCCCAAGCCGGATCTGGTGGTCTATTTGCAGGCGCCCGTGGATGTGCTGGTGGATCGCATCGCCAAGCGCGGCATTCGCTACGAGCAGCACATCGAACGCGCCTACTTGGAGAAACTCACGCAGGCCTATGCGCGGTTCTTCCACAGCTATGACGCCTCGCCTTTGTTGATCGTCAACTCGGCGGCCATTGATCCAGTCAGCAGCGAGAATGACTACGCGCAATTGTTTGCCGAGATCGCCAAAGCGCGGCGCGGCCGGCATTTCTTCAATCCCGCGGGGAGCTCGTTGTTGCCGGCCGGCTAGGCGCCGATTCGGCTGGGCGGCCCGCTCAGCTAAGCTGCCGCCTTATTCGGCCCGATGCTGGGCCAGTGCCCATTGGACATGCTCGCGCACCAGGGCCGATGGGTGCTGTTCGCGGGCAGCGAGTGCGGCAATCACCGCGGGCGATGCGGGAGCGTTGCCGAGCGCGATGGCAATATTGCGCAGCCAGCGCTCGTAACCGATGCGCCGTATGGCGCTGCCGCTGGTCCTTTCGGCAAAATCCGCTTCACTCCAGGCGAAAAGATCGATCAGCTGCGAATGATCCAATCCGTGGCGGACCGCAAAGTCCTTCTCGGCAGCAGCCTTCGCAAATTTATTCCAAGGACAAACCAACTGGCAGTCATCACAGCCATAGATGCGATTGCCGATCGCACGGCGAAATTCAGTCGGAATACTCCCGGCCAGCTCGATCGTCAGGTAGGAAATACAGCGCCGCGCGTCCAGACGGTAGGGCGCCACGATGGCGCCGGTGGGGCAGGCGGGCATGCAGGCGCTGCAGGTGCCGCAGTGCGCCGTGCTGGGCTCGTCCGCCGGCAATTCAAAATCGACGTAAATCTCACCGAGAAAAAAATACGAGCCGGCATTGCGATCGATCAGATTCGTGTGCTTGCCGATCCAGCCCAACCCCGCATTGCGGGCCAGGGCCTTTTCCAAGACCGGCGCGCTGTCGGTGAAGACTCGATAACCGAAGGGTCCGACCGCGTCGCGAATCCGGTCGCACAGTTTTTGCAGCCGCGCGCGCAGCAGCTTGTGATAGTCCCGGCCTAAGGCATAACGGGACACGTAAGCCGCGTTGCCATCTGCCAAGGTTGCCGCAGCATCAGCGGCTTCCGCCGGCCAATAATCCATACGGACGCTGATGCAACTCACTGTGCCGGGAATCAGCTCCGAGGGTCTGGTCCGCTTACTGCCATGGCGCGCCATGTATCCCATCTCGCCGTTGAACCCGGCTCGCAGCCACTCGAGAAAATGAGCTTCGTCGGCCGGCAGGTCGATGGCGGCGATGCCAAGTCCTGTGAAGCCTAAGTCCGCGGCCCACGCTCGCAACGACGACAAGAGAGCCGCGGGCGCAGGCGGGACAGGTAATGCAGGGACGGCCATGTTCGGTCCGTATAATAAACCGATGCTGCAAGGCCCCTTAGCATTTGACCTGCCCGACAGCGGCGCTACCGAGACCCTGGGCAAAGCAGTCGCGAAGAGTCTCCCCGGAGCGGACCTTGGCGCGGTCGTGCACTTGCGCGGCGAACTGGGCAGCGGCAAGACCACCTGCGCCCGCGCCCTGCTGCATGCGCTCGGCGTTACCGCGATCGTGCGCAGCCCCACCTACACCCTGGTGGATACCTATAGCGCGCCGGGCCTGACCTGCGTGCACGTCGATCTCTATCGAGTGCAGACCACGACCGAGGTGGAGGAACTCGGGCTGCGCGATATGACGGGCCCTGGGTATCTCATGCTGGTCGAGTGGCCCGAGAAGGGCGGTCTCGCCGTCCCGCCGGCGGACTTGGTTCTGCAGCTGGTGTACAAAGGCGACTCGCGCGCCGCTGCCTTGGGCGGCGCGACCGCAACGGGCCGAGGCTGGCTCACGAAGCTAGCAATCGACACTAGCTTAGCGCCCTATGTATCTAATATAACTTGAAAAAGTGATAGATTCAGGGTTAACTTATCGCCATGAATCGATTGCTGTGTCAGTGGGCTGGTGGATTGTTGCTGGCCACGCTCTTGCTGCAACCCGCGCACGCGGTCGATGTTCGCGCCATCCGTCTGTGGGCAGGGCCCGATAACACTCGAGTCGTTGTCGATCTGTCAGGGACCGCGCAGCACAGTTTGCAGGTGCTGCACAATCCGGAGCGCGTCGTTCTCGACGTTACGGGTGCCCACCTCGCCAAGTCTGCACACGGCGCGCCTCCGGGCTCAGGCGCCGTAAAAAGCCTGCGCATGTCGCACGGCCCTTCGGGCAATTTTCGCCTGGTGCTGGATCTGACGCGGCCCAGTCAAGCCAAGAGCTTCCTGAGCAAGCCGAATTCGCACTACGGTTATCGCCTGGTCGTCGATCTTGGCGGCGTCGGTCGCAGCGCCACTCGCGTCGCGAGTCGCATAAGCCAACCGATCAAGCCGAAACATGCGCCCTCCGATGCACGCGATCTCATCATCGCGGTCGACGCGGGTCACGGCGGCGAGGATCCCGGCGCCATCGGCAAAAACGGCACGCGCGAGAAAGACGTGGTGCTGGCGATCGCGCGTGAGCTGGCCGCAAAAATCGATGCGGAGCCGGGCATGCGAGCCGTTCTCACGCGCAGCGGCGATTACTTCGTGCCGCTTCGCGATCGGATGCGCCGCGCGCGCGCGCAACAGGCCGATCTCTTTGTGTCGATTCACGCCGACTCGATTCGCGACCGCAGCATCGACGGCTCCTCGGTGTACATCCTGTCGCAGCGGGGCGCGACCGATGAAGCGTCGCGATGGCTTGCCGAGCGTGAGAACGCCTCGGACTTGATTGGCGGTGTGTCCCTGGATGACAAGGACGATGTCCTCGCTTCCGTGCTGCTCGACCTGTCGCAATCGGCTTCGCTGAACGCGAGTCAGGTGGCGGCCGAACGCGTGCTGCACCAATTGATGCAAGCCGGCGAGGTTCGCAAGCATGAAGTCCAGCAGGCGCGCTTCATGGTCCTGAAATCCCCTGACATTCCGTCGATGCTGGTCGAAACGGCCTATATCTCGAACCCTCAAGAAGAACAGCGGCTGCGAACCTCGGTGCATCAAGCAAAGCTCGCCGCGGCGATCCGTCAGGGCGTGCATGATTATTTCTACGCCAACCCGCCCATGGGGACGAGGATCGCACAGCTCGCCGCCGCGAACGCCGCGCGACCGGTGCTCGCCACGGCCGCAGGTTCCGGCGGCGCGAGCGATTGACGCCTTAGGATCGCGCGCCCTTAAACCCTTGAGCTTGTGCGAAAATGCGCGACCCGAGGTCGCCATTGCCCATTCAGCTACTTTCCGATTCCCTCATCAATCAAATCGCGGCCGGCGAGGTGATCGAGCGTCCGGCTTCAGTGGTCAAGGAGCTGGTCGAAAACGCACTCGATGCGGGCGCGCGCCGCATTGAGGTTGAGCTGGAGCGCGGCGGCTGCGGGCTGATCCGCGTTTCCGATGATGGCATCGGCATCGATGCGTCGGATTTGGGCTTGGCGCTGGCTCGGCACGCCACGAGCAAAATTGCCTCGTTGCAGGACCTTGAAAACGTCTCGAGCTTGGGCTTTCGCGGCGAAGCGCTGCCCAGCATCGCTTCCGTTTCCCGATTATCGTTGGCCTCGCGCACCGCACAGGCGGCGCATGCCTGGGTCGTCGATGCGCGTGACGGCGAGATCAGCGCGCCGGCGCCGGCCTCGCAGGGCGCGGGAACGCGCGTCGAGGTGCGGGATCTGTTCTTCAACGTTCCGGCGCGGCGCAAGTTTCTGCGCACCGAAAACACCGAATACCAGCACATCGCGCGCATGCTGGAGCGCATGGCCCTGTCGCGCCTCGACGTGGCGTTTGCGCTCGTCCATAACGGCCGCAATGTCTGGACCTTGGGCAGTGCGCAAAGCGGCGCACAGCGGCTGGAACGTGTCGCCAGGATTTGCGGCGAGGAATTCGCGGCGCATGTCATCGAGCTGCGCCATGAGACCGAATCGTTGCGGCTCGAAGGCTGGTTGGCGCTGCCGACTTTTTCGCGCAGCCAGGCGGACCTGCAATTCGCCTATGTGAATGAGCGTTTTGTGCGCGACAAGCTCCTCGTCGGTGCGGCGCGCCTGGCCTATCGGGATGTGCTGTTCCACGGCCGATTTTGCGCTTACGTGTTGTATCTACAGCTCGATCCGAGCCAGGTCGATGTCAATGCGCATCCGCAAAAGCTGGAGCTTCGGTTTCGCGATTCGCGCCGCGTTCATGACTTCGTGTTTCGAACTTTGGAGAAAGTGCTGGCCGATACCCGGCCGGCCGCCGATTCCGCCGGCAGCGCCCCGTCGGATTGGCTCACCGGCGCATCCCGTTTCGCCGCCGCCGCTCCTTCTCCTTCGCAAGCGCGTTTTTCCCTGCCGGAAGCGCCACCGCGCGCCGCGGCCGATTTGTACCGGCCCTATTTGGGCGGCGCGACCGCGCAGGTGCAGGATGAATCCCTGCCGCAGGTCCGGTTGGCCGATGCGGTGCCACTAGGCGCGGCGCCCGGAACCTCCGCGCCCTTGGGCTATGCGATCGCCCAGCTTCACGGCGTCTATATCTTGGCGCAATCCGCCGACGGCATGGTGCTGGTGGACATGCATGCTGCGCATGAACGAATCATGTACGAGGGGATGAAAAAATTATTGGCGGGACACACCTCGCAGCAGCAACTTTTGATGCCGGAGATTCTCAACGTAACGCCCGCGCAAGCCGACATGGCGGAAGAGCACCAGCAGGAATTCATGGCCTTGGGGTTTGCAGTCACGCGTTTCGGCCCCGACCAGTTGGCACTGCGAGCGATCCCGACTCTGCTCGCCGGCCGGGATCCGGCCGGCATCGTGCGTGACGTGCTTTCGGATTTGCTGGAGTCGGGTCACTCGCGCCGCGTCGAGGAGTCGATCAACCATCTGCTCGCGACCATGGCCTGCCATGCGGCGGTGCGCGCTCAGCGAACCTTGAGCGTGCCGGAAATGAACGCTTTGCTGCGCGAAATGGAAGGCACTGAGCGTGCCGATCAATGCAACCACGGACGTCCAACCTGGGTGCGATTGTCGATGAACGAGCTCGATCGCTTGTTCCTGCGCGGACGGTGAGCGCTTCCGCAAAACGCCGCTCTGCGGTCTTGTTGATGGGACCGACGGGTTCGGGCAAATCGGACCTGGCGGTGCGGCTGGCCGAACAATTGCCGTTGGAGATCATCAGCGTCGATTCCGCGCTGGTGTACCGCGGCATGGACATTGGCACCGCGAAGCCCTCTTTGCGCACGCGCGAGCGCATCCCGCACCATTTGATCGATATCCGCGATCCGGCCGCGGGCTACTCCGTGGGGGAGTTTCTGCTCGATGCGCAGCAGGCGATGCAGGCCATCTGGTCGCGCGGCCGCCAACCGCTGCTGGTGGGCGGCACGATGATGTATTTCCACGCCTTAACCTCCGGAATTGCGGATTTGCCGGCGGCGAACTTGAGGGTTCGCGCCGAAATCGATGCGCGGGCGGCCGCGGCCGGATGGGCGGCGGTTCATCAGGAACTTGCCGCGGTGGACCCGGAAGCTGCGGCGCGGATTCACAGCAACGATCCGCAGCGCATCCAACGGGCGCTCGAAGTCCATCGGATCACCGGGGAGACCATCACAAAACTGCAACAGTCGCGCGTGTCGGCGTTTGCCGACGTAAATGTCATCGAATTTGCACTTGCACCCCTTGAACGCGGCGAGTTACACACCAAGATTGAATTGCGGTTCA
Source organism: Steroidobacteraceae bacterium (assembly GCA_036495805.1). GTDB lineage: Bacteria > Pseudomonadota > Gammaproteobacteria > Steroidobacterales > Steroidobacteraceae > Bog-1198. The sequence continues at coordinate 723 of DASXMG010000052.1, read as the reverse complement.
AGGCAATGCTCGAGGCCGGTTTCGTCCAAGAAGTAAGGAACTTGTACGAAAGAGGCGATCTGAGCCCGGAACATCCATCCATGCGTGCGGTCGGATATCGACAGCTATGGCGATATTTGACGGGACAATGTGCGTTGAATGAGGCGGAAAATCAGGCTATTGCGGCGACGCGACAACTCGCGAAGCGGCAATTGACCTGGCTGCGCCGGCGCGCAAATGCACGGTGGTTAGATTCCGTGCGTCCGGAGGTTGCACGCGCGATTTTTGATGCACTATCCGAGGGCGGATTTGCGTAATGGCTTCCTTTAAACGTGGGCCATTGCGCTGTGCTAGCATTAATCGGGTATGTGCCTCGTGCCGCATGGAAGTGATACGGCAGTACAAACGACACTAAAAACAAGGAGCTTTACTCATGGCCCGTGGCCAGTCTCTGCAGGACCCATTTTTGAATGCCCTGCGCAAAGAAAGGGTGCCCGTCTCAATCTATCTCGTGAACGGCATTAAATTACAAGGACAGATCGATTCATTCGACCAGTTCGTCGTGTTGTTGAGAAACAGTGTTAGTCAGATGGTTTACAAGCATGCCATCTCCACGGTTGTGCCCGCACGCAATGTGCGATTGCCGACCGGCGAGGATGGCGAAGTGACGGAACCGGCTATCGTCGAATGAGTGGGTGGCGCTCTGCAATTATTTGAACGCCCGCAGGGCGGCGAGCGCGCCGT
>DASXMG010000051.1:0-95448 GCA_036495805.1 Steroidobacteraceae bacterium | reverse complement strand
CTGGGTCGGCTTCTCGTAGAATTCACGGCGCCGCAGCTCGGTGAGGACGCCCGCCTTTTCACAGGCACGCTTGAAGCGACGCAGGGCGGCATCAAAATATTCATTCTCACGAACGCGAACGCTGGGCATTCAAACCTCAATTGGTGGCACGGCCGCCGGATTCGGCGACAGGGGGGCGCATTCTAAAGTGCGCCCCCGCAAAAGGCAAAAATATGCGTGTTTTAGGCATTGAGAGCTCCTGCGATGAGACCGCCGTCGCGGTCTATGACGGGGCGGGCGGCCTCCTGTCGCATCGGCTCCACAGCCAGGTGGCTATGCACCAAGCCTACGGGGGTGTGGTGCCGGAACTGGCGTCCCGGGACCATGTACGGCGCTTATTGCCCCTGGTCAAAGAGGCTCTGGCGGAGGCGGAGTCGGATAAGGCATCGATTGACGGAATCGCCTATACCGCGGGCCCCGGCCTGATAGGAGCTCTGCTCGTCGGCGAAGGCTTCGCCTCCGCTTTGAGTCTGGCGTGGGGCAAGCCCGCGCTCGGTATTCACCACTTGGAGGGGCATCTCCTGGCGCCCCTGCTGGAGAGCCGCCGGCCCGAGTTTCCCTTCCTTGCCTTGCTGGTCTCCGGGGGCCATACCCAGCTGGTGGATGTAGCGGCCTTGGGGCGCTACCGGATCTTGGGCGAGACCCTGGATGATGCGGCCGGTGAGGCCTTCGACAAGACCGCCAAATTGCTCGGGTTGCCCTATCCCGGCGGTGCCGGATTGGCCTCGCTCGCTGAGCGCGGCCGCAGCGGTGAGTTCGTATTCCCGCGGCCGATGCTGGACCGGCCGGGCCTTGATTTCAGTTTCAGTGGCCTGAAGACCGCGGCCCTAGTAGCCTTGCGCGGCCGCGAGTTGAGCGACCCGGTCCGCGCCGATGTGGCGCGCGGCTTCGAGGAAGCCGTGGTGGAGACCCTGGCGGAAAAGTGCCGGCGGGCCCTGCAACAAACCGGCCATCAACGCTTGGTCGTGGCCGGCGGCGTGGGCGCAAATCGCCGTTTGCGCGAACGGCTAGCAACCGTGGTGCGGGACTCGGACGCGGAGCTCTATTTTCCGCGCACTGAGTTTTGCACGGACAATGGAGCCATGATTGCACTGGCCGGCTGCATGCGCTTGGCCGCAGGCTTGCGTAGCGGTTTGGGGATGAGTGCCCGGGCTAACTGGGAACTGACGGCTATTGCGGATTGACCTTTGGGGATTGATCTTGTGGGATTGACCTTTAGGGATCGAGTGGTTGCATGGATAAAATCTTCATTCACGCGTTAAAGACCGAGGCCATCGTCGGCATTTTTGATTGGGAAAGGCAGGTCAAGCAAACGGTGATCGTGGACATCGAGTTCAGCGCCGATATTCGCAAGGCGGCACTGTCCGATTCCATTGACGACACCCTGAACTACAAGCGGGTCGCCAAGCGCGTGCTCGTCTTTGTCGAGGAATCCAGCTTTCATCTGGTGGAAACGCTGGCCGAGAGCGTGGCTATGCTCATCCTGGAGGAATTTGGCGTGAGCTGGGTGAGCATTGCGTTGAGCAAGCCCGGCGCCATTCGCAATTCGCGCGACGTCGGGGTGAAACTGGAGCGCACGATTGCGGATTTGGAGAGCTGGCGCGCGCGAGGCGCGCCCAAAACCTGATGTGCCGCCAGGCCTAAATGCTGCGGCCGCCGTCAACTGCGATGATCTGGCCGGTAATGTATGGCGCATCCTTCGCCAGAAACAGCGCAATGCGGCCAACATCCTGCGGTGTGCCGTGGCGCTTAAGGGCCGTCTTGCCGATGATTTCGCGCTTCAGTTCCTCTTCCATCTCTCCCTTCGGCCAGAGGACGGGTCCCGGAGCAATACCGTTGACGCGAATGTCCGGGCCCAGCTCGCGAGCCAGCGAACGCGTCAGCATGGCAAGGCCGGCCTTGGCCACGCTGTAAACCGGATGCGCCTTCAAGGGACGCAGCGCATGAATGTCGATCATATTGATAATGAGTCCGCGCTGCGCCCGCAGACTGGGCGCGGCGGCCTGCGCCAAGAACAGCGGCGCTTTCAGATTGCTGCCGATCAAATCGTCCCATTGGGCCGGCGTGATCTGACCGATCGGAGTCGGATAAAAGCTCGAGGCATTGTTGATCAAAATGTCCAGGCGCCCGAATTCGAGCAGGGTTGCCGCGACCAATTTATCCGGCGCATCGGCATTCAAAAGATGTGCGGCGAAAATCGCGGCGGAGTGTGCCCGTATGCGGTTGAGGTCGTCCGCCAGGGCAACGGCCGCCGCCGCCGACGTGCGATAGTGAATGAGGATATTCGCGCCGGCCGCATGCAGCGTGCGCGCCATCTCCGCGCCGATGCGGCGCGCGGCGCCGGTGATCAACACGACTTGTTCGCGCAGCGCAAAATTGTCATTTATGACGGCCATGCGCCGCAACGATACCGCAAGAATTGCGGCGGCGCGAAATGACGCCGCACGACGCCGAACGCAGCGCCGCCGCGCACAGCGCTGAAGGTAGCGACGCCGAACGCAGCGCCGCCGCGCACAGCGCGCGAGCGCGCGATCTTTTGGCGGCTGAAATTCAGGCAGCGGGCGGCTGGCTCAGCTTCGAGCGATTCATGGAGCTTGCGCTGTATGCGCCGGGCTCGGGGTACTACAGCGGCGGCGCCCAGAAGCTGGGAAAGGACGGCGATTTCACGACGGCGCCGGAGATTTCGCGCTTGTTCGGCGCATGCGTAGCCGTGCAATGCGCCGAGGTCCTGCGCGTTTTGAGAGCGGATGCTGTGTTGGAAATCGGCGCCGGCAGCGGCCGTTTGGCGGTGGATCTCCTGGCGCGCCTGGAGACTCTCAATCAGCTCCCGGACAATTATTGGATTCTTGAAGTCAGCGCGGATCTTCGCCAACGGCAGCGCGAGCGTCTTGAAAGCCGGCTGCCGCATCTGCTTCACCGCGTGCGATGGCTCGATCGGCCGCCCGAGGAATCCTTCGAGGGCGTCATTGTCGCGAACGAGGTGCTGGACGCGCTGCCGGTGGCGCGCTTTCGCTGGCACCCGAGCACGGTCGAGGAACTGGGCGTCGAGATCCGCGGCAAGGAACTCACCGGCGGCGAATTCGCGTGGGCGGCGCGTCCGGCGAGCGCGGCCATGGCGCGCGTTTGCCACGAGCTCTGCAAAGCCGGCGGAGCGTGGAATGAGGGCTACGCGTCCGAATACTGCCCGCGCCTCGGTGCGTGGACCCGCGCAGTCACGCAGTCGATGCGGCGCGGGGCGGTGTTGTGGTTCGACTACGGGCTGCCGCGCGCGCAGTATTACTTGCCCGAGCGGCACGAGGGCACCTTGCTGTGCCATTTTCGGCATCGTCTCAGCGACGATCCGTTTGCGAACCTCGGCTTGCAGGACATCACAGCTTGGGTGGACTTTACGCGCGTGGCCGAGGCGTCCAAAGACGCGGGCTTTGAGCTGGCAGGCTTTACGACCCAGGCGCATTTTCTGGCGGGCTTGAAGATCGATCAGGAGATGCGGCTCGCCGCAGGCGCCGATGAGAATTCCTTTGCACGCCTTGCCAATGAGGCGCGGCAGCTGATGATGCCCGGCGAAATGGGCGAGCGCTTCAAGGCGATGGCGTGGCTGCGAGGGCTCGAGTTGCCGCTGTCGGGCTTCGCGCTGCTGGATTTGCGGCATTCACTCTAGTTTGCGCATTTCACTAGGAGGAACGATGCGCCCGAAAATTGCGGTATTGGACGACTATCAAGGCGTGGCACTGACGATGGCGGACTGGTCTGCCGTCACCGCTCGCGCCGAAGTGGACGTATTCAGCGATCATCTGGGCAGTGCGGACGCGGTGGCCGAAAGGCTGCTTCCCTACGACGTCGTCTGCGTCATGCGCGAACGCACGCCGCTGCGCGCCGACGTGATCGAGCGGTTGCCGAACCTGAAGCTCATCGCCTCGACCGGTCCGCGCAACGCGTCCATCGATCTCAAAGCCGCGGCCGCGCACAACATCGCGGTCGCTCACACCGGCTATTTTGGCAGCCCGACGGTTGAATTGACCTGGGCGCTGATTCTGGCGAGTGCGCGCCACATCGTCGCGGAATCCGCCGCAGTTCGCAGCGGCGGCTGGCAGCATTCCATCGGCGATGACTTGTCGGGCAAGACGCTGGGGATCATTGGGCTAGGGCATGTCGGTTCGCAAGTCGCGAAAATAGGCCTGGCATTCGGCATGTCGGTGATTGCCTGGAGTCAAAATCTCAGCGCGGAGAAAGCCGGCGCCGCGGGCGCGACGCCGGTCTCAAAAGAAGCACTGCTGCGGCAAGCGGATATAGTTTCTCTGCATTTGGTGTTGAGTGAGCGCACGCGTGGGCTGATCGGTGCCGGCGAATTGTCCTTGATGAAGCCGAGCGCGCGCCTGGTGAACACGTCGCGCGGGCCCATCGTGGTCGAAGCGGCGCTGGTCGAGGCGCTCAAGGCCGGCCGGATCGCCGGCGCGGCCATCGACGTCTACGACGTGGAGCCGCTGCCGCCCGATCACCCGTACCGGAACATCGCCAACCTGCTGGCAACGCCTCATATCGGCTACGTGTCGCGTGCTTTGTACGAGCGCTTCTACCGCGACACGGTGTCAAACATCATGGCGTGGCTGGACGCGCGAGGTTAGCTCCGTGATCGCGCGCAGCCGGCGCTGGTGGATGCGCTCGGCAATCAACGGCCCCACCTGATCCGCGATGTCGTCGGGCGTGGGCTTGATCGTCGCGGCCGCGTCGCGCGCCGCTTGCAGGTATTGCCGCTGCGGATAGGGAGTTTCCTCCAAGCCCAAGCGGCCGCGCGAATCCGCCTCGCAGGCCAGCAGCGCTTGCGCAAAGCGCTGCGGCCGCCGGAACGCATCGGTCTTTTCAAGGATGCCCAGAATTGTATTGGCGCGCAGCTCAAAAGCACGGTGTACGTTGCCGTGATAACGCGCCACGATGATGCTGAGCTCGCGATACTCGCCCGGCAGCTTCAACCGATCGCACAGGGACTCGATGAGCGCCACGCTGCGCTCCTCATGCCCTTTGTGCCCGGGCCATTCCGAGTGCGGCGTCGTACCTTTGCCGAGATCGTGCACCAGCGCGGCGAAGCGGACTTTCGCGTCCGCGCTCAAGCGCACCGCTTGATCCAGCACCATCAAGGTGTGCACGCCGGTATCGATTTCAGGATGCCATTTCTCAGGCTGCGGCACGCCGAACAATGCGTTGATCTCCGGAAACACGATCTTCAATGCGCCGCAATCGCGCAACACCCGAAAAAACACGCTGGCGCCGGGCTCGCGCAGCGCCTTCTCGGTTTCCTGCCAGACGCGCTCGGCCACCAGGGCGTCGACCTCTCCCTGCTCGACCATCTGGCGCATCAACGCCTGCGTTTCGGGCGCCACCTGGAAACCCAGCGGCGCGAAGCGGGCGGCAAAGCGTGCGAGCCTGAGCACGCGCACCGGATCTTCGACGAAGGCAGGCGACACGTGACGCAGCGTGCGCGCCTGCAAATCGCGCTGCCCACCGAATGGATCGATGAAGGCGCCGTCGGCGTCTTGCGCAATGGCATTGATGGTCAGATCGCGCCGCGCGAGGTCCTGCTCGAGACTGACTTCCGGCCCGAACTCGACCGCAAAGCCGCGATATCCGGGCGAAGTCTTTCTCTCCCTGCGAGCGAGCGCATATTCTTCCTGGGACTCAGGATGCAGGAACACCGGGAAGTCGCGGCCGACTTCCTTGTATTTGAGACGCAGCAGTTCGTCGCGGGTGCTGCCCACCACCACCCAGTCGCGTTCCTTGACGGGTAAACCCAGCAGCGCGTCTCGAACGGCGCCGCCAACCAGATACACTTGCATGCTTGAATATTAACAGCATCGCTGTCCCAATCCGCGCGGCAGTGGCGATCGCATTGATCGCCAGCTTAAGCGGCGGCTGCTACCTGCTGCAGAGTGCCGAGGGCCAGTTGACGCTCATGTCCAAACGGGAGCCGATTGCCAAGGTCATCGACGAACCCTCGACTCTTCCTAAGCTGCGCGCGCAGCTCCGATCGGTCACGGCCATTCGCGATTTCGCCAGCCGCGAGCTGGGCCTCCCGGACAATGGCAGCTATCGAAAGTACGCGGATATCGGCCGTCCCTACGTCGTATGGAACGTGGTGGCGGCCCCGGAATTTTCGGTCGAGCCGAAGAAATGGTGTTTTCCCATCGTGGGTTGCGTGGCCTACCGGGGCTATTTCGTCGAGGCCAGGGCGCGGCGTTTTGCCGCCGGCCTGCACGCGCAAGGATTCGACGTGGTGGTCGGGGGCGTCGCGGCGTATTCCACGTTGGGACACTTCGATGATCCCATTTTGAGCACGATGGTCAATTGGGACGATGTGGAACTGGCGGCGATCATTTTTCACGAGCTGACCCACCAGCTGCTGTACGTTGCCAACGACGCGTCGTTCAACGAGGCACTCGCGACCACCGTGGAAGAGGAGGGCGTGCGGCGCTGGCTCTCGAGCCTCGGCCGCGAGAAGGATCTAGCGGAACACCTGCTGCAGCAACAGCGCTACCTGCGAGTGATTGCGCTGATGAGCGAAACCCGCGAGCATCTGCGCCTGATCTATGCGATGAGCCTGCCGCCGCCGCTGATGCGCGAGCGCAAGCGCGAGGCATTCGAGGCGCTGCGCGAATCCTATGCCGCCTTGCGTGCGCAGTGGGGCGGTCATGCGCCGTTCGAAGCCTGGTTCGTGCAGGACATCAACAATGCTCACCTGGCATCGATTGCCACCTACTTCGCCTGCGTCCCCGGGTTCGAACGGGAATTGAAGGCAGCAGGCGGCAACCTGCCTGCTTTCTACCGCCGAGCCCGGGAACTGGCAAAATTGGATCAAACGCGCCGAGATCTCCTGATATGCGGGACATCGGTAAGCCCCTAAATGCTCACCAGCGAGAACTGAATCGCCATAACGATGCCGGACACGATGGTCACCGCGAGAAGGCCCTGCACCAGTCTTGCGACAAAGAATAAATCGTTCATGATACGTACTCCGTTGAAGAATGAACCGACGCTGCATAGGTTGGCTCTCGCGCCGGTTCCGAACAAATTCAATCCCTGACCAAGTGTTAAGGAAACCTTAAGGTGCCATCCGCATACGACCGATTGCCGCTGGGATCCTTGCGGGTGTTCGAGGCGGTGGCCGCGCACCTGAGCTTTTCTGAAGCCGCCGAGGCGCTGAATGTCACCCCGGCGGCCGTCAGCCAGCAGATCAAGACACTGGAGGCTTATATCCAGGTGCCGCTGTTCCGGCGCAGCGGGCGGCGCGTGGAAATCACCGAGGAAGGATCGGAACTGCTGCCCGAGGTCAGATCAGGGTTGGAGAAACTCGAGTCGGCCCTGCACCACATGAAGCATCACCGCCGGGCGGGACCGTTGCAAATCAGCCTGCTGTCCTCATTCCTGCAGATCTGGCTGCTGCCGCGAATCCGCTCGTTTCGCCGCAAATATCCGGATATCGAATTGCGCTTTCATACCTCGCGGACATTGGTGGATTTCTCGCGCTCGGAGAATCACATTGCGATTCGTTTCGGGAGCGGCAACTACCCCAACATGCACAGCGAGAAGTTGCTCGACGATTGGCTGGTGCCGGTTGCGAGCCCCGATCTCATCAAGCAGCACGGCATGATCGAGCGGGGCGCTTCCTTGAGCAAATTCCCGCTGCTCGAAAGCGGCGATGAGCCCTGGCATGTTTGGGCGCAGGCATCCGAGGAAGCCGCGTGGCATTCGAGGGCGCCCAGCATCGAAGACTCCGCCGGCGTCCTGGCCGCGGCGGAAGAGGGATTGGGGTATGCGCTCGGGCGTTGGACGCTGGTAACCCGGGCGCTGCAGAAGGGCACGCTCAAGCTCGCAGGCCGTGGCGCATTACCCTATGCATTCGCCTATTACTTCGTATGCCCGAAGAGCTTTCTGGCCCTGCCCAAGGTGGCGCAGTTTCGCGAATGGATCTTCGCAGCGGCAAAGACTTTTCCGCCGCCCGCCACGTGAACGCCCATCCTTAAGGCGCGGACTTGGCGCGGCCCGCGGCGGCGCGATTCTGGCTCAAGCGAGCATTGTCCTCTTGTGCGCCCAGGAACAGACGCGCGGATGCGCCCATGGATTTCGGCTTTATGCCGAGCTTGGCGAAACCGTCCTCGCTGCACACGCTGTCGACGGTGAGCGATTTGTAGTTGTCGCCGGAGAATGGGCGGCCCGGAACGAAATTCATGAAGAAGGCCTGCGTGCGCCCGAGAAAATTCGGCAGGCCGAGGATCCAGCGCCGATGGTGCGTCAGCTTCGCCACCCAGACGACAATTTCTTTCAAGGTGTAGATCTGCGGACCGCCGAGCTGATAGGTTTGACGGCTGGTCGCGACGCTGTGCAGGCAGCGCAGCACCGCGTCCACCATGTCGTCCACCCATAGCGGCTGCAGGCGCGCATTCGGCCTGGCCAGCGGAAAGACCAGGGGAATCGCCGCCAGCAATCCGGCAAAGCGATTCAGAAACGAATCGCCGGGACCGAACATCACGGACGGTTGAAAGATGGTCCAATCCACCGCGCTCTGCTCGCGGATCAGCTTTTCCGCTTCACCCTTGGTGCGCAGATAGTAGCTGGGCGCATCGGGCGCGGCCTTCAACGCCGATACCTGCAGCAGCCGCCCGACACCCGCGGAGCGGGCAGCCAGCAAGACATGCCGGGTCAGCTCGACATGGGCGCGGCGGAAGCCGGCGCCGCTGAAGCCGCGCTCGTTCAAAATGCCGATGAGATTGATGACGACGTCCTTGCCGCGGAATCGCTCGCTCAGCTGCGGTTCCTGATAGACATCGCAGTTCTCCAAGGTGAGGCCGGGCAGCACCAGCAGGTGCTTATGCAGTTCGCGGTCCCGCGACAGCACGGTGACTTGATGGCCGTCCCTGATCAATCGCGCAACCAGCCGCGTGCCCAGGAAGCCGGTGCCGCCGAGAACCACGATTGACAGGAGTCGCACGGGTCAGCGCACCGGCAGCAGGAATGTATCGCCGCCGCGGCGAATTTTGAGCACCAGCACCGACGCGCCCTTCACGGCCTCGCGGAACGACTTCATGTTGCTGACCGGCGTTCGTCCCACGCCGACGATAAGGTCGTTGGCGCGAATTCCTGCCTGGGCGGCAGCGCTGGCTTCTTGCACTTTATTCACCAGGACTCCGCCGCCGTCCGGCGCATCGGCCAATTCGGCGCCATCGAGTCCTCGATTGAGGTCGGCTGCGGCGGCGGATTCCACTTCCGAACGCTCGGCGATCAAGGCGGTGACTTTGCGGGGTTTCCCGTCGCGCAGCAGACCCAGATCCACTTTATCGCCGACGTGCAGCATGCCGATGGCATTGCGCAGCTCGCCGGAACTCTTCATGGTGACGCCGTTGAGCGAGGTGATGATGTCGCCGGTTTTGATGCCGGCACGATCCGCGGCCGACCCCTGTGCGACGCCGGCCACCAGAGCGCCGGTCGTCTCGGTCAGGCCGAATTCCTTGGCGATGTCCGCGTTGACGCTATAGAGCTGAACGCCGAGGACGCCGCGTTTCACTTGACCATATTTAATGAGTTGGTCCATGACGCTGCGGACCATATTGACCGGGATCGCGAAGCCGATACCGATGTTGCCGCCGGTGCGGGACAGGATCGCGGAATTGACGCCGACCAACTCGCCGCGCAGATTCACCAATGCGCCGCCGGAGTTGCCGGGATTGATCGAGGCGTCGGTTTGGATGAAATCCTCATAGCCGTTAGCCTCCGGATTGATGCCGCTGCGCCCCAGCGCGCTGACGATGCCGGCGGTGACCGTGTGCTGCAATCCGAACGGGTTGCCGATGGCGACCACGTAGTCGCCGACCTCGAGCTTGGCCGAATCACCGAGCGGCATGGCGGTCAGATTCGGCTGCTTTGCCTGCAGTACCGCGACATCGGCGCCTTCGTCGCTGCCGATGACTTTGGCGCTGAAAGTGCGGTTGTCGAGCAGCGTGATGGTGATCTCGCTGGCGTTCTCGACCACGTGATGATTGGTGATGATGTAGCCGTTCTTCGCGTCGACGATGACGCCCGAGCCTGCGCTTTGGAATTGGCGCTCACGCGGCTTCGAGTCCTGCGGCGCGTCAAAAAATCGGCGGAAAAATGGATCGTCCAGCAGCGGGTTGCGGCCGGGCTGTTCTTTGATGGTGCCGCGCGTGGCGATGTTCACGACGGAAGGCGAGACGCGCTTGACCATCGGCGCCAGCGTGGGCATGGGAGCGGCATCGGCGGCAGGAACCGCGGCGAACGCATGCCCGCTGATCGCAGACGCGGCCAGCGCGGCTGCAGCAACTTTGAGACGCAGATTCATGCGCGATCCTTCGGAATACCTCATGGCCGGCGGGTAAAGCGAGGCCGGACTCGATAGTCCGGCCTGCTCGCCAGTGTCGGGGCGATATTACACGGAAGAACGCGCGCCAAGGATCCCCTTAGGCGGCTTCGACCAGGATCTTGTGCGGCTGCACTTGGGCCAGCTTGGGGATGGCGACTTCCAGCACGCCATTGGCGACCTTCGCCTTGATGTTCTGTGCGTCCGCGCTCTCCGGCAAGCTGAAACGGCGCTGAAATTCGCCGCTGATGCGCTCGATGCGGCGGAAGCCCTCGCGCGACTCCTTGCGCGTGTCCTCGCGTTGTCCGCGAATGGTCAGCACGCCCTGATCGGAGGTGATTTCCACGGCCTTCGGATCGACGCCCGGCAGGTCCACATGCAGCACGAACTGATTTGCTTCCTCATGGATATCCACGGGCGGCAGCCAGGCGCCGGAATCGGCGGCAGTGCTCAACGGTGCGCCAAATAAACGATCGACTTCCTTCTGGAGCCGGCTGACGAGTGCCCACGGCTCATAACGTACGACGGTCATGCTTGAAAACTCCTAATAAATGGATAGATAAATTGGGTGCCAAATTTCCTGTAAATCGAAACTCACGCGCGTGACTCGGGAAGTTGGGTCGCTCGAGTTGCATTTCAACTCGGGCGAAAAAGTGTGACGGAGTTCAAAGTCAATGGGACATAATGTGGATAACGTGTGCAAACACAATATCTTGCGATTAGCCCTTTTCCCTCTTGACCTGAGCCCGTAAAAGGGTAATCAGCCAATTTCTGCGGACAATTCGCTAATTAATTGATATATAAGCATTTTTCTGGCAGAAAATACTGCAAAAAAAGTCTTGACGATGATTGCCATCGCGCCGTACCCTCTCGCCTTAAACACAAGATGTTGTGGTCGGTACGGTCCTTCACTCCCATCGGTCTTCTGTTAAGTCACCAAGGTTTTTTTTCGCGTGAACACCGCCATTGTGTTCAGTTTTGGCTCGATAATTATAACGGAGCGGCGTAGATACCCATGAATACGGTGGTCAAAATACAGCCCAAAGATGTTGGCAGCATTCCTTATCAAGAAGCCTCCTTCGACATATGGGATAAGAAGTATCGGCTGACCTCGAAGGATGGTTCGCCCATCGACAAAACGATGGACGACACCTATAAGCGCGTCGCGCGCGCGCTGGCCGATGTGGAAAACGAACCCGGTCGGGAGCAGTGGTACGAGTCCTTCCTGTGGGCCCTGCGTCATGGCGCCATTCCCGCCGGCCGCGTGACTTCGAACGCCGGCGCGCTCGAACACAAGCCCGCGACATCGACGATCAATTGCACCGTCTCGGGAACGATCCGCGACTCGATGGACGATATCCTGCAGAAGGTGCATGAAGCCGGCCTCACGCTCAAAGCGGGTTGCGGCATTGGCTATGAATTTTCGACATTGCGGCCGCGGGGCGCATATGTGTCGGGCGCCGGCGCCTACACCTCGGGCCCGCTGTCGTTCATGGATATCTACGACAAGATGTGTTTCACCGTGTCCTCGGCGGGCGGCCGACGCGGCGCGCAAATGGGCACATTCGACATCGGACATCCGGACGCGCTGGAATTCATTCGCGCCAAGCGCGAGAACGGCCGCTTGCGGCAGTTCAATTTGTCGTTGCTGGTGACCGACGAATTCATGAAAGCGGTGAAGAGCGACGGCGAGTGGACCTTGGCGTTCCCGCTGGGAAACCAGGAGTTCGAGGCCGAGCGCCCGGATCTGACCGACACCACGAAGTTCGTGTGGCGCGAGTGGCCCTACACGCAGGGTTACGTGTCGAACGAGGACGGACTGGTCGCCTGCAAGATCTACAAGACCCTGCCGGCGCGGCGCGTGTGGGACGTGATCATGACCTCCACGTACGATTTTGCCGAGCCGGGGTTCATCCTCATCGACAAGGTGAACGAGATGAACAACAACTGGTGGACGGAAAACGTCCGCGCCACCAACCCATGCGGCGAGCAACCGTTGCCCGCCTACGGCTCCTGTCTCTTGGGCTCGGTGAATCTCACCAAGTTCGTGGTCGATCCGTTCACGGATGATGCGCGGTTCGATTGGGAATCCTATCGCAAGGTGGTGAAGATCTTTACGCGCATGCTGGACAACGTGGTCGAGGTCAATGGCCTGCCCTTGGCGCAGCAGCGCGACGAAATCATGCGCAAGCGCCGTCATGGGATGGGCTTCTTAGGCTTGGGTTCGACCATCACCATGCTGTGCATGAAGTATGGGTCGAAGAAGTCGGTGGCTTTCACCCAGAATGTTTCGCGCGAGATGGCGGTGGCGGGTTGGGAAGCCGCGCTGGACCTGGCCAAAGAGAAAGGGCCGGCGCCGATCATGAACGAGGAGTTCACGGTCACGCGTGAAATGCTGCGCAAGCGTCCCGAAATGGTGAAGGACGGCTGGCGGGTCGGCGCACGGGTGGCAGGAAGGGTGCTGCACGCACGCTATAGCCGCTACATGCAGCGCATCGCCGAGGCCTCGCCGGAGCTGGTCGATGAGCTTGCGGAAGTCGGTGCGCGCTTTACGCACCACACCTCGATCGCACCCACCGGAACCATTTCCCTGTCGCTCGCCAACAATGCCTCCAACGGCATCGAGCCGTCGTTCGCGCATCACTATTTTCGCAACGTGTTGCGCGAGGGCAAGAAATCCAAGGAAAAAATCGATGTCTTTTCCTTCGAGCTGCTGGCCTACCGGGAATTGATCAATTCGCGCGCCATGCCGAACTCGCAGGCGTCCGCCGAGAAGCTGCCGGACTACTTTATCGCCGCGGATGACATTGGTCCGAAGGAACACGTGGACATTCAGGCCGCCGCGCAGCTCTGGATCGACTCGTCGATATCGAAGACCGCGAACGTGCCCACCGACTACAAGTACGAGGATTTCAAGAATATTTATATGTACGCCTATGAGCAGGGGCTCAAGGGCTGTACGACATTCCGCTTCAATCCGGAGGCTTTCCAAGGCGTTTTGGTCAAAGAGGACGACTTGAAGAACACCACTTACGTCTTCACCTTGGAGGATGGGACGGAAGTGGAGGCGCGGGGCGACCAGGAGATCGAATACGACGGCGAAATGCATACCGCCGCGAATCTCTTCGACGCGCTCAAAGAAGGCTATTACGGGAAGTTCTGATCATGGCTCATATCAAAATTGGCAAGAAGATCGCGAAGTACCGCGTGCAGAAACCTGAGGCGAAGGAAGCGCCTGCGCCCGCGCCCAAAGACGCCTTAAAAAGCCAGGACAACGTCATATGGATGCACGAGAAGCTCGAGCGCCCCGAGGTCCTGATCGGCTCGACCTATAAGATAAAGACACCGGTCTCGGACCACGCGATGTACGTCACCATCAACGACATCGTTCTCAACGAAGGCACGCCGCACGAACAGCGGCGGCCGTTCGAGGTCTTCATCAATTCGAAGAACCTGGATCATTTCCAGTGGATCGTGGCGCTGACGCGGGTTATTTCCGCGGTATTCCGCAAAGGCGGCGATACCACGTTCCTGGTCGACGAGCTCAAGGCGGTGTTCGACCCGAAGGGCGGCTACTGGCAGCCGGGCGGGAAATTCATGCCCTCGACCATCGCGGAATTAGGCTATGTCATCGAGCGCCACCTGCAGTCGATCGGCTTGCTCAAGAAGCCGGAGCTCGATGTCCACCAGCGAAAACTGGTGGAGGAAAAGCGCGCCGAGTTCGAGGCCCGCACCAAGCAGACCGATGCATTCTCAAAATCGCATTTCCCTGAAGGCGCGCAGCTGTGCGCGAAATGCAGCACCGCGGCGGTGGTCATGATGGACGGCTGCAATACCTGCCTGAATTGCGGCGATTCGAAGTGCGGATAAAGACATAAGGCGTAGACGCGGGCTACGGCCCATCAACAGTTCCCGTCCGTCACCGAAGTTGGATACCATACCCGTGTGAGTATCCCATCCGCAGGCAAGGGAAAGACCTACGATGTAATCGTCGTCGGCTCAGGCGCCGCCGGCGGGCAAACCGCCTATACCTTGAGCATGGAAGGCGTCAAAGTGCTCATGCTGGAGGCGGGGCGCAACTACGTGCCCGAACACGAAACGCCCATGTTTCAGACCTCGGATCAGGCCCCGTTGCGCGGCGCCTCGACGCCGGAAAAGGCCTTCGGATTCCACGACGCCACGATCGATGGCGGCTGGACGGTTCCCGGAGAACCGTATGTGCAATCCACCAGCGATCCGCACGGCCGCTTCGCGTGGTGGCGCTCACGCATGCTCGGCGGCCGCACCAACCACTGGGGTCGCATCTCCTTGCGCAACGGGCCTTACGATTTCAAGCCTCGCAGCCGCGACGGCTTGGGGTTCGACTGGCCCATCGCCTACGAGGATGTCGCGCCCTACTACGACAAAGTCGAGCGGCTCATCGGCGTGTACGGCACGTCCGAAGGACTGGAGAACACGCCAAACTCGTCGCCCGGCTGTCTCCTTCCCCCGCCCGCGCCCCTGGTCAGCGATTATCTGGTGCAGCAGCGCGCAGGGCGGCTCGGTATTCCGATCGTCCCGGGCCATCGCGCGGTTCTCACCCAGCAGCTCGATTTCAAGCGCTCGCCGGCACTGTTGCATCCCGGCAATCTGAAGGCGCAAAAAATAATTGCCCAGCACATGCAGCAGCGAGCCGCCTGCATCTGGGCTACCGACTGCGGCCGCGGCTGCTCGATCCGGGCAAATTATCAGTCGACCACCGTGCATCTGCCGCCGGCGCTGACGACCGGAAACCTGGACATCGTCTGCAACGCCATGGTCAGCCAGGTGGTGCTGGGCAAGAACGGACTCGCCAAGGGCGTGAAGTATTTCGACAAGGTCAGCGGCGCGGAACATCAGGCGACTGCCCGGGTGATCGTGCTCGCCGCCAGCGCCTGCGAGACTGCGAGAATTCTGCTCAACTCGAAGAGTGCGCAGTTCCCGAACGGCCTCGCCAATTCCAGCGGCAAGGTCGGGCGCTACATCATGGACACCGTGGGCAGCAGCGTGAGCGGCCAGATCCCCCTGCTCGAATCGCTGCCGCCGCAAAACGAGGATGGCGCGAGCGGACACGCGTTCTACGCGCCGTGGTGGGGCTATCAAGATCAACAGAACGGCAAGCTGAACTTCGCACGCGGCTATCACATCGAATTCGGCGGCGGCCGGCGCATGCCGGGAGCCGGCACGCTGCACGGGATAGAGCGCTTCACCGGCGGCAGCTACGGCAAGAAGCTCAAGGAGGACGCCCGGCGCTACTACGGCTCCTTTGTCGGCTTTGACGGCCGCGGCGAAATGATCCCGAACGAAAATTCCTACTGCGAGATCGATCCGCACGTGAAGGACAGATGGGGCATCCCGGTGCTGCGCTTTCACTGGAAATGGTCGGACCATGAGACGCGGCAAGCCGCGCACATGCAGAAGACATTTGCGGACATCGTGCAGGCGATGGGCGGACGCGTGATGGGCAAGGTCGAGAGCGATGGGGCCGAAGCGATCGCACCCGGAGGTTTCATCATCCACGAAGTCGGCGGCGCGATCATGGGCGCGGACCGCAAGACTTCGGTGACTAATCAATGGTGCCAGACTTGGGACGTCAAAAACCTGTTTCTGACCGACGGCGCGGTATTCGCCTCGAATGCCGATAAGAATCCAACCCTGACCATCATGGCGTTGGCTTGGCGCTCGGCCGATCACATTGCCGATCGGATGCGGAGGAAGGAGCTGTGACGGATCGGCGAACGACGATCAAGTGGATGCTTAGCGTGGCCGCCTCGATGCCGCTGCTGAATCAGCGTGCCTGGAGCCAGGAGGTCACCGCGCAACCGGCAGCCCGAGGATATGGCACCGATCCCGATCTCACCAAGATTTACCATCCCGGCGACGTCTGGCCGCTGACGCTCTCGCCCGCAGAGCGGCGCAGCGCCAAGGCGCTGTGCAATGCCATCCTGCCCGACGACGGACGCTCGCCGAGCGCCGACAGCGTCGGCGTGGTGGATTTCATCGACGAATGGGTGAGCGCGCCGTATCCGCGCCAGCTTCAAGACCGCACGATCGTGCTGGAGGGCTTGGCTTGGATGGACGCCGAAGCGCTGTTGCGGTTCGAGAAATATTTTGCGGAACTCGATGAGTCCCAGCAGCACGCGATTTGCGACGACATATGCTATGAGCCCAATGCCAAGCCGAAGTTCGCGCGGGCCGCGGCGTTCTTCGCGCGCTACCGCGACCTGACGGTGGGCGCCTTCTATTCGACGCCGGCCGGTAGCAAAGACATCGGCTATATCGGCAACGTTCCGCTGACGAAATTCGAGGGACCCCCGGCGGAACTGCTGCAAAAACTCGGGTTGGGTCCGGGCCAGAAATGATCAATTCGAACCATCACGCACCCGGACGGCTCGGTGTGGGCTTCGTCGGTTCCGGCTTCAATGCGCGCTTCCACATGCAGGGCTTCCAGGCTGTGCGCGACGCCGAGGTGCGCGGAGTATGGAGCCCCAATCTCGAGCACGCGAGTTCCGCTGCGGCGCTGGCGCGCCATCTCGACATCGGCCCGGCCAAGGCCCACGCGTCGATCCGCGACATGGTGGCCGACCCTCTGATCGATGCGCTGTGGCTCACCGGGCCGAATCACATGCGGCTCGAGAACATGGAAGAAATCGTCTACGCCCTCGAAGGCGGCGTCGGCACCCTGCGGGGCATTGCCTGCGAGAAGCCGCTGGCGCGAAATGTCAGCGAAGCCAAGCGCATGCTGGAGCTGGTCAAGCGCAGCGGCGCCGCGCACGGCTATTTGGAAAACCAGGTATTCGCGCCGCAGATCGAAGCGGGCCGGTCGAGAATCTGGGCGCGCGGCGCGGCCGCCACCGGCCGGCCGTACTTGGCGCGCGCCTCGGAGGAACACAGCGGACCGCATGCGCCCTGGTTCTGGCGCGGCGAGCTCCAAGGCGGCGGTGTGCTCAACGACATGATGTGCCACTCGGTCCTGCTGGTGCGCCACCTGTTGACGCAGCCGGGGGCAGCGCGATCATCGGTGCGGCCGGTTCGCATCACCGGCCACATCGCCAGCCTCAAATGGTCGCGAGGTCCCTATCCTTCGAAACTGGCCGCCTTATACGGCCGGGAAGTCGACTACGCGAAGCGGCCGTCCGAAGATTTCGCGAGCGTGAGCATCGAGTTTGCGACCCCCGAGGGCCAGATCCTGATCGGCGAAGCCTCGACCTCGTGGAGCTTCGTGGGCGCGGGGCTGCGCCTGTCCGCGGAGCTGCTCGGCCCGGAATATTCGATGTCCTGGAATACCCTCGATAGCGGGCTGAATCTGTTTTTTTCGCGCGAGGTGCGCGGCGCGAGCGGCGAGGATCTGGTCGAGAAGCAAAATGCCGAGATCGGATCGATGCCGGTGGTGGCGAGCGAGGCTGCGGCTTACGGCTATGAAAGCGAAGACCGGCACTTCGTACGCGCCTTCCTCGGCAAGGAAACGCCGCGGCTGACCTTCGATGACGGACTGGAGGTAGTATCGCTGCTGATGGCCGCTTACATGAGCGCCGAACAGGGCAAGACGCTGGAATTCCCGCCGCCTGGCCTCGATACATTTGTTCCCGCGGTTGCCCGCGGAGAGTGGAGATCAACATGATCCATGGCCGAATTGCCGGGAAGGCGGCGCTGCTGGCGGGCGCGTGGTTGTTGGCATGCGGGGTGAGCAGCGACGTGAGTGCACAAGGGAGCGCGCCTAAGGGAAAGTGGCACACGCTGTTCGACGGAAAAATGCTCGACACTTTTCGCGGCTGGCGCTCCGAGGGCATGCCGGAGGGTTGGCATGTGCGGGACGGTACGCTCGCCAAGGAAGGCGATGTCGATGATCTCGTGACCAAGGAACAATTCGGCAATTTCGAGCTCGAACTCGAATGGAAGATAGGCAAGGAAGGCAACAGCGGCGTCTTCTATCGCGCCACGCGCGAATATGACCACATTTACTGGAGCGGCCCGGAGTATCAACTGCTGGATGACGCCAACGCGCCCGATGGCCGCAACCGGCTCACCGCGGCCGCGTCGGCATACGCGCTGTATGCTCCTCCGGCCGGCGTCGTCAAACCGTTCGGCGAGTGGAACAAAACGCGCATCCTCGTGAATGGCGATCACGTCGAGCATTGGCTGAACGGTCAGAAGGTCGTTGCATACGACTTTGGCAGCCCCGACTGGAAGGCCAAGGTGGCGGCGAGCAAGTTCGCGAAGTATCCCAACTACGGATTAGCCAAGAAGGGCTACATCGGCATACAGGGCGATCATCCGGGCTCCTTGGAGTTGCGCCACATCCGCATCCGCGAACTGCCATGACCCAGGCGCGCCTCGCGCTGATGATGTTCCTGGAGTACTTCATCTGGGGCGTGTGGTTCGTGACCATGGGCACCTACCTCGGGCAGACCTTGCATTTCACCGATTCCCACATCGGCCTGGCGTATGGTGCGACGGCGATCGGTGCGCTGGTCTCGCCTTTTTTCATCGGCATCGTGGCGGATCGCTGGTTCGCGAGCGAAAAGCTGCTCGCCGCCCTGCATCTCATCGGCGCCGGCGTGATGTGGCTGGTGTCGCAGCAGACGGCTTTCGCGAGCTTTTATCCGCTGCTCATTCTCTACGCGCTGTGCTACATGCCGACGCTGTCCTTGACCAATTCCATCGCCTTCCACCACCTGAAGGAATCGAGCAGCTTTCCCTACGTCCGCGTACTCGGCTCGATCGGTTGGATCGTCGCGGGGATTCTGGTCGGCAAGAGCCTGCACGCGGATGCCTTGGTGCTGCCGATGCAGATCTGCGCCGGCGCATCGCTTTGCATGGCCGGGTACGCGCTGCTGCTGCCGCACACGCCGCCGCCGGCCGCGAGCCGCAAGTTCAGCATGCGTGACGCCCTGGGGCTGGACGCACTGCAACTGCTGAAGAAGCGCGACTTCCTGATTTTCGTGATCGGTTCCTTCCTGCTGTGCATTCCGCTGCAGTTCTACTACACGTTCGCCAACCCGTTTTTGAACGAGATCAAGGTGCCGGAAGCCGCCTTCATTCAAACCTTCGGCCAGATGTCCGAGGTGTTCTTCATGCTGTTGCTGGCATACCTGCTGCGCCGCTTCGGCATCAAGGTCATCATGTTGGTCGGCATGATGGCATGGGCTCTGCGCTACTTCGCGTTCGCCAACGGCAATGCCGGGAGCGGCATGGGGCTGATCTATGCCGGCATCCTGCTGCATGGCGTGTGCTACGACTTCTTTTTCGTCGGCGGCCAGGTGTACACCGATCAGCGGGCCGGAGAAACCATACGTGCCGCCGCACAAGGCCTGATCAACTTCATAACCAATGGCTTGGGATACTTTGTCGGCGCTTTCGTCTCGGGCGCCATCGTGAATCGCTATGCCGCCGGCAATGCAAGCTGCAGCGATGCCGCGGCTGCCGCGCACGCCTGCCTGCAGGTGACGCACGACTGGCGGGCGATCTGGCCGATTCCCGCCGCGGCCGCTCTCGCGATCTTTGTGGTGTTCGGTTTCGTTTTCCGGCCGGGCGCGGATCGCAAACACGGCGCTGCGGCCGCTTAGCGCTTTCCTTGAATCGCACTCATTGGCTGGCCCTTGCGCTGCTGCTGACGCCGTTCATCTGCGGCACGCCGCTACGGGCTGACACGTCCGATGCGTTTGCCTATCCGCCGGAGCTCGAGCCCGATGTGCGCTTTTGGATTCGTGTCTATACCGAGGTCACGACCGACCAGGGCCTGTTGCACGACGACTGGTACTTAGGGTTGGTATACGAGGTGCTGCGCTTCGATCCGTCCGACTCGCAGCGGCAGCGCGAGCACATCGTCGAGCAGGCCAAGGCGCGCTATGCGGCCCTGCTGCGGCGCTTTGCGGCGGGCGACACCGAAAACCTGACGCCGCATGAGCGCCGCATCCTGCATGAGTTCGGCGACAAGACCACGCCGGCGGGCTACCGCGAGGCCATCGAACGCATTCGTTTTCAGCTCGGTCAAGCTGACCGTTTTCATGAAGGCCTGATCCGGGCCCAGGCCTACGAGGCCGGCATTTCCCGCGTTCTCGCCGATCGTGGCGTGCCTGCGGAAATCGGTGCGCTGCCGCACGTGGAATCGTCGTTCAACCCGGCCGCCTATTCTCGCGTCGGTGCCGCCGGCCTGTGGCAATTCATGCCGGGCACGGCGCGCCGCTATATGCGTGTGGACGGCGTCGTGGACCAGCGCCTGGATCCTTATAGCGCCACCGAGGCGGCCGCCAACCTGATGCTCTACAACTACCGCCTGCTCGGCAGCTGGCCCCTGGCGGTGACCGCCTACAATCACGGGCCGGGCGGCCTGAAACGCGCACAGGATGAACTCGGGACGAGCAACATCGCGGTGATCGTGAAACGCTATCAGGGCGCCACATTCGGTTTCGCCTCGAGAAATTTCTACGTGGCGTTTCTCGCCGCGCTCGAAGTCGATCGCAATGCCGAGAAATATTTCGGGCCCCTCACGCATCTGCCCGAGACGCAGAGCACCGTCGTCAGCTTGCCTGACTATGTCCCGGTCGATGCGCTCGCCCGCGCCTTCAAGGCCGATCTGGGCGCGCTGCGCGTTTTGAATCCGGCGCTGCGGCCGCCGGTGTGGAACAAAACGCGCTTGGTGCCGCGCGGCTACGCGTTGCGGATACCCGGCTCGCCGCCGCCCGCCGAAATCACCGCGGCCTGGGAACGGCTGCCTCCCGCCGAGCGCTTTGTGGCGCAAAGGAACGACGGGCCGCACCGGGCGCGGCGCGGCGAGACGCTGGCAAGCATCGCGGCAGCCAGCGGAGTTGCGCTGAATCGCCTGCTCGCCGCCAATGGCCTGAAAGCAATCCACGAATTGGCGCGCGGCGAAGTGGTGCGCATCCCCATGCCGGCATCGCGGGCGGAGGGCTCGGCCGCAGGCGTAGCGGCCGCCGCCGCCAGCGCTGCGGCAACAGCGCCGCCCGCGGCGTTGCCTGCCGCAGAGGCGCCTGCCGCGCCGGTTGTAGCAGCGGCCGCACCAGCGCCGGCACACGAGCCGCCTCCCAAGGAGCCGGTCTCCGAGCGCCAGGCGGAAAGCACGGCTTTGCTGCCGGCCGCATCGCCTTCCGGCAACGGCGACACCGCGGATTACACCGTCGGCGCGGGCAACACGGTGGTGGTGCAGGCGGCGGAAACCCTCGGGCATTTAGCCGACTGGTCCAAGGTCAGTTCAGCCTCGCTGCGCGCGCTGAACAAGCTGCACAGAAACGCCATGGTGACGCTCGGCCACAAGGTAAAGCTGGATCTGTCGCAGGTCAGTGCGGCGCAATTCGAGGCGGCGCGGCGCGACTACCATCGGCAACTGCAGGAAAGCTTTTTTGCCACGCACCGAATCGCAGGCACGGAAAACTACGTGGTGAAGAAAGGCGAATCGCTTTGGATCATCGCGCAACAGCATTCGGACCTGCCCGTCTGGCTGGTGGCCGAATACAACCCCGATGTGGACTTTGGCGAGGTTCGGCCCGGCGCGACCATCGCGCTGCCGCGGGTCGAGGCCATCAATCGTCAGTGATACCGCGCGCATGCAAGTAGTTGGTCAGCGTTTCACGCGTGCCGCCGTTGGCCACGAAGTTCACGACCGTATCGTCCGCCGCGCGAACGTTGAGCTCGAGCTTCTCGCTGGCCGCCATTTGCTTGAGCATCTCTACCGTCAACTCGAAGTAGGCGGTTTGGCCCCAGGAGGCCACAGGTTGGTAGGCGCCCCGGCCCAACTGCGGCGCATCGATCGGGGTCAGCACGCGCGTGCCGTTATCCAGAACGACGGTCAGGGCCGCGTTCGAGCGAATGTCGGCAATGGGCCGATCGTTGCCGGGTGCGATGTGCACCCACAGCCCGTAGACGATCGAACCGCTGCGATCCCATTCAACCGGACCCAAATAGGCGAAGCTCAAGCGCTTGCCGAGATTGGTGATGACGTGCAGGCCCCCTTGGCGAAGGCTGGGCACGAGCTCGATCGGCTCCTTGAGCGAGCCGACCGTCATGGCGGTACGGTCGTCCAGGTATTCCACGGGCTTGATGGCGGCCGGAGTGCCGCAGGCAGAGAGCTGCACAATGACTAAGAAAATGGCAACCGCGGGCAGGCGCATGCGGGCAAGTATACCGGGACGTGAGCCAGAGCCGATTATCGAGTTGCGCCTACCAGGTATACTTTCGCGGATGGTCATGCGATTAGGCCGGTTTTCGGCGACAAGTGCGTGGATGTGTCTGGTGATGGCGACGGGCGCGCTTTCCACAGGCCACGCTTTCTCCCTGGAAAGCATTCTCGCCGATCGCGTCGTGGTGCATAAGTCCGAGCACAAGCTGTATTTGTATAACGGCGAGCACCTGATGGGCGTCTACAAGGTGGCGCTGGGCTTGAGCCCGGTGGGGCAGAAGGAACGGGAGCGGGACTTCAGAACACCCGAAGGCCATTACTACCTGGCGTGGCGCAATACCCGCAGCGACTACTTTCTGGCCATTCAAGTGTCCTATCCGAACAGAGAGGATGAGCTGCGGGCCCACAAGAAAGGCTGGGCTCCGGGCGGCTCGATCATGATCCATGGGTTCCCGAACTCGCCGCATCATCCTTCGGCGTATTATGAGTCGAACGACTGGACCGATGGCTGCATAGCTCTATCGAACTCCGACATGGTCGAAGTGTGGATGCGCACGCAGGACAACATTCCCATCGATATCTACCCTTAGAGAAAGGTGCTGCGTGGAAGCCTCGATTCTATCGTCTGACATGGTCGATGCGCGGGTGGCGCCCAAAGGCAGCCTGGAGCACCTCTCCCAGCAGGAGATCGCCAAACTGCTGGATTCCAGCCAGGGCGGCCTCTACCCCTTGTTTCGCAAGTGCGCATTGGCGGTTCTCAATTCCGGCAGCGAGATCGACGACGCGCGGGTCATATTCGAAAAATACCGCGATTTCGAGCTGCGCATCGTGCGCCAGGCCTGGGGCATCAAGCTCGAGATCAAGAATGCACCGGCGGCTGCGTTCGTCGACGGCGTGATGATCCGGGGCCTCAAGGACCATTTGTTCGCCGTACTGCGGGATGTCGTGTTCATATCGAATGAGATCATGGACAGCGGCCGCTTCGATTTGAATACCTCGTCGAGCATCACCAATGCCGTGTTTCACATCCTGAGAAACGCGCGAGTATTGGAATTGCAGGTGCGGCCGAACTTGGTGGTTTGCTGGGGCGGCCATTCGATTCGCCGCATCGAATACGACTACACGAAAAAGGTCGGGTACGAGCTCGGGCTGCGCAGCTTGGACGTCTGCACGGGCTGCGGCCCCGGCGCGATGAAAGGCCCCATGAAGGGAGCCACCATCGGGAATTCGAAGCAACGCATCACGGACGGCCGCTACTTGGGGATTACCGAGCCGGGGATCATCGCGGCCGAGCCGCCCAATCCCATCGTCAGCCAACTGGTGATCATGCCGGACATCGAAAAGCGCTTGGAAGCATTCGTGCGCCTGGGGCATGGCATCGTTATTTTCCCGGGCGGCGCCGGCACGGCCGAGGAGATCTTGTACCTGCTCGGCATACTGCTCGACCCGGCCAACCAAAGACTGCCGTTTCCGGTGGTGTTCACGGGTCCCGCGGACAGCGCCGATTATTTCCAGCAGATCCATCACTTCATCGGCGCGACGCTGGGTGCCGCCGCGCAGGCGCGCTACAAGGTGATCATCGACGATCCCGCCGGGGTGGCGCGCGCCATGGTGCAGGGAATGGCGGAGGTGCGGGACTACCGCCGTCAAGCGAGCGATTCCTACGGTTTCAATTGGCTGCTGAAGATCCCGCTGGAGTTCCAGCGGCCCTTCGAAGTCACGCATGCCTCGATGCGCTCGCTGCGCCTGTCGCTCGATCAGCCGGTGCATGAACGGGCCGCGGATTTGCGCCGCGCCTTCTCCGGGATCGTCGCCGGCAATATCAAGGAATACGGGGTCAACGCGATCGAGCGCTACGGACCCTTTGAGCTGGCCGGCGAGCCGGCCATCATGGAACCGCTCGACAGGCTGCTGCGCTCGTTCGTGGCGCAGGGCCGCATGAAATTCACGGGTGCCGAATACAAGCCCTGCTACCGACTCGTGGCATGACGGAAACCCTGCACATCCGGTACGGTTTCGACCTGCCGGACGGCTCAAAAAAACACGTCGATCTGCGCTTCGACCCCGCGAATTTCCGGATCTCCAATGAGGTGCCGGCCGATCCGCCGTTCTGGACGGAACTGAAGTTCAGCCAATGCGCCAACTGTCCCTTGAGCAACGATGAACACCCGCATTGTCCCTCCGCGCTGCACATGGCACCGGCTGTTGAGTTGCTCAAGGAGCTGGTGTCGTTCGACACGGTGGGTGTGACGGTCACGCAAGCGGAACGCACGGTGCACGCGGAAACTTCGGCGCAACAGGCCCTGAGTTCCGTGCTGGGATTGATCATGGCGACCTCGGGCTGCCCCTGGACCGACAAGCTTCGTCCGATGGCGCGATTCCATCTGCCGTTCGCGAGCGAAGCGGAAACGGTGTATCGCAGCGTCTGCATGTTTCTACTGGCGCGCGAACTCGATGGCGCTGCCGAACCTTCAGGATTCGCGGAACTCAAGCAGTTGTATGATAACTTACACGTCGTGAATCGCGATATGTCACGTCGCTTGGGCGCAGCGACCAGAACGGATCCCGCGCGCAACGCCATGGCACTCTTGGATTCATACACGACACTACTGCCCGCGGCGCTCGAGTCATCGTTGCGGGAATTGAAGCCGCTGTTCGATGCCTGGCGAGGAGCCCCAATTTCGTCCATTTAACTTACCGCGACGCATCGTGAGATGCGCATCCCAATGCGCGTCGCCGTAGCACGACAGCGCCGGCTGCTCGTGACACAGTTCCTGTCGAGGAGCGGGCACGACACTTACTGTCGTTCCCATCGACAGAGGCAAACGAGATGAGCGAACTCAAAAATCCGACTCGATACACCGGTGTGGACCGCAGGGCTCCACGCGGTGACGCTGCTGTCGCCAAAACCGGCGGTCGCCATGCCGCGATCACCAACAGCCTGTACAACTGGCACAGCTATAAGAACTGGGCGGAGAAAGCTCGCGGTAATTTCGACGAGAAGAAATAGGCCGGATTCAAGCGCCGCGTGCGCGGCTCATGCCGTGACCGGCAACGGATTGATGCCTTCGTTTGGGTGCGCCGCCGCCTCTTTTGCCTTGTCTTCCTTGGCTTTCAGCCACGCCAGCATCGGCTGCCAATCCTCCAAATCCTGTTCCACCACGTAGCGCTTCATCTCATGAATGCCGGTGCCTTGCTCCGCCGCACGCACGTAGTTCTGCGAGTCGCGCAGGGTTGCGATCACGGGTATGCGTAAAGTCTCGAGAAAGCGCATCAACGACTGATAAATCACGGTGTTGCGTTTGACGCGATTGGCGACCACGCCAATGCGATATTCATCGCGCCGCACCTTGGCGATCAGCAGCAGGTCCGCGATGCATTTCGAGCAGGCGTGAATATCGATATCCGAAGGCAGCACCGGCACAATGATGGCGTCGGCGTTCTTGGTCATGTCAGGCATTTCCTGCGCTGGCACCGCGGCGGGCGTGTCCACGATGACATGCGCCGAGTCCGGCGGTATGCGCATTTGCCAGGCGCGCGTCATGCGCGAATTGCGCTCGAATGCCGCGACGCCGTGAATGAAGGGCTGATCGGGTTTGCGCTTCTTCAGCCAGCGGCTGCTGGAGGCCTGTGGATCGTTATCCTGCAGCAGCGGACGGTCGCCCTGGCTCGCGAAATAGCTGGCGAGATTGGTGGCTATCGTCGTTTTACCCGATCCCCCTTTAGGGTTCAGGACGAGAATGCGCTGCATGTCCGCAGAGCCTACGCAGCCCCAGGCAGCATGGCAAGCCGATGCGCAGGTCTAGGTTGTGATCCCACTCACGGTTAACTGTAAGCCATGCACCTAGACTTCGCCAATGGAATGGGTGCTGCAAGTGGTTGATGAAGTCGATGACGCCGTCGGTGCATTGCGGCTCTTCGCGATGGGCTGGAGCGAGGAAATCGGCCTCACCATCGCCAGCAGCGCCGCGACCTGTGCTGTGTGCGCTGCGTTGTTGCGCGGCGTCGCCTGAACGCTCCGCCGTCTGAACGCTCCGCCTTCGGCAAATTCCATTATGATGCCGCCCATGGCATCCAAAAATTTTTCCAAAATTGCTCTGTCGGCCTGCATGGCGCTGTGTGCGTGCAGCGGCAAGTCTGCGGCGCCGCCGAGCGCGGCACCTACCCCAAGCCCGGTGACTTCGCTGCAAACCGTCACGCTCAAGCCCGGCAGCGGCGCAGCCATCGGCGGCGGCCAGATTGCCGTGGTCCAATACACCGGCTGGCTGTACGAGGCGGGAGCCGCGGATCACAAGGGCAAACAATTCGATAGTTCGCTCACGCGCCACGAGGCCTTCAAATTTCCCCTGGACACAGGCTCTGTGATCAAGGGTTGGGACCAGGGCGTGGTCGGCATGAAAGTCGGGGAGAGCCGTCGGCTTACTATTCCGCCTGAACTGGCCTACCGCGATGCCGGCGCGGGCGGGGTAATTCCGCCCGGCGCGACTTTGGTGTTTGACGTCGAGCTCGTCGGAATCGAATAGGCGCGGCCGCCGGGCAATTCGAAGCGGCCGAGCTGTCTCAGCCGCTCCTAAGAGCCAAAATCAATCAGTTCACGAATTCCTTCAGCGTCTTGAGCGCGGCAATGCGTACTTTCTTGCTCGCCGGCTTGGCCTTGAACATCATTTTTTCGCCGTTGAACGGATTCACGCCCTCGCGTGCCTTGGTGGCGGGCTTCTTGACGACTTTCATCTTCAATAGCCCGGGCAGCGTGAACAAGCCGTGACTTCGCAGACTCTTCTTGATAGCGCCCCCAAGCGAGTCAAACACGGCTCCGACCTGCTTCTTAGAGAGCTCTGTTTCCTTCGAAATGGTAGCGAGAATTTCAGACTTGGTCGGTGCTGCATTCTTTTTCGCCATATTAAATCTCCTGCTATGTTTTGCGCGAGCGGGCGGTGATTGCCCGCAAATTTCAACTCGGCGCCGAAAATAACATAGAAAAAAGCCGATGTTTAGCGCAATTGCGAAAAAAGATTTTTATCGTCGATGCAATTTGCCCTGGTTTTTCAGGCTTCCGCGCCTTTCAAGCGCGGATTCGCCTCGCCATGAGTTGCTTCGTTCACTGTGATATCAGGCATGTACGAGCCGATGTTCAACGCAACAGCACCAGCAGCGCGCCGATTGCGATGGAAACCCAGAGGAAGGAAAAATCAATTTGTCCGATGGGCGGAATAATGCGGCGCACGCGTTTTAGAATCGGTTCGCACAGCTGAGCGAGCAAGCGAACTCCCGGCGCGTAGCCGCTCGGGGCTATGAAGCTGGTCAACCAGTACAACAACATCGCGAACAGATAGACACGCAGCACCAGGCCCGCCAGGTCCAGGACGGTGATGCGCAGGAACACGAGCGGATCGCCGCCGCCGCCTGAGCCTAAGGCCATGATGATCCAGGTGCGCGCGACGGCTATCAGCAGCACGGCGACCACGGTGGCGGTATCGATCTTGCCGATGGGCGGCAGCAGCTTGCGCAGGGGCAGTATCAGCCAGTTCGTCACGCGCACGATGGCATCGGCCATCGGGTCCCGAAAATCGGCGCGCACCAGTTGAAACAGCAGCCGCAGCACGAAGGCCAGCAGCAGCAGCCACAGCAGCATGTCGACGATATATCTGATCGCTTCCATATTTAAGCGCTTCGCGCCACCTCTTTAGGCGCTGCGCGCCTTTCAACGGGGTCGGGGCGACCCCGTCCGAAATCAATTCAAGGGCCGCCGAATTCGGCGGCGAGCTCGGCGGAACGGCGCTCGGCCGCGGCCACCGCGTGCGCGACGATAGCACGAAGGCCGGCGCCGTTAAGGACCTCCAGAGCCGCCGCGGTCGTACCGCCTTTCGAAGTGACCTGCTCACGCAACGTCGCCAGCGAGTCGGTGGACTGCCGCGCCATTTGCGCGGCGCCGAACGCGGTTTCCAACGTCAAGCGATGTGCGACCTCGCGCGGCAGCCCGCGCTCATGCGCGGCGGCTTCGAGCGCCTCCATGAACAGAAAGAAATAGGCCGGCCCGCTGCCGGACACCGCCGTCACCGTATCCATCTGTGATTCATGCTCCACCCACACCGTGGCGCTCACCGCGGCCATCAGATCTTCAGCCAGTGTGCGATAGGCTGCACCGACGCTCGCGGGCGCGTAGAGACCCGTTGCGCCGAAGCCGTTGAGCGCCGGCCGGTTCGGCATGGCGCGGATCACCGGTACCTGCGGTCCGAACCAGCGGGCGAGAGACGCGTGCGGAATCCCCGCAGCGACCGATACCACCAAGGGCCGGCCGACGGCGAGATGCGGCGCCAGGCCGAGCGCCACGCCGCGCATGAGCTGCGGCTTCACCGCGAGCACCACAACCTCCGCGCCCTGCACGGCGGCCGCGTTGTCGGTTGCCGTTGCAACCGCATAGTCGCGCGCCAACCGGCGTAGCTGGCCCTCGCTCGGATCGGCAACCACCAGCCGCTGCGGCGGCAGTCCGCGCTGGGTCAGCCCGCTGATCAGCGCGGCCGCCATGTTGCCGCCGCCGATGAAGGCCAGCCTCTTGATGTTGTTCATGTGAAATCCCCTAGCAGCCTGTCTCAACTATTCGGGAGCCGTAGCTCACCGGGCGCCAAAAAGCGCCGTGCCGATGCGAACCAGCGTCGCTCCCTCGGCGATGGCGGACTCGAAATCTCCGCTCATCCCCATGGACAGTGTATCGAGCTTGAAGCCGCCGGCGTTCAGCCCGTCAAGCGCCATTCTCAAGCGCGCGAACACGGCGCGCTCGGCGGCGGCATCGGGCTGCGGGGGAGGCACGCACATCAAGCCGCGCAGATTGAGCCGCGGCAAGCCGCCTATGGCAGTCGCGAGCTCGGCCAGGGCGTCGGGCCCCACGCCGCCCTTGGTGGCCTCCGGCACGAGCGCCACTTGGATGCAAACGTTGAGAGGTGAGGCGTGAAAGGGCCGCTGCTCCGACAGCCGCCGCGCCACGCTGAGGCGATCCACGCTGTGCACCCAGTCGAAGCGTTCGGCGATGGCCCTGGTCTTGTTTGACTGGATGCCGCCGATGAAGTGCCATTGGAGCTTGAGGTCGGCAAGCTCGTCCATCTTGGGCTCGGCCTCCTGCAGATAGTTTTCGCCGAAATCCGTGACGCCGGCGGTGGCGGCGAGGCGCACGGATTCGGCAGTCTTGGACTTGGTCACGGCTACCAAAGTGACCGAATCGGGGTCCCGGCCAGCGGCCATGGCGGCGCCACGTATCCGAGACCGGACGTGGTTCACATGAGTCGTCAGATTCTGCGGACTAATTAACATATTGGGTGGTAACACCCTCTTATATACTGCCGGGGCCAGAGCCTTGGCCGAATTAGGAGCCTTAAATGGCGGTTGATATCGCGCAGCTTCTCGCATTTGCGGTGAAGAACAATGCGTCGGACTTGCATCTGTCGGCGGGCGTTCCGCCGATGATCCGCGTGGACGGCGACATGAAACGCGTCAACATGCCTGCCCTGGTGCACAAAGAAGTGCACAGCATGGTGTACGACATCATGAACGACAAGCAGCGCAAGGCGTTCGAGGAGTTCTACGAGACCGACTTTTCGTTCGAAATCCCCAAGCTGGCGCGCTTTCGTGTCAACGCGTTCAATCAAAATCGCGGCGCCGGGGCGGTATTTCGCAACATTCCATCCACTATTCTGTCCTTGGACGAATTGAACGCGCCCAAGACCTTCAAAGATTTATGCATGCTTCCGCGCGGTCTGGTGCTGGTGACGGGGCCTACCGGATCCGGCAAGTCGACGACGCTCGCCGGCATGGTCAATCACTGCAACGACAACCGCCCGGACCACATTATAACCATTGAAGATCCGATCGAGTTCGTGCATGAAAGCAAGCGGTGCCTGGTCAATCAGCGCGAAGTACATCGCGACACGCTGGGCTTCAGCGAAGCACTGCGCTCGGCACTGCGCGAAGATCCGGACGTGGTGCTGGTCGGCGAAATGCGCGACCTGGAAACCATTCGCTTGGCCCTCACCGCCGCGGAAACCGGCCACTTGGTGTTCGGCACGTTGCATACGAGTTCGGCGGCGAAGACCATTGATCGCATCGTGGACGTGTTCCCGGCCGCGGAAAAAGACATGGTCCGTGCCATGATGTCCGAGAGCTTGCGGGCCGTGATTTCGCAGACTTTGATGAAGCGCGTGGGCGGCGGCCGTATTGCGGCGCACGAAATCATGATCGGCACGCCCGCCATCCGAAACTTGATTCGCGAGGGCAAGATTGCCCAAATGTATTCCGCCATCCAGACCGGCCAGGGCCAAGGCATGCAGACTCTCGATCAGTGCCTGCAGGAATTGGTGACCAAAGGTGTTGTCAGCCGCGAGGAAGCGAAGTACAAGGCGCAGAACAAGGACAGCATTTAATGGAACGCGAACAAGCCATACGTTTAATGCAAGATCTGCTGCGGCGCATGGTCGAGAAAAAAGGCTCGGACCTGTTCATCACTGCCGGCTTTCCGCCCGCCATCAAGGTCGACGGCGAAATCAGGCCGCAGTCGGATCGCTCATTGAGCCCAGAGCAGAGTGCCGGGATGGTCCGCGCGATCATGAACGACCGGCAAACCAAGGAATTCGACGGCACCAAGGAATGCAATTTCGCCATTGCACCGCCCGGCATCGGGCGCTTCCGCGTCAGCGCCTTCATACAGCAGGGATACACCGGCGCGGTGCTGCGCACCATCAACGCCAAGATTCCCACCCTGGAAGAGCTGGAATTGCCTCCCGTACTCAAGGAAGTCGTGCTCTCCAAGCGCGGCTTTGTCATCCTGGTCGGCGGCACCGGTTCAGGCAAGTCCACCTCGCTCGCCGCCATGGTGGGCTATCGCAATGAAAAGACCCGCGGCCACATCGTCACCATCGAAGACCCGGTGGAATACGTGCATGCGCACAAGGGCTGCGTGGTCACGCACCGCGAAGTCGGCGTCGATTGCGAGAGCTGGCATCTGGCCCTCAAGAACACGCTGCGCCAGGCGCCGGACGTCATTCTGATCGGCGAAATTCGCGATCGCGAGACGATGGAATACGGCATCCAATTCGCAGAGACCGGCCACCTGGTGCTGGCAACCCTGCACGCCAACAGCTCCAACCAAGCACTCGATCGCGTCATCAATTTCTTTCCCGAGGAGCGGCGCGAGCAGCTTCTCATGGACTTGTCGCTGAATATCCGTGCGCTGATCTCGCAGCGTCTGATCCCGCGCGAAGCCGGCTCCGGGCGCATTGCGGCCATGGAAATCATGCTGGCCTCGCCGCTGATTTCGGATTTGATCTTCAAGGGCGAGGTCACCAAGATCAAGGACGTCATGGCGCGCTCCAACCGGCTCGGCATGAAGACTTTCGACCAAGCGCTGTTCGATCTGTACGAGGCAGGATTGATTTCCTATGAGGACGCCTTGCGCAACGCGGATTCCAAGAACGAATTGCGCCTGCGCGTGAAGCTCGAGAGCAAACGCGAAATGAAGAATCCGGAAGCGGAAGGCCAGTCGCTGCAGATCGTCGAGGAAGAAGAAGGGCAGGTGTTCTAGTGCAAGAGCGGGTGTTCTAGCCTATGAGCGTGCCCGCCGACCTGCCGGCCCAGGTGATGAACACCAAGCCGCTGTTCAAGCTGATGGTCGAGAAGAAGGCGTCGGACCTGTTCTTTACCTGCAACGCGCCGGTCAAGATCAAAATCGAAGGCAAGATTTTCCCCGTCAACAAGCAGATCCTGACGCCCGAGACGGTGCGCCAGGCGGCTTTGGGCCTCATGACGCAGGAGCAGATCGAGCACTTCAACGAGGAGCTCGAAATCGATTTCGCGATTTCCGAAATCGGCTTAGGTAGATTTCGCGTGAATGTGTTCTATCAGCGCGGCTACCCGGCAATGGTGCTGCGCTACATCACCGCCGAAATGCCGAAGCTGGAAGATTTGGGCATGCCGGACATCTACAAAGACCTGGTGATGCTGAAGCGCGGACTGATTCTGATGGTCGGCGCGGCGGGCGCCGGCAAGTCGACCACGCTGGCCGCCATGCTCAATTACCGCAACGAAACCTCGTCCGATCACATCTTGACCATCGAAGATCCGATCGAGTTCTTGCACAGCAACAAGAAGTCCATCATCAATCAGCGCGAAGTGGGCCTGGATACCAAAAGCTTTGCCCGTGCCTTGCGCAGCGCGGTGCGCGCCGCACCCGACGTGATCCTGGTCGGCGAAATTCGCGACCGCGAAACCATGGAGGCCGCCATTGCGCTGGCCGGCACGGGGCATCTTTGCATCGCAACCCTGCATGCCAACAATTGCGCCGAAACCCTGGATCGCATCATCAATATGTTTCCGCGCGATCAGCACAATCAGATTTTCCTCGATCTTTCGCAGTACCTGCGCGCCATCCTGTCGCAACGTCTGGTGTTCGCGAAAACCGGGACGCGGGTCGCCGCCTGCGAAGTCATGGTGAACACGCCGCACATTTCCGAGCTCATCAAACAGGGCGATGTCATCGGCGTGAAGGAAGCCATTCGTACCGGCACGGAGCGCGGCATGCTGAGTTTCGACAGCGCACTCTACAATCTGGTGCGCGAGGGCAGGATCGAGCTCGAGGAAGCCTTGGCGAGCGCCGATTCGCGCACCAATCTCGAAGCGAAAATCAATTTTGGCTAGTAGCTCGGCACTGTGATCTCGATCGGCCGGCATGTCCTAGGGAATAAAGATGCTTTGAGGCACGGAAGATCAGTGCCTCAAAGCATCTCTATCCCCCAGGTAGGAAGACTCAAGGCACTGTTGCCTTGGTGCCTTGAGGCTGCTTACCCTCCCGGACGAGCGGCATGCTCCAGGCCACGCGGAATTGTCCCGCCGCCAGATCGCGGCAGGGAACCAGGTTGTTTTCGAATTCGCGGCTCGAGATGTCCCAGCCCGATTTGAGCGCACGTGCGCGGCAAGCCTGCGGGTCGACCTTGAGCGCGCGCACGGCGGCGGCGGCCAGATCGTCGTCCAGCGCACCCGTCACGCCGTCTTCGATCACATCGATGGGGCCGGTGACCGGATAGGCGGCGACCGGTACGCCGCAGGCCATTGCCTCGAGATTAACGAGCCCGAAAGTATCGGTTCGGCTCGGGAACACCATGACGTCGGCGGCGGCCAGATGGCTCGCGAGCTCGTCGCCGAATTTGTAGCCGGTAAAGGTGGCGTCCGGATATTGCTGCTGCAGCCGTGCGCGCTCCGGCCCGTCTCCGATCACGACCTTGCTGCCGGCCCAGGGCATGCCAAGAAAGGCATCGATATTCTTTTCGACGGCGACGCGCCCGACGTAGGCGGCTATGGGGCGCGGCAGATCGAAAAGATCTTTCGGCCGCGGCCGGAATTTTTCCGTGTCGACGCCTCGCTGCCAATGCGCGAGATTGTGGAAGCCGCGCGCCGCCAATTCCTTGCGCATCGAAGCCGTGCTCACCATGCAGCGCACGGCGGAACCGTGAAATCGACGCAGCGCCGCGTACGAAACCTTCACGGGAATGGGGAATCGCGCGCGCAGATACTGCGGGAATTGCGTGTGATACGACGTAGTGAAGCGTAGGCCCCACTTCAGGCAAAAACGGCGCGCGCAAAATCCCAACGGGCCCTCAGTGGCGATATGCAGCGCCTGGGGCGCGAAGGCGAGAATATCGCTTTCGATTTTTTTGTAAGGAAACAACGATAGCCGTATTTCCGGATACGTCGGGCAGGCGACATTGCGGAAATCCTTCGGCGTCACCATCCTGATTTCGTGACCGAAACGCCCCAGCCACGCCGCGGTCTGCGCCAGCGTGCTGACCACACCGTTGGTCTGCGGAAACCACGCATCGGTGACGATCATGATTCTCATGGCCGCCACGATGGCAGAGCAGCGTGACGATACGATGACGACTTGGATCACTATTTTGACGTAATCTCACCGAAAACACGGCTATGTCATAGCCGTGTAACGAAAATCTTATATTTGCTTCATGGACTGATTCATTGAAGCCATCCCAAGGAATCCAACATGCAAAGTTTTTTGGCGGAACTCAAGACTCAACGCTGGGACGATCATCGTTACTACCACCACAGCCGCATCAACCAGTCCTTGCACCTCTTGAGTGCGATCAGCTTCATCATTGCGTATGCCACAATGTTTTTCGATCCGGTGAAGTCCGCGTTGATCGGCTGGCTGGTATCCATGGTCAGCCGCCAGTCGGGCCACTTCTTCTTCGAGCCCAAGGGCTACGATGCGATCAATCGCGCGACTCACGAGCACAAGGAAGAAATCAAAGTCGGCTACAACCTGCGCCGCAAGGTGATCTTGCATGTCGTGTGGGCGCTCGTGCCTCTGGTGCTGTGGCTGGATCCGACCTTTTTCGGGCTGTTTACCGCGCATACCAGCGGCATGGGTTTCGTGCGTCACGTCGGCGAGATCTGGTTGGCGGTCGGCGCCGGCGCGCTGCTGTTTCGCATGATTCAGCTGTTTTTCATCAAGGGCGTGCAGACCGGCCTGGTATGGGCCACCAAGATTCTGACCGATCCTTTTAACGATGCGATTATTTACGCCAAGGCGCCGCTTTATTTGCTGCGGGGCGAATTGATCGATCCGATGGGCGAGGTTGAACCCGAAGCCCATCGCGCCTGAAACATCTCCTTGAGCACGCGGCGTTTGATGGCCTTGTTGGTCAGTTGCGAGCCGGTCCACCACCAGCCGTCGCGCCGCATTTCCTCGGCGGCCGACACAATTCTGTCGGCGACCGCGGCGAAGTCGGCCTCGCTGTAATTCAGGCTGAATATCAACCGCCCCGTGCCCACCCAGCTCAACGCCAGTCCCGCGGCGCGCAAATAATATTGAAACATCCAGTTATAGCCCGAGGGCTGCGGGTAGTAGAGCGTCCAGATCGTGGACAGATTCGCCACGCGCACGGGCAGCGATTGCGCCGCGAGCCGCTCGTTCAGCCGTTGCGCGCGGCCGTTCCACAGCTCGTCGAGGCCGGAGTAGATCGCGCGAACATGTTCGCTGTCCAAACGCGTCAAGAACTCGTGCATCGCACCCATGACATAGGGATGGGAGTTGAACGTGCCGCGGGCAAAGCAGATATCGGCCGGGCGATCGTCGCGAAACCGGCGCATGAGTTGGTGCTTGCCGCACAACACGCCCACTGGCAGCCCGCCGGCGACGGTTTTGCCGTAGGTCACCATGTCGGCGCGCACGCCGAAATATTCCTGGGCACCGCCTCGGCCGAGGCGAAATCCCACAAACACTTCGTCGAAGATCAACGCGATGCCGCGGGCGGTGCAGACTTCGCGCAGGGCCTTGAGCCATTGCGCATAGGCGCTGCGGTCGAAATGCGCCTTGCGCGCGCTGTCCAGCAGGGTCGAGTCGCCGGGCGCGCCGGTGTTGGGATGCAGGGCCTGCAGCGGGTTGACCAGCACGCAGGCAATATCGCGGCGCGTCCGCAAAACCTTGAGCGCCGCGGCGTCCATGTCCTTGAGCGTATAGGTTTCGCGCGCCGGGACCGGATTGCCCACGCCGGGCTGCACGTCGCCCCACCAACCGTGATACGCGCCGCAGAAGCGCACCAGATGCGAGCGCCGCGTGTGATAGCGCGCGAGCCGCACGGCCTGCATGACCGCTTCCGTACCGGACATATGAAAAGAAATTTCATCAAGCCCCGAAATCTCGAGCAAGCGCCGAACATTTTGCGCAGTCAGCGGGTGATAGGCGCCGAGCACCGGCCCCAGTTCACGTACGCGTGCCGCGCCGGCGTCGATGCACTCTTTGTAGAAATCGTAGCCGAACACATTGACGCCGTACGAGCCCGTCACATCGTAAAAGCAATTGCCGTCAAGATCGGTCACGGTCACGCCGCTCGAGGATTGAACGAAGGCGCCGGTGCGCAAATGCCTGCGCACATAGCCGCTGAATTGGAACGGCACTCGGTACCGGGACGTGAATTCAAGATCGGAAACGCTGCCCGCGAGCTCCGCGCTGTGCTCGAGCGTGCGCCGGTATCGCGAGGCGAACAGCTGCGCGAGCCGCGCAAAGCCGGCGCGCCGTGCCGCGACAATCGGCGCGGGCGCCGCATCGACGCCAAAGAAGCTGGCATCGTCGTACTCATAAAACGGCACCCAGGAGGCGAAGCGGCGCGCCATGCGCGAATGGCCGGCGAGCGAGCGGTGCTTGGCCAGGGAAAGCTGCAGCCGGACGACTATTTTTCGCAACAGGAATGCCAGGACGAGAGCGCCCAACACATAACCGAAGGTAGTAATTGCCGACACCTCGGAGAGATTGCCAGGCGCGGACTGTATTGCAGTGGAATGACATTACGATGAATGCCAGATCCCTGATCGAGCGGCTGACCCAGCAAGAGAACGTCAATTTCCTGTTGAGCAACCGCATTCCGCGGCGTCTGGTGACGCGCTTCATGGGTTGGTGGAGCCGCATCGAACACCCGTGGGTCTGCAACGGCAGCATCGCCGTGTGGCGCCTGTTCTCGGAGCTGGATTTGAGCGAGGCGAAAAGCACCCGCTTCAAGAGCCTGCACGACTGCTTTACGCGTGAATTGAAGCCGGGCGCGCGTCCCCTCGATATGAATCCCGCGCATCTGGTCAGTCCCTGCGACGGTCTGGTGGGCGAATGCGGCACGATAGAGAAGGGCATGGTCCTGCAGGCCAAGGGCTTTCTTTATTCGCTGCGGGAGCTGCTCGCCGACCCGCAATTGGCGCAGTACTACGAGGGAGGGCGGTACGCGACGTTGCGCTTGACCTCGAGCATGTACCACCGATTTCACGCGCCGGCCGATTGCCGTGTGGAGCAGGTCAACTACATCTCCGGCGACGCCTGGAACGTCAATCCCATTGCCCTGAAGCGCGTCGAGCGCCTGTACTGCCGGAACGAGCGGGCCGTCCTCCGCTGCCGGCTGGCTTCCGGGGCTCTGCTGACGCTCGTGCCGGTGGCGGCCATCCTGGTGGCCAGCATCCGCTTAAGATTCCTCGATGTCCTGCTGCATTTGCGCTATCGGGGCCCCAATGTGATCCCCTGCGATGCTGCGTTGCAGCGCGGGGAAGAAATGGGGTGGTTCGAGCACGGCTCCACTATCATTGTCCTGGCTCCGTTAGGGCTCAGGCTGGCGGAGGGGATATTCCAGGGGGCCCGGGTGCATATGGGGCAACCCCTTCTCCAGACAGGCTAAAACCGCAACTTTTGTAGGCCGGCGGTGTTTTGTTTCTAAACGAACACACATTCCAGTGCAAACGCAACTAACGGCCGAGTTCACGACATTTATGCGTGCCTATCAGGACATGGTTTTCTCGACTGCCGCCAGGCTGGCGGGTAACGACAGCCAAGCGGAGGACATATCCCAGGAGGTGTTCATCCGGGCCTACGAGCATTTCGACGATTTGCGCAGCAGCGTCACGGCGGGTGGCTGGCTCAAGACCGTCACCACCAATCTGACGCTCAATTACCTGAGCCGTTACCGCAAGCGCTGGCGCCTGTTCTCGGAGATGCGCTCCGCCACGCAGGACAGCGACGAGGACGGCCCGGAACTGGACTGGGAAGTGCCTGACACCATACTGGCGAATTTGAATGCCGAACAGCGCGGCCTCATCGTCGACGCCGCGCTCCAGCAGCTGCCAGACCATCAGCGGCTGCCCCTCGTGCTCTATCATTTCGAGGACCTGTCCTACCAAGAGATCGCCGACAAGCTGGGGGTCTCGCTGACCAAGATCAAAACCGACATTCGTCGCGCGCGCGCGGCGCTTTTGCCCCTGCTGCAAAACGCGGGCGGGGCGCGGGATACACTGGATGGCTGATTCCATGAACAAACGTACCGAATCAGAGCAGAAGCTTGAACAGGTCTTGCAGCGGACCCTGGTGGGACTGCCGCCGCGCCGGGCGCCCGGCACCCTGGAGTCGCGCGTGGCCACGGAGTTGGCGCGCCGTGCTCTACTGCCTTGGTGGCGGGTGAGCTTTGCCAACTGGCCCGTGGGCGCGCGCGTTATGTTCGTTTTGGTATGCGCGGCGCTCGTGGCCGGGACCATCCTGGGTGGTGTTTCCACATTCCTGGCAGACCGCTCCTTTGATCAGGCCGCCGCACTCGTTCTGTCCTGGGCACATCCCTTCTTGACGGTCGTCTCTTCGGCGGGCGGCTTGGTGACGCTCTTGGTGCGTGCGATTCCCCCCTTGTGGCTGTACGGCACCTTGGGCCTGGGGATCTTCCTTTACGTGACGTTATTCGGGCTGGGTGCAGCGGCCTATCGGACGCTCTATCTTCGGCCCACATCGGCAGGTGACGATTTATGAACTCCTTGATCTTGCTGCGGCGCTTGGGTTTTCTCTTCACGCTGCTGTGCCTGACGGCCCTCACCGTGCACCCGGGCGCTGCCGCAGCCGCCGCGCACGGCGTGAAGGCGACCGCACCCGCGCCGCCCAGCGCTACCGAACCGGCCAAAGACGAGGCGGCATCCGCCGCGGCTTCGGCTGCTTCGAGCGACGATGAGTTCAACGATGACGCGGATCGCGACGACCGCTCGGATTGGCGCAACCGCGTCGAGCTTCACCGTCGGCGCAATTGGCAGCATCACGATGACGGAGATGTCGTCAGCATCGGTCATTCCAGCCATTTAGCCGGCGGCCAAAAGGCCGACTCGGTGGTGTCGGTGTTCGGGTCTTCGACCAGCGACGGCGAAGCGGTGGATGTCGTTTCGGTGATCGGCAATACGCGGGTCACGGGACCTGTGAGCGACAACGCCGTCGCCGTCATGGGCAACGTCTATGTCGACAGCAAGGTCAATGGCAATGTGGTCGCGGTATTGGGCAACGTCGAACTGGGACCCAACGCAGAAGTCGGCGGCGATGTGATCACCGTCATGGGCGGCCTAGAGCGCGATCCCGGCGCCGTCGTTCACGGCTCGGTGCAACGAATCATCGAATGGGACATTGCCGGTGCCACGGGATTCAGCGGGCTGAACGCCTGGATCACCCATTGCCTGCTGCTCGGCCGCCCCTTGGCCTTCAGCGCCGGGCTTGGCTGGGCTTGGACACTGGCGCTTGGGCTCCTGGCGTTCTATGCCTGTCTGGCGCTGTTGTTTCGTAACGGGATAGACGCGTGCGTGCACACGCTCGAATCGCAACCCGGACATACGGCGCTGGCGGCGCTGCTCGGCATCCTCTTGACGCCGGTGCTGTTGGTGTTGTTGTGCGTCACCGTGATCGGCATCGCGGCAGTCCCCTTCGCCGTGGGCGCCTTGTTCTGCATGTCGCTGTTCGGCAAGGCCGTCATGCTGGCGTGGCTCGGCGGCCGCATCACGGGCCGTCGGCCCGGCCCCGCTGGCCATCCCGCCCTCGCGGTGCTCATCGGCGGCGCCGTGGTGTTGGTGATATACGTCGTGCCCATCGTCGGCTTCCTGGTCTACAAGCTGCTGGGATTCTTCGGATTCGGCGCCGTGCTCTACACATTGGTGCTGCGCGTGCGTGCGCGCCGCGCCGGCGACAATCCACCGCCGGTATCTGCCACGGCAGCGCCCACACCCGCCATGGCAGGTCCTGGCTGGACGGCGAGTGCCGCACCCGCCGGCGACGCAGCCGCAGCGGCCGCAGCGGCTGCGCCGAACCCCGCCGCGGAGCCGCTCGCCTCGGCACCCCCGCCTTTTACGGCTGCGCCTCCCGTTCCGCCGCCCGCGGCCGCCGCGGGCATGCCGCCGCAGATCACCGCCGCCATGCCGCGCGCCGGGTTTTGGGTGCGCATGGGCGCGTTGTTTCTCGATATTTTGCTGGTGGGTTTCGCAACCAGCCTGCTGCATCCTTTCGGCGACGGTCACATGTGGGGCGATTTCCACATCGTGGTGCTGGCGATTTATGGCGCAGTCATGTGGAAACTTCGCGGCACCACCGTCGGCGGCATCGTGTTCGATTTGCACGTCGTGCGCCTGGATGGCCGGCCCCTGGATTGGGAAACGGCCATAGTCCGCGCGCTGGGATGCTTCCTTTCGCTGTTCGTGGTCTTCCTGGGTTTCATCTGGATCGCGTTCGACGACAATCGCCAGGCCTGGCACGACAAGATCGCCGGAACCGTGGTGGTGCGGTCCAAGCGCGGCGGGGTATAGCCTCCTATAGCCGCTCGCGTATCGCCGGCGGCAGCAATGCCTTGTAGCGGCGGCTGAGTGACAGGCGCTCACCGTTGCGCAGGATCAATTCATAATCGCCGTGAAACATGGGCTGGAGCTCCGCGATGGATGCGAGGCGGACCACGTGGGAGCGATGCACCCGGATGAACTCACCCGCGTCCAACTGGGCCGTCAACTTGGCCAACGGCTCGCGCATCAAGTGCACTTTGCCGCCGGCATGAATCTCCACATAGTTGCCGGCCGCCGAAATCCGGTCAATGCTATCGACCGGAATGAAGTACGCGCGGGCCCGATCGCGTATCAGGATTTGCTTGATCGGCGCCGCATGGCCGGGCATTGCGCTAAGCACGCGGCGCACACGCTCTTCGAAATCGCCATGATCAGGATCCGCCAATGCCGCCTTGACGCGCTCGATGCTGCGCAAAAACCGCTCGCGATCGTAGGGCTTCAGCAGATAGTCGAGCGCTTGCACCTCGAATGCTTGAACGGCGTATTCCGAGTAGGCGGTGGTGAATACGATGTGCGGAGATTCCATGCCGCGAATCGCCTCGAGAACATCGAAGCCGCTGTGCGCGCCCAATTGGATGTCGAGATAGACCACGTCCGGTTTGCGTGCGGTGATTTCCGCCACCGCGCTCTCAACGCCGTCCGCCTGCGCAACGACCTCGAATTCCGGCAACGGCGCCAAAAATCGCATCAGCTTGGCACGCGCCGGCGGCTCGTCATCGACGATGACAACCGCGTGAGTCAAGCGACCGGAAAGCTCAAGGTCACCACGGTGCCCGTGGGCTGGCCCGCCGCCAGCGTAAAGGTATGTGCGCCCGGAAACAGCAATTCCAAGCGCCGCGCGACATTCGAGAGCCCCGTGCCGGGCTTGATGCGTGTGTCGTCAACGCCCACCCCATTGTCGCGGATGCTGTAGAGCAGGCTGGGTCCCTGGCGCACGACATCCACCGTCAGATTGCCGCGCCCGTCCGGCAGCCCATGCCGCAGAGCGTTCTCGACCAGGGGCTGCAGCAGCAGCCGCGGAACCTCGATGGCTTCAAGGCCGGGCGCAACCTTCAGATCAAAGGACAACTGGCCGCGAAAGCGTTCCGTCATCATGGCGGCATAATCCCGCAGCCACTCGAGCTCGCGCGCCAAAGGCACCAGTACCTGATTGTCCGAATCATAAGCGGCGCGCATGAGGGCGCCCAAGCTGCTGATCATGCGATCGGCGGCCTCGACGTCCTCGTGCATGCGATTGGAAATGGCATTCAGCGTATTGAACAGAAAGTGCGGCTCAATCTGCGCGGTCAAAGCTTTAAGTCGGGCCTGGTCCAGTTCAGCCGCAAGCTCCGCGGCGCGCAGATCGCCGGTGCGTCTGACTCGAAATTCGCGGTTGGCGAAGATGACCACCAAGATCACGACATAGACGATGAGATCCCTTTGCAGCTCGTAGAAGGCCTGGAAGGCCAAGCTATCGAAGCCATATCGCTGTCCGACAAGGGCGTAAATCAACTTTCGCAGCAGCAAGATACCCGCGACATGCAGCGCCGAAAACACCAGCGCCGATCCCATGTGCGCGATGGCGATGCGCCAGCGTGGATGGGCATCCAAGCGAAAATGCGCCTCGAAGCGCACCACCAGGGGGATGAGCGCGAAGATGACGACGACGCTGCTGAGCTCCCAGACCATCGGTTTCCATCTAGCTATCCCTGTGCCGCGCAGGCCGACCATTGAATTGATGCCCAGGTAGAGCCCGAACAGGACCGCCAGCACCGCGTAAATTACCCCGCCGGAACGGGCAGCTCGCGGCCGACTTGCGATGGAAGTCGCTGCCATGATTAGTTGATGTCTTGCGGGGCGTTGAGCCGGGGTGCGAGCCGTTGCGTCGCGACGGCGTGGCGGCCGTCCCTTGGCTTTTGCGGGCCCGCTGCGCCTCCCTCGAGACCGAACAACGGCCGCAGCAGCCCTACGCGGCGAATGGCCTCGTAGCTCAAGAAACAGGTTGCGACCGTAACCAGGACGAGCAGAACTCCCTCCACAGGCGGGTACAGAAGCGACGGCTTAAGGGCATGCGCCAGCACGACGATGACCGTCTGGTGAAGAATATACACCGGGAAAATCGCGCTGGTCAGATAGCGCCGGGCCGCGTTGTCGCGAGCCCAGTGACGATGGGCGAATCCGACGACGGCAGCGATGGCCAGCCATTGCTCGGCACCGTAAATGCCGCGCGCGAAGAAGCGCAACGCCAGCGGCGGAACGTCGGCATCGTCGCTGTAGGCGCCGAAATAGGCGATGAGGAACGCCCAACCGAGCACCGCGAGCCCCAGGGTGACCCACCGGGCGCGCTCCAGCGTGGCCCAGGCGCCGCGGGCGCCGGCCAGCGCGAAGCCCAGGAGAAACACGCCGAAGTACAGTGCGTGGTTGTACCAATCGCCGATGAGCGCATGGTTGGCAGGAAATCTTGCCGCCAACCCTAAGCGGATCGCGCATAGGTACGCCAACGGCCAAAGCAAAATCCCGACGCCGGACAAGCGCCGTTCGGCGAGCCGGCGCAGCCACGGGATCACCGGCGGTGCAATGCGAACGACCGCATAGAGCACCACGGTGTACACCCAAAGATAGGCGACGAACCACAAATGATTCCACGTCGGCATGATGAGGCAATCGCCGCCGCGGCAGAATCCATGGAAGCCCGTGATGTACAGCCGATAGAACCCGGCGAAACCCCCCGTGTAACGCAATTTTTCAACCACCTCGAGGTAGGACTGCGGCGGCACGATCACGAGCATGCCGAAGACCAGCGGGATGAGCAGTCGGGTCGAGCGTAACCTCAGGAAGCGGCCGGAACCCTGGCGGGCCAGCAGAAAAGCCGTGGCGACGCCGGACACCAAGAACAACAGCGACAGCCGCCACGGCGATGTCAGCATCATCAGCGGCTCCAGCGTGGCCGAGGCATGCGGGCTCTTCACGTGCCAGTCCCACGTCACGTAATACATGCCGACGTGATAAAGGATGAGCAGCATGAAGGCGCAGATCCTGACCCAGTCGAGGTCGTA
This sequence comes from Steroidobacteraceae bacterium, assembly GCA_036495805.1. Lineage (GTDB taxonomy): Bacteria > Pseudomonadota > Gammaproteobacteria > Steroidobacterales > Steroidobacteraceae > Bog-1198. The sequence goes on along the minus strand of DASXMG010000051.1, from coordinate 51,707 downwards.
GCGGCGCTGTCCCAAATCTTCTTTGAACAAAATCGGCGCGGTCATAAAGCCTCCAAGATGTTTACGGGCGCCAGCGTGTGCGCCAAGTCCCAACACGGCAACGAGCCTGGGATCAGCGGGACTTGAGGCGTGACGAACGGCGAATGTGCCATGATGGAACGATGACCGATTCCGGAGACAACCCGCTTGGAGCCTACGTGCGCGCGGCGTTGGCGCTGCAGGGATACACATTTGACGATGCCGAAATTGCGGAAATCGTGCTGCAATTCGCGCGCCTCGAAGCCATCGCGCGAACGGTCTTCGATTGGCCGCTGTCCTTCGCATCCGAACCGGCGCCGGTATTTCGCCCGTGATGGGTTCCTCTGCCGAGATCGCGCAGCAAATCGCCAAGGGCACGCGCAGCGCTGCGTCCGTCCTGGCGGAATGCAAGGCGTTGATCGAAGCGCAGGATGCGGATTTGAATTGCTTCACCGCCAAGACTTTCCTGCGAGCCGAACGCGAGGCTGCCGCAATCGATGCCCTCCGTGCCCAGGGCAAGGCACTGCCGCCGCTGGCCGGCGTCCCTTACGCGGTGAAAAACCTGTTCGACGTCGAAGGGATGGTGACCCTCGCGGGCGCGAAGATAAATGCAGGCAACGCACCGGCCGGCGCCGATGCCACCATCGTGGCGCGCATGAGCCGGGCGGGCGCAATTCTGATGGGCGCGCTCAACATGGAAGAACTGGCTTACGGTTTTCTCACGGAAAACCATCACTACGGCACCACGCGCAATCCGCACGATCGCAGCCGCGGTGCGGGCGGTTCCTCGGGCGGCTCCGCGGCGGCGGTCGGCGCCGGAATGGTGCCGATCACGCTGGGGTCGGACACCAGCGGCTCGATCCGCGTGCCGGCATCGTTGTGCGGCGTATTCGGATTAAAGCCGACCTATGGGCGATTGCCGCGCACCGGCACGTATCCCTTCGTCAACAGCCTCGATCATGTGGGGCCGTTTGCAAGCAGCGTCCTCGGGTTGGCGCTCGCCTACGACGCGATGCAGGGTGCGGATCTCGCGGATCCTGCCTGCGCGCAGCGCGCCGCCGAACCCGCCGGCGTATCGCTGTCCCTGCCGCGGGGGACTCGCATCGGCATCCTGGGCGGCTGGTTTCACGAGTGGGCGGACCCGGCGGCACGGCGTTCCGTGCAACTGGCGGCAGCTGCGCTCGGGGCAACCGAATGGACCGAGCTCAAAAGCGCGGAGGTCGCGCGCGCGGCCGCCTACATCATCACGGGCGCGGAGGGCGGCGCATTGCACCGGCCGCGCTTGATCGAGCAATACGAGGGTTTCGGGCCCTCTTCACGGTCGCGCTTGGTCGCGGGCGGATTGATTCCGGCGGGGTGGGTGACGCAGGCGCAGCGAGTGCGCCGGCACGCTTACGCCGAAGCGATGCAGTTGTTCGAGCGCTTCGACCTCCTGATCGCGGCGGCCGCTCCGGCGGTGGCGCCCTGCGTCGGCCAGGAGACACTGATGATCAACGGCCGCAGCATTCCGACCAAGGCGGGACTCGGCGTGCTCACCCAACCTATTTCCTGCATCGGCCTGCCGGTATGCGCCGTCCCGGTCTGGCCCGGGGAAGGGGACTCACCCGCGGAGCGCGCCATGCCCGTGGGTGTGCAGCTCATCGGCGCGCCGTGGCGCGAGGGTTTGTGCCTCGCCGCCGCGCGCACGCTCGAGCAGGCCGGCATCGCCGAGGTTCGACCGCCCGCGCAGGTCAAACAGCACTCGTAGCGCCTGGATCTACAGTGGCCGGCGATGGCGAGTCAGGGTCGCCGCGATCGATGCCAGTACGGCCATGCGCACCGCAACGCCGTTGTTGACCTGTTCGCGAATGACCGAGCGGGGGCCATCAGCCACTTCGGATGAGATTTCAACACCGCGGTTCATGGGCCCCGGATGCATGACGAGCACGCTGGGGGCGGCCAGTTTGAGGCGCTGCGCCGTCAGGCCAAAATCATTGAAGTACGCCGCGTCATCGAGCGCCGCGGCTTGCGCCATGCGTTCTTTTTGGATGCGCAGCATCATCACCACGTCCGCACCCGCGATGCCGTCCTCGATGCGCGTGAAGCGCTGCGCGCCGCGAAATTCGGCTTCTTCCGGCAGCAGCGCCTGCGGCGCTACCAAGCGCAAATCCGTGGTTCCCAAGGTGTTGAGCGCCGTCGCCGCCGAACGGGCCACGCGCGAATGCTTGATGTCGCCGACGATGGCAACCTTGAGGCCGGTGAAGCGGCGCTTGTGCGTGCGAATCGTCAGCACGTCCAGCAGCCCTTGCGTGGGATGCGACAGGTGCGCCTCGCCGGCGCTGATCACCGACACGTGCGGGGCCACATGATCGATCAGGAATTCGGGCATGCCCGCTTCGGAATCGCGAATGACGAACACGTCGGTGTTCATCGCCTCGAGCGTGTAGATGGTATCCAGCATGCTTTCGCCCTTGGCGCGCGAGCTGGAATGCAGGTCCAAGTTGAGAACATGCGCCCCGAGGCGGCGGCTGGCGAGATCGAAGGAGGCACGGGTGCGCGTGCTCGGCTCGAAAAATAGATTGGCCAGCGTAACGCCCGCCAATTCGCGCCCTTCGTAGGCAGGCTGACCGGGAAGGCGGCGGTAGCGTTCCGCTCGATCGAGAATGGCCGTCAAGGCATCGCGCGCCAGGCCTTCGAGCGTGATGAGGTGGCGCAAGCCTCCCGCGCTGTCTTGTTGTGATCGCATTTGCGCCCAGGGGCTCCTAAGTTTCTTCGCTGAACCAACGTTCCAAGATCACGCAGGCCGCCGCTGCATCGACGTCGGCCTTCGCCACGCGCCGGCGCCGCAGACCTGACTCGCGCGCCGTTTGCAGCCGCGCCGCGGCTTCCAGCGACGAGTAGCGTTCGTCCACCATGACGACCTGCAGCGCGTAGCGCTGCGCCAGATCGGCCGCGAAGGCGCGCGCTGCGCCGGTCATCTCGTTATCGGAACCATCGACATTATACGGCAGCCCGACCACCGCCAGGTCGGGTTGCCAATCGCGGATCATCGCGCTGATGGATTCCCAGCGAGGTCCCTTGGGTCCGGCGGGTACCGTCTCGAGCGCCGAGGCGTTGCGGCTCACGGTATCGCCACAGGCAACGCCGATTCTGCGCAGGCCGAAATCAAAAGCCAGAACGATCCTCGGTCGGGACGACTCAGGCATTTCCGCCGATGGGGCTGACGCGGGACAGTTCCACGCCCAACAGACGCCCGGCGGCATGCCAGCGGGACTCAAACGGCAGCTCGAAAATCAATCCCAAATCCACCGGCGCGCTGAGCCAGGCATTCGCGCGTAGTTCATCCTCCAGCTGGCCGCCGTCCCAGCCCGCATACCCCAAGGCGACCACGGTCTCGTCGGGGCCCTCGCCGCGGGCCATGGCTGCCAAGATGTCGCGTGAAGTGGTGACGTGCAGCGCGTCGGAAACCTTCAGCGTCGAATCCCATTCGCCGAAGGCCCGGTGTACGACGAAGCCGCGATCGGTTTGCATCGGTCCACCGCGCAACACTTGCCGCTCCGACAAGGGCCCCTTGCCGAGCTGGATTTCCAGCTGTTCGAATATTTCCCCCATGCGCATCGGCAGGGGCTTGTTGAGGATCAGCCCGAGCGCACCCTGTGAATCGTGATTGCACACCAGCGCGACGGTCTGCGCGAAGTTAGGATCCCCCATGTACGGCATGGCGATCAGCAGCTGGTTGGTCAGGTAGCCGGAATCGCTCATGCGCTCAAGGCTTGTTCGGCTCGGAATAGAACACGGCGCCCCCCTGCGTCGAGCCTTCGAGAAATTGCCACTCGTAGGCGATGCGTATCTGATCGTGCTTCGTGGACAGCTCGCTCGGGAACGGATCGAATGGGGCGGCCAGCTTCAAGATCCTCATGGCGGCCTCGTCGATCTCGGCGTGTCCGCTGCTGCGCCTGATGACGGTTTGCAGCAGCTTGCCGTCGGCGCCAATGGTCACTTCGATGACCGGTGTACCGGAGTGCTTCTCGCGCCGCGCGACATCGGGGAAGTTCATCGTGCCGACGCGCTCGATTTTCCGGCGCCAGCTGTCCAAGTAGACCGCGACGTCGGATTCGCGCGTGTCGGCGGCAATCCACAGTTCGTGCTTCGCCTCGCCGCGCAGCCGCAGCTCGATCCCATCGTCGTTCGGCGTCATCGCGAGATCCGGCCGTTTCTCGAGCAACAGCGGCAGCTCGGATGCGTCCTTCGCCGCACTCGAGGCGGCAAAATAGAAAATCTTCTGCGACGGGCTGTGCGTCGCAACCAGCTCTTCGGCGCCCGTGTCGGCGCCTGCGCGTTGCGGGTCCAGGCCCTCGCCGCTCGGAACCCCGAGGCGATCGACGGGCATCAACGATGATTTGGGAATCAGGCTGCGTTCCGGCTTCAGGGTGTTGCCCGAGCCCAATTGCGTGCGCTGCGACAGGTAGCGCGCGTTCGGGTTCTTAGGAACGCTGGGCGCGCGCTCATTCACGAGCACGACTTCCAGGCCCGGCGCTCCGCTATCTCCCGAGCGGCTGCTGGTCGAACTGAAAGTCACGCCTAGAATGATGATTCCATGCAACAGCGCCGCGAGGAAGCACGTGGTCAACATGCGATCGTTGGCCGGCGGCAGCCCTGACCTAAGCATCTCGCCGCCTTGCAGCGCGCCATTCGTTTGAAGCGTTTCTGAAGTCACACGACGCCCAAATTCCTCTCGATCGCCTCCGCCAGCAGGGAACCAATATCGATACCATGCTTTTTGTTCAATTCGCGAATTCCGGTCGGACTTGTGACGTTGATCTCGGTCACGTAGTCGCCGATCACGTCCAGCCCGACAAATATCATGCCCGCATCGCGCAGCTTAGGTCCGATTTGCGCGCAGAGCCATCGATCGCGGTCGTTCAGCGGACGGCTTTCAGCCCGTGCGCCGGCCGCCAAATTGCCGCGGTTGTCCTCGGGCAGCGGAATGCGGCTGAGCGCATACGGCACAGGCTCTCCGTCGACCAAAATGATGCGGCAGTCGCCCGCCGTGACGATTTCGGGCAGGTAGCGCTGCACGATGGCGTAACGGGTGCCGTAGGCCGTCAGAGTCTCGAACACGACATTGCGGTTCTTGTCGCCTTGCTCGAGAACGAAGATGGATTTGCCGCCCATGCCATCCAGCGGCTTGCACACGGCCTTGCCGTGTTCTGCCAAGAATTCGCCCATGTCATGCATGTCGCGCGTGATCAGGGTGGGCGCGCAACACTGCGGAAACCAGGCCGTATAGACCTTCTCGTTGATGTCACGCAGGCCTTGCGGCCGATTGTAGACATGAGCGCCCTGCAGTTGCGCGCGATCGAGGATGTAGGTGCTGTAGATGTATTCGGTGTCGAACGGCGGATCCTTGCGCATCAGGATCACCTCGAATTCCCCCAGCTTGTGGGGGGCGGCTTGCCCCAGCGAGAACCACTTCGACGAATCATCTGAGACCCAAAGCGGGGCCAGCCGGCCCCATGCAACCCCATCGCGAAGCCAAAGGTCTTTCAGTTCGGCGTAGTGCAGCTCCCAACCTCGGGCCTGCGCGGCGAGCAACAGCCCCAGGGTGGTGTCCTTCGCCGGCTTAATCGCCCCGATGGGGTCCATGACCACGACGAGACGCACTCGAGACGACATGCTGATTCCGTCAGTCTAGCAAGCGGCTGTGGCGCCCGCTCTCTTGGGAAAACTGTGAACCAGGCCACCGTTGTTTGCGTCGCTATGCCTCGAAATGTCGACTCCGTACCGTGGCTTGCGCGACCTGGATATGTTAAAAAGCCACAAGATTTCCAGCACCTACGCAAGTCATGGAGAGCATGATCACCAGCGGCAAGCCTAAACTCACGGGCCTCAAGGTCCTCGTGATCGATGACAGTAAGACCATCCGCCGAACCGCTGAAACGCTGCTCACCAAGGAGGGTTGCGAAGTGTTCACCGCGGTCGATGGTTTCGATGCCCTGTCCAAGATTGCCGACCATCAACCGGATATCGTCTTCGTTGACATCATGATGCCTCGCCTGGACGGATACCAGACCTGTTCGTTGATCAAGCACAACAAGGTATTCAAACAGATTCCCGTGATCATGCTGTCGAGCAAGGACGGGCTGTTCGACCGGGCGCGCGGCCGCATCGTCGGTTCGGAACATTATTTGACCAAGCCGTTTACCAAAGACGAATTGTTGGGAGCGATCGAAGCTCACGTCGGGAAATGACGGAGAATACGCGATGGCACTGATTCTGATCGTCGACGATTCACCCACCGAGGTATTCGTCATGCAAAAGGCGCTGGAGAAGCACGGTTTCAAGACCGCCGCCGCCGAAAACGGCGAAGAAGGCGTGCGCAAAGCGAAAGAGATGAAACCGGATCTCATTTTCATGGACATCGTGATGCCGGGCGTCAACGGCTATCAAGCGACGCGGATGCTGATCAACGATCCTGAAACCAGCTTGATCCCCATCATCATGGTGACCACGAAGGGTCAGGAAACCGACCGTGTTTGGGGCCTGAGGCAGGGCGCTGTGGATTACTTGGTCAAGCCTGTATCTGCTCAGGCGCTCGTCGAGAAGGCGCAGGCCGCACTGGCCACATGACGAGTACGTCTAGCGGGTCGGACACGAGCCTGCGCGGCTTGCGCGACCGGCCATTTGAATTGCTCAAGGAGTTAGAGAAGCGCAGCCGCACGGTGGTTGCAAACAGCGTCGCCGAAACGGACGCAGGACAAGAGTGGGTCGGGGTTGCGTTTCGCATGGGCGGGGAGACTTTTTTGGTGGCCCGCGAGGAGACACGCGAGGTGCTTGGGTATCCCGCGGTGGTCACCCGCATCCCGGGGGCCAAGAGCTGGGTCAAGGGGTTGGCCAACGTGCGCGGAGCGCTGATGCCGATGCTGGATTTGCGGCAATTCCTCGGCAGCGGCGCGACCACGTCAGGGCGCAACACGCGCATCGTCGTGGTCAACCACCGGGATATTCCGGCGGGCCTGATGGTGGACGAGGTGCTGGGTTTTCGGCGCTTCGCGGAATCGGAATTCAGTGCGGAAGCACCGCCGACGGTGATCCGCTGCGATAGCTATCTGGCGGGCGCCTTTCGCCGCGGGGGCGAAGTTTGGCCGGTCTTGAGCCTGAAGACTTTGGTGGAAAGCCAGAGTTTCCTGCAGGCGGCAAGTTAGGTTGTGGAATAAAAGATGACGACTAGGCGAATCGAAAAATCACCGAATCTCAATCTGCTGCCGGTATTGGCCGGGTTGGTGGTGCTGTGCTTGATCGGCGCCGCGATCCTGACGGCGCTGACGCGCAATTCCGTTCCGATCGCCGCGCCCGCCGAGCAATTGGCGCTTCTGGTGCAGCGCATGCCCTTTGAGGCGCAAAACGCGTTGCGCGGCGAATCGAGCGCCTTCGACGCGCTCGCAAAGAGCGCCGTCCGGCTCAAGGCTTTGCGCGGCGGCATGCAAGGTAACGGCGATGCGGCGGCGTGGAGCAAGTTGAACGACGGCGTGGCGGCGGTCGCAGAAGCTCGAACCGCTGTCGAGACCATCCAATCATCCAATCAAGAAGTGCGCGAGCTGGCGCCCAAATTGCTGTCCGAACTGGGCGATCTGGGCAGCTCCGTCGGCGTGCAGAAGCTCGAGGGCATGAGCCGTTATCTGGAGCGCTTCGAGTTGACGGTGCAGCGGATTCAGCAGGATCTGAACGGCTTGAGTTCCGGCGTCAGCGACGCCGGCCCCAGCGCGCAGCGCCTGGCGGACAGCCTGGAATTCCTCAATCAGGTGATCCGCGGCCTATCGGGTGAAGAATCCGGCATCGCCATCCAAAAGGTCACCGGCGCCGATCCCGAGCTGCGTCTGAAAACGGTGGTGCAGCGCAATCAGCAGTACAACAACAGCGTGCGCAAGGCGATCGGCGCGGCAGAGCCCCTCGCAAAGGCACAGGTCGCAGCGCGCGCGTTGCCGGCGCTCGCGAACACGCTCGCGTCGCAACTCGGCGGCGCGACGCCGAAGGCGGACAGCAGCGGCGGCTACAAGATCTGGATCCTGGCAGTTCTGACACTGGCGGCGGTGCTGTTCGCGGCGCTCGCCTGGGTCTATTCCAAGACTGCCGACAAGCGGCGCAGCAACGAACTGCGGGTGCGCGAAAACGAACGCAACCAGGAAGCCATCATGCGCTTGCTGGACGAGCTGTCGAGCCTGGCAGATGGCGACCTGACGGTGCAGGCAACCGTCACCGAAGATATCACCGGCGCGATCGCCGATTCGATCAACTATGCGATCGAGGCGCTGCGCGAGCTGGTCACCACAATCAACGACAGCGCCATTCAGCTGGACGGCGCCGCCAAGCAGACGCAAGGGGTGGCGGCGCACATGGCGAAAGCCAGCAGCGCGCAGTCGCGCCAGATTTCCGCGGCCAGCGAATCCATGGCCGACATGGCCGCCTCGATCGAAGAGGTATCGGGCAATTCCGAACGCTGTTCGGATGTCGCGAGGCATTCGGTCGACGTCGCGCACAAGGGCGGCGACGCGGTACGGCGCACCATCGACGGCATGAATGCCATACGCGAGACCATTCAAGAGACCAGCAAACGCATCAAACGCCTGGGCGAAAGCTCCCAGGAGATCGGCAACATCGTCGAGCTGATCAACGACATCGCCGAACAGACCAATATTCTCGCCCTGAATGCCTCGATCCAAGCATCCATGGCCGGCGAGGCCGGGCGCGGATTTGCGGTCGTGGCGGATGAGGTGCAAAGGCTCGCGGAGCGGGCCGCGAACGCGACCAAGCAGATCGAGGTGCTGGTGCGCACCATTCAAACCGATACCAACGAAGCCGTGGTGTCCATGGAACGCAGCACCACGGATGTGGTCGGCGGCGCGCTGTTGGCGGAGAACGCCGGCGCGGCGCTCGAGGAAATCGAACAGGTTTCGAATCAAATCGCGAGCCTGGTGCAGAACATTTCGGCGAGTGCGCGCCAGCAAGCCGCGGTATCCGGCAACATCTCAAAAAACATGCAAGTGGTGCGCGAGATCTCATCGCAGACCGCGGAAGGTTCGACGGCAACGTCCACGTCCATCGCCAAACTTGCGGCGCTTTCGGCGCAGCTGCGCAAGTCGGTGGCGGGATTCCGGCTTCCCGACTTCGGCACCGGCGCCACCTCGGGCAAGCTGCCCGCATTGAAAGCACCTGCCGCGCCCGCTCCGGCCGCACCCGCGCCGGCCGCACCCGCTCCAGCCAGTCCCGGAAAAATGCGCAAGGCGAGTGGCATCGGAGCTTAGGCTCCCGACGGTTCCGGTATGACTGATATCAGCTCCCAAACCCTGCACATAGTCGCCAAGGAACTCGCGGCGACATTGAACGATGCGCGTGCCTCGCTGGAAGGGTATGCGGAACGGCCCGATCAGCGCGCCCTGCTGGAGAAATCCGCGGATCAACTGCATTCCGCGCACGGCGTGCTGCGCCTGGTCGAGGTGTACGGCGCGGCGCTCCTCGCCGAGGAAATGGAGCACGTCACGCGCTACCTGCTGAGTTCCGGCAACGACCAGAAACGGCAGGTCGACGGCCTCGACGCATTGATGCGCGCGATGGTGCAGCTGCCCACGTATCTCGAGCGCGTTTTGTCCGGCGGCCGGGATCTGGCCCTGGTGCTGCTGCCGCTGCTCAACGATTTGCGTTCGGTGCGCGGCAGCCCGTTGCTCTCCGAGGGCACGCTGCTGCTGCTCAACCTGAAATCCGATCAGAACGCCGCGCCGCAGTCCTTGACGCAGGGCGAGCAATCGATTTCGGTGGCGCAATGGGCGCGCCGCCTAAGGCCGCGATTCCAAATCGGCTTGCTGGGCTACATCCGCGGCGAACGCACCGTGCAGAACCTGGAGATCCTGGCGAAGGTCACCGAAAAGCTGGAGCAGGTCGCAACGACGCAGCCGGTGTTCCAGCTGTGGTGGGTCGTGGGCGCCATCCTTGAAGCGGTGCGCGCCAACGGATTGGAAGGCAGCGCGACCCTGAAACGCCTGCTCGGCCAGGCGGACCGGCAAATCAAGGCGCTGTACGAACTCGGGGAGGCGCGCTACTGCGAAGATCCGCCGATCGACCTGCTGAACAACCTGCTTTACTACGTCGCGCGGGCAACCACCAGCGGCGGGCGGATTTCCGCGGTGCGCGCGTCGTTCAAGCTCGCCGAACTTCTGCCGGTGGACGATTCCATCGAGCAGGAGCGCGAAAGCCTCTCGGCGCCCAGCGTCAAATTGATGCGCACGGTGGCTGCGGCAATCAAGGAGGACCTGTCCAAGGTCAAGGATGTCCTGGATATCTTCGTGCGGCGCGGGGGCGGCCAAAGCGCCGAGCTGCTGCCGCAGCTCGAGCTGTTGAAGAAGATCAGCGACACGCTCGGCGTGCTGGGCCTGGGAGAGTTGCGCCAACGCGTCCAGGATGAAATCCAGGCGCTGTCGCAAATCATCCAGGACGGCAAACCGCCCACCGAAGATTCGCTGGTCAGGGTCGCCGGCGTGCTCCTCTCGGTGGAAGACAGCCTCGACGATCAGCTGGTGCGGCTGATCCTGCCCGTGCAGGCGGCAGCCGCCGGATCCGCGGCGGAAGTTGCGCCCGATCAAGACCACGAATTCCGGCAGGTCAGCGAGGCGGTGCTGCGCGAATGCATCGTCAATCTGGCTCGCATCAAGGAAGCGGTTTCGGCCGCGGTGCAGAAACCCAACGAATTCTCGGCGCAGGGCCTCGACAATGTGCCGCAGCTTTTGCGCGGCATCACCGCGGGGCTGCTCATGCTGGGCAAGGGCCGGGCGGTGGAATTGATGGATGCCATCGGCAAGCAAGTCCGCACGCTCATCGAGCCGGGCGCGGCGCCGCCGGAGCCGATCCGCCTGGAGCGCGTGGCCGATGCCATCGTCAGCATCGAGTACTACATGGAGACGCTGCAGAGCGGGCGCACCGATCCTTGGTACATGCTGGATAACGCCGAGACCTGCCTGAAAACGCTGGCGGACGACGACGCGCTGGCGCGCGTGCCGAACCTGAATCTGACCAGCAGCGAAGCCGCCAAAACGGTAAAGCTGGATCCGGCGGATACCATTGCGATGGAGCGCACCAAGCGCGCGCATGCCGCAACCAATCCGCTCATCGTCGTGCCGGAACCGGAGGCCGTCGATCCGCAATTCGTCGAGTTATTCATCGAAGAAGCCAAGGAAGAAATCGCTTCGGTGCAAAAAACCTTCCCGCTGTGGGACGAGAATCCCATGGATCTGGAAGCGTTGTCGTCCATGCGCCGCAGCTTCCATACCTTGAAGGGCAGCGGCCGCATGGTCGGCGCACGGGCGATCGCGGAATTTGCCTGGTCGATCGAGAATCTGCTGAATCGGATCATCGATAAGACCCTCTCGCGCACCCCCGGGATGATGGCCTTGCTGCGCAATTCGGTCGCAGCCCTGCCGCAATTGGTGGAACAGCTGGAGACCGGGCGCGCCACCCACACCCCGATCGAGGCATTGATGACCCGCGCTTTTGCATATGCCGATGGACGTGATCCGGAGCAGGCCAAGGTGAATGTTGCGCCCGAGGATCGGGCCGGATCCGACGCCAACAGCGCGACGACGAGCTGGGCCGGCGCGAGCGCGGCGCAAAAACCGTCCATGGACGCAGCGCTGCACGACATCTACGCCAAGGAAACCTCGAGTCATCTGACCGAAATTCGCGAATACCTGCGCAAGCGCTCAGGGTCGCCCGCACCGCACGATCTTCCCGAATCGGTGTATCGGGCCATCCATACTTTGAGCGGCAGCTCGAAAATGGCGGAGGCCCGCCACGGCATCCGCATCACCGAACCGCTGAACCACGTCATGCGCAAGGTCTTCGACAGCGGACAGGGCCTCTCGGATGCAGGCCTGGCGACGCTGGAGCAGTCGGTACGCGCCATCGAAAACGTGCTCTCCCACATCAATGAATCCACGGGATTTTTCTCCGATCAGCCGGCCCTGTTGGCGAGATTTCGCGATCTGGAAGCCGAAGTGGACGCAATGATCGCCAACGCGGCGCGCGATACCAGCGCCTCCGCCATGGTGCCGGCGCTGGTGGTGGCGCCCGTGGCGACCATGGTGCCCGCGGCGCCCGCGGCGCCCGCGCCGCCCGCACCGCCGGCCGAAGCGGCCGAGCCGCCGGCAGCGGAAGAATTCGATCATGAAATCGCCAACATCTATAGCGAGGAAGCGACCGAGCTGTTGGAAGCCGCTCAAGGTTCGCTGACGGTCTGGAACAAGGATCGCAAGGACAAGCAACCCGTCGCAGAGCTGCAACGGCAGCTGCACACGCTCAAGGGCGGCGCGCGGATGGCGGGCGTAACCGCGATGGGCGACTTGAGTCACGAGCTTGAAACCTTGGTGCTGCAGATCGATGGCGGCGCGGTGGCGGGCGACGATCATGCTCACACCGTCATGCAGGCCAGCCTGGACGAGCTTTCGCGCATGCGCGATCTGGTCAGTGCCGGCACGCTGCCGGGCGAGGCGCGCGGCTTGATTGCACAAATCCGCGGGCTCGCGAATCAACCCGCCGCGGAGAAATCGGCCGCGGCCTCCGCCGGCGCGGCGGCAGTTGCGCCCGCCGCGGCGCCGATCGCGCCCCCCGCAGCGCCCACGCCGGCCGTTGTGCAGGCCCCCGCTGCGCGCGCGCCGACGGCAGCGCCGGTAAGTACAGCCGCGCCGGATTCTCCGCTGGAAGCGGCGGTGAGCGAGGATGCTCCATCAAGCCTGGAACTGAGCAGCGCGCCGGTGTTGCCGGGGCGCGAGGCACCGCCCGTCGAGCGCGTGGAAATGGCGCGCGTGGATGCCGACCTGCTCGACACCATGCTCAACAATGCCGGCGAGGTAAGCATTTTCCGCGCCCGCCTCGATCAGCAGGTCAATTCGATTGATTTCAACCTTGCCGAGCTGGCGCGAACCGTTACGCGCCTGAAGGAGCAATTGCGCGGCTTGGAAATGGAGACCGAGGCGCAAGTTTTGCACCGGCACCAGGATATCGAACCGCGGCGCGACGATTTCGATCCGCTCGAGTTGGACCGCTACTCTGCCTTGCAGCAGTTCTCGCGCGCGCTCGCGGAAACGTCCAGCGACGTTGCCAGCATTCAGGGCCTGCTCGAAACCCTGACGCGCGAGGCGCAAAGCCTGTTGACGCAGCAGGCGCGAGTCATCACGGAACTGCAAAATAGCCTGATGCGCACGCGCATGGTGCCTTTCCAACGGCACGTGCAGCGTTTGACGCGATTGGTGCGGCAGGCCGCAAACGATACCGGCAAGCGGGCCGAGCTGGCTGTGCAAGGCGCAGCCGCGGAACTCGACCGGCAGATGCTGGAGCGGATGGTTGCGCCGTTGGAGCACATGCTGCGCAATTCCGTCGTGCACGGCATCGAGGCACCGGACCGGCGTGCCCAGCTCGGCAAACCGGATGTCGGCCGAATCTCAATCAGCTTGGAGCGCGATGGAGCGGAGATCGTCATCGTCGTGGCGGATGATGGCGCCGGCATCAACGTCAAGCTCATCCGCGAAAAGGCGATTGCACTCGGATTGATCGATGCGCACGCGAAACTCACCGACGAGGAGGCCGTGCAGCTCATATTGGAGCCCGGCTTCAGCACGGCCGGTCACGTCACGCAGGCCGCAGGCCGCGGCGTCGGCATGGATGTGGTCGCGACCGAAGTCAAAAAGCTGGGCGGCGGCTTGTTCATCGACTCGACCTACGGCAAGGGTTCTCGATTCACCATCCGTCTGCCCTTCACCCTGGCGATCAGCCAGGCGTTGATCGTGCGAGTCGCGGAGGAAACCTATGCCCTGCCGCTGGCGACGGTGGAAGGGGTCGTGCGCCTGCCGCGGAATATCGTCGCGCGGCATCTGGGCAAGGATGCGCCGCTGTTCGAATACGGCGGCCAGAAATATCGTTTTCAGCACCTGGGCTCATTCGTCGGCCTGGGCGCCACGCGCCTGCCCGATTCGGACGTATCCATGTCGGTGGTGCTGATCCGCGCCGGCGAACACTCGACCGCCCTGGTGACCGACGAATTGGTCGGCAGCCGCGAAATCGTCGTCAAGTCCTTGGGTCCGCAGGTATCCGCGATCCGCGGCATCGCGGGCGCCACGATCCTGGGCGACGGCCGCATCGTTCTCATTCTCGACATGGGTTCGTTGGTGCGATCCGAATGGCGCGCACGCCCCACCGAAACGGTCGTGCTGGATCAGCGCGACCGGCGCACCTTCGCGCTGGTCGTCGATGACTCGATCACGGTGCGCCGGGTGACGCAGCGCTTGCTGGAACGCAATGGCATGCGCGTGTTGACGGCGAAGGACGGCGTCGACGCCGTGTCGCTGCTGCAAGAGAATTTACCGGACATCATCCTGCTGGATATCGAAATGCCACGCATGGACGGCTACGAAGTGGCCGCGCACGTGCGCAACGATCCGCGCCTGAAGCAGATCCCGATCGTGATGATCACCTCGAGGGTGAGCGAGAAACACCGCGCGCGGGCCATCGAGCTTGGCGTGGATGACTATCTCGGCAAGCCCTATCAAGAGAGCCAGCTGCTCGATGCAATCGAGCCGCTGGTCAATCGCCGCAGCGCCGTGGCTCGGTAGGGCCGCATGTCAGAGTTGCGCGACGAGCTCTATAGCTTGCTGGTGCCTCTGGCAGGGGAGCGCTTGATCGTGCCGCGCGCCTGCGTTGCCGAGGTTATCGGCTACCAAGCACCGGCGGAAATGACCAACGCGCCGCCCTGGTATGTGGGTGTGGTGAGCTGGAGCGGGCGCAATGTGCCGGTGGTGTCCTTCGAAGGGGCTTTCGGGCAGCCGCTGCCGAGCATCTCAACGAGAACCCGAATCGTGATTTTCCACGCCGCCGGCGGCCAGGTGAAAGCCGGCTATTTTGGGATGCTGACCCAAGGATTCCCGCAGCTCGTGCGCGTCAATGCCGACGTCGTGCGGCCCGATCCTTCGCGCAGCTTTCCGGAGCGTTCACCGGTGATCTGCCAGGTCCGCATGGTCAACGAGACGCCGCTGATTCCCGACCTGCAACGCCTCGAGCAAATGATTGCCGAGGAAACCTCGGTGATGCCATGACCGGAGGGTAAGAAGATTCAAGGCACGAAATGCAACAGTGCCTTGAATCTTCTCACTCCTCCGGCCAGTGCTGGGCTACTGCCATTCGAACGCGCTCGCACTTGTGAGTTTGACCGTACCTCACCGGCCTAGGGGATAGGAATGCTGCGAGGCACTGCTCTTCCGTGCCTCGCAGCATTCCTACGCCCTAGGTCATGAGATCCAATCTAACTCACAAGCGGGTCGATCAGTGCAGCAGCCCGAACACCGCGACCGCACTGGCTGTGCCCACGAATACCTTGCCGTCGGCGACGATCGGCGTGATGTACTTGTTGCCGGCGCCGAACTGATCCCGATTCGCCGCCGCCTGATTGCTGTTGTACAGCTCATGCGCGAGGTTGGTTGCATCATAGGCGTGCAGCACGGCCGGGTTCGTGTTCTCGTGAGCCCACACGATGCCGTTGGCGGTGCCGTTCGCAGACACGCTCGGCGCCGTCCCAGGATACGTAAATTGCGTGCCGGACTGCGACTGCGGCGTGGCGGCGAGCTTGGCGCTCGAAATCGCAAATGCCTTCAATGTACCGGAGACATCGGCGTAGTACACGCTGCCGTTGAAGTAGGCCGGCGTCGACCAGATGCCGCCGGGGAGAACGCCGCTGAGCGTCTGATAGTTCGTATTGCTGCTCGCGTTGAATTTTCCCATGGAGTCCCTGTCGACCACATAGATATTTCCATCCTTGCCGGCACCCACCATGAGATGGCGAACGGTCTTGGTGGAATCCATCATGTCCGGCAGCAGCATCCCGCCCCCGGAGCCCAAATCCTGGTCGGCATTCGACTCCGCCACCTCATTCGACATGGCGAAGTAATCGAGGACGCTCAAGCCTGCACCCGCACTCGAGATCTTGAGGAACGAATTGCCGAAATCCTGTGCGCTCGGGAAACCCTTCGCATCCATCGTCGTCTCGAATGCCCCGTTCGCCGCGAGCAAATAAATATTGCCTGACGCGTCCACCGCGGGTCCGCCGCCCGCCATCCAAATCGCGGGTCCCGCGGAGCTGTTGGCGGCAATGTTGAGAACACCGTTGCGCGCCAGCGAACTCTGCGCATAGCTGATGATCCACCCGCCATACGGCGCATCGTCGCAGTGCGACGTCCAGCTGGTATAGATCGTCCCGTTCGCGAGCAGCAGCGCCGCGCGCTCCTCGTAACTCCTGGGGTCGAACGTCGAGGTCGCGGTTCCGGTGGGCGGATAGGAAGCGCTGATTTCAACCGGGCCGTTCAGCAGCTCCGCACCGGTGGCGACATCGAGCGCGTGCAGGCGCTGGTGATAAGTCGAACTGCCGTCGATGGACATGGCGACCACATAGATCGTGCCGTGAGCGCCGGCGCTGCGATCGATCACCGGCGTCGACGTGACGCCGATTTCAGGCGAGACCTGACTGCAACCGCGAGTATCGCTCGGCTTCTCACCCGCGCCTAGCAGCGACACGTGCCACAGGACGGCGCCCGAGTCCGAATCGAAGGCGTAAACCGAGTCGTGCTCGGTGGCGACGAACACCGTATTGAAGGTGCTGCCGGCCGCGTTCAAGGCCGAGAGGTATAGCGGCTGCGCGTCAACCCGGCCATCCACGGGCAGACGGCGCAGCAGGCCAAAGGTCGCCGACGCTACATTCGAAAGCGTCAGGGACGTTTCCGCAAGATTCTGGCCGCTGCGGTTCGCATCGTTCTTATAGGTGGTGACATCGACGCCGCGCGTCAGCGTCGTGCCGGCGGCCACGTTCAGCGTTGCGCTGTTGCTGTTGACGCTGCCCGCTGAGTTCGAAACGGCCACCTGGTAGGTTGAGGCATCATCGGTCAGCGTCGTGGCCGGAGTGGTGTAACTCGAGGCCGTGGCGCCCGTGATGGGGGTCGTGCCTTTCTGCCATTGGTAGCTGAGCGGCGCAGTGCCGCTTGCGGTGACGCTAAACGTCGCTGTCTGGCCGACGACGACGCGTTGGTCGGTAGGCTGAGCCGTAATTCCCGGAGCGACCGGAGCTGCGCCGCTGCCGCCGCCACCGCCGCAGCCGAGCAGCAAAGATAGTTGCGCCACGAGCACGAGGGAATTTCTCCACTTCATAGGCATCCCGGCGAATTGCTTGTCGGCTGTTTATAGCCCTGCGAGGCGACGCCATCAAGAGTCTGCGGTTCGCGACGAATCGTCGGAAGCGGCTGACATGTCCCCGAACCGCGCCTGCAAAACCACGATCGCCGCAATCGCCGCCGTTTCGGTGCGCAGCACGCGGGGACCGAGCACAACGCGGGAGAATGCCGATAAGTCAAATGCGTCGAGCTCTTCCGGTGCGAATCCGCCCTCCGGGCCGATGGCGATCTCGACGCGCGATACCGCTCGGGCGGTTGCGATGTCGATCCATTGAGCACTGCGCTCCCCCAGGCGCGGACGTTCAGGCTCCAGCACGAGGCGCAGGTTCTCGCCCGGCGTTGCCTGCGGCAAGGTGCCAAGGTAATTGAGCAGCGGCTGAGGGGTGTCCACCCGCGGCAGCCGGTTGCGGCCGCATTGCTCGCAAGCGCTCACGGCGACGGCGCGCCAGTGCACTTGCTTCGCCGCAGCCTGGCCCTCATCGAGCCGCACCACGCTGCGCCGGCTCAAGACCGGCACGATGCGCACAACGCCGAGTTCCGTGGCCTTTTGCACGATGAAGTCCATGCGATCGCCGCGCGGCACGCATTGCACTAGGGTGAGCTGCAAGGGCGATTCCCGGTCGATGCTGCGCGCCGCGCCGACCGCGGCGCTGACGCGCGAGCCCTGCACCTTCTCGATGGCGCCGGCGAACTCGCGGCCGTCGCCGTTGAAGAGCACCACTTCGTCGCCGCTGCGCGCGCGCAGGACCTTGGCCAGGTGCGCGCCGGTTTCACGGGGCAGTTCCACGACGCTCCCGGACTGCAATTCGCCTGCGACGAACATGCGGGTCAGCCGCACGCAATTTGCCCGTGAGCGAATGTGGCATTCATATGCCGGCAATTGTCGCATATGCTACGAAGGTCATCGGCAAGGCCAGGACGGGACAACGGTTGCAGGTCGATCTCGAAAACGGATTGATGCGAGGCGCACGGCAGGTCGCTTCGCCAAATTACGATGCGCGGCCGCCCGGCGTCGCGGCGGAATTGATCGTCGTGCACGGCATCAGCCTGCCGCCGGGGGAGTTCGGCGGCCCCTGGATAGAGCGGCTCTTCATGAATTCCTTGCCGCTCGATATGCACCCCTATTTTGCCGACATCGGCGAGCTGCGCGTGTCCTCGCACCTGCTGGTGGCGCGCGACGGCGGTCTGACGCAATTCGTCAAATTCACCGATCGCGCCTGGCATGCAGGCCAGTCCAGCTATAACGGCCGCCCGGCTTGCAACGACTTTTCCATCGGGGTGGAACTCGAAGGAGCGGATACGCTGAGCTACGAAGCCGCCCAGTACGAAACGCTCGCGAGGGTCGTCGCCGCCCTCTGTGATGCATACCCTCGACTGTCGGCGGACCGGGTGGTAGGACACAGCGACATTTCGCCTGGCCGCAAGACAGACCCGGGCCCCGCCTTCGATTGGCAACGGGCGCGGCGCTGCATCGGCGCCGCCTGCCGCGAGATACCCGCTCCGTAGGGAAAACCCCGGCTCTGGGTGCAACGTGACCCTGATCACGTTCCATTTCAGCAGATTTCGCCTCTCAAGCCGACATTAAGGTGAGGTCGTAATCCATACCAATTCGGTGCGGGGGAGGGCTATTGTTTCGTTGGTTCGCGGACCTCCCGATCGAACGCAAATTGCGTGTGGTGATAACGGTTCCCGCAATGACTGCTTTCGCGATAGCGATCGCCATGCACGTTGCCACCAACCTGCTGCATCTGCGGGCGGAAATGCAACAGCGTGCGGCAGCCATCGGCCGCACGACGGGCGTCATTGGAATCGAGGCGCTGAGCCGCGGCGATACCGCGGCCGCCATCAGTGCGTTGCGCGATTTGCGCGACGAACCGATGGTGGACATCGCCGAAGTGTATCTGCCCGACGGGAAAAAAATTGCGACTTACGATCGCGCCGCGGACGGCGTGTTCCTGGAACTCGGCGGCACGCCGGCTCGTGCACATGCAAACGAATTCCAAGTCACTGCGCCTGCCGTGCACGAAGGCGCGGTGCTCGGCTACGTGCACATTCTCGTGCCGATCGCGTCGCTGTATCCGTACTGGCGGGATTATGCCTTGATCAGCCTTGCAGCCATCGCCGCCGCGATCTTCATATCCTACTGGCTCGCGGCCCGGCTGCAAAAGCAGATCTCGGGGCCCATCATCAATTTGGCGCACACCATGCAGCGCGTTTCCACCGAGGAGGATTACAGCCTGCGAGTCGAGCGCAGCTCAGAGGACGAGATCGGAACGCTGATCGAAGGGTTCAACCAAATGCTCGGGCAGATCCGGCATCGCGACTCGCGCCTGGAGAAATATCGGCAATTTCTCGAGCAGCAAGTCGCCGATCGCACGGAAAACCTGGGCAACGCCAATCGCGAGCTGCAACTGGTCATCGACGAGGCGACCCGCGCCAAAGAGGCGGCGGAGCGCGCCAGCAGCGCCAAGAGCGAATTTCTCGCGCGCATGAGCCACGAAATCCGCACGCCGATGAACGGCGTCATGGGCATGTCGGAACTGCTGCAGGCAACCGAGTTGACTCCGCGGCAACGGCACCTGTCGCAGACCATTCATCACTCCGCGGGTGCGCTGCTGCAGATCATCAACGACATCCTTGATTTCTCCAAAGTCGAAGCCGGCAAGCTCGAGCTCGAGTGCATCGAGTTCGGCTTGCGCGAGACCGTGGAGCAGGCGATCGAGATCTGCGCAGCACGCGCCCATGCCAAAGGGCTCGAGCTGGCATGCGATGTCGGGCTCGACGTTCCTGCGAAGGTGCGCAGCGATCCGATGCGGCTGCGCCAGATTCTGATCAACTTGGTGGGCAACGCAATCAAGTTCACGGACGCCGGCGAAGTGATCGTGCGGGTCAAGGACCTTGGCGGCGATGGCCACCTGCGTTTCGAAGTGATCGACACGGGTGTCGGCATCGCAACGGAAGCCCAGACGGACATTTTCAACGCATTCAGCCAAGCCGACTCCTTTACCACCCGCAAATACGGCGGCACCGGCCTGGGGCTCGCCATCTGCCGCGAACTTGCCACCTTGATGGGGGGGCAAATCGGCGTCGACAGCGTGGTGGGGCGCGGTTCGGTATTCTGGTTCGAAGTGCGCCTGTCGGCCGTGGTCGAGGCATCGCCGACCTTCACGCGCTTGCCGAGGATGCGACTGGTCGGATTGCACGCGCTCATCGCGGACGACAACACCAGCAATCGCCAGATCCTCGCGCAGCATTTGAATTCCTGGGGGGTCGAGGTCGTCGCCACCGAATCCAGCGCGGACGCGCTCGCCGTGCTCAACACGGACGAAGGCCCGCGAATCGATTTTGCGTTGCTCGATGATCAAATGCCGGGGATGGACGGCATCGAGCTGGCCAAACGCATCCGCGAGGATTCGCGGCTGGCGGCAATACGCCTCATCATGCTCACGACGCGGGATCACTACGAAAGCAATTCGGAAACGGTGCAGCTGTTCGCGGCGATTCTCACCAAACCCTTGCGCCGTTCGCAGCTGCTGAATTGCGTGACCCGCGCCATGACCGCCGCGCCGGAGGCGGGACTGGATGAAACCGCCATACGCTCGGCGCTGCCGGCCGCGGCGGCACGTGCCTTCGTGCCGAAGATTCTGCTGGTCGAGGACAATCCTGTTAACAGGGAGGTGGCGGTCGGCATGCTGGAAAGCCTGGGATGCGTTGCGCACGCGGCGGAGAACGGCTGGCTGGCGCTCGAGGCGATGAACAATGACGCCTATGACGCGGTGCTGATGGACTGCCAGATGCCGGTGATGGACGGATTGACGGCTACCGCGGAATTGCGCAGGCGCGAACAGAACGCGGGCGGCGCGCGGCTGCCCATCATCGCGTTGACGGCCAACGCCATGGAGGGGGACCGCGAACGCTGCCTTGCGGCGGGCATGGACGATTTCCTGAGCAAGCCGTTCTCGCAACAGCAGCTGGCGGCCCTGCTCAAGCGCTGGCTGGCGCTGCACGTGCTGCCTGAGACCGAGCGGCGGGACGTCGCGCTGCTGCCGCTCATCGATCCGGTTGTGTTGCGAAATATCGCCGCTCTGGCCCGGCCGGCGCTGCTCGATTCGATGATCGAGCTGTACATGCAGCATTCGCCGCCGCTGATCACGGCGATCGAACAGGCAGCGGCCAGCGGCGAGGCCGAGGCTCTACAGGTGGCTCTGCATACCTTCAAATCCAGCACGGCCAATCTGGGCGGCATGCGGCTGGCCATGCTTACCAAGGAATGCGAGGCTCTGTTGCGCGAGGGCGGCATCGCCAAGGCGGCGCAGCCGTTGCAAAAGATTCGCAGGGAATATCAAGACTTCTGCAGCGCGCTGATGCAGGAGCGCTCGGCCAGCGCGGCTTAGAGGATACGATGAAGCAAACCGACAATCAGCCCCGCCCCGTGGCAACCGTGCTCGTCGTCGACGACGATCCCGGCGCGCGCCTGCTGGTGGGCAGCGCGCTGGAGGTGGCAGGCTTCCGGGTGATCACGGCCGCCGATGGCCAGAGCGCGATGATCGAGTTTCAAGCCCATCCGGCGGACTGCGTGGTTCTCGATGTGGTCATGCCCGGCATGAGCGGCTTCGATGTCTGCCGCGAGCTGCGGTCTAGCCTAAGCTCGCGCCACGTGCCGATCTTGATGCAGACCAGCCTGGACGACATGCAGTCGGTGCAACGCGCCTACAACGCAGGCGCCACGGATTTTTCCTCGAAAGGAATCAATCCGATGTTGCTGGCGGAGCGGGTCAAGTTCCTGGTGCGCGCGAAGGAGACACAGGACCAACTGCGGGAGAGCGAAGCGCGGGTGCGCTACCTGGCGTACTACGATCCCCTCACCGGGTTGCCCAACCGCCAACGGCTGCTGCAGATCTTGGAGCAACAGGTGGAATGGGCAATCCCGCGCCAGCGCGGGATTGCCGTGCTGATGATCGATGTCGACAACTTCTCGCGCATCAACGACACCCAAGGTCAGGCAGTCGGGGACAGCCTGCTGAAGGAGATCGCCCATCGCCTGCAGCTATGCTTGCGGGATACGGAGCGCACTTTGCACGACGACGGCGCGCTGAACGACATCAATGATTGGGTGGCGCGCACCGGCGGCGACGAGTTCGCTCTCGCGCTGCCGGGTGTGGCGACGACCGACAGCGTCCAGGTCGTGGCGCAGCGCGTGCAGCTCGCCTTGGCGCGGCCGTTCGTGTTTGCGCAGCAGGAGATACCGCTGTCGGCGACGATCGGTGCAAGCATGTATCCCGGCGATGCGCTGACCCCGGAAGCGTTGATCAAGAATGCCGACGCCGCGATGCATCACGGCAAGAAGGCCGGCCACGGCCGATTGGAATTCTTCAAGAAATCGATCAGCACGCGCGCGGCCAAGCACCTGTCCATGGAAGCCGATTTGCGCAAGGCCCTGGAGCGCGGCGAGTTCACGCTGAACTACCAGCCGCGCCTGGCCGTTGAGGGCATGCGCGTGGAAGCCGTCGAGGCTTTGCTGCGCTGGTGGCATCCGCAACGCGGTTTTGTCTCGCCCGACGAGTTCGTTCCGCTCGCGGAGCAAAGCGGCTTGATCGTCGAGATCGGCGACTGGGTGCTGCGCGAGGCTTGCGCCCAGGCGCGCCGTTGGCGGGACGCCGGCGAATGTCGCTGGCAGGTTGCCGTCAACGTTTCGGGCGTACAGTTTCGCGATGGCAGCTTGCCGGAGCGCGTGTCGCGTGCCATCCATGCGGCCGGGATCGAGCCGCGCATGATCGAGCTGGAATTCACGGAAGGAGCGCTCATCGAATATTCCGCCGTGGTCAGCAAGGCGGTCAAAGCGCTGAAGGAGCTGGGCGTCGCGACCGCCTTGGATGACTTCGGCACCGGCTACAGTTCTTTGTCATATCTGCGGCACTTTCCGATCGACACACTGAAAATCGACCGTGTGTTTGTGCGCGACATCGTCTCGAAGAGCGGCGGAAACGCCCCGCTGGTCGATGCCATCATCGCGATGGCCAAGAGCCTGGGGTTGGATACCGTTGCCGAGGGCGTGGAAACCGAAGAGCAATGGCATTACCTCAAGTCCCGACATGCCGACCAGGTTCAGGGGTTTCTGTTTTGCCGGCCGCTGGCGCTCGAGGATTTGGAACGTTGGCATGCCGAATGGCTGCATTCTCATCTGCCGTCGGCGAGCGCCGGCTGAGCCAATCTTCTTTAGGGCAGGGTGAGCTCAGGGCAGGGCGAACTCAGGGCAGGGGACGGCGGCGCCAAACCACTTCGCCGTCGGCGCCGCGTGCAAGTACGCGCGCCATCACGAACAAAAGATCCGACAGCCGGTTCAAATATTTGAGCGCGTCCGCGGATACGCTTTCCACGCGCGCCAACGACCAACAGCGACGCTCCGCGCGCCGGCAAATGGCGCGCGCCAGATGGCAGGCGGCCGCCGCCGGGCCGCCGCCGGGCAAAATGAATTCCTTGAGCGGCGGCAGGCTCTCATTGAGCCCGTCCAATTCCGACTCGAGCCGATCGACATGTGAGGGCTTGATCATGACATGGCCGGGGATGCACAACTCTCCGCCAAGATCGAACAGATCGTGCTGAATCTCCGTCAGCGCGCGGCGGATTTCCGCGGGCAGCGCCGCGTGCCCAAGGATGACCCCGACGGCGCTGTTGGTTTCATCCACCGTGCCGTAGGCCTCGACGCGCATGTTCTCTTTGGCCACGCGCGAGCCGTCGCCGAGGCCGGTGCTGCCGTCATCGCCGGTGCGCGTATAAATCTTGCTAAGCCGATTGCCCATGATTCAACGATCCCTGCAAGATGCGACGGTAGCACAAGGTTTGCTATGGTGGCGCAACATGAAGCACTCTCCGGAACTGCAGGCGGCGCTGGATGCAGCTGAAAAGGCTGCGCTGATCGCGCGCTCATTGTATCAGCGCAATATCGAAATCCGCATCAAGGCGGACAAATCGCCGGTCACTGAGGCCGATGTACGCTGTGAATTGGCGATTCGCGAACTCATCGAGGCGCGCTTTCCCGAGCACGGCTTTTATGGCGAGGAAACCGGCGCGCACGCCCTCGACGCCGAATATCTATGGATAGTGGATCCCATCGACGGCACCAAAGCCTTCGTGCGCGAGTACCCCATGTTCTCCACGCAAATCGCCCTGATGCACAGGGGCGAGATTGTGCTGGGCGTCTCGAGCGCACCGATTTACGGCGAGCTCGCCTATGCCCAGCGCGGGCGCGGCGCATTCCTCAACGGTAAGCCGATCGCGGTCAGCAGCGTGTCGAGCATCGAGTCGGCGCACCTGTCCTGCGGCAATATGAAAAGTCTCGCCACCGGCGCGCAATGGACGCGCTACGGCGCGATGATTGCGCAGCTGAACCGCATTCGCGGCTACGGCGACTTTCTGCACTATCACCTGCTGGCATCCGGAAAGATCGATGCGGTGATTGAAACCGACATCAATATTCTCGATATCGCCGCGTGCGTGGCCATTGTGAACGAAGCGGGCGGCCGGTTCACGGAATTGGACGGCGCACCCGTCACACTCGAGTCGACGACTGTGCTCGCCAGCAACGGACCCATGCACGGCCCGGTGCTCGCCGCCTTGAGGTGAGCGCCGGATCGGTGTGCCCGCTATTGCCAGCGTATTTCGAGCGCCGTCGCGGGGCCGATCAGCACCTCGTTGAGATCTGCCGCCTGCTGCCAACGGTCCGCCGCCAGCATCCGGCGCCCCGCCATGATCTCCGCGAAGCGCTGCGGATAGAGAGGCACCTGCTCGGGATCGCCATAGCCGTCGGGAAATCGGGGCGCATCGGTGCCCGGTAAATATTTATCGCTGGCACCCACGGTATGCAGCAATTCGTGCGCGATCACCACGGCATTTTCGCCATCCATATCGGGCGCCGCGAACGCGTACACCACGCCGATCAGTCCTTTGGTCAGCCCCAGCGAATGGGGCACCTGCGGCGTCAGAGCGGGATCGTGATACAGCACGAACATGCGAATGTCTTCCGGTTCGTTCACATGACCGCTTGCCCGCCACGCCCAATAGCGAAGCCTCAGGCTCCACCAGCCCGTCGCGAGCACGCCCGCGCCCGGTGCGCGTTCCGGCGGCCGATCATGCAATTCGGCCCTTAAGCGGGTCCTCACGGGTTCGCGCGCACTCAAGCGATACCGCTCCGCTTCATGCATGAAAAAGCGATCGATCGGCTTGAAACGATCGGCACCGAGGGCCGCCAGGTAACTCGAGGTTGTCGGACTCTCGTCGGCGGCGATGGGGTAGATGGCGACGTACAACGGTTCGCGCCAGCGCGTGCTGCGATACCGGTCCTGCCAGGCGGTCAGCGCCACCACCAGCAACACCAACAGCAGGACGAGAATGCGCAACATCTTGAATCCGCCCCGGGGGGGCGAATCAGGTTGTCGTTTCAATCGGAGGCCTCGACGTTAAATTCGGCGATTTCCCCATTGTTCGTGCTGTACGAGACGACCAAGGGTTTGCAGCAAACCGGGCAATCTTCGATATACGATTGCTCCGGAACCGACAGATCCAGCGTCAGCGTGATCCGCTCCCAACAATGCGGACAGGTCGCATCCTGGCCTTGAACGAGGATCATGCTATGCCACGCTCTTTAAATTGATTGATTTCAACAGCTTATCAAAAAAACGGATCGCGTCGCAGCGCACCGCAGCCGTCCTTCATACCTGTCTGCATCACACCTGAAGCGCTACCCGACCGTTATACTTCTCTATTGGCTTTGGGGATAGAATTACGAGGAAACATGGAGCCGACCGATACTTCCAAGCCTGATTACTTCCATCGGGTTGTAGATTGCCAGTGGGCCTGTCCGGCGCACACCGACGTTCCCGAGTACATCCGTTTGATCGCTCAAGGCGAGTTCACCGCGGCCTATATGGTGAATCGCGAATCGAACGTGTTCCCGGGCATCCTGGGCCGGGTTTGCGATCGACCCTGCGAACCAGCCTGCCGCCGCGGCCGCATCGAAGAAAAGCCGGTCGCCATCTGCAGGCTGAAGCGCGTCGCGTCCGACAACCGCGACGACATCACCGCGCTGCTGCCGAAGGCGCCGCGTGAAAAAAACGGCAAGCGCGTTGCCTGTATCGGTGCCGGGCCGGCTTCGCTCACGGTGGCGAATGATTTGTTGCCGCTCGGCTATGAAGTCATCATCTTCGAACAATACGCCGTGCCTGGCGGATTGATGCGCACCAACATTCCTGCCTTCAGGCTTCCGGCGAAAGTCCTCGATGAGGAAATTGGCTACATCGTCGGCATGGGCGCGGACCTGCGGCTGAATTCGCCCATCAAGAGCATGAAGCAGCTGCTGGATGCCGAAGAATTCGACGCCGTGTTCGTCGGCTCGGGCGCGCCCAAGGGCAAGGAGCTTGAACTGCCCGGCCGCCACGATACCGACCGTATTCATATCGGAATTGCCTGGCTCGAATCCATCGCCTTCGGCCACATCGACAAGGTCGGCGAACGCGTTTTGATCATCGGCGTCGGCAATACCGCAATGGATTGCTGCCGAAGCTCCCTGCGGCTCGGCGCGAAAAATGTGAAGGTCATGGCGCGCAAGCCGCGTCAATTCTTCAAGGCTTCCGAGTGGGAGCTCGAAGACGCCGAGGCGGAAAAAGTCGAGATCGTCGTCAATCATGCTCCCAAGGCGTTCGTCGTCGAGGGCGGCAAGCTGACCGGCATGATGTTCGAGAAATTGGAATACGACATCGAGAACGGCGACATCAAAGCCACTCGTTCGCTCGGCGACGTATTCTTTCCCTGCGATGACGTCATTCTTGCCATCGGCCAGGAGAATGCGTTTCCGTGGATCGAAAAGGGCATCGGCATCGAGCTCGACAAATGGCATGTTCCCAAGGTCAATGCGCGAACATTTCAATCGACCCTACCCAATGTTTTCTTCGGCGGCGACGCGGCCTTCGGCCCGAAGAACATCATTTGGTCGGTCGAACACGGCCACCAGGCCGCGATTTCCATCCACAAATTCTGCCACGACGAGTCGATCGACGAGCGCTTGCCGCGGGGCGTAAGCCTGTCCAGCCGCAAGATGGGCATGCACGAATGGGCCTATAAGAACGAATACAACGGCGTCGAACGCCGCCTCGTGCCGCATGTGGGATTGATCGATCGCTTCAAGAAAATCAACATCGAGGTCGAACTGGGCTTTACCGCGGAAGAGGCCGCGCTCGAGGTGCAGCGCTGCCTGAACTGCGACGTGCAGACGGTATTTTCCGCGAAGCTGTGCATCGAGTGCGACGCGTGCATCGACATCTGCCCGGTGGATTGCCTCACCATTACGCAGAACGGCGCGGACGCCGAATTACGCGCCCGCTTGACGGCACCCGCCACCAATCCGACCCAGGCGCTGTACGTCTCGGCGGCGTTGCCGCAAACCGCGCGAGTCATGGTGAAAGACGAAGATGTTTGCGTGCATTGCGGATTGTGCGCGGAGCGCTGTCCGACGGCTGCATGGGACATGCAGAAGTCGACCATTCGAATTCCGCTCGCCATCGATGAGGAGGTTCGTGCATGCCCAGCCTGATTGCCGAGGCCAGCCGCGTAAACGATTTCGTGGTGAAGTTCGCCAACGTCAACGGCACGGGTTCAGCCAGCGCCAATTCGCTGATCATGAAGGCGATCTTCCGCATGGGTGTGCCGGTTACCGGCAAGAATTATTTCCCCTCGAACATTCAGGGGCTGCCGACGTGGTATGAAATCCGCGTGACCCGCGACAGCTATGCCGCGCGCGCCAGCCACGTCGACATCATGGTCGCGATGAACGCCGAGACTTATTCGAAGGACATTCGCGAGCTGCGTTCCGGCGGATATTTGGTTTACGACTCGACCTGGCCGCGCAGCGCGCTCCTGCAGCGCGGCGACATCACGGTGATTCCCGTGCCGCTCGCCAAGCTGGTGAACGAAAATTTCGACGGCGTGCGCAATCGCATTCTCTTGAAGAACATCGCCTATGCGGGCGTGCTTGCCGCGCTGCTCGACGTCGATCTCGATGTGATCAGCGGGCTGCTCAGCGAGAGCTACGGCAAGAAGCCCAAGTTGCTCGATTCGAACACCAAGGCACTGCGCCTTGGGTATGACTACGTCAAGGCGAATTTGGCCTCACCTCTGCCGCTGCGCGTCGAGCACATGGAGAAGACGCGCGGCCACATCATGATCGACGGCAATACAGCCGCGGGCCTCGGCTGCGTGTTTGCGGGTGCGACGGTGGGCGCGTGGTACCCGATTACCCCATCGACCTCGTTGATGGATGCGTTCAGGGGATTTTGCGAGCGTTACCGAGTCGATCCGGCGACCGGCGAGAGAAATTTCGCGGTTCTGCAGGCGGAGGACGAATTGGCGGCGGTGGGCATGGTGTTGGGCGCCTCGTGGAACGGCGCCCGGGCGTTTACGCCCACCAGCGGGCCCGGAATTTCGCTGATGAACGAGTTCATCGGCCTGGCGTATTACGCCGAGGTGCCCTGCGTGCTTTTCGACGTGCAAAGGGTCGGGCCCTCCACCGGCATGCCGACGCGCACGCAGCAAGGAGACGTGCTGCTTTGCGCCTATGCATCGCATGGCGATACACGGCATGTGCTGCTTTTTCCGGCCAACCCCGAGGAGTGCTTCTACATGGCCGTGCAGGCCTTCGACCTCGCTGAACGGCTGCAGACCCCGGTGTTCGTGCTGTCCGATCTGGACATCGGCATGAACGATTGGATGTGCCCGGACTTGAAATGGGATGACGCGTACCAGCCTGACCGCGGCAAGGTGCTGTCGAAGCAGGAAATCGAGGGCTTGGAAAAATTCTATCGATACCTGGATCGCGATGATGATGCGATTCCGTACCGCACGCTGCCCGGAACTTCTCCCAAAGGGGCCTATTTCACGCGCGGCTCCGGCCACAATCAATATGGCGGATACACCGAGGATTCGGCCGAATACCAGGTTGTACTCGACCGGCTGAAGCGCAAATTCGCCACCGCTGCCAAATACGTGCCGAAGCCGGCCGTGCTCGGCAAAGGCAACAGTGCCGTCGGCATCGTGAGCATCGGCAGCTGCGACGGCGCGATCCGCGAGGCGCTCGATGTCCTCAACCATCAGAAGATCGACGTCGACTATCTGCGCGTGAAGGCGTTCCCGTTCAACAGTGAAGTGGAGGCGTTTTTGAAGTCGCACGCGACCATCTTCGTGGTGGAGCAAAATCGCGACGCGCAGCTGAAATCCTTGCTGATACTGGAGACGGCCGTGGACAAAGCCAAGCTGTTCTCCATTCTGAATTACAGCGGGCTGCCCATTTCCGCGCAGCCCATCGTCGATGAGATCCGTGCCAAGCTGGCGGAGGCGCCGCGCTTGAGCGCGGTGCCGCGCTGAACACCTGAGTTCCCTATGTCATACATCAACAAGCCGAAAGTCGCCCACCCCTCGCTGCCGACGAACGAACGGGGGCTGACGCGCCGCCAATATGAAGGCAGCATGTCCACCTTGTGCGCCGGCTGCGGCCACGATTCCGTAACGGCGGCGCTGGTCGAGGCGTGCTGGGGGCTGTCCCTGCAGCCGGAACAATTGGTGAAACTGTCCGGCATCGGTTGCTCGTCCAAGACCACGGCCTATTTTGTCAGCGGCTCGCATGGATTCAACTCCGTGCATGGCCGCATGCCGTCGATCGCCAGCGGCGCGAATGCCGCCAATCGCGGACTCACCTATGTGGGCGTGTCGGGCGACGGCGATTCGCTATCCATCGGCATCGGTCAGCTGGTGCATATCATTCGCCGCAACGTCAACATGCTGTACATCATAGAGAACAACGGCGTGTATGGCCTCACCAAGGGGCAGTTCTCCGCATCCGCCGATATCGGCAGCAAGGCGAAGCGCGGCGAGACCAATGCCTCGCCGCCGATCGATCCGGTGTTGCTGGCGCTTTCGCTCGGCGCGACCTTTGTCGCGCGCAGCTTCTCAGGCGACAAGGCACAGCTCGTGCCGCTGATCCAAGCCGGCATGCAGCACAACGGCTTTGCATTGATCGACGTGCTCTCGCCCTGCGTGACCTTCAATGATCACGAGGGCTCGACCAAAAGCTATGGCTTTACCCGCGAGCACTATCGCGCGGCGGTCGAGGCCGACTTTGTGCCGCGGGCCGAGGAAATTGCCGTGGACTATGCGGCCGGCGAAGCCATTCCGGTCAGCTTGCATGACGGCAGCCGCGTGGTGCTGCGCAAGCTCGATCCGGCTTACGACCCGACGGATCGTACTGCTGCGTACACCTATATCGAGAACAAGCTCAAGCAAAATGAATACGTGACCGGGCTCATTCACATCAATGAGGCGGACAACACCGAATTTCACAACCTCAATCGCACCGCGAAGGTGCCGCTCAACAGCATTCCGTTCGACAAGCTGTCTCCGGGCAGTGCGGCGCTCGACAAGTTGATGACACGCTACCGCTAGCCAGGAAGGTAAGAAGAATCAAGGCACGAAGGCAACAGTGCCTTGATTCTTCCTAAGCCTTCCGGGCGAGAACCGAGCCGGTCAACATCACATGCCGGTTAGTGCCGGCGCAGGTGAGTGGCGGAAAGAAAAATTCGAACAGGCTCGCCGATCAGTTCATAGATGGCCATCTGCGATCGGATCAGCGCCTCCGGGTTGGGCAAGTATGCCAGCAAGCCGAAATCCCGCACCGCCAGCATTCCCGCGGGCGCGGGGATGACCTCCAAGCCGGCATCGGTAAATTCTTGCACCGAACGCCTCATGTGGGTCGCGCGAGTGACCAGGATGACACGGTGCACGTTCTGCGCCGTGAGGATCCGTGCGGAGTTTCGCGCATTTTGAAATGTGTCGTGGGCTTGATCATCGATCCAGCGCGTCTCTATCCCAAAATTTCGTTGCAGCGAGTCGTGCATCGCGCGGGCCTCGAGCGAAAACCCGGTGACCAGAATGGGCAGCCCGGTTTGCTTCGCGATGTACGCGCCGTAGCTCAGTCTTTCGAGCATGAAGGGTTCGGCGGCGGGTCCTTGATACTCGGGAGCCAGCTTGCGCTGGCCGCCGCCGCCCAGAATCACGATGGCCTGCGCGTCGGCCGCCTGGCGAAGGTCCAGAGGCGGATACAGTTCCACGAGACCCGTCAATCCATCCGCCACAACCGGAATCGACAGCAGCCAAAGCGATGCGATTCCCACGATCAGGCAAATCCGTGCAAGCCGCGGGCGTACTTTGAGCAGCACCAATCCCAGCAGCGCGAGGAAGAGCGGGCCCGCGGGCGGGAGGATCAAGTCCTTCAGCAGCGTTTTGAGGTGTAGTAACCAAGTCAACGGTGAGCGCCTCCTCTAAAGCAGCGAGTTTAGCGCGTGCGTGAAACGGCTGCGGGAAAGTGGCAATATCGGCAACCCTTCAAATATCTCGCAACCAGCCGGGCCGCTAATGCAAAAATCCACATGTGTAGTTGCTCTGATGACGGGTCTCCTCTGCGGCCCTGCTCTCGCTCAGGCGCCGAAGATGCAAGGCTGCGATTCAACGCCGCAGCCCGCCTTTTGCCGCGCGGTTCGCGGCGTTCGGTCGGAAGGTTGGCCGGCGCAGAGCCGCTCGGAAGTGATGGCGCAACACGGGATGGTCGTGACCAGTCAACCACTGGCGGCTGAGGCGGGATTGCAGATTCTCAAGCACGGCGGCAACGCCGTCGATGCGGCCGTGGCGACAGCCGCGATGCTCAACGTCACGGAGCCCATGATGGTGGGGATCGGCGGAGATTTGTTCGCCATCATCTACATCGCCAAGGAGCGCAAGGTCTACGTGCTGAATGCCAGCGGCATGGCGCCCACCGGTGCGACCGTCGAGCGATTCAACAAATTGGGCTACGCCTGGAATCCCAAGAACTGGGGTCCGGGCTCGGGCATGCCGGCGGGCGGAATATTGCCTGTGACGGTGCCGGGAGCCTTGTGGGGCTGGGAGGCGGTGCTCAAACGATTCGGCAAACTCACCTTCAAAGAGGTGCTCGAACCGGCGGCCGGATATGCGCAAGACGGATTTCCGATTTCCGAGCGGATCGCGCATGACTGGCGCCTTCCCAATGCGCTGCCCTTAAAGGCGTGCTGCACCTCGCCGGATCCGGATTCGATCAAGACCTGGTATGTGAATGGCGCGCAGCCCAGCCCTGGGCAAATATTCAGAAATCCCGACCTGGCACGTACCCTGCGATTGCTGCAGTCGAAGGGGGCAGACGCCTTCTACAAAGGCGAGATCGCGCAGGCCATCGTTGCAAAGTCGCGGGCACTGGGCGGCTCGATGACGCTCGAGGATCTCGCCAACTACAAAGGTGAGTGGGTCGAACCCGCACGCACCGTCTATCATGGCTACGACGTTCTGGAATTGCCGCCGCCGGCACAAGCGTGGGCGACGGATGAGATCCTAAGTATCCTGCGTGTGTGCGTGCCGCAGTGGACGACCGGACAGAGCCTGGCTGCACTGGGACCCACGAACCCCGAGTACTGGCATTTGCTGATCGAGGCAAAGAAGCTCGCGTACGCCGACTTGTATCAGTACAACGCGGATCCGAATTTCGCGAGCGTGCCGCTCGAGAAGTTGTTGTCGGAAAGCTATGCCGCGTCCCTTTGTGGCAAAGTGGATCCGCAACATGCTTCGACGCCGGGCGCGCAGGGAAATTTCTCCATGCCGGGCGACACGATTGTGCTGTCAACCGCCGATGCCGACGGCAACATGGTGTCGTGGGTGAACAGCAACTTCTCCGCCTTCGGCTCGGGCGTCACGGTACCGGGCTATGGTTTCATTCTGCACAATCGCGGCGCCCTATTTACCCTCAATCCCAAGAGCCCCAATGTCATCGAGCCTCACAAGAGGCCTTTCAATACCTTGTCCGCCGGGTTCGTGATGCACAACGATCAGCCGCTGATGACGGTAACGCTGATGGGCGGCGACATGCAGGCACAGGGACACGCGCAGCTGTTGGTCGATATCCTGGACCTTGGCGCCAATTTGCAGGCGGGCGCGGATATGGCGAGATTCCGGCACTCCCAAATATCCAATTCGCTGAGCCTCGAGACGCCTTTGTACGATCTGGTGGGCGCAAAGCTCGCGGCGATGGGCCACGCGGTGAAATCCGTGAGCGGCGAGGAAATGGGCGGCGTGCAGATCCTCATGTTTGTCGCCGACCCGGCTGTCGCGCCGGCACCGGCAGGCGTTGCAAAGCACGTTGCCGGTTACTATCGCTCGGGATCGGATTTCCGAAAGGACGGCGAGGCAGTCGGCTGGTAGCTTAGGCTACTAGGGCGGAAGCAATCTGCGTTTGCCGTCCGCCGACAACATGATCCCCGGCTCATCGAGATGGGTCCGATCCCACAGCTCGCAGGTGACCTCGCGATGGCGCTGGTCCAGCGCTTCGCAGTAATTGGTATACAGGCACAGCCGCACCTCGGCGCCGCGGCCTTCGCGAACTTTCGAAAACCAATCCGGATCGGCCAGGGCCTGGCGGGCGAATCCGACCATGTCGGCCGCGCCGCCGGCGAGCGCCTGTTCGGCCTGACTGAAGTGATGGATGCCGCCGGAGAGCACGACGGGCGTAGTGAATCCAGCGCGGCGGATTTCTGCGCGGATGCGCGCAGATGCAGCGAGATTGCGGCCGAAGGGTCCTTTTGCGTCGGAATAATACGAAGGCATGCACTCATAACCGCTGCGGCCCGTGTAGGGATACGCGGCTTCGCCGATCTTCGGCTGCGAAGCGTCCTCAAATTTTCCGCCGCGCGAAAGGGAGATGAAGTCCATGCCGGCGCCGGCGAGCCGCCGCGCAAAGTACTCCGTGTCCTCGAGCGTGCTTCCCGACTCGATGCAGTCTTCCGCGAGCATGCGGCAGCCGACCGGAAACGCCGGACCAACCTCGGTTCGTACCGCTGCAAGCACCTCCAACGGCAGGCGAATTCGTTGTTCCCGGGCGCCCCCGTAGCCATCGTTTCGGGTATTCAGCGCCGACAAGAACGACGCCAGGGTGTAGGCATGCGCGTAGTGCAATTCGACGCCGTCGAAGCCGGCCTTGCGTGCGCGAACCGCTGCGGAGGCGAACACCGCCGGCAAAGCGGCGGGCAAATCGCGGATGGCGGCCACGTCGGTATCGGTGACGCGCTCGCGAAACCCTTGCCGCAGCGACTCGAGCTCACGTGCGGTCAAAGCCATTTCCAGCTGAGGCTCGGAGAGCGCCGCCAAGCGCGCTCGGACGCTGGACTCGTCGCTGTCGGCCATTTGCAGGAATTCCCGGTGGCGCGGTGTGACCTGCAAGAAGCGCTCGAAGTATTTCTCCGCCGGGGGGCGGCGCCGAATGCTTAAAAAATCGATGATTTGTATAAAAAGCTTGGTTTCGCCGTTGCTGGCGCGGCGCACGCATTCCGTCAGGCGTTCAAGCCCGGGCAGGAAACGGTCATCGCTGATGCGCAGCAAGGGTCCGCTCGAGACGTCGCGCACGCCCGTGGCTTCCACGACCAGCGCCGCCGGACGGCCGCGCGCGAACCGCTCATACCAGGCGAGAACCGAGGGCGTGACGTCGCCCGCTTCGGTCGCACGCCACGGAACCATGGCGGGAACCCAGGTGCGCGCCGCCAATCGAACCGGCCCGACCATGATCGGCTGAAACAGTTGCGACTGCTCGGCCTCGACGGCGGTGGGCCAGGGTGCCTGCAGCGGCGCGTACTTGATTCGTTCAGGCGGACGCCAGGTGGCCATGGGCTTCGTCGTCGGGGATCACGGCGGTTGCCTCGATTTCCACCTGCGCGCGCTGTTCGACCAATCCTCGCACCTCGACGACCGACATGGCCGGAAAGTGCTTTCCGAGGATTTCCCGGTATGCCGCGCCGATTTCGCGCGCCTCGCGAAGATAGGCGTCGCGGCTCAACACGTACCAGGTCAAGCGGACCAGGTGCCGCGGCTCCGCATGCGCTTCCTTAAGAACGCGCACGATATTGCGCAGCGCCTGCCGCACTTGCTCGGTCAAGTTGTCGCTGTTGAATTGCCCGGAAGGCTCCCAGCCAATCTGGCCGGAAATGAATATCATCTGCCCGCGCGCAAGCATGCCGTTGGCATAGCCTTTTGGACGAGGCCAATCCGCCGGTTGCAACGTCTTGGTGCTCATCGTTAGTTGCCTTTGAAAGCCGGGCGTTGCTTTGCTGAAAATGCCTCATAGGCGCGGCGAAAGTCTTCGGTCTGCATGCAAATCGCCTGGGCTTGTGCTTCGGCCTCGAGTGCTTGTTCCAGCCCCATGTTCCACTCCTGGTTGAGCATGGTTTTGGTCATGCCATGTGCAAAGCTCGGTCCATCGGCAAGTTCTTGAGCGAGCTGCGCCGCCGCCGCACGCAATTCCTCGACCGGCAACAAGCGGCTGTAAAAGCCACAGCTGAGCGCTTCATCGGCGCCCATGCTGCGGCCGGACAAAAGCAATTCAGCGGCGCGCCCAGACCCTATGATGCGAGGCAATATCGCGCAGGCGCCCATGTCGCAACCCGCGAGACCGACGCGCGTGAACAGAAACGCGGTTTTGGAGCGAGGCGTGCTCAACCGGATATCGGACGACATGGCCAGGATGGCGCCGGCGCCCGCGCAGACACCATCGACCGCGGCAACGATGGGTTGGGGGCATGCGCGCATCGCTCTCACCAGATCGCCGGTCATGCGCGTGAAATTGAGCAGCTCGGGCATGCTCATTTGCGTCAACGGTCCGATGATTTCCTGCACATCCCCGCCGGAGCAAAAATTCGCATCCGCGCCGCTGATGACGATCACTTTCACCTCGGGCGCATAGGGCAGCTTGCGCATGAGATCGCGCAGTTCCGCATAGCTTTCGAAGGTCAGCGGGTTTTTCTTTTCCGGACGGTTCAACGTAATCCAGCCGATTCGATTTTGAACGCTCCACAGGAAATGCCGCGCGGAATAGTCGCTCAAAGTATCTTTCATGGTGTTTTCCGGGTCAGTTGCGCACGCAAATTCGATAACGATTCGCTCAAGGCGCGCTGCTCGCGCTTCGGCGTGGCGCAGAAAAGATTCACGATCCACGCCTCGTGCTCGATAGCCATCTGCCCGAAGACGCGCCGGCCTTCCTTGGTGAGCTTGACCAAGTAGGCGCGCCGATCGGCCGGATCTTCGGTTCTGAGCAACAAGCCGGCACGCTCCAGTTGGTCGACGATGCCGGTGACGTTGCCGCCGGTCACCAGCATGCGTCTCGACAATTCGCCCATCTGCAGGCCTTGCGGGAAGCGCTCGAGCTGCGCCATCAGATCGAAGCGCGGCAGCGTCGTTTTGAATCGCGCGGCCAGCGACTTGCGCACGTGGTTCTCGATCAGGTGCGAGCAGGTGAGCAGGCGCAGCCACAATCGCAACGACTCATGGCTCTCGTCGGTCAAGCGCGTGTCCAGGCCGACGGCGGCGCTCACAGCAATTCTCCTCCGGCCACCACGATGCTCTGCCCAGTGACGGATTCGCTGCCGGGCAGGCAGAGCCATGCCACCGCATTGGCTACTTCGTCCGGTTGGACGAGCCGTCCCTGCGGATTCGATTTAGTCATGGCTTGCAACGCCTCTTCGAGCTTGCGGCCTGTGACCGCGGAAATCTTTGCGGCTGCTTCTCTGACAAGATCGGTATCCGTATAACCGGGGCACACCGCGTTGACGGTGATGTTGCGCGTGGCGACCTCTCTGGCGACCGCGCGCGTCAAGCCGATGACACCGTGCTTCGCCGCGCAGTAGGCAGCGACATAGGGATAGCCGGTGAGCCCTGCGGTGCTGGCGATATTGACGATGCGCCCGAAGCCGCCTTGCAGCATGTCGGGCAATGCCGCCTGAATACCGAAGTACGTGCCCGACAGATTGATCGCGAGCAAACGCTCCCACAGGGCATCATCGCGCTTGGTGATCGGCGCGCTGATCGCCTGGCCGGCATTGTTGATCAGAATCTCGATCGGGCCGCATGCGGTACGCGCGGCGGCAAACGCCGCGTCGACGGACTCGCGCTTGGCGACATCCGCGGTTGCGCAAAAAGTCTGCGCGCCGGCGGACTTCAATTCGGCCGCCAGTCCCTCCAAAGTGGCAGCGGTGCGCCCGAGCATGCTGACTCTGGCGCCCTGAGCGATCAGCGCCCGCACGATGCTCGCTCCGATGCCGCGGCCTCCCCCGGTTACCAGCGCATGCCGTCCCTGCAGCGCGTTGTTGCCGTTCATACGGAACCTGCCGTTGCGGCACGCGCCGCGGCGCGCTCGAGTTGACTCTTGGCGGGGAGATAAGGCTCGGGCCACGACTGCTGCGTGTAGCCTTGCGCGGCTGCTGCCGCGAGCGTCCACGATGGATTCGCCAGATGGGGGCGGGCAATCGCGCATAAATCCGCTCTGCCCGCCGCAATGATTGAATTGACGTGATCGGCCTCGAAGATATTTCCGACCGCAATGGTGGGAATGCCGGAGAGGTTGCGCACCATGTCGGCCAAGGGCGTCTGCCACATGCGGCCATACACCGGGCGTTGCGTCGCGACGGTTTGGCCGCTTGAGATATCGAGGATGTCGGCGCCGGCCGCCGCCAAGGCCTTCGCAATGACGATCACGTCTGTTTCGCTCAAGCCGCCTTCCGTCCAATCGCAAGCGGATATGCGCACACCGACCGGCCTGGCGGCAGGCCACGCCGCACGCACCGCACGCAATACCTGCAGCGGGAACTTCAATCGATTCTCCACGGATCCGCCGTATTCATCCGTTCTGAGATTGGTCAGGGGCGACAGGAAACTCGCCAGCAGGTAGCCATGCGCCATGTGCAATTCCAGCATGTCGAAGCCTGCCGCGGCGCCGAGGGTCGCCGCCCGTACAAAATCGCTCTTCACCGTTTCCATCTGCGCCGGTGTCATTTCCCGCGGAACCTGGCTGATGCCCGGCAGGTACGGCAGCGGCGAGGGCGCCCAGAGGAGCCAATTGCCGCCGCTCAAGGGATGATCCGCTTCCTGCCAGCCCAATTGCGTCGAACCTTTGCGGCCCGCGTGGCCGAGCTGCAGGCACATGCGCGCCTGTGATTCCTTGTGGACGAAGTCCACGATGCGCCGCCATGCAGCCGCCTGGGTCTGGTTCCACAATCCGGTGCAGCCCGGCGAGATGCGCGCGTCCGCGGAAGTGCAGGTCATTTCGGTGAACACGAGCCCGGCGCCGCCGGTCGCACGCGCGCCATAGTGAACCAAGTGCCAATCGGTGGGCACGCCGTCCACGGCGCGATATTGGGCCATGGGCGACACCACCACACGGTTTATCAGCTGCATATCGCGCAGCCGAAATGGCAGAAACATCGGCGGCCGGCGCTCCGCGATGCCGCCGCACTTCGACGCCAGGTTGGTCTCGATCTTGTCGATGAACCGCGCGTCGCGCAGCTTCAGGTTGGCGTGGCCGATGCGCTGGCTTCCCGACAGCAAGCTGTACGCGAACTGCAGCGGCTCCATGTTTTCGTAGCGAGCGACGTTTTCGAACCATTCCATTCGATTGCGCGCGGCATTCTGCAGCTTTTGCGCCTCCACGCTGCGCTCGGCCTGGTAGGACTCCAATCCCGACCGGACACCTTTCGCATGGCCGACATGTTGGACCAGCGCGATGGCATCCTCCATCGCCAGCTTGGTGCCCGAGCCGATCGAGAAGTGCGCGGTGTGCGCGGCATCGCCGATGAGCACGCGGGCCCCGTCGTGCCAATGCCGGCATTCCACCCGGTTGAAATTGAGCCAGGCGGAGCCGCGCAAATGCCGCGCGTTGGACAGCAGCGGCGCGCCGCCAAGATAGGCCGCGAACAATTTCTCGCAAAACGCGATTGACTGGTCGACATCGGCCTTGTCCAGGCCGTGCGCCGCCCAGGTCTCCTCGCGCGTTTCCACAATGACAGTGGAGAGGTCCTTGCTGAACTGGTAGGCGTGAATTTGAAACCAGCCGAGCTCAGTTCTCTCGAACGCAAAGGTAAATGCCGAAAACTTCTGGGTCGTGCCGAGCCAGATGTAGCGGCACTTTCGCACTTCGATATTCGGGCGGAACTTTTCCGCTTGCCGGCTTCTGGCTTTGCTGTTGGCGCCCTCCGCTATGACCACCAGGTCGGCGCCGTCGAATTCATTGGTGTCATCGAGCTCGTGCTGGAACGTTTGTTTGACGCCCAGCGAGGCCGCGCGCTTCTGCAGGATTCCCAGGAGCTTGCGGCGCGAAATCCCGGCGAAACCGTGCCCCTGCGAGCGGATGGTCTGCCCCTTGAAGTGCACATCGATGTCGTCCCAATGGTAGAACTCCTCGACGATGCGTGCATGCGAGGGCGCATCCGCCGCCAGGAAGTTGCCCATGGTCTTGTCCGAAAAAACGACGCCCCAGCCGAAGGTATCGTCCGGCCGGTTGCGCTCAAAAATCTCGACCGACGCGCCCGGCAGCGCCTTTTTGAACAGAATTGCGCAATACAGGCCGGCGGGTCCGCCGCCCATGCAGACGATTCGCTTCATGCCTCATTATATCATATATAGATAATTTAGGTATAAAGCATCATGACGAGATGATGCGCAGGTGCATTTGGCGGCGCTATTTCGGCTGTTCGGCCTCCAGGCAGCGCGCGAAGAGTTCCACCGCGGTTTTGAGCTGGCCCACGGACAGTCCCGCGTAGCCGATGAGCAATCCCGGCCGGGCGGGCCGTTCGCGGTAATAAGGATGTATGGGATACAAACCTAGCCCTAAGGCCCTGGCGCGGCCAATGAATGCGTCGAGCGCATCGAAGCCAAGATGGCGGAACCAGATGACAAAATGCATGCCGGCTTGATGCGGACCGATCTCGATATGCGGGCCTGCGAGACGCTGCAATGCCTCGACGACCGTGCGCCGGCGATTGATGAGTTCCTTGACGGACTTGCGCAGATGCTTCTCGTACTGCCGGCTCTGGATGAAGGTCGCAAGCGCCGCCTGCTCCACCGAGGGAGAGCCGAGATCATCGAGCAGCTTCGCCTTGTACAGCGCATCGCGCAGCGTCGCGGGACAGACGATGTAGCCCAAGCGCAACGAAGGAAACAGCGTTTTGGAGAAGCTGCCCACATACAGGACGCGGTCGGCGAGATCGAGAGACCGCAATGCCGGCAACGGTCGGCCGCCCGCGTGAAACTCCGTGTCATAGTCATCCTCAAAGACCCAGCTGCCATTTTGCGCGGCCCACTGCAAGAGCTCCAGGCGCCGGTTCAGGCTCATGACGACGCCCGACGGGAATTGATGCGAAGGGGTGACGAACACCAGCTTGGTACGCCGGTTCGGCAATTCCCGGACTACCAAGCCTTCATCATCCGTGCGCGCGCTTCTGACCTGCGCGCCGTGCGCGAGCAGGCTGTGCAGGGCAAGTTGATAGTGCGGATCCTCCAGCACCACCTGTTCGCCGGGATCCAGCAGTACGCGCTCCACCAAGGTGAGGGCTTGTTGAGTGCCGGCGACGATGAGAATGTCGGCCGCGCTGCACAGTACGCCGCGCCTGCGCGCCAGATAGTCAGCGATTGCGCGACGCAAAGGGAGATAGCCGCCGGCCGCCGGATACGTCGGGCCCGCGCGCAGTGCCGCGGCCGACAACTTGCGCCGCCACGAATGGAACAGCCGGGACTCAATGAGCGGCTCGCCGTATAGCAAGTTATGTTTCGGCCGTCCGCTGACATGCGCGCCGGCCAGCGTTATGGGAGGCAGCGACAGCAGCCGCGCGGCATAGCCTGAGACCGGCACGTCGCGCGCCCGGGGCGGCGGCGTTGCGGGACTGACTTTTGCGACTCGCGTGCCGGATCCTGCCCGGGCGATGGCCAGACCCTCCGCGCACAGCAGTTCATAGGCCTGCAGCACGGATTTTCGCGCCACGCCGAGCGCGGTTGCCAGCACGCGGGTCGATGGCAACCTCGCGCCCGCGATAATGCGTCCTTCGAGAATCTCGAGCTTGATCGCCCTGGCGATCTGGTCGTACAGGGTGCCCTTCTTATCCAGCGTGAGATACATAGGATCTCGAGTGGTACCCTAAAATCGCAAAAAAATCGCGATCGATGATACCACGCGTCGGGAACGGATCATTTCGTCCGACGCCGAAGGATGGTCGCGGTTACGCGGTTACGCGGTTACGCGGTTACGCGGCGACCGGTGGGTGGATACGCAGCGATGCAATGACGCGATCGAGCTGCGAGCCGCTGTCGTCGGCGAGGGCGGCTTCGCGCAGCGCGCGCAAGCGAGCGGCGCCGTCGGCTTCGCTGACCAGGCTCGGGGCAAGCGACGACAGTTGACTGAATGAGGCCCAGCCACGTTCATGGGTGTCGCCGTATCCCTTGACCAGCGTCTGGCATTCCGCGAGCTCAACGGCGAGCTCACAGTTTTGCGGGGCAATCTCCGCGATCTGTTTCAGCCATGCCTCGATGCGCTGATTCTCGATCTGGTAACGCAGGCTTGCGCGCCTGAAGCGCCTGCAGGCGGCAATGCCGCGCAGCAAAGCGAAGCCGCTGATGCTCGTGGTCGAAATGCGGCGTCCGGCCGTGAGTCGAGCCAGCGTGCGTTGCGCGCGCGCGGATGCCAACAGCCGCCGGCCCAATCCGGCGGGCAGCGTGTCGCAGATCTCCGTCACCCGCGGCTTCACGAATTCGCGCACTTCGACCAGGTCCGCCGGTTGCGCCTGCACCTCGCGTCGAATGCGCATCGCACGGCCGCGCCGCGTTTTGAGCTGCGCCACGCGCAGCACGTCCTCGAAGCTCATCCACAATGCCAACGATCGCGCCGTCGCCGCAGTCAAGGCGCCTTGTGCTTGCGATGTGCCCTGCGCCGCGACGAGCTCGATTCGATCCAAAAACAAGCCGGCATAGGCTTCGTCCAGGTAATCGGACAGCCGTGCCGCCGCCATGCCCAGCAACTCGTGCAGCGCCGCGGGAAAACGGCTCTCGATTCGCGCTCGCAGCGCTGCGGAAACCGACGCGAGCGTGTCGGGCGAATCCGACTCGCCGCCATGCGCGGGCCAGGCCGCCGCAGTCAGCGGCTTCGCCGCCGCAGCGATCACGGCCACGCGGCCGGCCTCGAATGCCGCGAGGCTGGCTTCAACGCCGACCCCGGACTCCTTGATCGCGTGATGATATTCCTCGATCCCCCAGGGCAGCACGCCGGCACCCGCGATGCTGCCGAGGATGACGG
The DNA here is from genome assembly GCA_036495805.1 of Steroidobacteraceae bacterium. GTDB lineage: Bacteria > Pseudomonadota > Gammaproteobacteria > Steroidobacterales > Steroidobacteraceae > Bog-1198. The sequence continues at coordinate 9,260 of DASXMG010000051.1, read as the reverse complement.
CGCTGATGCGCCCACCCGCGGCCTCGGCCACCTTGATCATGTCGAAACCGATCAACTTGGCCGATTGCGCCGCTGCAATCTCGAACAATTCCCGCGAGCTCGCCCGCCCTTCACCGAGCGCGATCTTTTCGCCGATGGTGTAATCGCGATGCGTGGAGGCGATGAGCGTGGTGCGATCCTTCGTGACCAATCCTCGATTGATCGCCCGGCCGGCCTCCATCCACTCCGATGCGACCACGATGTCGACATCGCCGGGATTCGGCATCAGGGCCATGATGGGTTCGCGGCCCTCGGGCGCGTCGCTTCGCGGAAAGAATTCCAGGTAATAGATCGTCGCCCCGGTGCGCTGCGCGACGCCGGGCACCGAAGTTGCCTGCACGAAGTAGCCCGCGCGCCGGGCCGCCATCACGAGCCAATCGGTCACGACGCCGCCGCCCTGGCCGCCCAGCGCCGCAATCGACAACGTGATGGGCCGTGAGCGTTTCAAGCCAGTATGCGAATGACGGCGAGGCGCAGCCGTGCCTTGAACCGGTCCCACGCCGTCGGGTTGACGATGACATCGGCCCGATAGAAGGACGGGCAGAGCGTCGCGGCGTGCGCCACCTCGCCGCAGACCCCGCAACCCACGCAGCTGTTGTCGACATACGCAACGGGATCGCGCCGCAGAGGATCGGGGTTGGTTTTCACCGTGAGTGAAGGGCAGCCGGAGAGCCGGATACAGGAGTGATCGCCGGTGCATACATCCGAATCGATGCCAAAGCGCTCGCGGACGACGCGCTCGCCATCGCCGATGAGCTTCTTGATGGCCGGTGCGACGCGTCGCTGACGATTCAGTTGACACTCGCCTTCGGCAATGACGATCTTCGGACCCGTGAACTTCGTGAGCAGCGCCTCGCGCAGAACTCCCATCGTCTGCTTCATGTCGTAGGTGCGAATCGTGCGCACCCACTCGACGCCAACGCCGCGCACCGCGGTCTCGATGCGGTTGCGCGCGCGCCGGCCCTTGATCTCAGCCGAGGAGGAGGGGATGTACTGGCCGCCGGTGGCTGCCGAGTAGCCGTTGTCCACGATGATGGTCACGCCGTCATGCCGGTTGAACACGGCATTGCCGATACCGCTGGTCAAGCCGTTGTGCCAGAAACCGCCATCGCCCATCATGGACAGCGCGCGCCGTGGATTGGGCACGTTGAACGACGCACCGCCGGCCGCGCCCAAGCCATAGCCCATGATGGTCCCGCCCAGGTCGAATGGCGGCAGGGTGGAAAAGGAATGACAGCCGATGTCCGCGCTGACTTGCATCGGTCCCATTTCCCTCGCGAGCAGCTTCATTGAGGCAAACAGCGGCCGCTCGGGGCATCCCGTGCACAACCCCGAGGGACGCATCGGTACATTGCGCGCCAGCATGGCGGCCGGAAGCAGCGGAATGTCCGCGGCCGGCAACTGCCCGAATTCCGCCAGAAATTTGCGCAGTCCCGCGATGACCACGGCGCCGGTATATTCGCCCGCCATGGGCAGCGGCCCCTTGCCGACGATGCGCGTCTGCACGTCCGCTTGGCGAAGATACAAGCTGGCGGCCTGCTCGATGAACTCCGGCTGGCCTTCCTCGATGATCAGAATCGCCTTTTTCCCCTGCGCGAAGCGGGTGAACTCCTCCGGCACGAGCGGGTAGGTCACGTTCAGCACATACAGCGGAATCTTGGATTCGCCGAACACGTCGGCCACGCCTAAGCGCTCAAGCGCGCGCAGCACGGTGTTGTACAAGCCGCCTTGCAGCACGATGCCGACGTCGCACGCCGCGTCGTTCCCCAAGAATTCATTGAGCTGGCGTTCCTTGATGAACTTGACCGCGGCGGGCCAGCGATGCTCGATTTTTGCCCGCTCTTGCGCGTAGGTTGACGGCGGCAGAATGATCCGGTCGAAGGTGCGGGTGGGATTGTTCATCGCCTGCTGCAGCGTGAAGGGCGGCCGGCGGTTGTCCTTGACGCGAAATTGACCGACCACATGACAAGCGCGGATCCGCAGCATCAACATGACCGGCGTGTTGCTGGCTTCGGAGAGCTCGAAACCTTGTTCAACCGCTTGCACGATCGATGGCAAATTTGGGCGCGGATCGAGCAGCCACATCTGTGACTTCATGGCGAAGGCATGAGTGCGCTCCTGCATGATGCTCGCGCCTTCGCCGTAATCCTCGCCAAGCACGATCAGTGCGCCACCGATGACCCCGGCGGAGGCGAGATTGGACAGCGCATCCGAGGCGACGTTGGTGCCGACCGTCGATTTCCACGTTACCGCGCCGCGGATGGGGTAGTTGACCGAGGCGGCCAGCATGGCGGCAGCCGTGGCTTCGCTCGCCGAGGACTCGAAGCGGACACCGAGCTCACTCAAGATGACGCTCGCGTCCGACAGCACGTCCATGAGATGCGAAATCGGCGCGCCCTGATAGCCGCCCACATATCCGACGCCGGACTGCAGCAGCGCCTTGGTTACGGCGAGAATCCCTTCGCCTTCGAACTCGGCGCCCGCAGTCAAGCGCAGCGACTGCACTTCTTTGGCGAATGAACGCTCAGCCATGCCATAAGCTCAGAAAAAAACCAGTATACATGCGCACCGCCACGGCTCAGGCCTACGGCTGCAATCGGGTCGACGCCCACGGCAGGTCGGAGCCGGCGCCTGCGCCGGATGTTGCCAGCGGTCGCGTGAAGCGCGCCCGGTCATGAATTCGATACTCTCCTTCGACCCACAGTTCAATGGCATCGACATAAAGGCGGTATCCGCCCCAATTCGGCGGCCGCGGCACCTGAACCGAGATGCCCTCGGGTTCTTCGGATCCCGGGCCCTCATAAGGAATACCGAAGCGCCGCGCCTCGTGGGCCACGGCATCGCCCAAGGCTTTCCGGGATTCCACCGGCTGGCTTTGCTGGCTGGCCCACGCGCCCAGCTGCTTCTGCCAAACCCGTGTGCGGAAATACGCATCGTTTTCCGCGTCCGAGAGCAGTTCCACGCGGCCCTCGGCGCGAACCTGCCGGTGTAGGTGATCCCAGTGGAATACGACGGCGGCCCTGGGATTGGCGGCAAGCTCACTTCCCTTGCGTGACCGGTAGTTGGTATAGAAGAGCAGGTATCCCTGCTGCGCTGCAATCTCCTTGCACAGCACCACCCGGGCGGACGGCCAGCCTTGGCGGTCGACGGTCGCCAGAATCATGGCGTTCGGATTGGGCTGGGCGGCATTGCGCTGCGCTTCGAGGAGCCACTGGGCCGCCAATTCCAGTGGATTGACAGGCAGGGGATCAGGCAGGGTTTCGGTCCAAAATGTCTTTTTGCTGCTGCTCATTAGAGAATGGTAGCCGTGCCGATAGAACCTTAGGGGCTTTCTTTATTATGAATCTGGACGAACTACGAACGGCACTCACCGACCTCGACGGTCGCTTGTTGGAATTGGTGGCCCGGCGCCAGGCCTTGAGCGAGCAGGTGGCCGCGGTCAAGCGAGCCACCGGACGCGCAACGCGGGATTTCGGCCGTGAGCGCGAGGTCATATTGCGGGGCCGCAATACCGCTGAACGGTTGAAGATCTCGCCCGACCTCGCGGAGTCCTTGCTGCGGCAGCTCATTCAGTCGTCGCTGGCCACGCAGGAACAGGCCCGCGTCGCGGCGCAGGCGCATGGCAGCGGCAAACGCGCCCTGGTCATCGGCGGCCACGGCAAGATGGGCAGCTGGTTCGCCGAATTCCTGGCTTCCCAGGGATTTCGCGTTGCCATCGCCGACCCTCGCGGAGGTTCGCCGGGCTTCGATACCGTCGCTGATTGGCAGACCGACGCGTTGGATTTCGACCTCATCGTCCTTGCCACGCCCCTATCCGCGACCGCGGATCTGCTTCACGTGTTAGCGCGGCGCCGGCCGCGCGGGCTGGTGTTCGACTTAGGGTCGCTGAAAACGCCGCTGCGGGCCGGCCTTACAGCGTTGGTTGAAGCCGGCTGCCGCGTCACCTCCTTGCATCCCATGTTCGGGCCCGACACCGAGCTGCTGTCGGGCCGGCACGTGATTTTCATCGACCTGGGAAACCCAGAGGCGCTGGCGCAGGCCCAGGAATTGTTCGCACCTACGATGGCGGAGCGTGTCGTCATGGATCTGGATGAACACGACCGTTTGATCGCCTATGTGCTGGGCTTGTCGCATGCATTGAACATCGCCTTTTTCACGGCCCTGGCCGACAGCGGCGAAGCGGCGCCGCGGCTGGCAAAATTGTCCAGCACGACGTTCGATTCGCAGTTGGAAGTGGCGAGCCGCGTTGCCGCCGAGAGCCCCGATCTTTACTTCGAGATCCAGAGTTCCAACGACTATGGCAATGAATCCCTGCTGGCGCTGCAAAAGGCGGTAGAGCGGTTGGTGGCGACGGTGAAAACCAAGAATGCGCAGGAGTTCACGGCGCTCATGACCCGCGGCAGGGCCTACTTGGACGTGCGTGCCGCCGCGCGCGCGGTATGAGGGAGTTGACCATGCCTGAGCTTACCGAGGCAGATAAGGAGATCGAGGATCTCAGGAAGCGTCTGGCGGAAATGACGGCTGAGGCTTCCAATAACGAAACCATCCTGAAGCGCACCCAGGCGCGCGAGCTGACGCTGCTGCGCGCCGACACACTGTCGCAACTGCTGCATGCCATGGTGAACGGCCTGCGCGAGTCCTATGCCCTCGATGCGGTCAGCGTCGTGTTGCTGGATCCGCAGCACGAAGTGCGACATCTGTTGGTTGCCGGCGGCGATCGGCCGGAAGAATTCAAGCAGATTTTCTTTGTCGATTCGCTGGTCGGATTGGCGCCGCAGCTCGCCGTTCTGCACAAGCCGTGGCTCGGTCCTTATGTGGGCGCCGATCATCACCTGCTGTTTCCGGGCATATTGAATCTGAAAAGCGCCGCGCTCGTGCCGCTGCCGCGCAAAGACCGCGCGACCGGCGCGCTGTGTTTCGGCAGCCGCGATGCAACGCGCTTTACACGCCACCACGGCACGGATTTTCTCGCGCATTTAGGCGCCGTCGCAGCCGTCTGCATCGAAAACGCCGTCAACCGGGCGCGCTTGCTGCGCGCCGGCATCACCGACTTCCTGACTGGTTGGCACAACCGGCGCTACTTGCAGCAGCGTTTGAAGGAAGAACTGGCGCGCGCGCAGCGGCGCGGCGGGACGATCGCATGCCTGATGATCGACATCGATAAGTTCAAGGGTATCAATGACGGCTACGGGCATCTGGCGGGCGACAATGCCCTCAAAGAGGTTGCGCACCGCATCGAGGGGCAAATCCGCAGCATGGATACCGCCGCGCGTTTCGGTGGCGACGAGCTTGCGATCCTTCTGCCGGAAACCAGCGCCGCGGAAGCCGCAATCCTGGCCGAGCGTATTCGCGAGGTGATTGCCGCGATGCCCTTCGCGCTCAACTCGCAAATCTCGCGCAGCCTGACTGTGTCGGTGGGCATTGCGGCAATCTCGCCAGGGCGTGACGAAGCGGACCTCAAAGCGGTGGCCGATCGCTTGATCGCCGACGCCGACGCTGCGCTGTATCGCGCCAAGGCGCTCGGCAGAAATCGGGTGCAGGCCGGGGCTGGATAGTCCAAAACAGAAGCGCTGCGGCAGTGCCGCAACGGCAGCTAATTTACTGGCTGGATGTATGTACAGTTGCCGACCTGTATGCTACCTTTTTATATCGATTATTCAAGCTGATGCGAGGTATGAACATGGCACGTCGGCCGTCCCCGTCCAAAGCTCGGCACGCTCAAAATCGCTCGCTCAAGGTGCCTGCCGACCGGCAAGATCCCCTTAGCCAGAAACCCCCTCCCGAGAAACACCTTTACGGTGTACCGGTTCCAGAAAGTCTGCACGAAGCGATCGCGGCCGAACGCGATAACCTGTCCAAAGTGGAGTCGCTTCTAGCCTGCATGGTGGTTTCACTGGAGTATCAAAACGATCCACTCGGTGGTCCGTACTACCCCGCAGCGGCCCAGCTGGCCCGCGAATTGGTGGCGCGGTCCGTCGACGGCCTGGATCCTTCCGTACTCCGGCAACGCATCCTGCGCAACAAAATCGAGGAGGTGTTCTGCGTGTCACTCGGTGACGAAGCCTATCTCCTTCCCGCGTCTTCATCGGCCGAGCTCAAGGCAGGCTCTCATCGGCTGGCGGCTTGATTGGTGAGTACGCATCGAACATGCATCCGACCTGCTGCGCTGCCCAAAACGCGGCGTACCGGCCGTCTTGTCGCAGCAAGGAATGGTGTGTACCCCGCTCGACTACCACACCCGCCTCCAGCACGATAATTTCATCGGCGTGCAGGACGCTTGAGAGCCGATGGCTGATCACGAGCGTTGTAACGGACTGAGATATTTCCCGCAGGTTTTGCGCAATCTCCAGTTCGGTTGCCGAATCGAGCGCCGATGTGGCTTCATCGAAAATGAAGATTCGCGGACGCCTGATCGCAGCTCTCGCAATCGACAGTCGCTGCCTTTCGCCTCCTGAAAGTTTGAGCCCTCTTTCCCCGACGTTCGTATTGTAAGCATCGGGCAAGCCGGTGATGAATTCGTGCAGGTGCGCGCGCCGCGCCGCCTGCTCAATCTCCGGCTGCGTGCAATCTGCCTTGCCAAAGCCGATATTGGCGCCGAGCGAATCGTTGAAGAGCGCCGCATCTTGGGGGACGACCGCAATCGAAAGACGCAATGTCGCCAGCGAGAGCGCGGAAATCGGCTCGCCATCCAGCAGGATTCGGCCAGCGTCCGGTTCGAGTAGACGTAGCAGCAGTCGTACCAGCGTCGATTTACCCGACCCGCTCGCGCCGACAATGCCCAGGGTCTTTCCCGCCGGAATTTTGAAGCTCACACCTTGAATCGCCGTGCGGTGAGGCGCATAGGACAAGGTCACATTCTCAAATTCCAATTCGACGGGACCGTCATGCAGCACGATGTTGCCCAGATGCTGCGGCTCTGATTTCTCTCGGAACAGCGCCAGCACTTTTTCCAGCATGGCTGCACCCTGCGAGAATCCCTGCATCGCATAGCCGAGCGCCTCGACCGGTCGAACCACCTGCAACATGTACGTGGTGATCAGGACAAAGTCGCCAACGGTCAATCGGGCACCCTCAACCTCATGCACGGCATACAACGTCGTGACTGCCAGGAAGGTGGCGAAAATCGTTGAGACTGTCACGCCATTAATCGCATAGCGCCGATAAAAGGCCACCCACTCAGTTTCCGTGCGCGACAGCGCACCGCCTACGCGGTCCTGGACGAAAGACTCGGCTGCAAAGTACTTCACCAATTCCACGTTCAACAGCGTGTCGGTCATTTGAGCAGCCGCATCGACGTGAGCAGCGGATGCGCTCCTCGCCGATCGCGCAATGGTCCTTGCAGCATGCGCGAAGACCGCGGCGTAACACAAGAGAGCACCGCAGAACAATAAAAGAAAAGCGGGGTGTGCCAGGCGTGCAAGCACAATGATGATAGTTCCCAATTCGGCGGATACGGGAAGAAAGGTGAACACAAGATGGTGCAGGATCATTTGGTAACCCGTCAGGCCGTTCTCCAATGTTTGACTGACCGCGCCGGTCTGCCGATCCAAATGAAAGCGCAATGGCAACCGCAGGATGTGCGCGAAGAGACGAGCGCTCAGCAGGCGGAACATGCGCCGTTCCGCCCGCGCGTACACGAGACCGCGGACTTCGCCCGCCGCTCGCGCCAGAAACTGGCTCAAGACATAGGCGCCAACGAGAATCGGAGGCGATAGCAAGTTCCACGCTCGCCCCGTGAATCCATCCACCAGTCCCTTCAACGCCAGCGGCCCAAGCGCCGTCAATACAGAGGTCGCGATCACAAGCGACATGACGGCTGCCAGACGCCGCCTCACGAAGCGATCTGGATCGCTCCAGAGGATGCCCATGATTTGCGCTACGCCGCGCGGCCCACGTGCCCGAGATCCGGATCCAACCGCGCGTTCAAGAACCATCGTCACGGTCCCCATCGCCCCCTGCGACGCGCCGCTCACCGGGGTGCGGACAAAATAGTATTTCCGGTTTGGCGCCAAAGCATTCGCGAAAGAGCGCCTCATAGAAACGTCGTCTGCTTGCAGATACAGGTCTTGGACCGCAATTGAAGAAGCGCGCCGCTAGCGCGGGCGTAGCTATTTTGTGCTTCAGCAGGTACGACACGCTCAGGGCTCGCACCATAGGTAGAGGGCGCTTACGCGATCTGGATTTCAACTCCTCATACGTCACGACGCGTCTCCGGGCGGCTTTATCCCGCGGCAGCCTCCGACCGCATAGAGCATTGAATTGCTCAATCACCTGCATCACTACACCAGGAATGTCTCCTTCAAGATCGCGCGCACGCCGGGTTGGATCCGGCGAGCGTCGGCCGGTTTGGCGCCACACGTCTGCCACGAACTGGGCATCGCCCAAAAGCCGTGAATCGCTTGACGAACCGCGCCTGAACAATCGCGCATGACTTGGCGCCGGCGACTGGTCGAAGATTTTTCGATATGCTTCCTCCTGGATCTGACGGCTGTATGCACCTCGAGTCAACATGCGAAGCACGACGTTGGTCGTCACCCAGTCCTGCTTGCTGCTTCCCCGGTACGCCTCGTCACTGCTCCAGTGCAGGTCGCACCGATGATCGTCCGGCGCCGCGAGGCGTCGAATCGAGTGAATGTAATGCGTGAGCGGCACCAGCCATTTTTGGTGCTGAAACAGAAGCACGTGATAGTGCGGCCGAAATAGCGATCCATGCTGATCGTGAGTCCGATTAAAGAGCCGTGCGTACTCGTGCTGAAAGCGGCCGGTAATCGAGCTCAACCGGCCTTCGCCGACTTGGAGCGCCAGATGCGCCTCGCGCTCCGCGATGTAACCTGCGTGCAGACGCGCACCGCTCTCGCGCAGTGTTACCCGCAGGAGTTTCAGTAACACCGTGAGCTCAGCGCGGTTCGTTACAATTCTTCTGTTCCTTACGCTGCGCAGAGCGACGTAGTACCAGCCAAACGGAATTGACGGCAGTCTTGCGGGACGCGGCATCTCTGGCTCCTCCTGATTGAGCCATCGGACTCCTCGCGGAAGTCGATCCACTCCTTTGGCGAATCAACCGCACAGCGCAAGCATTGCTGAAATTATGTCGCTGAGCGCTGTCCCCGGCAGATTAAATCGTCATCTTCCGTGAGGAACGATATGTTCCTTGATGAAACAGTACGCCCAAACCAGGGCGCAACCGTTATGTACCAACACGTCGCGCTCGAGTCAACGAA
>DASXMG010000050.1:0-50113 GCA_036495805.1 Steroidobacteraceae bacterium | reverse complement strand
GGCCGACGACGCGACCTTCCAGCAAAAGCTCCAGGAACAGTTCCTCGATGCGAAACCAGGCTCGGTAATCGAAATTCCCGCGGGTCGACATGCGCTGGATCGGGTGCTGACCCTGCGCGCCAATGGCGTCACCATCCGCGGCGCCGGCTCGGACAAGAGCATCCTGTCGTTCAAGAATGAGATCTCGGGTCCCGAGGGCATGCTGGTCTACGCCAGCGATTTCACCATCGAACATCTCGCCATCGAAGACAGCAAGGGCGATGGCCTCAAAATCAATGACGGCGAGAATGTCACCATACGCGACGTGCGGGTGGAATGGACCGGAGGCCCGAAGACCACCAACGGCGCGTACGGTATCTATCCGGTGAAGAGCAAGAATGTCTTGATCGAAGATTCCGCTTCCATCGGCGCATCGGATGCGGGCATTTATGTGGGGCAGTCGCAAAATGTGATTGTGCGGCGCAATCGCGCGGAGAAGAACGTCGCAGGCATCGAGATTGAAAACACCATCGACGCCGATGTTTACGAAAACACGGCGACCGGCAATACCGGCGGCATCTTGGTGTTCAACATGCCGAACCTGCCGCAGCCCGGCCAAGCGACGCGGGTGTTCAACAACAAGTCGATCGACAACAACCTGGCCAATTTTGCCGCCAAGGGTGCAGCGGTTGCCAGCGTGCCGGCCGGATCGGGCGTGGTGGTGAATTCCAATCCGAAGGTGGAAATCTTCGGCAATGACATCGCCGGGAATCACACGGCGAACTTGATCATCGCCAGCTATTTCTCCACCAATTACTACAACACGCGCGGCGTGGATCCCAAGTACGATCCGTATCCTCGCGCCGTCTTTGTCTACGGCAATCGATTCAAGGGCGGCGGCGACTCGCCCGACGGCTTGGAGTTAAAGGCGCTTAAGACAGCGATGTTCGGCATTAACGGACATTTCCCGGATGTGCTCTGGGACGGTTATGTGGACTCCAAGAGCCTGGTCAATGGATTGCCGCCGCCGGCCGAGCGCATTTGCGTCCAGAATGGCGACGCGGAAGTTCTCAATGCCGACGGGCCGAACAAATATAAAAATCCCAAAGTCGACAAGACCTCGTTCCAATGCGAGTTGCCCAAGTTGGCGGCCGTTGAGTTGCCGCACAGCTAGACAGCGCCTGCGCAGTGCAGTGATCCGTGGCTAGCCATCGAGTTGCAACAGCATGGGGCCTCTGTGCTTGCGCCGGCGCCTTGGCGCTGGTGGCTTGTTTTCGCACCGCGCAGCCGGTGCATTACTTTGCCGAAGGGCGGCCTGCCAAGCTCAGCGATTGGCAGGTGGTGTATGCGGATGGGCACACTCTCGCGCTGAATGAGGGCGTTGTTCCGTACGATTTGAACACGCCGCTGTTCAGCGACTATGCGCACAAACTGCGCACGGTTTGGATGCCGCGCGGCACGAGCGCCAAATACGACGCCGACGGCAGCTTCGATTTTCCCGCGGGCACCATCATCAGCAAGACTTTTTACTACCCGCTGCCGAAGGGTGCTGCGCACGATGCCGACGCCGTGGCGCGCACTTACGACCAATCCACGGAGTTCAGCGACACGGGCCGCGGCGAACGCGGCTTGAAACTCGCCAACGTGCATTTGATCGAGACGCGCATTCTGGTGCGTCGCGCAGCCGGCTGGGAGGCGCTGCCATACGTTTGGAACGCAGCGCAAACCGAAGCGGTGCTGGCACGGACCGGCGATGCGAAGCCGCTCGAGCTCGTTGCCGAGGATGGCGGCAAAGAGGCCTTCACTTACGTGGTCCCCAACGAAAACCAGTGCGCGGGATGCCATGTCGCCGACCTTAAGACCAAGCAGATCGCACCCATCGGTACCAAGGCACGGCACCTGAATCGCGATTATCCCTACGCCGCAGGCAGTGAGAATCAGCTCCTGCATTGGACGAAACTCGGTTACCTCACGGGAGCACCGGACTCGAGGGGGGCACCGGGCCCGACGGCAGCAGCGGGCTCGGCGAGCGCACCGAAAAACGCCGACTGGCGCGATGCGGCGCAGCCGCTCGATGCGCGCGCCCGAGCCTATCTCGATATCAATTGCGGGCATTGCCACAACGCGAAGGGACCGGCAAATACGACGGCGCTGGATCTGACGATATTTGCCGCGGCTGATCGCTATCTGGGTGTGTGCAAGCCGCCCGTTGCCGCGGGCCGCGGTACGGGCGATCACTTTTTCGATATTGTGCCGGGCAGGCCGCAGGATTCGATTTTGCCCTACCGCATGCGCTCGGATGAGCCCGGCGTGATGATGCCGGAGCAGGGCCGCACGACCACGCATTCGGAAGGCGTGGTCCTGATCGAGCAGTGGATTTCCGAAATGCGCGGAACTTGCGATACCACCTAGTTGCCCGCGCACTCCAACCAACCATACAGGGCGTCGCATATGACACACCAGATCGACACGGGCACACAGGACCTACTCGCGACACTGCACGAAGGCGTGCTCACCCTGACGCTCAATCGACCTGAGGCGCGCAACGCGATGAGCGAGGCAATGAATGGAGCATTGGCAGAGCAGCTTGCCTGGGCTGAGGTGGCGCCGGCCGTAAAATGCGTGGTCCTGACGGGTGCGGGCAAAGGCTTTTGCGCGGGTGGCGATGTCAAAGGCATGGCCGAGCGCACCAATGAGTCGGCGTCCCTCACGCTCGACGAAGCGATATACCGCCAACGGGTCAATCAGCGCGCGACGGCCGGGCGACTGTTCAAAATGCCGAAGCCCACGCTGGCCGCGCTGCCGGGCGCTGCGGCCGGCGCCGGGTTGGCATGGGCGCTTGCCTGTGACCTTCGGATCATGTCGCGCGCCGCGATCCTCACCACCGCGTTTGCGCGAGTCGGCTTTTCGGGCGATTACGGCGGCACGTACTTTCTCACTCAACTGGTCGGCTCGGCAAAGGCTCGGGAACTTTACTATTTGTCCGAACGCGTGAGCGCGGAGGAAGCGCTGCGGCTGGGGCTCACCAATTGGACCTGCGAACCGGATCAGCTGGCGGCGCGTACCCAGGAAATCTCCAGCCGACTGGCGCGCGGACCGAGCATCGCCTATCGATACATGAAGGAGAATCTGAACCGCGCGATGGGTGGAGAGCTCGACGACTGTCTGGATCTCGAAGCAACTCACCACATACATTGCGTGGCCACCGACGATTATAAAGATGCGGTGCGGGCGTTCGTCGAGAAGCGCGACCCTGTGTTCCGCGGCCGCTGACATGCGCTTGCGGCAAATCGCGCTGGTTGCCAAGGACCTGGCCGCCGCTCGCGCCGACATTTCGGCGGTCTTAGGGCTTGACTACGCTTACGATGATCCCGGGGTCGGCAAGTACGGCTTGCGCAACGCCGTTTTCCCGATCGGGGACAGCTTCCTCGAGGTTGTGTCACCCAAAGAGCCCGGCACCACCGCCGGCCGGCTGTTGGAAAAACGCGGCGACGGCGGCTACATGGTGATCCTGCAGGTCGATGACTTGGCGCAAGCCCTGGCCCGGGTCAAAGATGCCGCGGCGCGCATTGCCGATCAGAGGGACAAGGACGGCGCGGCCTTTACGCACATTCATCCGAAGGACATCGGCGGCGCGATTCTGTCCTTGGATCGAATGATTCCAAAGGAGCGTTGGGAGTGGGGCGGCCCGCATTGGCAGTCGCACGTTTGCACGGACACATCCCTCAAGGTCGCCGCGGCCGAGCTGCAGGCCAAGGATCCCGCGCGTATGGCGGCTCGCTGGGCGCAGGTTCTGGGCCGCGCCGCCACTAACGATGGGGGAGCATGGCGCATTCGATTGGACGATGGCGAGATCCGATTCAGCCTCGAGCGCGACGGGCGGGGAGAGGCCTTAAGCGCCTTTGATATCGTCGTTCGCGACATTGACGCGGTGCGCGCCAACGCCGCGGCCAGGGGTCTGCTCGACGCGGACGGGAATGTCACGCTCGCGGGAACGCGCGTGCGATTGATTCAATAACGCAGCTGTCCGCGTTCCGCGATATCCTGTCTGCCTCTCAATTCGGATGAACACCATGGCCGAGAATCCTGGAGCCCCGATCTCGCGGCGGCGCCTGTTGACGATGATTGGTTTGAGCGCCGGCAGCGCGACGATGTACCAAGCGATGCACAGTCTCGGGCTGGCGGCGGAAACAAATTTCCAGGGCCCGATCCGGCTGAGCGCCGCGCCGAAGGGAGCGTCGGTTCTGGTGTTGGGCGCCGGCATGGCCGGACTCGTCGCGGCCTATGAATTGCGCAATGCCGGCTACAAGGTGCAGGTGCTGGAATACAACGCCCGTGCGGGCGGCCGCAACTGGACCTTGCGCGGCGGCGATCGTTACACGGAGTTGGGAGGGGAAACTCAAGAGTGCCGATTCGAGCCGGGCCTCTACATCAATCCCGGTCCCTGGCGCTTGCCCTATCATCATCGCGGAATGCTCAGCTACTGCAAGCGGCTGGGAGTCGCGCTGGAACCCTTTGTGCAGATCAATCACAACGCCTATTTGCATGGCCGCAACGCGTTTGGCGGCAAGCCGCAGCGGCTGCGCACCGTGAAAGGAGACTACGACGGCCATGTCGCGGAATTGTTGGCCAAGGCCACGCAAAGCCATGCGCTCGATGGCGAGGTGAGCGCCGAGGATCAACAGATATTGCTCTCCGCGCTGCGCTCGAGCGGCGCGCTCGACAAGAATTATCGGCTCGTCAAAGGGCCCGACAGCAGCGAGCGGCGTGGCTTCGAACGCGATCCCGGCGGCGGCTTGAGTGCCAGACCCGAATATTCGGAACCAGTCGGCTTGAGCGACTTGTTGCGATCGGGTCTTTGGGGCGCACTCTCCATCGGCGAGCTGTACGACATGCAGACGACCATATTTCAGCCGGTCGGCGGCATGGGCCAGGTAGGCCAAGCCTTCGCGCGCGAACTCGGGCCGCTGATTCGCTACAACGCCAAGGTGATTGACGTTCATCAGGACGAACGCGGCGTCACGGCCACCTTTGAGGATTTAAGCGCGGGTTCCAGCCGGCAGACGGCCAAGGCCGACTGGTGCGTCTGTACCATTCCGCTGTCTATCCTAGGCCAGATACCCATGAACGTCGGGGGACCGATGACCAAGGCAATCGCCGCGGTTCCTTACTGCACGAGCCTGAAAGTGGGGTTGCAGTTCAAACGCCGGTTCTGGGAAGAGGACGAGCAAATCTACGGCGGCATCACGTACACCGACCTGCCGATCGGCCAGATCAGTTATCCGAGCAGCCGGTTTTTTGCCGACGGCAAAGGCGTGCTGCTCGGCGCGTATATCTGGGACCTGCTCGATTCGATGGAATTCACCTCGATGACCCCGGCGCAACGCATTTCCAAGGCGGTGGAATACGGCCAGCAAATTCATCCGCAGTACACCAAAGAATTTGACAATGGCATCGCCGTGGCCTGGCACCGGGTGCCTGGCGCGATGGGTTGCTTTGGCCTGTGGTCGGACGAGACCCGCGCCGAGCACTACGACAATTTGTGCGCCTTCGACGGCCGTATCGTGCTCGCCGGGGAACACGCCTCCTATCTGCCGGCGTGGCAAGAAGGTGCCGTGACCTCCGCGCTGGATGCCATCGACCGGCTGCATCAACGCGCTCGGACAGGGAGTCCCGCATGAGCCGGCTCAATCAGGCCCGCATGGGCGCCGTCATGCTGTGCAGCGCCATGGCGCTGACCCTGGCGGCACTGTGCGCGCTGCTGATCGAGGCGCCGGCGCGCGCGGACAGCGCGGATGTTGCCGAGGTGCTGCCGATCAAAACGATGGACGGTCGGCAGATCTACCAGCATATTTGCCAGGGATGCCACATGGCCGACGGCAACGGCGCCGTGGGAGCGGGACGTTATCCGGCCCTGGCGAAGGATCCGACCTTGGTATCGCGGCAATTCATGGCGCTGACCCTACTGGCGGGAAGGCGCAACATGCCGGCGTTTGGCGCAAAACACGCCATCGGCTTCGTCGGGCCGCCCGTCACCCTCACCGAGGCGCAGATCGCCGCGGTGATCAATTACGTGCGCACCAATTTCGGCAACCATTACAAAGACCCGATCACTGCGGCCGAGGTCGTCGCCTTGGATCAGAAAATCCCCTGATCAGCGCGCCTTTGCCTCGCGACCGGCCTCGCGACCGGCGTCGCGACCGGGCTCGAGACCGGCGTCGTGCGCCGCGAGTTGCCCGATCGCCGACCAATCCAGCGCCGCGCCGCCCTGCGCGAGCAGAGCCAGGAATCGATCGCGAAGCAGGCTCGCCAGCGGCAGCGGCACGTTGAGTGTCTCCGCGGCCGCAAGTGTGAGGCGAATATCCTTTTGTCCCAACGGCGCCGCGAATCCGGCCGGCTCGAAGCGCCGCTCGACAATCAGGCGGCCATAGGTTTTGTAGATTGGCGCATCGAACAGCGTCGAGGTGAGCAGGTCCAGGTACTGTTGTTGATCGAGTCCGCCTTTGCCGATGAGCGCCAACGCTTCGCCCAGCGACTCGATCACCGCGGCAATGAGAAAATTGCCGCTCAGCTTCACCAGGTTGGCGTCCTGAGGTTTCTCCGACATCACGAACGTTCGTTGTCCGAGAATCTTGAAAAGCGGCATAGCCGTTGCGACGAGGGCGGCAGGACCGCCCACCACCACGAACAGCTTGCCGTTCGCCGCGGCATCGGGACGGCCAAATACAGGAGCGGCCAGAAATTGCTGACCGGCAACGGCGTGCGCGGCGGCGAGGCGCTCGGACAGCGCCACGCTGATGGTGCTCGATGAGATGTGCGCCGCACCCTTTGCCAAGCTGGCGAGCACGCCGCCCTTGCCGAAGACGACATCCTCCAGCGCATGATCGTCGGCCAGCATGGTGATGACGACCTCCGCCGCGCAAACTTCCGCAATGCTGCGCGGCGCTCGCGCGCCTAGGCGAACCAACGCGTCGGCCTTGGCGGCCGTTCGATTGTAGACCGCGACCTCATGGCCCGCTTTGAGCAGATTCGCGGCCATGCCGGCGCCCATGTTCCCGAGACCAATAAATCCAATTTTCATGACGGCAGGCCCTCATTCCCGTTTATACAGCGTTCCATCTTTATGACTGAACCCCTCGACGCCCGGTTCGGCGGTCATGTCGATGTCCGGGTACACGCAACGGTCGCGCGAATCGGCATTGCCGATCTCAAGAACCTTCGCGGGACGCGCGGTTTTATTGATCAAATGATGACCGTCCGGTTCGCCGGCCTTGAAGGCAGCGCAATCACCGGGACGCAAGATTTCCTCGCCGTTGTCCGTGACCAGGGTCAGTTCGCCTTCGACGACCCAGATGAACTCATCCTCGTGACTGTGCCAGTGCCGCTGACTCGACCAGGTTCCCGGCGGAATCACGCACAGATTCACGCCGAACGCAGTGAGTCCCTGCGATCGGCCCAAGGGCAAACGCATTCGCTCCCGACAAGGGCCGTCATGCGGCGGTGGATAACCGGTTCCGAGCCGGCCAGGTACAGTGCTCAACGCGATTTTCTTCATGCCACGCGCTCCGGCCCGCGATTTGCCGCGCCATCTGAAAAACAAAAACTCGAGATTTAAATGAAGCTTAATTCAACCATCGAGATGGTGTTGTGTCTGTCGGCGGCTTCCTTGAGCTCTGCCCAGGAAACGCCCAAGCCCAGAAGTATCCACGGCTCGAGCGTGTCGAGCCGGCGTGCGCCGGCCGATCACTCGCGGGCCATCACTCGCCGGCCGATCACTCGTTGGGTACGAAGATCGCCAGGAGGATATAAACCAGCAAACCCGTTCCGGCGCAGAGGAACAACACGGTAAAAAATAGCCGCCACACCCAGGACTCCATCCCGGTCAAGCGCCCGAGGCCGCCGCAGACCCCGGCGATCCAGCGGTCGTTGCGGCTGCGGCGGAAGGTGTTGACCGCCGACACGAACGGCGGGGCAGGATCTGGGGCCGCCGTATTCAACAGCCGCTCCTTCGCACGCTGGAATTCTTCGTCCGTTAAAGCGCCGCGCGCGCGCAGTTCGTCCAATTTGTGCAGGTCATCACTTAGCGTCACTGCGATCTCCTCGATGCGCGGCGTCGTTGGCGGCGTTGCCATTTTGCGCTTGGGCATTCTGACGCGCCGCTTTGTCTTTCACCTTCTCACGATGATGCTCAATCACACACCCGGCAGTGGCGCCCAGAACGGCATGATGTCCGGCGACATGGCCGACGACACCGCCAACGGCCGCCCCTTTGAGGCATCCCTTGGCAGATCCGACGGCCGGCAGCAGCGCAAGACACACGGCAACGGCGAGACAGGCAGTAATTTGGCGCATTTTCATTCCCCTAAGCGGATACCGATAGCCTAAATACACCGGACGTGCGCAAAATTGCGCCGCGGAACGAGTTTTTAAAGCCCCGAGCCAAAGTCGCCTCAAACGGTTGCCTAAGCGTAACTAAAACAGGGTGTTAGGGCCATACTCGCCACTTCCCGCGTCGGCGCAGTTGGCTCCCGGCGGCAATACGTCGATACTTACGCGAAAACAACAGTCTCACGGTTTCCAAGGACATTTTCACAATGGCGAGCAAGAACAGCACGTTGGGCAGTCTGATCCGTTTGGTGCGCAAGAAGAACTCCTGGACCCTGCGCCAACTGAGCGAGCGTGTCGGAATCCCGCTCTCCACGCTGGCCAAGGTGGAGACCGACAAGTTATCCCTGACGTACGACAAGCTGCAGCAGTTCACGGCGAGGCTGGGCTTGAGCATGACGGAGTTTCTGGCGCAAGGAGAGGTGCCGCCGGCCAACGCGCTGCCGGTCTTTACGGCGCGCCGCAGCCTCACCAACAGCGGCAACTCGATCCAAATCTCGACGCCGAACTATGACTATGAATACCTGTGCGCGGATCTTCGGCAAAAACGCATGGTGCCCATCCTGACGCGCATCAGATCGAAAGACATCGCCGAGTTCGGCGAACCTTTGAAGCATAAGGGTGAAGAATTCATCTTCGTCATCGAAGGCACCGTCGAAGTTCACCTACAGTTCTACAATCCGGTGCGGCTCTCAGCGGGGCAGGGCATCTACATCGACAGCACCATGGGGCATGCCTATGTCGCGCGGGACTGCGAAAGCGCGCTGGTGCTCGGCGTTTGTTCGAGCGAGGATCCCAATCTTGCGAGCGAGCTGATCAGCCTCGCGGCGAATGAAGCGCAATCGAACGAGTGAAGGCGCTGCCGGGCTGTAGCGCGCGATCGCGGTTGAGCCAGAAGCCAATGGCAAACAGCACGATGATCAGCGGTACGGCGACACCGAACTCATCGATCGCGTAGGCGGTCAGGGTGCCTCGAGATCCGGTCAAAGGTGTAAAGAAGCCCTGAATGTATAAGTTGTGGCTCGCGTGCAGTATTGCGCAGGGCCAAACGCTTTTCGAGGCCAGACGAAACCAGGTCATGATCACGCTGCAGCCGATCGTCAGCGCGCAGAAGCAGGGCATCGAGAACCACCACGGCGTGCCGCTGTTGTAATCGGCGAACAGCAGCAGCGGCATGTGCCATGCCGCCCATATGATCCCGACTATGATGCTGCCATTGGTGAACCCGAGGCGCTCCACCATCAAAGGCGTGAGCAACCCGCGCCAGCCGATCTCCTCTCCCAGGGCGTGCGCAACGCTCGAGATCATTTGCGTGGTGCCGATGAGCAGCAGGTACAACGGAATGAATGCGATGGGGCTTGTGACCGTCCAGCCGAGCTTTTGCGCGATCGCACTGATCGCGTTGGTGTCCGGGAAGAAGCCGAAGCCGAAGGCCCAGATCAACGCATAGCCGATCGTTGCGTAGGCCAGCGGCGTGAAGTAGGAAAGCAGCGCATAGCGCGCGCCGCCCCACTGCAGCCCAAGGGCGTTGAAATCCAGGCGCCTGAAGTAGCAGGTCGCGATCGCGGCAGCGGCGGGACACCACATCAAGCCCGCAACGTAGAGACCTTTGCCGGCGCCGACGTGACCCGAGGCGATCATCAAAGCCCAGAAGAGACCGCTGAAGCACGCGGTGAGCGCCAGGTAGCAAAGAATTGTCACGGTTTGCTTGTGCATCGCATGTCCTCGTCGCGCCGCTGTTCGAGTTTGAAATGTGCGGCTGCGACCCCGGCTTGGATTGACAGTAATTCTCTCATCAGGCTAACTACCGTGCAAGTTTCTCCAATTAGGCCAAGTTTGACCCGCATACCCAAGTCGGTGTTGATCGCGTTGCTGGTGACACTGGCGCCATGCCTGCGCGCGATCGGTTCCGAGCAGGAACATTTGCCACCGCAGGCGCAGGTCGGCAACTACGTCGGCATCGATGTGATGATTCCGATGCGAGATGGCGTCAAGCTGCACGCGGAAGTCTGGCGGCCCCGCGGCGACACCTCAAAGCTGCCCATCTTGATGCAAAGGTCTCCCTACGGCTTTGGCATGCGTGCGGTCCAGCGGTCGATGGGCGCGGAATACAAAGAGCTGGCACAAGAGGGTTTCATCTTTGTGCTCGAAGACATCCGCGGCCGCTTCGGCTCCGAGGGGACGTTCGTGATGTTGCGTCCGAAGGCGCTCACCAAGGGTGGCGTGGATGAGTCCACGGATGCGTACGACAGCATCGCTTGGTTGATCAAATCGCTGCCCAACAATAACGGCAAGGTCGGCGTCTTCGGCGTGTCCTATCTCGGCTGGACCACGGCAATGGCAACGGTGGGCGCTCATCCGGCGTTGCAAGCGGTTTCCGTGCAAGCCTCGCCGGAGGATATGTTCATCGGCGATGACTTCCATCACAACGGCGCGTTCCGCTTGCAGTACGCCTGGGAATACGCCGCGGCGCTGGAGACGGACGGGCGCACGCTCAATGCATTCGACTTCAAGCACGAGGATCCGTATTCCTGGTACTTGAAGCAAGACGATCTGGCGACACTCGATCAACGCGCTTTGGGGCGCCGCCTGCCTTCCTGGCAGAACTTCGTCGAGCATCCGAATTACGATGCTTTCTGGCGCAGTGCCGTCACTTCCGTGGTGATGCCCGCGCCGGTGAAAACGCCGAATCTCATCGTCGCCGGCTGGTGGGATCAGGAAGATTTCTATGGGCCGGTCACCATCTATAAGCGCCAGCAGCCCAAGGATCCCAAGCATCGCAACTACCTGGTCATCGGCCCGTGGAATCACGGCGGCTGGGCGCGGGATGCCGGCAATCAATACGGTCCGCTGGATTTTGGCTCCGACACCGCCAGCTACTTTCGGGCGAACATGGAGACGCCGTGGTTTAGATATTGGCTGAAAGGCGAGGGCAAGCTCGAGCAGCCCGGCGCGTTCATTTTCGAGACCGGCAGCAACCAGTGGCGACGATTCGATGCGTGGCCTCCAAGAGTAGGCATCGCGAAAAAACGGCTCTACTTCCATCCCGATGGGAAGTTGTCGTTTGCAGCTCCGGCCGCGGCCGATGGCGCAGCCGATCACTTCGTGTCGGATCCGGCGAACCCGGTGCCGTATCGCACCCGGCCCATCGCCACCACCACCTCCGAGGATGGCGCGTGGCGAGTATGGCTGGCCGACGATCAGGCGCCGTTCGCGAAACGCGCGGACGTCTTGTCGTGGCAGACGGATGTGCTGCAAACCGACGTAACGCTGCGCGGCGATGTCGCCGCGCAGCTGTACGCGAGCACGACCGGCACCGATGCGGATTGGGTCGTGAAACTCATCGATGTCTATCCGTCAGGCGAGGACGTTGCGCCGGCGATGCGCGGGCGGCAGCTCATGATCGCCAACGATGTCTATCGGGGACGCTTTCGCACAAGTTTCGAACATCCCGCGGCCCTAGCCGCGAATCAGGTGCTCGAATATTCCGTTGACCTGCATTCCGCGTCGCATGTGTTCAAGAAAGGTCATCGCATTGCCGTGCAGGTGCAGAGCACTTGGTTCCCCTTGATCGACCGAAATCCGCAGACTTTCGAACCGAGCATTTTCAGCGCGCACGCGGCCGACTACAAAGCCCAGACGCACACCGTGTATCACAGCCTTCAGTATCCCTCCGCCATCCTGGTCGACATCGCCGATCCCGGAAAGCACACGAACTAGCCAAGGACCATTGCCATGCACACTTTCACGCGTTTTCTAGCCGGCGCTTTTACGATTGCGGCATTCCTGACTCAGCCGGCATGGGCTGCGCCTCGCCCCGCGGCGGTCAGTATCGAAGAAGTCATGCAGGCGCCCTATCCGTCGAGCTTGGTCGCCGCCGAGAAGGGGAATTCCGTCGCGTGGGTATTCGATACCAAAGGGGTGCGCAATGTCTGGGTGGCGAAGGACGGCCGCGCACGGCAGATCACCCCGTACACGTTGGATGATGGATTTGATATCGGCGATCTGGCCTTGTCGGCAGATGCGAGCCTGGTGGCGTATGTGCGCGGCGGATCGATCGAAGACGATCAGCCGGCCAACGTCAACAATTCGCCGGAAGGTCCTGCGCCCAAAGAAGTCTGGGTCGCATCGACGTCGGGCGGCGCCCCGCGCAAGGTGGGTGCCGGTCATTCGCCGAGTTTTTCGCCTGACGGCACGCGGCTGGTGTTTGCGGACAAGGGCAGGATCTTGTCGGCCGCGCCTGATGGCGGCTCTGCGGCGACGCCGCTGATCGTGGATCAAGGCCGTATTGCGTCCATGACTTTCTCGCCCGACGGCAAGAAGCTGGCGTTCGTGAGCGGGCGCAAGGAGCACTCGCTGATCGGCGTGTTCGATTTCGCCGCTCGCAGCATCACCTGGTTGAGCCCGAGCCTCGATCACGACACCTCCCCGGTGTTCTCCGGCGCCGGCAATGAAGTCGCGTTCATCCGCATCGCGTCGGAGAAACATCCGGAATTCGTCTCGCACCGCGCGGGCCAGCCGTGGTCCATCTGGGTCGCCGATGCGGCGAGCGGCGCGGGCCGGCGGGTTTGGGTGGCGGACAGCGGCGTCGGCAGCGCCTTTGCGCCCACGCTGGCGCAAAGAAATCTGCTGTGGAACTCGAGCGATGAGCTGGTGTTTCCCTGGGAGAAAACCGGGTGGCTGCAGCTCTACGCCGTCCCGGCCCGCGGCGGCGCGCCGCGCCCGATTACTCACGGCCAATTTGAAGTCGTGCACATGGTCTTGAGTCCCGATCGGCACCGACTGGTCTATTCCTCGAATGAGGATGTCGATCGCATGCATGTGTGGACCGTCGAGTCCAAGGGCGGCCAGCCGGCCGCGGCGAGTAAAAGCCATGCCATCGAAGACTACCCGCAGATCAGCGGCGACGGCACGATTTTCGCGCTGCAAAGCGATGCCACCAAGCCGCTGCAACCGGTGATGTTGGCGGGCGGGCGTTGGCAACTGCTGGCGCCGGAGGGCGTGGCCTCGTTTCCGTCCGCGAAACTGGTTACGCCTGAAGCGGTGACCTATCCGGCAAAAGACGGACAGCTCGTGCACGCTCAGTTGTTCTTGCCGCGCGATGCCGGCGCCAAACCTCATCCGGCGATCATGTTTTATCACGGCGGCCCGCGGCGCCAGATGCTGCTGGGTTTCAATCCCATGGGCGCCTACAACTGGATGTACGCGCTAAATCAGCGCTTCGCCGCCGAAGGCTACATCGTCATCTCGGTCAATTATCGCGGCGGTATCGGCTACGGACTGGATTATCGCGAGGCCAGGAACTTCGGCCCGGACGGCGGCAGCGAAACGAATGACATCCTGGGTACGGTGAGCTATCTGCAGGGAAGGAAGGATGTCGAAGCGCGCAAGATCGGTGTCTGGGGCGGCAGTTATGGCGGCCTCATGACCGCTTTGGCATTGGCACGCGCATCCAAGGATATCGCGGTCGGCGTGGACTATGCCGGCGTATACAACTGGAACACGATGCTCGCGTCCGTCGGCGTGCCCGTCGAGCCCGGAGAGGCAACGAAACGCGGCTTGGATTCCTCACCCATCGCGACCATCGATCAGTGGCATTCCCCCGTCCTGGTCGTGCAGGCGGACGACGATCGGAACGTGCCGCTGCAGCAATCGCTGGAACTCATCGAGGACCTGCGCCTTCATCAGATCGAGCATGAGGAAATCATCCTGCCGAACGAAATTCATGACCTGGCGCATTATTCAGCCTGGATAGCGCTGTTCAAGGCGACCGATGCGTATCTGAATCGGTATCTGCAGTAAACCGCGGTATCTGCAGTAAGCCTCGCGCGCCGTTGCCCTATAATCGGGGCTGGCGGGCGGGCAGGGGATGAGAATGCTTTCAAAACTGGCGGTAGCGTCGGCGTGCTTTGCGCTCGTCGGGTCGATCGCGGCTGCGGCTGCGGCTGCGGCTGCGGGCGCGGGCGATGCGCAAACCGCGGACAGGCCGCAGTTCGGCGCTTGGGGCTTGGATCTCAGTGCCATGGCCGATGAGCCCGTTCGCATCTGGTGACGGGCATGCGCTTCACCAAGGCAATCGTACGTCTGCCCGGTGAGAATTTTTCGCAAGGCTTGACGATGTCGCAATCGCCGGGCGGCCCTGATTTTCGCAAAGCGCTCGAGCAGCATGCCGCGTATTGCCGCGCGCTGGAAGCGTGCGGCGTCGAAGTGGTCACGATGCCTGCCGATGAGAACTACCCGGACGGCACCTTCGTCGAGGATACCTTCGTCATCGCGGAGCGAGTGGCGATTGCGACGCGGCCCGGCGCCAAGACCCGCATGGGAGAGGTCGAGTCGGTGGCGCAGGTGCTGCGGCGCTTCAGGCCGGCGTTGGAGCAGATCGAGGCGCCCGGTACCGTCGACGGCGGCGATATATGCCAGGTGGACAATCATTTCTTGATAGGTATATCCGCGCGCACCAACGAAGCCGGCGCCGCGCAATTGGCCGCACTCTTGGCGCGCCATCGGTATACCTCATCGACGATCGACATACGGCGGCACCCGTCGCTGCTGCATCTGAAGTCGGGTATCGCCTATCTCGGCGAAGGAAGGTTCTTGGCCGCGCCAGGGTTTCCGCCGGATGCCCTGGCGGGTCGCGACACGATCGAGGTCGCCGCCGGCGAGATTTATGCGGCGAATGCCGTCAGGGTCAACGATGAGCTGTTCATCGCGGCGGGATTTCCCGAGCTTTCCGGTATTCTGGATAAGAGGCACTACCGCGTGCGCTCGCTCGAGATGTCGGAGTTCGCCAAGATGGACGGCGGTTTGAGCTGCCTGTCACTGCGCTTTTAGAAGGGAGGCCTATGAAGAATACGAGGCGCGCCGGCTCCTGGACCGTCCAGACCCTGCTGTTCGCGACCGCTGTGTTCATCGCGTCTGCGTCGCAGGCGCATCATAGCGGCGCAATGTATGACGACAAGCAGACGCTGAGCATCGAGGGCGCGGTCACGAAATTCGAATGGTCGAATCCGCACGTGTATATCTATCTGAAGCAGGCCACGGCAGCCGGGCCGGCCATTGAATGGGAGTTGGAGGCAAGCCCGCCCTCAATTCTGCGCCGCCTCGGGTGGTCGCAAGACACGCTGCACGCCGGCGATACGATCACCGTCACCGGCCACCCGGCGAGAGATGCGGCCAGAAAGAGCCTGCTTCCGACGTTGATTAAAAAGGGCGATACCACCTTGTTCGATCGCAAAGGCGAACTGGCGCGCTTGGAGAGCGCGGGCGCCGCGCCCGCGGGTTCGGTGGGCGGCCTGGAACTCGACGGGGTCTGGGTGACGCTTCTGGCATTGAAGATCGAGGAACAGTTGGATCCGGAAAAGCTTTCCCTGACGGCGAAAGGCAAGACGGCGTTCAAGCATTTCGATGAAAAAAAGAATCATCCCGGCGCCAACTGCGTGCCCTTTCCCGCGCCGTTTTTCATGTCCACGCCGGACCTTAAGCGCATCACGAAAGGCGACGGCGTGATCTTGATCGATGGCGAGTTCGATGGTGCACAGCGCATCATTCACATGAATGCCGCCACGCATGACGGGGCGAGCGATTCGGTCCAAGGCCACTCGGTGGGCCGGTGGGAAGACAAGAGCTTGGTCATCGATACGACGCATTTCACCGGCAATGCCATGGGCAATGCTTACGGCCTGCCGTCGGGTCCGCGCAAGCATCTGCTCGAGCGGTTGACGCCGGACGGGAAGGGCGCTCTGACCTATCACTTTGAGTTGTCGGATCCTGAGTTTCTCGCGGCGCCGGTCGTCGGCGATGTGCAATGGGTCTACCGCCCCAATTTGGCTTACGCGCCGCTCAAGTGCGACTTGGAAAATGCCAGGCGCTATGCAACGCACTAAGGTGCGCTTGGGGCCACCGTAATGATGACCTTGCCCTTGGCGTGTCACTGCTCTAGATAGCCGATGGCCTGCGCCGTCTCGGCCAGCGGGTAGCGCCGATCGATGACCGGAGTTAATTTCCCGGCCTGCATCAGGTCACGCAACACATCGAGGTCCTCTTTGTTTGCCTGCGCCAGGAAGAAGATCAGCTTTTGACTGATGAAAGGCCCGATCAAATAGTCTTTGGCGCTGGAGGTCAAAGGACCCAGCCACGCATTGTCGCTCGGGCCGCCGACGCTGACCAACGCACCGTTCGCCGTCAACACACGCCGGTACTCGGACGCGCTATGGTTGCCGACATTGTCGATGATCAGATCGTATTTTACCGATCCTTGGGTGAAATCCTCCTTGGTGTAGTCAATGACGTGATCGGCGCCGATCGACTTGACCATCTCCACGTTTCTCGAACTGCAAACCCCGGTGACCTCGGCGCCATAATTCTTGGCGATCTGCACCGCGAAAGTACCCACGCCGCCGGATGCGCCGTTGATCAGCACCTTCTGGCCGGCGTGGACTTTCCCCTTGTCGCGCAGCGCTTGCAATGCCGTCAATCCCGCGATTGGCACGGCCGCGGCTTGCTCCATGCTCATGTTGCTCGGCTTCAAGGCGACCGCGCCGTTCTCGCGGACGCTCACGTATTCGCCGAAGGCACCGTCCCGGTCGCCGAACACGTCGTCGCCGGGTTTGAAGCGCGTGACGTTTTTCCCGACTGACTCAACCGTGCCGGCGAAATCAGCGCCCATGAGGATGCTGTCGGGCCTGCCCATTCCCACACCCGCGCGCATGACGTAAGGCTTGCCTTGCAGGTAGTGCCAGTCCAACGGGTTGACGGAAGCGGCGTGCACTTTGACCAGGATTCGGTCATCCGCCGGAACCGGCTTGGCAATTTCTTCCAGCTTCAGCACGTCGGGGGTGCCGTAGCATCGATAGACGATGGCCTTCATCGTTGGCGTATTCGCCGCCAGCGGTGGCGCCGCCGTACACGGTGAATTGTGGCTCAATGCCACGCCGAGAACGACAATCGCACCGAGCAAAACGAGCCCGAGGCCGCCCAGCACCTTATATCGAAGCTTCATGTTTTCGCTCCCTCGAATCGCGCCCCGGCGCCGGGGCGCTACCGGCCAGGACGTTACTTGCCGCGTTCGTACTTGAAGGACACTTTTACTTTTGCGCGGTACGCCTCCACCTTGCCGTCCTTGAGTTGGATATCCAACTCGACCACTTCGGCGACCCGTAAGTCGCGAAGCGTCTTGCCGGCGCGTGCGATGGCGGCAGCCGCCGCCTTCTCCCAAGATACCGTGCTGGTTCCGATCAGCTCGATGACCTTATAGACGTTCTCAGCCATGTTCGTCTCCGTCTGTTGTGAGCATTTTGGGGAGAGACCTGCCGCCATTGTCGCGCAATTGGGTATGATTTGTGCGGCTTTAACCTCGCAGGTATATCAGGGGCCAAAGGAGCATGAACCATGACATCTGACAAAATCGATGTACCACGCGTCGACGCAGCGATCACCAATTCCCTGCGCGCACACTGGAAATTCTTTCTCATCGAAGGAATCGTGTTGGTCGTTTTAGGCGTGATCGCCATCTGCGTGCCGCCTTTGGCGACCGTGACCGCCGAGATCCTGGTCGGTTGGTTGATCCTGCTGAGCGGCGTGCTCGGGCTGGTCATGACATTTCAAACCCGCGGATCACCGGGATTCGGCTGGTCGCTGTTGTCCGCCGTCGTGGGTATTGCGGCTGGAATCGTCTTGTTGGTTTGGCCGCTATCAGGTGTGTTCACCCTAACGGTGATGCTGACCGCGTTTCTCACCGTCGAAGGGGTCGTTTCGATGATGTATGCCCTGGCTCACCGGCGCGAAAGATCTTCGCGCTGGCAAATGATGCTGCTCAGCGGCATCGTCGACCTGATCCTCGCCGGCCTGATCCTCGCCGGCCTTCCCGGCACGGCGGCCTGGGCGATCGGATTGATCGTGGGCGTCAACCTTTTGTTCGGCGGCGTGGCGCTGGTCGCCATGGCCTTGCAGGCGCGCGGCGGCGCTGCCGCCGCGGGTACCGCTTAGGAAAATCGACACGACCGAACCCGCGCGCACCTTGGCTACGGTGTGTCCTTGGTGTGCGGCCCATTTCTTGGGCCCGTGTTCGGGATTTAAGACGCACTTCCCAAGCCAGCGGCAGAGCACAAATGCTAGTACTATCGGACCCGTTCTCGCGCGGCAGGACGCCTATCCCGCGAATCAAAAGCGCGTTCGCATCGACAGGGGAGCAGTAGATGAAAGTCAATTCGGTGGCCGGTGGCGCGCGTGTGCGCGCGAAATCAATTCTCATTACCTTGACGCTGGCCCTCGCCGCGCCCGCGTTGGCGGCTCCGGCAAAGCTTCAGCACGATATGGTCATCCGAAATGGACTCATTTACGACGGTTCCGGCAAGCCGCCCTTTGCCGGGGATATTGCGATCGATAATGATCGGATCACCTATGTCGGCCCGCATGCGCCCGGCACGGGCCGCTCGGAGATCGATGCACACGGCAAGGCGGTGTCGCCCGGCTTCATCAATATGCTCGCGCATCCGGAAGAATCGCTGCTCGTGGACAAGCGTGCCCTAAGCGACATCACTCAGGGCGTGACCCTCGAGGTCATGGGCGAAGATTCCATGGGACCGTTGACGCCGGCCATGAAAGCCGACATGAAGAAGCATCAAGGCGACCTGCACTACGACATCGACTGGACCACGCTCGGCGAATATATGGAGAAGCTGCAGAGCAAGGGCATTGCACCCAATGTGGCGGCATTCGTGGGCGCGGGTACGGTGCGCATCAATGTTCTCGGCGAAGACGATGTGCAGCCGAGCCCGGCGCAGCTGGCGCAAATGCGCGGACTGGTGCACCAGGCGATGCAAGAGGGTGCGCTGGGTGTGACCACGGCGCTGATTTACAACCCGAACACCTATGCCAAAACCCCAGAACTGATTGCGCTGGCGAGTGAATCGGCGCTTTGCGGCGGAATGTACATCGCGCATATGCGCAGCGAAGGCGATCGCATTGTCGAGGCGGTGCAGGAAACCATCGATATCGCCAAAGGATCAGGCGCTCCCGCGGAGATCTATCACTTGAAAGTCGGCGGCCAGGTCAATTGGCACAAGCTGGACAAAGTCATCGAGCAGGTGCAAGCGGCGCGCGCGTCGGGTACCAGGATCACGGCAGACATGTATTTGTACACGGCCGGCGCCACGGGGCTCGATGTGACCATGCCGCCCTGGGTCCAGGAGGGCGGCCTCGACAAGTGGATCGCGCGGCTCAAGGATCCCGCGATTCGCGCCCGTGTCCTCGCCGACATGCGTGATCCCAAGCCCACTTGGGAAAACCTGCTGCAGCGCGCAGGCCCGAAAGGCGCGCTTCTGCTCGAGTTCAAGAATCCCGCCCTGAAGCCTCTCACCGGCAAGACGCTCGATGAAGTGGCGAAGATGCGCGGCGTCAGCCCCGAAGAGGCGGCAATGCAGCTGGTCGTGGAGGACGGTTCGCGCGTCGGCACCGCGTACTTCCTCATGTCGGAGGACAACGTTCGCCGCGAAATGGCGCTGCCCTGGGTCAGTTTCGGTTCCGACGCGGCCGCGCCTGCGCCCGAGGGGGTGTTTCTGCAGTCAGCCGAGCATCCGCGCGCCTATGGAAATTTCGTGCGCGTGCTCGCGAAATACGTGCGCGACGAGAAAGTCATTTCGCTGCAGGAGGCCATTCGCAAGCTGAGCGCCTTGCCAGCGCAAAACTTGTCTCTCAAGGACCGTGGCATGCTGCGCAAGGGGTATTTTGCAGACGTGGTGATCTTTGATCCTGCGACCGTGCAGGATCATGCGACCTACGAGAAGCCCCACCAACTTTCGACCGGCGTGCAGGAGGTTTGGATCAACGGGGTTGAAGCTCTGCACGACGGCAAGGCCACGGGCGCGCCGAGCGGGCGCTTTGTCCGTGGTCGCGCTTGGACCGGCTATCCCGGCGGGGGCTGCCGTGCCACCAGCCAGCAATGGACCTGGAGCAAATAGCCGACTCTGTCGGATCTATTCAGGACGATTCAGACGGATTTCAGGACTTCGAGGGCGCAGGGGCGGCAAGGTAGCTCCTTGTCCGCCACCTTGGGAGTTCTCAATGATTCATCGTCTATTTTTCGCGGCGGCGGCCATGCTCGCCGCCGCGCCTCTCTATGCCGTCACTTACACGTTTGAACCCCAGCACACCCAAGGGGTCATTCGCTGGAACCACTTGGGCTTTGCGAATCCGACCGCGCAATTCAACAACGTGGAAGGGATGCTGGAATTCGATCAGTCTGATCCGACGCGCTCCTCCGTGACGGTGACTCGATGTCGCCATCAATAAAATCGGCACAAACCCTCGGAATCAAGTACCAACGGTAGGCTTCGAAGCGATGGCCACGCTCAAGCGTTCCGACTTCGAGAACCCGGTGGGAGGTCCCGCCGGGTAGAGCGATTCTCAAGCTTTGCGAATCAATCCGAGCTGCTGCAGGGCCGTCACGCCATCATCAAGCCCCACTTCCTCCGCGATCTTGCCGTCTTTGAGTCGAAGAACCGTCGTACCCGTGAAGCGCATTTTGCGGCCCGTCGCGGCAGGCAGAGAACCGATCAGAAAATCGCTGAAGGCCGGGCCGGTGTGGGTCCCGCCCCCCTGCCAGCGCCCGACGACATAGTCGCCCTCGGCAATCAGGTCGGCTGCGCCGGAGAATTGCAGGTCCGGAAAGGCAGCACGAAAATCCGCCATGAACGCCTTGATATCTTTGCGCCCGCGGCGCGGTGCGTGCAGCGAATACTGCAGCAACATGTCGGGAGCCGCGAGTTCATCGACGATGCCGGGGTTGTATTGTTCACCCCAAAATTGCGTGAACCAGCGGCCGGTGATGGACTTGTTGTCTTCCGATTTCGACATAGCGATTGCCCCCAAAAAGGTAAAATGACTTTGCGGGGGAAATGCTAGCGGCGTCGGTCGCGGGCCGCGCTCCGTTTCTTGCGGTCGCTTTGATTTAACAGTCAGTCGCCGTACCGCGGCTCGGGCTTTGAGATTCCGCGTAGCCGCAATGTTATGATTATGGACATATAGGTATCCGCCATAACCAGAGGCCGTTCCAAGGAAAACAGGAACATGCAAAGAGTCCAGATTGAGTTGCGACGCGTTCGTCGGATTTTCCTCGCGACTGCACTTGTCGCGATCAATGTTTCCTGCGATTTTTCGGGCGACAAGGACCAAGCCACAGCCTACGTGGATCAGTATTTCAATGCGGCAGCCGGGTCTAACGTTGAGACCGTGCTGCCCTTCTACTCCTCAAAATTCTTCTCGGTGACGCCGCGGGGGACGTGGATCGAGACTCTGAAGGATGTGAGGGCGCGTTGTGGTAACCCCACCTCTCATCAGCTGAAAACCTGGGGTGTTACCAATCGAATCGGAACCGACGCAGGATCTATGGCCAAGCTCGTGTACGAGGTGCGATATCCCCGCTGCCATTTGACCGAGAGCTTTTCTGTATTTCGACCGGATGACGGTAACCGACAAATTGTAGGCCACTTCTTTAAGTTTGATGACGCAGCGCCGTGGCCTCCATCGACGGCACCGGCAAGTACCTGACAAACGGTTCAAGCGGACTGCGCGGATTGTCGCTGAGATCTAGCTTGCGGGCGGTCGAGTCTCAATGATCCGCGAAAAACGACTTGGTTGCCGCGAAGCAAATGGGAGCTACCAACATCGCGTGATAGGCCTCGGCAACGGCCAGCGCGCCGCCATCGGTCGCGCCTTGTGAAACCGCGGTGGCGGCAACCAGCGCCTTGGCGATCGCAAAGTCCTGTTTCAAATTGGCGTAAGGATCGTTCGGAACTGCTGCTGCCTCGAGATCGAGCACACTGACCGGCGCCGAGGGTGCTTGCGCGGCCCAGTAGTTTTGCATCAGCTGCGTGTTGAAAAAGAACACCAGCGGATCGACGGCGCCGCCGCATAACTGGACCGGGGCCGTCGGCACCCAGTCGCGCAAGTCATTTTTTTGCAGTGCCTGGCGCCAGGGTAACGCCGGGGACGTTGCGGCAACACCGGTGGTGACGGTGGGGAAGCCGCCATCGGGATGCGCCTGCGCATCCTGAAGGTAGCTGAGACGATAACTATTCTGCAGCAAATTGCCCGCGCCGAAGCCGAGCGCGAACACCTCGGCAAGGTCCGAAGGGCTGGTCGGCGGCGTGATCGAGGCGAATTCAGGCGCAGGTGGTGTCAGGCTGAACAACGCATATTCCGGAAGCTTGCCCTGCGAATAGAGTTGGCTGCGCGGCGTGGTACTCGGCAACAGAGTCTGAATGCCGTTCGCATATTGCGGCTCGAATATGTCGGTAGCGTTCGTGTAGATGTTCCCATACACGGTCTGGTATGCGGCGAGCAACAAGGTCGAAGAAACAGGGGCGCCGCCATTGATCTCGCCATAAAAGACGGCGTCGACAAAGGCAGCGAGCGCATAAGGGCCGGACATCGGCGCGGCGGCAGTGACGTTCATGCCGGCTGCTTGCATCGCGCGATGCGTGGCCATGGCCACGTAGCCTCCTTGGGAGTAGCCGGTAATGTATAGCTGCCCGTTATCCTTGACCGTCGTCAGCGAGGCGAGCGGGAGCGCGGTGCGCGCCGCCGTCAGCGCATCGATCATGTCCTTCGACTGTTGATCGGCGATCAGATAAGGATGATACGGCAGCGTGGAGGTGTCATAGCCCGCATAATTTGGCGCGACCACAATGTAACCTTGCGATGCGAACAACGCCGCCAAGGAAATCGTCTCGGCATTGCTCAGGTCAGCCATGTTGTAGTCGCGGTCCGTGGTCGTGCCATGAGCGTATAAAACGACCGGGCGCGCGCCGGTGCAGTTCCCGCCAACGCCGGTCGGCACCATGAACACCGCCGACGCCGTGGTGGGCTCGTTGGCACCGCCGACGGTGGCGTAGTCGATGTGATAAAAAAGAATGTCGCAGAGCGGTGCGCTGCTCACCGACAGCAGCAACTGATTGATGGGCAGTTCGAGTTCGGTCAACAGAGCGGAAATCGTCAAGGTGGACAGAAGCGCGGGAGGATTTTGCAGCAGCGTCCCCCTCGTCGGGGGCGAATTCGGCATCGAGCCGCTTCCGCCTCCGCCGCCGCCGCCACATGCGGCAAGTACGACTACTGCGATCAATGGTAGGTATTGGCGTTTCATGGGCCCCCTGGGATTGGGTGCGAAACTGTGATCGAAGTTCAACTTGGCGGCAATTTCACAGGTTAAGCCCATTGACTTGCGCGCGCGCCGTCCCCATAGGGTGCAGCACCCTCGGGCGGAGCGTGTATTGAGCGTTTTACCCTCGAATCTCGATCAGAGCCCGGATCCGGCGGCTGCTTCCGCCGTGGTATTTCGTGGCTCCAAATTTCTCTGTCGCGAGTACAGCCTGGTGCTCGAGGCCCGCGGCATCGAACACGACACTCAAGAAGACGGCGGTTCCTGCGTACTGAGTGTGCCGATGGACATGCGTCATCGGGCGTACGAGGAGTTGAACCGCTACGCCACTGAGCGCGGCGTGCGACGCAGCGTTCCGGAAGTGGTAGTGCCGCACTCCGGTGCCGCCATCGGCGTGTTTCTGTACGTTCTGATTCTTCTGTTGACCGCGTATTGCGCCGGCAACGCAACATTCGGCGCGGACTGGCTGTCGCTGGGCTCGCTCGACGCCGGTGTGCGAGGCGAATGGTGGCGAGCCGTGACCGCGTTGACCTTGCACCTGGACCAGGAACATTTGCTGGGCAATGTGCTTTTCGGATCTGTTGCCGGCATGGCAGCGAGTCGGCTGCTGGGACCCGGGGTCGCCTGGGCGAGCATCCTGGGCTCGGCCGCCCTGGCAAACTACACCGAGATTCTCATTACTCCCGTCTCGCATCGTGCCGTGGGCGCCTCCACGGCCGTATTCGCGGCCTTGGGCTTGCTCTCGGGCATGGCATGGCGGCAGCGGCTCAGTTTGCGAGAACGCCTGTGGTATCGCTGGGCACCGCTCATTGCGGGAATGTGCCTCTTGACGTTGCTCGGCGCCGGCAGCGCGCACGTGGATGTGCTGGGACACGCGCTGGGATTTCTTTTCGGACTGGCCGTTGGCTGGGTCTATGCACGAAGCGGCGTTGCCAACAATCGAGATCGACGCGTGCAGATCTTCACAGGCCTCGGCGCCGTGTTGTCCGTATGTGCGGCGTGGGTACTTGCACTCCGGCATGTCCTATAGATGCCCGCCCCGGGCAGTTTCGGCCGACTCGGCCGGCTGCACGTCAAGAAGGGGCAATAATTTTGTGTCGGACTGCGTCGAATTCGAGGCCGCTGGATCGTCGTCATATTGGACAGAACAGGAGGGCGAGATGAAAGTCATGGTATTGGTCAAGGCGACCAAAGACAGCGAATCGGGGGTCCTGCCGACCCAGACGCTGCTGGCTGAAATGGGTAAATTCAACGAGGAACTGGTCAAAGCCGGGATCATGCTGGCCGGCGAGGGTCTGCGCCCCAGTTCTCAAGGGAAGCGCGTGCACTTCTCAGGCCGCAATCGAGCCGTGACGGACGGTCCGTTTGCCGAGACCAAGGAGCTCGTGGCGGGTTTCTGGGTATGGCAGGTCCGTTCGATCGAGGAGGCGGTGGAATGGGCAAAGCGCTGTCCCAATCCCATGCCCGGGGACTCGGACATCGAGATACGCCCGTTATACGAGATGGCAGACTTCACGTAACCGAAGTTCTACCCTAGGACGGCATCGGGTCATACTTGGGTCAAAACGGAACGAGGTTGTGCGAATGAGTTACATGTTGTTGATCGTCGAACCCGCGGGCCAGCGCCGGACTCGCACCGAGGCCGAGGGGCGCGCGCTCTACGGCAGTATGGTGGATTTCAGCGAGTCGCTGAAGGCGCGGGGCTTGCTCACGTTGAGCCAGTCGCTGAAGGCAGATGCGCGCGGCGCGCGCGTCAAGGTGCGTGGCGGGGCAACGAGCGTCGTTGATGGTCCCTTTGCCGAAGCCAAGGAAATGATCGGCGGGATCTTTCTCTTGACCTGCGAGACGCGCGAGCAAGCAATCGCGATTGCGGCGGAGTGCCCGGTCGCGAACTCCGCGACCATCGAAGTGCGCGAACTCGGGCCTTGTTTCGAATAAGGCCGGGTTGAATCAGGTGCGTCATGGGTGAGCCCAACATCAAGAGCACCGTGGAGGCAGTGTGGCGCATGGAATCGGCCAAGATCATTGCAAAACTCGCGCGCATGCTGCGCGACGTCGGCCTCGCGGAGGAGCTGGCGCAGGATGCGCTGGTGACGGCACTCGAACAATGGCCGGTGTCCGGCGTTCCGAACAATCCTGGAGCGTGGCTAATGGTAACCGCCAAGAACCGCGCGCTTGATCAGCTGCGGCGCTTCAAGCTGCTGCAGCGCAAGCACGAGACTATTCAAAATGAGGCGGAGTTGTTGCTGCCGACCACCCCATCGCCGGAAGAGGAATCCGACAACGATGTCGGCGATGATTTGCTGCGCCTCATATTCATTGCATGCCATCCGGTGCTGTCGACCGAGGCGCGGGTTGCGCTCACCTTGCGGTTGCTGGGTGGTCTCAACACCGCAGAAATCGCACGCGCGTTTTTGGTGCCGGAACCCACCATCGGGCAACGAATTGTACGCGCCAAACGTGCACTGGCGGAAGCGCATGTGCCGTTCGAAATGCCGCGCAGCGAAGACCTGGCGACGCGGCTCGAGTCCGTGCTCGAAGTGGTCTATCTGATCTTTAACGAGGGTTACGCGGCGACTGCCGGCGACGAATGGATGCGGCCTGCGCTGTGCGAGGAGGCGCTGCGCGTCGGCAGAATTTTGGCCGAGCTCGCGCCCCGCGAACCGGAGGTGCACGGATTGATCGCGTTGATGGAAATTCAAGCCTCACGCGCGTCGGCGCGTGTCGGCCCTTCGGGGCAGCCCATCCTGTTGCTCGACCAAGACCGCGGGCGTTGGAATCAACTGCTGATTCGTCGCGGGCTCGCAGCGCTGGAGCGTGCGGAGGCGTTGGGCGGCGCATTGGGGCCCTACGCGCTGCAAGCCGCGATCGCAGCCTGTCACGCGCGGGCGCGCATCGTTGCGGAAACGGACTGGATACGCATCGTGGCGCTCTACGACGCCTTGGCGCAGCTTGCGCCGTCGCCCGTCGTCGATCTGAATCGCGCGGTGGCGATATCGATGGCCTTCGGCCCGGACGCCGGGCTTGAGATCGTTGATGAGTTGATAGCGGATTCCCGGCTCAGCGCCTACCATCTGTTGCCAAGCGTGCGCGGCGACCTGCTGGAAAAGCTCGGCCGCTTCGACGAAGCCCGCACCGAGTTTACCCGTGCGGCGGCGCTGGCGCAGAATGCGCGCGAGCGGGCGCTGCTGCTGGGACGCGCCGCCTCATGCGGAGTCAGCGCTCACTAGCGTGACGATAAAGCAGCTGCGGCCATCATCCATGGTTGCGCATCGAGCATTGCCCCCGTGCCGACGGGCAATTTGCCGCACCAGGGACAGGCCCAAACCGGCGCCGGTGCTGTTCGGGCTGTCGCGGCGGCGATAGAAGGGCGTGAACAGAAGCTCGAACTCAGCCCGGTCCGGGCCGGGGCCGTTGTCCCAAACTTTCACCTCGGCAATCCCTGCTTCGCGCCGCAGGCGAACCTGAGTCGGCGCAACGCCATGGCGCTTGGCATTTTCCAGCAGATTCCGCAGCAAACGGCGCAGCAGGCGGGGGTCGCCTTGAACCTTGATCGGCGCGCCCTCGAGCAGGACATCATCGTAGCGAGCGCATTCTTCGGCTGCGAGCGCGAGTAAATCGATCTCCTCGCGCACGCCGTCCTGGGGCACGGCATTGAGCCTGCTGGCCAGCAGAATTTCATCGACCAAGCCATCCAATTCAGCGATGTCCTGCTCCAGGCCCGCTTTGGTCTTAGGATCCGCAGATTGCTTCAACATTTCCACGGCCAGCCGAATACGCGCCAGGGGCGTGCGCAATTCGTGCGAGGCATTGGCCAGCAGAGATCGATTCGCGAGGATGAGCTGTTCTATCTGGCTCGCGGCCCGATTGAAGCTCGCCGCGAGGCCGGCGATTTCATCGTGGCCTTCCACGGCGACGCGTGCCTGCAGATCGCCCGCACCGAGCGAATCGACGGCGCGCTGCAGACGCTCGAGACGCGCGGTGAGCTGCCGGACGATTGGATAAGCCGCCAGCCCGATACCCACGGCCGCAACGAGCAGGAGAAAGTGAAAGTTCAATCGTGACACGGAGAAGCCGATCGGCACGCTGGCGACCAGCAGCCGTCCGTCGGGCAAACGCACGCCGGACACCGTCCCGCCCCGCCAATGCCAGAAGCTCAACAAATGATAGTTCGGTGCGGCGGGCATGGGCAGAGGGCGCCCGATGGCGACAATGACCGTCCCGTCGCTGGAGAATAGGGTGACATCGGCGTTGAGTCCCGCCGCCAATCTCCGCAGCGCCTGCTGTTGCTCCAGGGCGGGTGCCTGCGCGGGCGGGAGTGCGTTTTCAACCAGCCGTCCCACGGTAACGCCGACCTGCTGCATCGGGCCATCGGCGAAATGCAGCAGCAGAGCCGCCGCCAAGCCGAACAGCGCGAGGCTGGCCACCAGCGCAAGATAAAAGCGAAGATACAGGCGCAACATCAATCTTGCGCCTTGGCGAATACGTAGCCTGCGGCCCGCACCGTGATGATCCGTCGCGGCTTCTTAGGATCGTCCTCGATGAGCGCGCGAATGCGCGAAATGTGCACATCGATGGAACGGTCAAAGGACTCGAACTCTTCGCCTTTGGCCAGATCCATGAGGACCTCGCGCGATAATACGCGCCCGGCATTTTTTGCCAGGGTCACCAGCAGATCGAATTGATATCCGGTCAGATCGCAAGGCTTCCCATCCAAGCGAACGGCCCGGGCTGCGCAATCGATCTCCAGGCGTCCGAACTGCAGGGCCTTTTCGCTCCCCGTGCCGCGCACGCGGCGGCGCATGATGGCGCGCAGCCGTGCGACCAGTTCCCGGGGTTCGAAAGGCTTGGGCAGGTAATCGTCCGCACCGAGCTCCAATCCGACGATGCGATCGATCGCATCGCCGCGTGCGGTCAACATGAGTACCGGCGTGTCGTGGCGGGCGCGCAATTGGCGGCACACATCCAGGCCGTCCATGTCCGGCAGCATCAAATCGAGCACCACCGCGTCGTAGGTCGCCGCACTGAGCTTCTCGAGCGCCGCGCCACCCCGGGATGCGAGGGTGATGTTGAAGCCCGCCTGACCGAGATACTCAACGAGCATATCGGCCAGGCGGGGATCGTCTTCGACCAACAGTATTCGCTCAGCCATTGACCGGCGACTCTAAAGAGAGCGGGCCGTCAACGCCAGCGCATTATGTCCTGGCGTGCATTTGTTTCAGATGAGCGGCGAGCGCGGTGCGTTGGGCCGGCGTCAGCAGTTCATCGACATCCGCGAGAAGCTGCGTCAATCGCTTGGAAGCCTGGTCGGCCAGCTGCATGTGCGCGACGCGCGCAGCCTCCAGCGCATTTCGATCCACCGTGTCTTGCGTGAGTGCCTGAAGGGCCTGTGCATGAGCGGCTTGCAGCTGCGTGTGCATCGGCAGCAGATCATTCACGGCTTGGTTCACGAGCGGGGTGATTTGCGCCTTCTGCGCATCCGTGGCGTCAATCTCGACGTACAAATGCTTCAGCACATGATCCACGTGGGCGGAGACATCGGCGGCGCTATGGGGGCCGCTCATCATGCCGTGATGAAAGCCGCAGGCGCCCATCCCGGTGGCGGCCACCGCGACGATGCTGCCGGCCATGGCGGCTCCGGCGACAAAGGCGATCAAGGTCATGCGGCTGAAGAGGGATCGCCGCGGCGGTGTGGTGTTTGCAGGTTCGGTAGTCATCGTGGCCCCTTGGAAGTGGAGAGACGATGAGCAGTCTGCGCGCCCACTGTTAGCCGTTTTTGCAGGGGAGGTAAAGCTTTGTAAATATGCGACGGCAAGCAGCCGATTGCCGGCGAACTGCCAAGCGAGGAGAGACGATGAGCGGCGGCATCAATCTTAAGGACAAACTCGGCCTGTTCGAGGACCATTGGGGACCCCGCACGGTCGCGAAATTCAACGGCCACGCGGTCATGGTGGTGAAAGTCAAAGGCGAATTTGTTTGGCACAAGCATGACGAAACGGATGATTTTTTTCTGGTTCTCAAAGGACGCCTGACGCTGCATTTGCGCGACCGCGACGTCGTGCTCATGCCCGGCGAGTTATTCATCGTTCCGAAGGGTGTCGAGCACATGCCGGCCGCCGAGGAGGAAACTCATCTGCTGTTGATCGAGCCGATCGGAACGCCGAACACGGGTGACGCAGCGACGGCTGCACAAGTTCGAGAAATCTAAAAGCGGGGTATGAGATGCGCCGTAATCATTTACTGAGCGTGTGTATGTGTCTGTCGGCGTTCCTGAGCAGCGCGGCATGGGCGGATGCCTTGCCTGCCGCCGTCAAGCAGCTCATGACCAAGGAGTTGACCGGTGCTGCGGGCAAAGAGCTTCTCATGTCGACGGTGACTTATCCGCCCGGGGGAGCGTCACCGCCGCACCGACATGATGCCCAAGTATTCGTGTATGTGCTGGAGGGGGAGCTGATCATGCAGGTGCGAGGGGGCCCCAAAGTTACTCTCAAACCGGGAGAGACATTCTATGAGAGCCCAAGCGATGTGCATGAGGTGTCCGCGAACGCCAGTCAGACCTCGCCGGCGAAATTTTTAGTCTTCATCGTCAAGGAGAAGGGCGCCCCGACGACGCGTGCGGCCGCGCCGCCGTGAGCAGCGGCGGCAGCCGGCGAATGGCCTGGCTGAGGGTGCTTTCGTAGGCGTATGCCAGCTGCAAGCAACTGAATTCCTGGCGATTCGGCGCGATCAATTGAATGCCCATGGGTAGCCCGGCAGCGCTGAAGCCGGCAGGCGCGGCGAGTGCCGGGCAGCCCGACATGGTGACGAGCAGCGTGCCCTTCATCCATTCGTGATAGGTCTGCATTTTCTGCCCGGCAATTTCTTGCGGCCAATGCTGATTGATATCGAATGGGAAGACCTGCGCCGTGGGCAGCACCAAAAAATCATAGCGTTCCAGAAATTTGCGCATCGTCTGCGACCAGTCGGTGCGCACCACGGATGCCGCCGTGATATCGCGCGCGGATTGGCGCATCCCTGTCTCAACTTCGTATATCGCCTCGGGTTTGAGCAAGGCGCGCTTGGCCGGATCGTCGTAATAGGCCTGGATCGAGGCGGCTTGCTGCCAACCGCGGAGCCGTACGGTCGCCTGCCACAGCGCGTCGAAGTCAAAATCCGGCACCGCATCTTCGACCTCGCAACCGAGAGACTCGAGCGTCCGTGCCGCCTTTCGGCAAACATCGAGTACGCCCGCCTCGCACGGAGCATGACCTTTGAAGTCGGCGCCCCAGGCAACACGCCTGCCCTTGAAGGAACTCTCCAGGCGCCGCTGAAACACAGCGCCATCACCTTCCAGAGACAGCGGGGCGCGCGGGTCGAAGCCCGCCTGCACCGAGAGCAGCATGGCGAGATCCGTAACATTTCTCGCCATGGGACCGGTGACGCTCATGGAGGGCAGCCACGCGTCGCGCGCGTCGTTGGGAACGCGGCCAATGCTGGTGCGAAAGCCATAGACACCGTTCCAACCGGCCGGGTTGCGCAGGCTGCCGCCATAGTCGGATCCGTCCGCCACCGGCAGCATGCGAAGCGCCAGTGATACCGCTGCGCCGCCGCTGCTCCCCCCAGCCGAGCGGGACTGGTCATACGCATTGCGGGTCGCGCCGTAGACGGTGTTGTAGGTATGCGAGCCCAATCCGAACTCGGGCGTGTTGGTCTTGCCAATGAAAATCGCGCCTGCGCGTCGCAGCCGCTCGACCATCAAGCCGTCAGCCGAGGGGACGAAGTTCTTCAAGATCGGCGACCCCAGAGTCATGCGGATGCCTTTGACCGCTTGTAGATCTTTCACCGCGTGCGGAAACCCATGCAGCGGTCCCATGGATTCACCCCGTGCAAGCTGCGCATCGCGCTCGCGTGCCTGCATGAGCAGGTCCGCGCGCTCTTGAAGGGCAACGATGGCATTTACCTGCGGATTGATCCGCTCGATATGATCCAGGTATGCGCTCATCACGTCGATGCATGAGACCTGGCGCGAATGTATTGCCTTGGTGAGCGCGGCCGCGTCCATCAGGACGATGTCGTCGGGGCGCCTTGCGGTCGATGGTCCCGGAGCCGCGGACACCGCGGCACTCAAGGTGGCACCTGCCGCCAAGCCCAGGACATCGCGGCGGCTCATGGCCGGCTTGTCGGCTTGGTTTTCGTGGTCGGTCACGTGTCGTCTCCCGAGGCCTGCAGGCCGCCGCGTGAATAGCCCACGTGACGCAACTCGCGTGGCAGCTGTCGGTAGGCGTCGGCCACCTCCGGCATCACCGTATAGCGTTCGACGAATTCGGGCGGGAACCGGCACGGCTTGCCGGTATCGAGATTGAGGCAAAAATATTCGATCTCTGCGTCCGCAACCCGTTTTCCGTCGCCCAAGCGCAGGATCTCGAAGCGACGGGTGCAGCGCAAGCGTCCATCGCAAGCGACCAGCCAGGTAGCGAGCAGCAACCGATCGCCGAGCAATGCCGCTTCCAAATAGTCGATGCGCGTATGGCGCACCGCCATCCCGCGGCGCATGGCCACGCAACTCGCGAGCGGCGTCCCCAGTACTGCAGCGTGCGTCCAAGCGATGCGATCCAGCCATTGCAAATAGACCGCATTGTTGACGTGCGCGTATTCGTCGATTTCCTCCGGGACCACCTCGTGAGTGCTGGTGAAGGGCAGCGGCAAGCGCAAGGGCGGCTGATTCAAATTGTCTCCGAAAAGCGCCAGGTCTGCCCTTGATGGATCGAAAAAGGGCCGCGCTCATTCTCGGGCCTTTGCGGCATAACAGCAATGTCTCTGTCTGACCCCACATGCAGGGTTTGTCTGACGGATTTTTAACCCGCGCTTGGTCGACTATTGCTGCTCGCGTGCGTGGTCGATCTCTCCGGGGCAACTTATGGACAAACTCTATTTTGGTTTGGGTGCCGCTTTATACCTAGTTTTCGTGGCTTGGTGCATCTTCACGCCGCAAAAATAGCGAAATCAGGCCGCCTTCAGTTTTTCTTTGAAGCTGCAATCCAGAGGCGCTGGTGCACCAGATCCATCGTCATGATCCAGCCTGAAATCACCGGCGCGCCGATATTGCCGTCGAAAATGATGTCCTTGACACGCGCGGACCCGCGCAAGGCGACACCTCCCGCGAGCGCAGCGTCGAAGGGTTGAGCGCCCTTTTTTTCAGGATCCAGGCCCAGCGCGCGGGCCACATGGCTGCTGATGGTAATAGGCACATCATCGCCGCTGTCCAGGGACATCCAGATGCGACCCTTGGGCGTGTCGAGCGCGGCAGCGATGGTCGTGGAATAGCCCTCGGCCTCCTTGACGAACTGCACCGGTACCTCCTTCGCTGCCGCGATGCGCGCCTTGAGGCTCTTCGCCGTCTCGATGACCAACTGTCGATTGCCGATGTCGAGCGTGATGATGCGGCCCGCGAATGCGTCGAGCCCAACGTTTCCCGCAATTGGTGCCGCGTCTTTGGGCAGCATCTTGTTGAAATCCCAAATGCCGGTCGTCGGCAGACGCAGCAGTATCCCGCCGGCATCAATCTCCACATGATCGCAGCGCTTCAAATCCACCCGATCGCCGCGCATGCGAAATCCCGTGAGTTGACCCCACGGCTCGCAGCCCATCTGCGCCGCGGCTTCGG
Source organism: Steroidobacteraceae bacterium (assembly GCA_036495805.1). Classification (GTDB taxonomy): domain Bacteria; phylum Pseudomonadota; class Gammaproteobacteria; order Steroidobacterales; family Steroidobacteraceae; genus Bog-1198. The sequence continues at coordinate 16,952 of DASXMG010000050.1, read as the reverse complement.
GCGATACGGCGGTGAGTCCGCCGCCGGTGTCCAGAAGGAACGATTCCTCGCGCCCTTTGATGCTTGCCTTGAATGTCCAGTGTTCATCCGCGTACGGTTCCAGGCGGATGAGCGCAGGCGCGCTGTGCGGGTTCATGTCGCGCGGCGGCGCGGCCAGGCAAATTAGCGGTGCCGCGTATAAGAGCGTGAGCAATGTAAGCACGGTGCGGGGATTCATTTTCTTTCAGCCATTGCGATCGGCGCGCTGTAGATCGTGGCCGAAGGGACTGGCTGCCGTCAAATTCTTAAATCGCTGCTGCCAGTCGCGCAAGTCGATTTTTCGGGAGGCAACCCAAGAATCCTCGTAGATGGTATCCGCGTATCGATCTCCCAAGTCGCAGGCAAGCGTGGCGATGCTGCCGGAGCGACCTTGAGATTGCATCTCGGCTGCCAGCGCGAGTGTGCCGGCAATATTGGTGCCGGTTGAGGGGCCAAAGCGGCGTTGCAACCGGCCTTCGAGCCAGCGCGCGCCGGCGATGGAGGCCGCATCCGGCACGGCCATCATGCGATCGACGACGTTGCGCATGAATGAGGGTTCCACGCGGGCCCGGCCGATGCCTTCGATGATGCCGCCGCAACTGCCGCAGATGTTTCGATCGCCCGCTTCGAAGTAGGGAAAGAATGCGGAACCTTCAGGATCCACCACGCAAAGCCGGGTCGCATTGAGTTCGGGTCGATAGCGAATGTAGCGGCCAATCGTTGCGCTGGTGCCGCCCGTGCCGGCGCCGACGACAATCCAGGCGGGAAGCGGATAAGCCTGCCCCGCCAGTTGCGCGAACAAGCTTTCGGCGATGTTGTTGTTGCCACGCCAGTCAGTGGCTCGCTCGGCAAACGTGAATTGATCCATGAAGTGGCCGTCCGTCTCACGGGCGACTCGGGCCGCCACCGCAGAGATCTCATCGTGCGGTTCGACCAGCTGAATCTGCGCCCCTGCGCGTGCGATGGCCTCGCGCTTGGCGGTGGCGGTCCCGCGGGGAACGACCGCAATGAATGGCAGGCCGAGCAGGTTCGCAAAGTATGCTTCCGAGATGGCGGTTGAGCCGGAAGAGGCTTCCACCACAGTCGTGCGCTCCCGAATGTCGCCGTTGCAAATGGCGTGGAGGAACAACGAACGGGCGAGACGATGCTTCAAGCTTCCGGTCGGATGCGCGGTTTCATCCTTGATGTAGATCCGGCATCGCGGCAGCTCAGGCAAGCTTAGGGGCAGCAAAGGCGTGTCGACTTCCCGGCGTCGGTCCGCATCGAGTTTTGCAATTGCTTTTGCTATCCAGGATCGATCGGCGTCGGTCGCGCTAGCCATTCGGCATGATACCGCGTGCTGCATTAGAGAGGATGCCAGTACGCGTTGACAATGCTCGGAGATTGGCGAATTTTCGCGGCGACCAGGCGCAGTTGCGCCTCGGGAAGACCGAAGACGTCCACTTGGATATGAAAGGTATCGTTGGAAGTGCACTCGGCGATGATGCGCCGGGGCAAGACATTGAGATTTTGGAAACGTTCGAGGACGCGGGCAACAGCTCCCGGGTCGTTATCCGCGACGATGCGCAGGCGCCATAGAGACAATTCTTCTAGATACATTGGAATCAATCCTCATACAGGAGTAGGGAGCGAAGAGCATCGACACCCGGTCTTCAATGAAGACCGGGCCGGTAATGCTCGTGCTCAGTTGTATGAGAATGCCCATGGCTCGCTGGAGTATGCTCTTATCGCTTAGTAAATGGGAGTTCGGCACGGTGCAAGGCGGATTCGAAATGCCGGTCATACGGTGCTGACCAGCTGTCCGCATCGGCCGCCATGCCCGGGCTGCCCGAGGTTCGGTGAGGCAGGCATCGCAGCCGCTGCGCGAGGTGCGCTGGACGAGTTGGCGCGCGCTCACGGCTTGTCGCCGCTGCAGGTCGTTTCCGGGCAAACGGCTGGACATCGCCACCGCGCGCGACTCGCTATCCGCGGCCGCTTGGGCACCCCGAAGCTCGGGTTGTTCGAGCTGGGCACGCATCGCGTGGTGCACATACCAAACTGCAGCGTTCACCATCCGCTCATCAATCACGTCGCGAATGTCGTGCGACGCGCCCTCGTCGATGCGAAAGTGACTTCGTACTCCGACGCCCCGCATCTTGGCCTCGCGCGCTATCTGCAGGTGGTCGTGGAGCGCGCTTCGCAGACCGCGCAGGTCGTCATCGTCGCCAATAGCGCGACGCCGGAGCCGCTGGCCGAGTGCTCGAGCCTGATCCGCGAACGCCTCGGCAAGGATTTGCACAGCCTATGGTTCAACGCGAATCTGGAACGCTCCAACGCCATTCTCGGATCGGATTTCCATGCTTGGTGCGGGCCGGAAAGCGTGGTCGAACGCTTCGGCGGAGCGGCGGTGCACTATCCGCCGGGGGCATTTGGGCAAAGCAACCTGGAGGTGGCACAGCTCATCATCGATCACGTGCGCGAGCTGATCCCAACGGATTCGCGCGTGTTTGAATTCTATGCAGGGGTGGGCGCCATCGGCTTGTCGGTTCTGCAGCAGGTCGGTGAAATCACGCTGAATGAAATCAGCCTGAACTCGCTGCAAGGGCTCGAGCTGGGGCTCGCGCAGCTCGGGCCGGAGGAGCGCGCGAAAGTCCTTGTCGTTCCGGGCGAGGCGGGGGTTAACCGGTTGGCCGCGTCTGACTTCCCAGTTGTGGTTGCGGACCCGCCGCGCAAGGGCCTGGACCCGGAACTCACCCAGCACTTGAGCAGCTGTCCGCCCGAAAGACTGATCTATGTCAGCTGCGGGGTCGAATCGTTGTTGCGCGACGCAGCGCAATTGACCTCACGTAACCAGCTGCGCCTCGTGTCGCTCACGGCTTTCAATCTCATGCCCTTCACCGAGCATGTGGAAACCGTCGCTCGCTTCGAGGGCGTTTGAGGGCTTGCCGTCCACGCTGCGCTCGATGCACATTAAATCGTGTCATTTGGCTTGAATTGGAGCCGTACCACCCCTAGACAAGCCTTACTGCTGGCGCTATAGGTAGAGCCAGTAAATGCCTGAATCAGGAGAGCTTTATGGCGACTTACTTGCGAATGGCAGTGGTTATCCTGGCGGGAGCTACCTTGTTCGGCTGCGCAACGACGGCCGACAATGCGAAACCAAAAACGGCGGCCGCGGCTGCGGTGAACGACCCAAACTGCTTGACCGAGACGGGAAGCCGCATCGCAAGCAACGCCAAATGCAAGGGATATGGCCGATCATATTCCAGCACGGACATCGACAGAACCGGTAAAACCAACGCCGCCGATGCCGTGGCGCTGTTGGACCCCTCGGTAACCGTGCACCATTAGTCGCGGGTTCGCTTAGCCGCCAAGGTCGGCAATGATCATTTGCGCGCCTTTCTCGGCGATCATGGCCGTCGGCGTGTTGGTATTCCCGGAGGTGATGGTCGGCATGACGGCGGCATCGACCACCCGCAGATGCTCGACGCCGTGAACGCGCAAACGCGCATCTACCACCGAGTCTGGGTCTGATAAGGGTCCCATCTTGGCGGTTCCAACGGGATGGAAAATCGTCGTCCCGATATTTCCCGCCGCGACGGCAAGCGCTGGCGTGTCATCGCCGACACTCGGGCCGGGCAGCAACTCCGTCGGATTAAAACCCTGCACCGCCGGCTGCGCCATGAGTCGCCGCGTCGCCCGAATGGCATCCGCTGCGACAGCGCGATCGGCGGCGGTCGCCAGATAGTTGGGCGCAATGATCGGCGGCACCAACGGATCGGGGGATCGAGGCCTGACGCTGCCGCGCGAACTCGGGCGCAGATTGCAGGCGCTCAAGGTGATCGCGGGAAACGTGTGCAAGGGATCGCCAAATTTGTCGAGCGACAACGGCTGCACGTGAAACTCGAGGTTCGCTCTCGGCTGCGCAGGATCGGAGCGCATGAAAATCCCGAGTTGCGACGGTGCCATGGTCAGAGGCCCGCGTCGCCGCAGTGCATAGTCCAGGCCCATCCAGGCCCGCCCCCACATCGAGTGATAAGCCTCGTTGAGCGTTTTCACGTTGCTGACCTTGAAAATCACCCGCTGCTGCAAATGATCCTGCAAATTTGCGCCCACGCCGCGCCGCTCCAGAATCGTCGCGATGCCGAGGGGCGCGAGCCATTCGTGCCGGCCAATTCCCGACAGGCTCAACAGGTGCGGTGAGCCGATCGCGCCGGCCGCAAGAATGAGCTCTCCCTGGGTGCGGACCTCGAGCAGCTCACCGTTGCGTCGAAACTGCACGCCGCAGGCGCGCCCCTTCTCGATGATCAGCCGCTCCGCCACGACGTTCAGCTCAACGCGCAGATTGGCGCGCGCCAGCGCCGGCTTGAGAAAGCCGCGCGCGGCTGACCAACGCCGTCCACGCTTCTGATTGACGTGGAAGTAGGAAACTCCCTCGTTGTCGCCGCAATTGAAGTCATCGATCGCAGGCAAGCCGAGCTGAACAGCCGCTTCGCGCACCGCATCGAGTACTCTCCAGGTCACGCGCGGCGCTTCAACGCGAAACCCGCCGCCGCATCCGTGATGCTCGCTTTCTCCCAAGAAGTGATCTTCAAACTGCTTGAATATAGGCAACACGTCGCGCCAGCCCCATCCCGTCAGCCCGAGGGAGCGCCAGCCGTCGTAGTCCGCCGCCTGGCCGCGCATGCTGATCATGGCGTTGATCGCGGAGGAACCGCCGATCACTTTGCCGCGGGGGTAAGCGAGGGAGCGCCCATTGAGGCCCGGTTCGCTTTCGGTGCGGTACATCCAATCCGAGCGCGGATTGCCGATCGCAAACAAGTATCCGGCTGGGATGTGGTACCAGATCCAATTGTCCTTGCCGCCGGCCTCGAGCAGCAGCACCCGGCGTCGGGTATCGGCGGATAGACGGTTCGCCAGAATGCATCCGGCCGTTCCGGCGCCGACGATGATGCAGTCATAGTCTCCCGCCAGGCGCATCATGACGGGGCTCTACGCATAGGCGGGATACGTGATGTAGCCTTCAGGCCCTTGGGAATACCAGGTTTTCTGATCGTCCGCGTTTAGGGCCAGATCGTTGGCAAAGCGATAGGGAAGATCGGGATTCGCCAGAAATTTTCTTCCGAAGGTAATGGCGTCGGCGGCACCTTCGCCTATGGCGGCCTGCCCGCGCGCGAGATCGTAATCCGAATTCAGCACCAAGATTCCCTTGAAGGCCTTGCGGATCAGCGGCGCCACGGCCGGCCGGTCCGACTTGCCGAAGGTACCGTTGGGTCCCGGCTCGCGCAGCTCCAGGAATACGACGCCGAGCTGATCCAACGCGGCGGCCGCAGCCGGAAAGAGGTGTGCTTGATTGCTGTCATCGACTCCTTGCGATTCGCCATTGGGCGAGAGTCGCACGGCAGTGCGGTCCTTGCCCACGGTGTCGATGAGCGCTTGGACGACTTCGCGCAGTAGACGCACGCGATTTTCAATCGGACCGCCGTACGGGTCGGTGCGCTTGTTGCTGCCATCGCGCAGGAATTGATCGATGAGGTAGCCATTGGCTGCGTGCAGCTGGACGCCGTCGAAACCGGCGGCCAGCGCATTTTTCGCAGCCAGGACATAGTCGCCGATCAGGCGCGGAATTTCTTCGATCAGCAACGGCCGCGCCGCCGCGTATGGCTGCCTGCCGTCATAGGTGTACGCTTTGCCCGGTGCCGTGGTTGCACTGGCGGACACGGGCTGCACGCCGTGCAACGAGGGATGAACGAGCCGGCCCATGTGCCAGAGCTGAACGAAGATTCGCCCGCCCGCCGCGTGCACGGCATCGGTGACCTGTTTCCAGTGCGCCACGTGTTCGTCGCTCCACAAGCCCCCTGCGTAGGGCCAGCCGCTGCCCTCCAAACTGATGTGGGTTGCTTCGGTGATGATCAGCCCGGCGGAGGCACGCTGGGCATAGTACGCGGCCATGAGCTCGGTCGGCACGTGCTCGCGGGTACCGCGCCCGCGGGTTAGCGGTGCCATCCAGATTCGGTTCGGGCAGGCAAGACGGCCAAGTTTGATCGGATCAAAAAGCGTAGTCATGAAATCCCTTATGGGCAATTGAGGGGACGGCCGCATGCTAGCAGAGCTTGACGTGCGGTCGATTGCATTGATCGCGTACAATGATCTTTGCGTCGACACCACAAAAGCTACAACTGGGATTGATACACATGAGCCGCATCCTTGTTCTTATCGCCTTCCTTTTCGTGGCGCTGCAGGCCAGCGCAGCGGAGCCAAGCGCCACCGGCCGGTTCACGGTGGGCCGCTATCTCGATCTTCAATCGGCCAACGCGCCGCAGATCTCGCCTGACGGCTCGCAGATCATTTACACCAGAAGGATGATAGACAAACAGGCGGACAAGTATGAGAGCGCGATCTGGATCGTGAATGCCGACGGCTCGCATCACCGGTTCCTTGCCAAGGGCGGCGGCGCGATTTGGTCCGCTGACGGTAAGAGCATCGCGTTCCTCGCCCCAGGCGAGCCGAAGGGCGCCCAGATCTTTGCCTTGCAACTCGGGGTTCAAGGGCCGCCGACCCAACTTACCTGGCTCACCGAAGAGCCCGGCAATCTGCGCTGGTCGCCGGACGGAAAATGGATTGGGTTCACCATGAGAGTTCCCGATGCCGAAAAATGGAACATCGACCTGCCGGCGCCGCCGGAAGGCGCGAAGTGGGCGAAGACGCCGCACTACACCGAGCGCTTGCATACCTTTCGGGACCAGGCCGGATTTACCGAGCGCGGCTGGCGCCACCTTTTTATGGTGGCCAACGACGGCGGCACGCCGCGGCAGGTCACGAGCGGCAACTGGAATGTCGGAGCCAGCGCATTTGAAGTAGCCATCAGCGTTGATTGGGAATTCACCCCCGACGGGCGCACGGCAATCATCGAAGGCTATAAGGAAGGCGATCCGGACCGCAATGATCGCGAGGGTTATATCTACTCGGTCGATCTTAAGAGCGGCGCCGTCAACCGGCTCACGAAAACGAAGGGAAGTTGGGGACAGCCCGCGGTGTCTCCCGACGGCAAGACCATCGCTTACGTGGGATACACCAAGACGGATACCAATCACGTCATGGAGCTGTGGACGATGTCTGCAGACGGCAGCAACGCAACGCTGCAATCGCAGGGGTTCGATCGAGAGCCGAGAGGCATCAAGTGGGCGCCGGACGGCAGCGCGCTGTATTTCACGGCTGAGGATCGCGGCAGCATTCATCTTTACAGCTGGTCGCGCGGCAAGGGGATTCGCCAGCTCACCAATGGGGCCGAAGTTGTGCTCACCCCGACGGTCGGGAAGGGCGCCATCGCCGCCGTGCGCTCCTCTTTTCGCGAACCTGGCAATGTCGTGCTGTTGAATGAACGGCGGCCCGAGAGTGTACAGCAGCTAACGCATCTCAACGATGAACTGCTCCGCGAAGTCCCGCTCGCCAATGCCGAGGAGATTTGGTACGACTCCAGCGGCGGGGCGAAAGTACAGGGCTGGATTGTCAAGCCGCCGGATTTTGACCCGGCGCGCCACTATCCGCTGCTGCTCGAAATCCATGGCGGCCCGCAGGGCATGTATAACGTGGGGTTCAGTCCGCAATTCCAGAACTTCGCCGCCAACGGTTACGTCGTGCTCTTCACCAACCCGCGCGGATCGACCGGCTACGGAACAGCCTTCGGCGATGCCATTTTGAAGCACTACCCCGGCCCGGACTACGATGATCTGATGGCCGGAGTCGATGCCGTGCTCAAGAAGGGCATCGTTGACGAGTCGCGCCTGTACGTCTCCGGTTGCAGCGGCGGCGGCGTGCTATCGAGTTGGATGATCACCCACACCAATCGTTTCGCGGCGGCCGCGGTTCGCTGTCCGGTGATCGACTGGATCAGCATGGCGGGAGAAACCGACGTGCCGTTCTTCACCTATCGATTCTTCAAGAAGCCGTTTTGGGAAGATCCCAGCGACTGGCTCGAAGAATCATCCTTGATGCATGTCGGCAACGTGAAGACACCGACGCTGCTCATGACCGGTGAACTCGATCGCCGTACGCCCATACCGCAGAGCGAGGAGTTCTATCAAGCGCTCAAATATCGCGGTGTTCCGGCCGCGATGCTGCGCTTCGATCAGGAATTCCACGGTACCGGTTCCAAGCCCTCGAATTGGATGCGCACACAGCTCTACATGATGAGTTGGTTTGCGCGCTACAGCGGCAACCAGCCGCTGCCGGCGCCGCACTAAGCGCCGAGCGGCAGATCACCCTGCGCCGCCGTGCGGCGCAGGGTCGGTCTCTCACCGGGCTTCCAAACCGGTGAGCGGTAGCTGACCCGATAACGCAACGGTCCGCCGTCCGCCGCGTCGGCCCGTTCGATGGGCCGCGGTATACAAACCAATTCCGCGTCGAGGAAGGACTGCTGCGCGGTAATGACCACGTAGCCGTGACCGCCGCAATCCATTAAATCGAGATTGGGTGCGACTTCGGGGTTGACGGCCGCCGCAATCGCGGCGGGATCCGCGCCGCGTTGCATCGCGAGACTGGCTTTCACGCCGCGGCGCGCGGTGAGATTGATGGTTGCTAGGCCAGGTTTGCCGGGCGCTCCGGGCTGTCGATAAATAGCCGCCCAGGGCTTGTCGGGCGTCATGGAATGATCGAACGCCTCGGCGAGCGTGGGCGCGGAAATTGAACCCGTAACAAACTCGAGACCGACCGGCGCGAACGGCTTCGGCGGCAGGGACGCGGCCAACCAGCCCGCGTAAAAGGAATGACGATCGCCCGCCAGACTCACGAAGCCGGTTATCTCTTCGTCGCGGATGTGATCCAAGATTTGCGCGCGTTCGAAGCGATAACCGCCCCAATCGTCATGGGCGAACACGCCGTAACCGGCGCCCGGCCACTTGGGTCCGCCGCTCTCCGGAAGATTATGCAGATCGGCCCGCACGTCGGTCGCACCCACCGAGTTTCCCCACAATTTCCAAGTCGCGGTCGAATGCTTGAGTTGCTCCAGGAACCAAGCCTTTTGCACCTTGCCGAGCATGGATTGCGGCGGTTCCTCCTTACGGAAATTGCGCAGCTGTTGGCCGCCCAGCGCAATCTGCGCCGGCGGCTGCCCGTGGTCATAGGCCGAGCCTGCATCCAGGACATCGAGGGCCTCCTCGGGCAACATCTGCGGAAAATCCTTGGAGAAAAAATCTTTCATCTCCGGCCGGTTGGCGAGGTCGCGGGATCGATAAGTGCGATTGTCCGTCACGATCAGATCGACGTTGCGCCCGAAGCGCAAGGCGCGATAGGTCGTCATGCTGCCGATTGCCGCCAGATTGTCGGCCTGCAACCCCAAACCATGGTCATCGAACTTTTCGATGGGCGCATCCTTCACGATCGGCGCCACGAATTGATCCAAGCCGCCGCACGGCTGCTTCACGCGGCTCGGTTGATACTCAAACCAAGCCTGGTTGGCCGCGACCTTGCGGGTCTGGGCGGGACGAAGGCCGCCGAAGTCCTCTTGGCTCTGCCACCCCTTCCACGAGAACTCATGATTGTCGCCCATGCAGACAAACGGCCAGCGGGCGCGCGCCTCCTGGATATCGACATCGTGCAAATACGCGCGGTAGATCGTGCGGTAATCCTTAAGATCCGTCGGCACGTGAAAATCATCGATTTTCTCGCCGGTCGGGTAGCGCAGAATGTCGCGGATTCGCCGGTCGTACATCCCCTGCGGCCGATCTTCCGGATACCAGACGATCTCATAGAAGAAATCCCCGAGATGCATGACGAAGTCGAGGCGTTGATCAGGCGCCGCCCTTTCATCCTCGAAAATCATCCGGCGGTAGGCGTTCTGCGCGCCGTCATTGCAATTCTGGCAGCTGACGAATGCAAAGCGCACGGTTCGCGCATCATTCGGGGCGGGAGCGGTCAGTGTGCGGCCGAGGCGGCTGCCCTCGCCATTGGCATCGATGAAGCGGTACCAGTATTCCCGCCCCGGTTTCAGTCCGCCGACCAACACCCGGCAGGTCCAATCCGATTGCGCCGACATTTGAGTTCCGGCGCGCGTCACCAGGCGCTTAAATGCCTGATCCTCGGCAACTTCGACCATGACTTCCGGATTCGGCCGATCCGCCGTCGCCGGGCAGCGGGTCCAGAGAATCACGCTGTCTGCCTGGGGATCGCCGGAAGCGACTCCTTCGGGGAAGCGTGCGCGCATCTCGCGCCAGGCGGCGGCGGATCGCAGGATGCGCGAACCGCCCCACGCGTAACTGGCGCCGATTGCGGCAGCGGAGGCAATGATTTGGCGTCGAGTGAGCGGCAACGGCGTCCCCAATAGGAATCACGTTGATCGTGTTGTACCAATCTACGCGCTGTTTTGTCCAGCCCGAGGGTTGGTGATGGCGTAGCATATCCGGCGACGCGAATTTTCCGGAAATTAATTATAAATAGGCGGTGAAGATGAACATGAATTCCTTGAGCCGGCGCGAGCTGCTCGCGTTGGGGCTGCTGGCTGCGGCGCCGTTGGACTTGCTGGCAGAATTGGCCCGCGCGGCACCGGCGGCCAATTCGAATGCGATGCGCACTTTGGATCGCTTCATCACAGGCTACTGCGCCGCCATGAATGCGCCCGGCTTGACGCTCGGACTCGCAAACGCTCAAGGGACTGTGCGCGTGGCCTCCTACGGCTATGTGGATCTTGCTGCCAAGCAACCGGTGACCACTTCGCATCTGTTTGAAATCGGATCGATTTCCAAGTCATTCGTGGGGTTGACGATTCTGCAGCTGCACGACGAGAAGAAAGTCGATTTACAGGCACCCATCCGCAATTATCTTCCCTGGCTGTCCATGGAAACCACCTACGGTGAGATCCTGGTCCATCATTTGTTGACTCACTCCAGCGGAATGCCTGATGACGCGCCGTTGATCCCCAGCTCACCGGAGCGGCGTCCGCGCCAGGCACTCAAACCCGGCGCCGAGTTCCACTACAGCAACTGGGGCTACGATGTCTTGGGGCGTTTGATCGAGGCGGTGGATGGTCGTCCCTGGCACGCGGCAGTCGCTGCCCGCATCCTGAAGCCGGTCGGCATGACAGACACGTCGCCCACCATCACCAGCGCGTCACGTGCGCGAATCGCGCAGAGCTACATGCCTCTGCACGATGATCGGCCTTATCCGCGGCACGGCGCATTGGTACCCGCCGGCAACCTGGCGGTGGAGTTTGCCGCCGGATCGATCGCATCGACACCCAAAGACATGTCGCTGTACATGCAGATGATTCTGAACCGCGGCGAGGCGCGCGGCGGCCGCGTCATTTCCGAAGACAGTTTCAAGCTATTTTCGACGCCGCACATCGCTGCGCCGGCGTTTGGTCCGACCGCCGGCTACGGCTACGGGATTGCGGTCGATAAGCTCGATGGACACGTCCGCCTCAGGCATACCGGCGGCATGGTCTCGTTCATGTCCGCCATTCACATGGACCTCGACTCGAAGATCGGCGCATTTGCCTCGATCAACGCACAGCTGGGCTATCGGCCCAATCCCGTTGCCCAGCTGGCCGTGCAGCTGTTGCGCGCCGAAAAGGAGGGCGCTAAGCCGCCCGCCGCGCCGCCGTTCGATGCCGCGGCAAAAGTCGAATCGGCCGACAGTTACGGCGCGATTTACACCTCCGGCGCCGGCCGCCACATCGAGATCAAAAGCGCCGGCGACCGCCTCAGTCTGGTGGCCGAGGGGCGCACGATACCGCTGCAGCAGTCCGAAGACGGCAACTTCATCGCGGATCAGCCGGGCTTCGATCTGTTTCCGATCGTGTTTGAACGCGGGGAGACTTCGCCGGCCGCGGCCGACAAGTCGAAGGCGCCGCCCATTACCGCCCTGGCCTGCGGAGCGGATTGGTACGCACGCGCCGGATATCAGGGAGAAAAGGCGCTTGAGCCATCCGCCACTCTGGCCAAGTATGTCGGCGAATACTATTCAGAGAATCCCTGGGACGGCACAGTTCGCGTGGTGCAGCGTCAGCACCGACTGTGGATGGGCGGCACGGATCCCTTGGTGCCGATCGGCAATCAGCTGTTCAGGATTGGCATGGACCCCGGCCCGGGCATCGTGGAATTCTCAGCGCCGATCGGCGAGAAGCTCAGTTTGCTGTGGATCGATGGCATTCAATTTCGACGAATTGAGGAGACCAATTCTTGATTGCGGTGTCACGGGCGGCGGCTTCCAGCGCCCGCGAACAACATCCTCCCCCGGCCAGTACAGGCGCAGCGACAAATTGAATTTCCCGTTGGGCGCGGGCAGCCAATTGCTGTCGCGATCTGCGCCGGGCGGGTCGCGTTGCACGAAAAGATCCAGCGACCCGTCGCTGTTGTATTTCAGGGCATCGCGATCGCCGATGGCAAATCGGTGAATCGCGTTGCCGACAAAATATCCATCCTCTCCATATAGTGTAAGCGACCAAAATGCATGCACCGGCGGCAATTCAGCGGCCGGGAAGTGAAGCCGATAAACCTGTTCGCCCGAGAGCGATTGCCCAGCATCGGTTTGGCGGCAAGACAAATAAGTCGCTTCTTCCGGCGGCAATGCGCCCAGCCCCAACCTTGCGACGGCGGCCCGCGCTTCATAGTTGATGCCGTAGCGCCCGGTCGCGGTGCCGAAGCCGGATGACCAACCATTGACCTTTTCGCCGACGCCGCTTTGGGTCTCCGGGGCCGCGAGGCGATCCTTGGCCGTTTTCACGCCCTGCTCAAAGGCCTTTTGGCCTTCAACGCCGAGGGATTCGGGATCGAATGCCTTGCCCGGCAGAATGCGCAGGCGCGCAAGTTGCTTCAGGAGCGGCGCGTCCTGCGCGTGTGACGGAGTTGTCTTCAGGAGCGTGGCTACGGTCTGAAAGAACTCGCGCGCGCTCAACCGCTGTACTTGCATCGGCGGCGGTTCGTTGCGATTGCTGCCCGGCCTCGATGCGGTTCCCGGCGGCGGGGGCGGCAGCGGGCCATCGGGGTATCGACTCAGCGGCATCAGTGCAAATCCAGCTTGGATGGCATGAACTTCATCGTAATCAGCGATGCCGTTCACCTGCGTCCGCCCGAGCAGCCACACGGTGTTGGTCGGCGACGTGATTTTTTCGACGTGCGGCGGCAAGATTCCTTTCCAATCCGGCCCGACAATCCCGAACCAGCGCGCGCCTGTGCCGCCCGTGCGCTTTCCCGGCATCCCAAAAGTCTCGGTCCAGGCATCCAGTAGCTGCATTACATAGTAACGCCCGTGCGTGTCGGGCACGTGCAGCAGAATCGGTTCCTGCGACAGATCAAGCCACGCGGTCGAATACAGCGTATCGGCATTGGGTCGAATCACGATGCGCGTGCGATCGTCGGGAAACGCCCGCGCGTGCACGAACTGATTGGTGCCCGGCAGTGCGGCCTGAGATCGCCGCTCCATATCCGTACGCCGCGTGACGTCCATGAGCACCAGCGGATAAGCAAAGGTGTAAGCGCTCGCGGCCATGTCGCGAATTTCCGCTGTCGTCGGACTGGCGGTTGGGGATGCGGTCGCGCCGATCGTTGCGAGTGCCGCTGCCAGGGCAATCGTCCGGCAGCCGAAAATGTTCATGCCAAGCTCCCCCTGAACGGCCCTGCGAATCAGCGCAACGATTGTGACAGTGCCTCGCGCGCGGATCCAGAAAGATATGGATCAAGGTTGAAGTTGCGGGGCACTCGTCGGGTACTTAAGATCGGGGTCAGATGAAATTACTGCGTTATGGTGCGCCGAAACACGAGAAGCCGGGTCTATTGGACAGCCAGGGAGCGATCCGCGACCTGTCAGGGCACATCCAGGATATTTCCGCGCAGACGGTGACGCCGCAGAGTTTGGCGCGCCTCGCCGCATTGAACAGCAAGGAACTTCCCTTGGTCAGCGGCGCTCCTCGGTTGGGTGTGCCGGTGGCCGGGATCGGCAAGTTCATTGCCATCGGTTTGAACTACACGGATCACGCCAAGGAAACGAATTTACCGATTCCCGCCGAACCCCCCATGTTCACCAAGGCGATCAGCTGCCTGAACGGCCCCAATGACGATGTCATGCTGCCCAAGGACTCTGTGAAAGGTGATTGGGAGGTCGAACTGGGGGTCATTCTCGGCCGCACGGCGCGTTATGTCAGCGAGAGCGACGCACTCGATTGTGTCGCCGGCTACGTGCTTGCCAATGATGTGTCGGAACGCGCGTTTCAATTGGAACGCGGCAGCCAGTGGGACAAAGGCAAGGGTTGCGACACCTTCGGGCCCGTCGGACCCTGGCTCGTCACCGCCGATGAAGTCGGCGATCCGCAAAACCTTGAGATGTTCTTGAACCTCAACGGTCGACGCATGCAGACCGGCAACACGCAGCGGATGATTTTCCCGGTGCGGCAATTGATCGCCTATGTCAGTCGGTTTATGACGCTGTATTCGGGTGATTTGTTGATCACCGGCACGCCCCCCGGCGTCGGCTTGGGCCACAAGCCCAAGCCGATTTTCCTCGCGGCCGGCGATGAAATGCATCTTGGAATAGAAAAACTCGGCGAGCAACGACAGAAAGTGGTCGCGTGGCGCGACCTGGGCGAATGACGCCGGCAGCGGCGAGAATGAGATTTACACAGCAGGAGGCAAGGACGTATGTTTATTCGCGAGTGGCGCGGCCGGGCAAAACCGACCAATGCGGTCAAGTATCCGGAGTACTTCCGTAATGTAGTCATCCAAGAGCTGCGCCAAGCGCCGGGATTCCAAGGCGGCTATTTGAGCCGGCGCGAAGTCGGCGATCAGGTGGAATTCTTGGTGCTCACGCGCTGGAAATCCATGGACGCGATTCGCGAATTCACCGGATCCGTCGCAGAACATGCGGTCATTGACCCCGGCGCGATGGCGACGCTCGATACGTACGATCACACGGTGCGTCACTACGAGGTGCTGGAAGACCTGTCGTGATCCTTAGTTGCCGCCGATGATTGCCGCAGCGCCTTGCTTTCCGACCAGACCACGAACCCACTGTCGGCGCGGATCAAGCGGGCGGCGATGCGAGAAGGACGATGTCGGCGGCGGCACGCGCAGCCCTGGGATCTTGCTGAGCCGATCGATGAGTTCCTCGGTCATCCCGTCCGCAAAGTACTCCTGGTCCATCGACTCGCTGGTCAGGTCCAGGACTGGGAGCACGGCAACGGAAAATTGCACCCGCGCCGCATCAGGGGTTGCTGCCGAGCGTGCGGTGCCGCCGATTCTGCCGTAGACCAGGAAGAGGCGGCGCAGCGATGTGATGGCCTGATGAACGGAGTCCTGCGTGACGATGACACCGCTCCAAACCTGCTCGAGCAGCTCATCGCTGCTGACGACTTGACCGGCATGCTCCGCAAGACATAGAAGCAGGCGCATGGTTCGCGCTTCGACCCGCACTGTCTCGCCTTCGCGCGAGATCTGGCCGGAGGCCGGGCTGACGCGCCAGTCGCCGATGCGCAGCGATGTTCCGGACGGTTGGTCCATAAGCCGATTGTATCAATACCGGCGAATTTGACCGCAAGGCGCGGAGTTTTTCAGCGCAGGCGCGGTGCTACTTTAGTATCTCGTGAAATGAGGAGGTCGCATGGCAACTCTTAAAGACACTGACGACATTCGCTGGAAGGCGGTCATCGCCAAGGATAAAACCGCGGATGGGCAATTCTACTTTTCCGTCCGAACCACCGGCGTTTATTGCCGGCCATCCTGTCCCGCGCGGCCGGCACGTCGGGAAAACGTTGCTTTTTACAGGTCGTGCGACGCCGCCGAGGCGGCTGGATTTCGCGCCTGCAAGCGCTGCCGGCCTCGGGAAGCGTCGCAATCCGAGCGCGATGCGGCGATGGTCGCCCGTGCCTGCGATATGATCCGGAAATCCGAAGGGCCGCCACGTCTTGCGGCGCTGGCCGAGGCCTTTGGCCTGAGTGCCTTTCACTTTCATCGGGTCTTCAAAGCCGTGACCGGCCTGACCCCCAAGGCCTATGCGGATGCACACCGATCAGATCGGGTTCGCAAGGCTTTGCCGACGTCGAAGACGATCACGGGGGCGATTTATGACGCGGGGTTTAATTCAAACGGCCGCTTCTATGCCAAGTCCGCACAAGTACTGGGAATGACGCCCCGGCGCTATCGCGCCGGCGGCGAGCGGACGCAAATCCGTTTCGCGATTGGCGAATGCTCTCTTGGCTCGATACTGGTGGCCGCAACCGACAAGGGCGTGTGTTCCATTCTGATGGGCGGCGATCCGGATGCGCTGGTGCGCCAGCTGCAGGATCGCTTCAGCAAGGCGGAACTCATCGGGGGCGATGCGGCATTCGAAGAGCTCGTGGCCAAGGTGATTGGCTTCGTCGAGCAGCCGCGTATCGGCCTTGACCTGCCGCTGGATGTGCAGGGCACGGCATTCCAACAGCGAGTGTGGCGGGCTTTGCGGAAAATCGCAGCAGGAAAGACCGCGAGCTACGGGGATATCGCCGCGCGCATCGGTCAGCCCAATGCAATACGCGCCGTCGCGCAGGCCTGCGCCGCCAATACGATTGCGGTAGCGATTCCCTGCCATCGGGTCATCCGCACCGATGGAAACCTCTCGGGTTACCGATGGGGCGTGCAGCGCAAGCGCGCCTTGCTGGAGCGCGAGAGCCGGCATGATTGACGGACGCGTCGCCGATCTTGACTGGCCCGCGCTTGAAGAGGAGCTCGACACTCACGGGGTGGCGAGTGCCGGCAGTTTGCTGCGCGCCGAGGAGTGCGCGGCGGTTGCGCAGCAGTGCTGCATCTGCGGCAGGGCGATCTGGTGATATTCGCGGTGCGGGATCGTCCCGCGAAAGGTACCCGCGGCATATATCGCGTCAAGCATCGGCACGGCGTAAGCCGCGTCCACTCGGGCCGACGCCATATGCTTGGCGTTATCTTTCACGATGCAAGCTGAACACGAAAAGCAACACTGTGCCGGCGCCACAGGGA
>DASXMG010000049.1:0-20824 GCA_036495805.1 Steroidobacteraceae bacterium | reverse complement strand
TCACAGCCGGCAGCGTCAAACCCGCCGGGCGAAACCAGAAACTTGAACCATTGACCAGGAGACCATCATGAACACTCGAATCGCTTCCACCACCCTGCCCCGCGTGACCGCCGCCGCAATGTTCGGCGCGCTGACATTGAGCTTCGGCGCGGCTTCCTTCGCCGCCGACGACAGCGACGTGCCAAAGGTCATCGTAAAATACGGGGACTTGAACCTATCCAATCCGAAGGGTGCCGCCAGCCTTTACAGCCGCATCGCATCAGCGGCCCACGGAGTGTGCCGGGCGTTCGACGCCGACAACCGCGATTTCGCGGCCGGCAAGAAGGTCGCCGCCTGCGTTCACAAAGCGATCGCAAATGCCGTGACCGACGTCGGCGAGCCCGGCTTGTTCGCAGTCTACAACGCGAAGAACCCCCAGCCTCGCGCGATCGTCGTTGCTTCCGCCCAAGCCCGCTAGTCAGTTCGTTGAGCGGTGGCCGCATCGCCACCGCTCAACGTCCGCTCACCGCGAGCTAGATCGACTCCAAATCCACCAGCGCCTCGCGGCTCACCCTGCCCGCCTTGACCGGGACGCCCTCCGCCCGCAAGCGCCGCGCCTGCTCGCGAAAATGCGTCGAGGTTGGCGGAAAAACGATTTTGCCCCCGGCGCCCAGCACCCGATGCCAGGGCAGTTTCATTTCCTTCGGCATCTCGCGCAGCGCCCGCCCCGCCAGGCGCGCCCGGCCGGGCAGTCCCGCCGCCCGCGCCACGGCCCCGTAGGTCGATACCGAGCCCCGCGGGATCGCCCCGACCACTGCCCAGACCTCCTGAAACGCCGGGTTGTCTTCCGGCAGCGCGACGCTCCGGGCCCGCTGCTTGCGGCCGCGGGACGGCAAAAATAGCTCCTGGAACGCTTTCGATCGCGCCAACGGCCGCCACCTCTAAGATCCAACTGAATTGGCGGGTTTATCGCCTAATTCTGGTTAGTTTATACAGGTCCCGTATACTTTCTTTAAGCGCGTCCCATCGAAAACGTCGCAGGTACAAGGAGCTGGTATGCAACTAGCCGTCACCGCCAAGCGAGCCCGCACTCGCAGTGCGCTGACTATGGCGATCGGCCAATTGCTGCTCCTGATCGTGCTCGCCTACGGCGTCTCCTACCTGGTGCTCGCCTGCATCAACTTCGCTCCCGGACCGGTCGATGACGAACCGCGCGCAAGCGCCTTGGTCCCCGACTCAGGGTCTCACCTCCAGGCGCAACTGGTGTGCGAATCGACGCCGCCTCGCGTGTGGGAGCACTCCGCATGCGACCTGCCGAAATGAGCCGTCCGTGGCCGGCTCGAACGGGGGCCGGAATCGTGCTGCTCGTAGCTCTAGTCGCCGCTCTTTGCGCAGCGATCTTGCTGCCTTATTTCATGGCGCGCTGGTGGGCAAACATTCCTGTCCTTGCCTTCCTTTCGGTTGCGTCGTTCTTCTTGACGCTGTGGCTGGGTGGACGGCTTTGCGCACATCTCTGGGGCGCAAACGCCGGCGCTCGCTTTGCGACGCAAGCGGCTGGCGTCTTGACGGTCGTGTTTGCCATCTCACTTTATTGGCTGGTCTTGAAGCCGACGCCCGACCCGGGCAATCCTGCCCCCTTCGAAAATACCCGTTACTGGCGACTGCCCACCGGGTCGCGAATCGCCTACAGCGAGATCGACCCACCGCCGGGCGTGGCGATAAAGCCCGATCCGGTCGTCTATGTTCACGGAGGCCCGGGCGTACGCCAATTTCACTTCGACCAAACGATCTACGGCAGCCTTGCAAAGGAAGGCTTTAAGGTCTTTCTCTACGATCAAGCGGGCAGCGGCCTATCGGATTTCCTACCCAATATCCGCGACTACACGATTGGCCGCGCTGTCGAAGACCTCGAAGCCGTGAGAAAAGAAATCGGCGCCGACAAGATGATTTTGGTCGGTCATTCATTTGGCTCGACGCTGGTGGCGAGCTACATGGCCAAACATCCCGGGCACGTGGCCAAGGTGATATTTCATTCACCCGGACACATCTGGAACTTACACAATGAACAAATCGATGTGAGCCGGACGGATGTAAAAGAAACTCCATTTCCCAGTCTGCGCTTGGTCGCGGCGCTACTGCTTACTGATCAAAACCCCGACGCGGCGCAGAATTTGGTTTCCCAGCGCGAAGCGGAAGGCTTGCTCATCCCATTAGAAGACGCTCAATCAGGTTCGCTCGTCTGCAAAGGCGATTCCAACCGGCTGCCCGAGGATTTTGCCGCCTTTCGCACCACGCATGCCAATCCGGGCATCAATGGCTACCTCGTGCAATACATGTTCCCACAGACGCTGTTGGCCGCGGAAGACCCTCACGAAGCCTTGAGAAAAGATCATACGCCCGCGATTCTGCTGTACCCGGAATGCAACTACGTTCCTTGGAGCGGCGCCGTGGACTTTCGCAAGACCATGCCGAATCTCAAGATTTACTACATCCCGCACGCTGGTCACTACATCCAATTCGAGCAAGAAGATCTGATGCGGCGGATCATGATCGCTTTCCTGCTCGATCAGCCGGATGTCATCGCGCCGGTCAGGGGTGATGCGGATCCACGTTCATAACAGGAATGAGGAAGATGGCCAGTACACACGTATGGTTGGTTCGGACAAGCGCTGGAATCCTTCTCCTCGTGGCCCTGGTCGCCGCCCTCTGCGCAGCGATCCTGCTGCCTTATTTCATGGCGCGCTGGTGGGCAATCATTCCGCTCCTTGTCTTGGTTTCGGTTGCGTCGTTTTTCTTGACGCTGTGGCTGGGTGGGCGGCTTTGCGCACATCTATGGGGCGCAAACGCCGGCGCTCGGTTTGCGACGCAAGCGGCCGGCGTCTTGACGGTCGTGTTTGCCATCTCACTTTATTGGCTGGTCTTGAAGCCCACGCCGGATCCCGGCAATCCTCCGCCCTTCGCAAATACCCGTTACTGGCAACTGCCCACCGGCTCGCGTATCGCCTACAGCGAGATCGATCCGCCGGCGGGGATGGCGGTGAAGCCCGACCCGGTGATCTACCTTCACGGCGGCCCCGGCGTGCGCCAAGGTCCCTTTGATCAAGAGTTTTACGGCAGCCTCGCAAAAGAAGGCTTTCGGGTATTTCTCTTCGATCAAGCGGGCAGCGGCCTGTCGGACTTTCTGCCGCACGTGCGCGACTACACCTTCAAGCGCCTGGTCGACGATCTCGAAGCGGTGCGACAACAGATCGGCACCGACAAAATGATTTTGATCGGTCACTCCTGGGGCTCGACGCTCGCGGCAAGCTACATGGCCAAGCATCCTGGTCACGTGTCCAAGGTGATATTTCATTCGCCCGCCGATATCTGGGACTGGAGACATCCATTCGACTACAGCCGCACGGATGCGCCGAATTTTGACTACGACCTCTCTTTTACGGGTTTGCGCATGGTTGCGGCCATGACGCTGGTCGACCGCAATCCCGATGCCGCGGAGAACTTGGTTCCCCAGCGCGAAATGGAAGGCCTGTTCTTGCCGACGCTGGAGGCCGAGCTGGGCACGATTGTCTGCAAGGGCGATTCCAACCGCCTGCCCCCGGAAATTGCCGCCATGCGCGCCGCGCATGAGAACCCAGCCTTCAATCCTTACGTGATCCGCAACCTTCAATTTGACTATGGCGACCCGCACGAAGCGTTGCGCAAAGACGCAACGCCGGCGATGCTACTGTACGGGGAATGCAACTACGTGACCTGGCCCGGCGCCGTGGACTACCGCAAAACCCTGCCGAACTTGAAGATTTATTACATCCCGCACGCGGCTCACTACATTCAGCTCGAGCAGCCTGATCTGATGCGCCGGATCATGGTCGCGTTCCTGCTCGATCAGCCGGACGTGATACCCCCGGTCGAGGGTGACACGGACCCGCGTCTAAGAGCCGCCAGCCTCCCCCGATAAGTGAGCAGAAATAACTTGTGAGCGGCGCGCCTCCCAGCGCGCCGCACCAACCCCACAACCATCGCCCGCCAGCCTGCCGCCGTGTCCCTGCGGCATGCGACAATTCGCGCAAAGCCAACTCCAAGGCTCATGGGACACGAATGCGGCTAAGCGCCTCCCAGATCGCGGTGATGAGCGGCCTGCTCGACCAGGCGCTGCCCTTGGATGATGCTGGGCGACGTCGCTGGCTCGATGCGCTGCCGGAGGAATACCAGGACCTCTATGCTCCCCTGCGCCAGGCTTTGCTGCCGGAATTCCAGCAGTCGCCCGACGGCAAGAACTTCGCCACCTTTCTGGAATCGGCCAATGCAGCCGGGCGCGTTGAACCCACCGGACTCGAGCCCGGCGAGCGCGTCGGCCCGTACGAACTGATACGCCTGTTGGGCGCGGGCGGCATGGCGGAGGTATGGCTCGCGAAACGCGCCGACGGCGCCTTCGTCCGCGAGGTGGCATTGAAGCTGCCGTCGATGACGCGCGTGCGCCGCGATCTCGAACAGCGCTTTGCCCGCGAGCGCGACATTCTCGCCAGTTTGGAGCATCCGAATATTGCGCGCCTGTACGACGCCGGCATCGATCCGCATGGCCTGCCCTACCTGTCGATGGAATACGTGCAGGGCGAACTGCTCACCGACTGGTGCGATGCGCAGCGCCTCGACATTCGTTCCCGGTTGCGGCTGTTCCTGCAAGTCCTGGAAGCCGTGCAATACGCTCACGAACGTCAGGTCATCCACCGCGACCTTAAGCCCTCGAACATTCTCGTCACCAAGGCAGGCCAGGTGCGCCTGCTCGACTTCGGCGTCGCGACCCTGCTCGATGACGGCGAAGTCGCGGGCAAGACCCCGCTCACCACGGTTTACGGCCATGCGCTCACACCGATTTACTCCAGCCCCGAGCTGATCCGCGGCGATCCAGTCACCGCCAAGAGCGATATCTATTCACTGGGCGTCGTGCTCTTCGAGCTGCTCACCGGCGATCGGCCCTATCGTCTGAACGCCGGCGCATCGCGCGCCATGCTCGAGCACGCCATCGCCGCGGCTGAGGTGCGCAAACCGAGCACGCAGATCGTGCAGGAGGCATGGGGTGCGCGCGGCGTCACGCACGAGCAGCTGACGCGCCAGTTGCGCGGCGACGTCGATCGCATCGTGCTCAAGTCCCTCGACAAGGAACCTGCAGCGCGCTACGCCTCCGCGGCTGCCATGGCGGATGACGTGCAGCGTTATCTGGACGGCAAGCCGATCTCGGCTCGACCGCCTCGCTTAAGCTATCGCCTCGGTAAATTCTTGCGCCGCAATCGCTTGGTCGTTTCGGTCGGCGCGGGCGCCGCCGTCCTGGTGCTCGCCATGGCCGGCTACGAGATCGATCGGCGGGTCGAGCA
The DNA here is from genome assembly GCA_036495805.1 of Steroidobacteraceae bacterium. Taxonomy (GTDB): domain Bacteria; phylum Pseudomonadota; class Gammaproteobacteria; order Steroidobacterales; family Steroidobacteraceae; genus Bog-1198. The sequence continues at coordinate 15,476 of DASXMG010000049.1, read as the reverse complement.
AGCGCTGGACGATGCCAAATCGGTCATGGTCGCGCGGCCGATCGATCAGAAATCCATCGCGGTATTGCCGTTCCTCGACATGAGCGAGAAAAAGGATCAAGGCTATTTCTCCGACGGACTGTCGGAGGAACTCATTACCTTGCTGGCGCAAATTCAGGATTTGCAGGTCATCGCGAGGACTTCGTCGTTTCATTTCAGGAATCAGGATGTTTCGCTGCGGGAAATAGCCCACACCCTAGGGGTGGCGCACGTGCTCGAGGGCAGCGTGCGCCATTCGGGCAACACGGTGCGCGTCACCGCGCAGCTGATTCGCACCGCCGACGGCGTGCATCTCTGGTCGCAATCCTACGACCGCGACGTCAAAGACATCTTTCAAGTGCAGGACGACATCGCCGCCGCGGTGGTCGCCTCGTTGAAGCTCAAGCTTCTCGCGCCAGGCTCGGATCCGCATCGCAGTGACAGCCCGGAAGCCTACAACCAGTTCCTGCTCGCCCGGCAATTCGGCCGCCGTGGCAATTCGGAAGACATCGAGCGCGCCATCGGCGGCTACAAAGAAGCCATCGCACTCGACCCGAATTACGCTGCCGCCTACGCCGGCCTGTCCTTCATGGAGACCGCGATCGCGAACTCGACTCAGGACGCCGCGCGCTTCGCACTCGCCCACGACGCCGCCGAAAAAGCGCTGAGCCTGGCGCCGCAGTTCGTCGATGCCTACCGCGCACGGGCCCTGTTCCGGCTCGAGACCCTGGACTTCGCGGGTGCGCGCGCCGACAGCGAAACCGCGCTCAGCCTCGCGCCCGGCGAAAGCGCCGTGCAAAGCTTGTACGGCGTGCAGATCGCCGCCTTCGGCAAAATTCCCCAGGCCATTACGGCCATGAAAAAGGCCATCGACTTGGACCCCTTGAGCAGCTACGCCTGGGCCAATGTCGGTTTGTTCCAGACCGTGACTCACGATTACCCCGCCGCGCGCAAATCCATCGAGCGCGCGCTCGCCATCAATCCCACCGCCGACTCGTCCCACTTTCTCTTGGGTCAGCTGGACCTGCTGCAGGGCCGCCGGGCGGACGCGCAGGCCGAGTTCCAGAAGCAAGGGGCCGAAGCGAGCCGCCGCATGGGCGTCGCCATGATTGAGCACGCCGGCGCTCACGACAAGCAAGCGGACGCAGCACTCAAGGAACTGATCGCCAAAAATGCGGCCGACTCCGCCTACCAAATCGCCGATGTCTACGCTTGGCGCGGCGAGAAAGACAAAGCCTTCGAGTGGTTGCAGCGCGCCTACCAACAGCGCGACAGCGGCCTAAACGGCATCGCCTACGATCCGCTTCTCGCCAGCTTGAAAGCCGATCCGCGCTACGGCGCCTTGCTCAAGCAGCTCGAGCTCTCCGATGGCGGCGCGCAGTGAGTCAAACGCCGCCGCGCAAGGACCGGCCGTTGCGCCGGTTCGGCGCTACCCGAGCCGATGCCCGGGTAGCGCAAGGCATCTTCCGGCTTACCAGCCAGGTCTCGCCTACCAGCCCGGAGCGACCTCGGCGCGGAGGATCTGTCCCGAGCCCACCGGCGCAGCTCCTGACGGAATCGCGCCGAAGTTCGAGATGTACAACGCGCCGTCACGTCCGAAGGTCATGCCGGTCGGCACTATCAGACCCGTAATGACCTCTTCAATGTCCCCGGAATGCTTCACCCTGACCACCTTGCCTGCGCCCGGCGTCGGGTTGCCCGGGGCATCGGACAGCTCCAATACATAGAGAAGTCCATCGGGGTCCAAAATCAACTCCCTGTATTAAAAACGCCGCGGACTGGGAAGTCCTACCAAATTCCCGGTATCAAGCGATACGGAACCCTCTTCTGATACTCGACGTAGCCGCTCAAGTTAGCTGCAAGGAATTTTTCCTCATCGAGCAATCTCCAGATGAGCGCGCCACTGATGGCGACGATTATGATTAAGCCGACATAAGAGCCGAGGGCGATGGAGATACCGATGAGCATTCCCGACGCGGCGGCGTACATGGGGTGCCGTACGAGCGCATAGGGACCGCTGGAGATGACTCTTTGGTCTGCGGCCAGCTCAATGGTGGAAGACGTGTAGGTGTTTTCCTTGAACACACGCCAAATACCGAGAAACCCGAGCGCCACACACGTGTCCCCTAGCAACGCGATTGGCGCGGACATGTGTGACCACGCAAAGCGATGATCAAGCGCAGGTACGACAAGCAGCGCAACAAAGCCCAGCGATGTCAGGGACATGATGACCTTTTGAGACATCTGCTTCTCGGCGGCGGGACCGCCGCGCATGCGTCGCTGCAATAGCCTGGGATCCTTTTTCATTAGATAAAGTGTAATGGCTAGAGAAGATGCGAAATAGACGCCGAGGAAACCCCACGCTTGCCAATAGTCTAAGGTCCCGGCGGGAATGAAGATCAGCGCGGCCATGATCAATATTAAGATGGGCAGCGAGACCAAGGCTTTTGCGTTCAACGCTTTCATCGGTCAGCGGCTGCCGTTTTCTCTCGCTACGGAGCTTTGCCAAAGAGGAACTGCCATTCGGGAGCGTACGCGGGTATGCGCACCGTGCTGCCGTGATAGGGATTGTTGCTGTTGGTCTTCAGATCCTTCGGCAAGTCCAGATCGAATACACGGATGTGGTCCGGGGGAATTTGCAGCGCTTGGTAGGCGCGCGCCAGGTCTGCCGCGGTGTTTTCGCGCCGGTGATATTCAGCGAACCATCGCTCAGGCGGCGTGGCGCTGGGCTCGCTAATCCAAGGCGCAAGCTGCCGTGAGGCGCCCATGTAATCCCAGGGACTCGAGAAAAGCACGACTCTGGCCACCGCTTTGCGTTTTGCAATGTACGCTGCCATGCCGGCGCCCTGCGACAAGCCCGAAACGACGATGCGGCTCCAATTCGGTTCGCCGTTGAGTAAGTAGCCGTCCCAATGCCGTGGCGCATCGTGTGCTTGCAAATAACCTAATAGCTTCACCAGTCGGTTGCTGATGGTTTCGCTCTGGCTATTCGCAACCGGACTCCGGCCGTTGCCGCCGAATATGCGCTGCGCGCGAAAATTACCGGAACAGGCCCGGTCAGGGTCTCGCGGACACACTTTCACGACTGCAGGCTCGTCGTTGTACTCGAGACCGACCACCCGATAACCCTGTGTGGCAACCACGCGCAAAAAGTGCACCACATTGCTGGGTTTGCCGCCCGTGCCGGGCATAAACACCACCAACGGCGCATCGGCGGGTGTTTCCTCATCGAACACGATCACGTTCGGTTCGTTGAATCGTGTAATTGACGGATCAGTTTCCGACGGGAGGACTTGCTCGGTCATGAGATTGCCCGCGTAAACAATCCCTGGGAGAGCGATGAGACAACAGCAGCAGGCCGCGCCTAGAGCAAAAACACTATTTCGCCTCCACTCCAAATTGCCTCCTTGCGGCGGCCGACTGACGAGAACGACTAGGTCCTAAGTGTCCAGTTTAACCCGCCGCGGTCTGCATCGGGAGATCGGGCCCCAGTCCCGGCCCCGAAGGGAGATCACCGGTCAATTGGCGCGTATCAGTCCGATCGCGTCTCTTGGACCACGCGGCCGTTCAACGGCTGCGGCGGCCGCACATCGCGCGGGTAGAGTTTGGCGAATTCCGCGATCTGCTTGGCGGAGACGCTTACTGGTGTCTTCAACACGAACCATTTCACACCCTCGTTGCAAGGCGGAGCTGTTTGCGATCCCGTGTAGGTGTAGTACCCGAGACTGCTCGGCAGCATGTTCGCGGGATTGATTTCCAGGCCCGCGACGTCCTGATCGCCCTCAGCATTCGGCATGTGCGCCCAAAGCTTTGCGATGGTCGCGTTCGCTTTGCCCGCCTTCAAAAGCACCGCCACCCCCGCGACCTTGCCGTCGCTCGATTGATGCATCAAGTGCAGCACCATGTCGTACGCGTTGCCCTTGATGAGCTCCTCGCTCGGGCGGTGAAAATGGAACTGCACCAGCTGATAGCGCATATCGCCCACCGTGAGAAAATCCCCACTCCCGGGCGCCGTATAGTTCACCCGGATGGTCGCGCCGTTGTTAGTGACATACGGGATCAGTGCCGGCTTATAGTCGAACCGCAACGCAGGCAGATCGGCTTTCTGCGTGTCCCGGATGTCGATGGGGGACTGCCGCTTGCCCCGGCACGCTGCATATTGGGAATCCAGGTCCGCCCAGTGTTCGCTGCCCCTTGGCCCTTCATAGGTCCATGGCGTTCGCCACGGCGATACATACTGATGCGCGCCGTTGGCGTCCGATGTACCCAGCGCCGAAGCGCACGTCGCGGCGAGTAACGCGGCGATTGCGATTGGCAGCGCAAGCCTTGAGGTTGCAACGTTTCGCATCGGTCGGCGCTCTTTGACTGAAGGACCTCGAGCCTACCTTAGCTCCCGGTGCAAACATTTCGTCTTGCATCAAAGCATGCCGTCAAGGATGCGCCGGACTTCCTGGCGGATGCGCGGGCTCCGCTTCACAAGATCGCGGAACATAGGGAGAGCCGACATCGAGCGCTGCGACCAGTTTCTCGAGCAGCTTCACCTTCGCGAAGGTATCGGTCAGCAGGAGTTCATTGCTGCAAACCGCGGCCGCGAGATGCGCGGCCACCGGCATCAAAGGCCTCAAGATCGGCACCAAGGTTGCGGCGGGCACGTTCTTGATGGCGATGACGGTCGTGACCCACTGGGCCTCGGGATAGTTCTCCTTGCCGGTGAGCTGCGGCAGCGGCATTTGTCTGATGATGGATTCGGGTACCACGCTGACGTAGTTGCCGCCCTCCACGGCGGTCGCGCCGTTCAGCAACAAAATGGACAGCAGCTCAGGATAAGTGATGGTAGAGATGTCCTGGCCCACGATCTGGACCGCACCACGCACCCGGCTATCGATTAAGTATTTCTTGCCGCTTTTCTTGGAGACAGCCGCAATGATTCGCTCGATCGGCACACCCTCACTTCGCCCCGCGGATTCGGCCGCACTTTCTGAGGCCGCGCTCTGGCCGACATTGTGCTCTTGCGCGCTTGCCACACCGCATAAGCCCACAAGACTCAACATCACAACAATCGAGCTGGCTGCTTTCATCTTCGCCTCCTTCTGACTCAAAATTTCATTTCCTGCAGCGGCGCCATGTACGCACCCACATCCGCCTGGCGCTGCGGTGCGACGAGCGTCGGGATCGACCAGGATTGCGCCATGGAATTCCTATAGGTAGCCACAAAAAATAACAAAGAGGAGGTGCGAGCGCGCTCGACATTCACGTACATGAACATCGCGCGCGAGCCCGCATAGGTCTCCGCAGTGATGGTATCGATGCCCGGTGCAACCCCGTCGACGGTGGCGGCGGCGAACGTGTCCGGCATCGCGGCAACTTCCCGAAAATCGAGCAAGGCTAGCGAGTTGGGATACGTTTCCAGATGTTCCTGCAGCTTCTCGCCTTTGTCCCGATACACGCCATCGTCACGCAGCGTGCGGCAGACGGTCTCGTAGCGCTTCGAATCGGTTTGCTTGAGCGCCGCAAGCCAGGAAAAAGTCGCGCAGCCGGCCTCCATCAGGGTTTGCCGGAAAGCCGCCGCGGTGGCCGAGGACAGTGGCGGCCCGAGAACCTCAATTCTTTCCTCCAATAGCGCGCCATCGACGGCGCTCCAGCTACGGTACGGATTCCTGATCAGGGTTTGCTGCCGGTTGGGATCGGGAACCTCGGCGGCGAGTGCTAAAAAAATGTCGCGTGCCGAGAGCTTCGGTGCGCCATACAGCTTGCTGCGTGCCAGCACAACCGCTTCGTAGCCCGAACGCAATTCCGCCACATGTGTAACGCCGTTTGTCTTGCAGGTCTCGAGTTCCGAGGCAAGGATACGCCGGCTCGCACCAGCGATGTCGGCGAAGCCCGCGGCGGACGCACCCCTATTCGCATGGCAGAGCATCGCGAGTGCTTCGGTGCTCGAGGTCAAGTTGAAATCCAGCAGCTTGTTCGGGCCACCCCAGCGTCCCGCGACATCTTGAGCGTTTAGAATAATCGCGGTCGGGCCCGCGACCACAAACGTGCGGCGGGATTGCTGCCCAGCTGAGGCCGCCGGAACCGCCGCTATTCCAGGCGTCACCGATGCCGGCGGCGCGCTGCCCGAACCCCCAGTCTTCGGTGCACCTCCCCCGCTCCGCGCAATCACATTCGATGCCGATTGCGCGGGGCCAGTGGTTGCCACATGCACAAGTCTGCTGCTTGCCGGAGTGCTTTTCAAAACTGCAAACGCAACCGCAACGGCCGACCCGCCGATCAAAGCCGCCAGTATCGCGGTGCGAAACAGCGTACGCCGCGCCTTCGCCTGATTCATCACCTGTCGATCCAAGTTCGCCTTCAATGTCGACAGGAATTTCTTGCTCGGCGGAGCGCGGAGGCGCTGTAGAAAATCATCATTCATGTCATTGTTCATCGACTCACCATTGGTCCCGCAGCGTCTGGACCACTCTATGCAGGATGGTGCCCACATTGGATTCGCCCAGGCCCGTAAGTTGGGCGATCACGCGGTTGCTCATCATCGCGCCATATTTGAGCGCAACTAACTCGCGCTCGCGCTCCGGCAGTACCGCGCACAAGAGCGCGAGCCTCCTCAGATTGGAACGCTGTTCGGCGTCCCGCTCCGGAGTGCCTTCGGCGGTCACCTCGAGCGCAGCATCGAGCGGCAGATGCTCGCGCCGCGCCCGCAAATGATCTGTTCCGATGTTTTGCGCAATCCTAAACAACCACGTGGCGAAGCCCGCGAGATCGCGCCGGTAGCGTGACCGCGAGCGCCACGCGTGTTCGAACGTTCGGGCGGTCAGCTCCTCGACGTCGCTGTCGCTGCCCAAGCGAAATCGAAAATAGTTGTATATACGGGGAGCCTCGTGAGCATACAGAGCATCCCAGTTCAGCTCGTTGGTCTCCATGAACTCCGCTAACCGACCGGACGCCGCGTGCTCGAGGGTCATATAGCTATATACGGCCCAAGTTCCCGGGTGTCACAAAAATCGTGTTGCGAAAGAGCCCGTCGACGCGTGCCACATTCCGTTAAATGACGCCTGTCGGCCGCCCCCGTGCAAGCCCGAAACCGGCCATCCAATACACCACAGGGCCCGGAATCTGGTTCCTTAACATACGTTAGCGCAACCGAGTTCGACCCACTTCTAGTGTCCCATCTCAGTTTTGCCCCATGGCCCTCCGTAACATGCCTTGCATTCGAGGTTTCTGGGAGTGACGTATCAATCCCCTGCGATTGCGCGCGTTCACACTCAATTGGCGATGGGGCATTGGTGCATACCTGGGATTGGCATTTGCCGCGGTCGTGGCCCTCGCGATTGCGGCAAATCTGCTGATCGAGCACGAGATATCGGTCGTCCGCACCACCCGCATCGTCAGAGTGCCGGCGCCCCCTTTACCCGCATCCGCGGATGTCGGCGCTCGGCCGACGACCGTCGTTTCGCCGGCACCGCAAGTTGCAGCGGTCAATGCCAAACCATTGCTGGCCGCGCTCGAGCTTTTTGAAGGCGCGGTGCGCAACCGCCTGGACATCCAAAACGACGGCAGCGACGCTGAATTGGCGACGGCCGCCCAGGAGTTCGAGCGAGAAACCCAGGTCTACGCCTCCTCAGGCCTCCCAGAATCTCGCGACTCTCGAGCAAAACTTCCAGCGCATTTTGCGGCTTTTCGGGCTTCGGGCGATGAACTGGTGCGTGCGGCCGATGCACGACGCGGCGTTCTGAAGGAATTTTGGCAGCAGTTCGATGCGCTGGATGCGCGCACCAAGGCCTCGCTCGCCGGGTCCTGGAAAATCTTCGGCCGCGTCGTCGCGCGCAAGACGCTCGTCGATCTGAATTCCAGTCTTGACGAGATCCGCCGCGAACTTGCCGGCCTGCCCGCAACCGGCTGGTATGAGCGCGATGCGCTGGGCCTGGTGATAAGCAGCGAAACGACGCTCGCCGCCAATCTTCGGGCAAACCAAGCCGCGTTGACGCGTTCGCAGGGCGAGGCTTGGGTTAGGCAGACGCGCACCGATATGGCGAAGCTGAGGGAGCTGCAGGACCGCTTGGTTCGCATGGACATGCAGCGGCGTGATGGCGAAGCTCGTCTTGCGAAAGCGTCTCAGAGCCTCATGACACTGGTGACTTCGGCGCCGATGATTGCCGGCGGCGAATTGCTGAGAGCGGACTCTACCGCACAAGATAGACATCGCGCCGACCCGCAGACGCGCAAGGCCAGCGCACCGCCCCTGCCTGAAAGGCTCGCGCCCGTTGAATCCGAGACCACGTCCACGTCAGAGCAGAAACCCAACGGTTTTGGGTTCATCTTTTGGCTCAGCACGGGCGTGGTCGCAATACTGCTGTGGATATCGATTCGCACGGTCAGGCGCGTGGTCGGCCCCGTGCGCCGAATCCAAGAGGCGACACTCAAGATCGCGGGCGGCGAAACGGGCGTGCGCGTCAAGCGCGGCGGCATCCGGGAGCTGGACGATCTGGCTGCTTACTTCAATCAAATGGCCCAACAATTGGCGGACGCGAAGGCGACAGCGCGCAGCTATCAAGAGCAGTTGGAGGCAAAGGTGAAGCTGCGCACCAGTGAACTGCGACATCTTGCCGAGCACGATCCGCTCACCGATTTACCGAATCGGCGCCGCTTGTTTGCGCATCTTAAGGCAGCGGTCGCGCGGGCTGCGGCAAGCGGCGCACACGTCGGGGTCTTCTTTGTCGATCTGGACAACTTCAAGAACATCAACGATAGCTTGGGTCATGCATTTGGTGATCGGGTGCTTAGCGCAATCGCGGCGAGATTGCTGGCGACCACGGACACCGCCGGATTCGCGGCGCGTCTGGGCGGCGACGAGTTCACCATCGTGTGCGACGGGATCGAGGGCGTGAATGCGGTGGATTCACTGGGACAGGATTTGGTACGCGCGTTTCAGGCGCCGATCAAGGTCGATGGCCGCCACCTCATGATCAGCATCAGCGTGGGCGCCAGCCTGTATCCCGATCATGGCAGCGATGCTGCGGCACTCCTGCGAGCAGCGGATGCGGCGCTGTTCCGCGCGAAGGCGCTCGGACGAAGCCAATTGGTCGTCTTTAGCCCGGCACTGCTGGAAACAGCCTCGGTGAAATTCACGATCGAGCAGGGATTGCGCTATGCCTTGGAGCGAAATGAATTCGAATTGGTTTTTCAGCCCGAGGTCGACGCCGCTACATTCAAGACCCACTTGGTCGAAGCCTTGCTGCGTTGGCGCTTGCCTGACGGACGCTTGGCCTCGCCCAGCGAGTTTTTGGGAATTGCCGAAGAGTCAGGACTCATCCTGGAAATTAGTGACTGGGTGCTGCGAATCGCGATCGAAACCGCGGCGCGCTGGCACCATGGCGCCTGGCCGGAGGCGCGCGTCGCCATCAATCTATCGTCGCGCCAGCTGCTCGACGCCCGTTTTGTCGACCGCGTAATGAGCCTGCTCAATGAGCATCGACTGCCGGCTCGCTGCATTGAGATCGAGCTGACGGAAAACGTGCTGCAAACCGGCGCGGCGACCATCGAGGTATTACGCGAATTTCGCAGCCGCGGCGTGGCCATCGCGCTAGATGATTTTGGTATCGGCTACTCCTCGCTGGCTTCGCTGGAGCAGCTCCCTTTAAGCCGCGTGAAGCTCGATCGCGCCCTGATCGCAAGCGTTCACACCAGTTCCCGTTCGGCAGCAATCGCCAGGGCGCTCGTCGGGCTTTGTCACAACATTGGCCTGTCCGTGACCGCGGAAGGGATTGAGTGCCTGGAGCAACTGGCATTGCTCTCGGATCTCCCGCCAATTTATCTCCAGGGTTATCTGCTCGCTCGTCCGGCGCCGGCCGAAGAGGTGCTCTCGCTCATAGGGACGGTGCCCGACCGCATCGCCTCGCTTCTTCTCACTTCCTCAGGCAAACCTGCCGGTCAAAAGGGGCCGGCGTCATCGCCGGCCCGCACCGTTCGAGAGATCGGCTACTGAACACGGCCCGTCGATTTGATGCCGTAGAAATTGTGCACATTGGTCACCCACGTGCTGTCAGCCATCAGCGGCCAGTGATCCTTGTCGAACCCAGGCGCGTTCTTAAGCCGCTCCTTCGAGGCATTGAGAGTAAAACGCTTGTTCACCGTATCCAGTTTTAGCGCAGCCCACGGAACTGCGAAAAGGCGATCGCCCATTCCTAAGAAGCCGCCGAAGGACAGGACCGCATAGCTGATCATCCCGGAACTCATATCGATCATCAGTTCCTTGATCGTGCCCAGGCTTTCCTTTGCCGGGTTGTACACGTCGTTGCCAATCAGGGTATCAGCTCCCATGAGCGCGGGTCCCGAGCCCGAGCCGACGTTCTTGTAGATGCCATAGGTATCGCGTGAAATGTAGTTCGTTTCCGTTTCCATTCATTTACTCCGGGTGGTTGGGAGGGCTCAATAGAGCGGATTCCCACAATGACTCAACCTCGCGGCTGCGGCCTTCAGCGGATGGCGCGTTCGCGGCTCCGGTCAGATCACAAATTCGTGTCAGGGATCACTGTCGGACGGTTCAGTCGACCCTGCCCGTCAACGCCGGTCACTCTTTGCGAGCCGGCAGCGCAACCTCCCATGAATGGACGACTCTCGTCTGTTCATCGGCGCTATCGCCCGGCAATTTCCGCCCATTGATGAAGTACAGGGTTTTTCCCCGTGGATCGAGGCGCGCTTCCACGCCGTACACATCGGGCCCGACGCTCGTGCGAAGATCGATGGGCTCCGACCACTCGCCGTGTTTCCGATAGACGACGAAAAGGTCGGTTTTCTTATCCGGCGCCGGCGGACGCGGTGAGGAGAAGATCAGAAACTGCTCGTCCTTGGAGACCGCCGGGTCGTAATCGCCGTACGCGTCCAGTTTGCTGAACGCAACCCGCTGCGGCGCTTCTTAGCTGCCACTGCGCATTTGCGCGCGGAACAAGTGAAATTTTTCGCCGGCATTGACCGGACGCATGTAGTACAGGCTGCCGTCGCCGGTGATACTGGGACTGAAAACCGAGTCACTCGCGTTGATGCTCTCCGGTAGCGGTTGCGGCTGTCCCCACAGATCGCCATTGCGCTCGACTTTCCACAGATGCCCTCCGCTCTCCGGGTAAACTTGCCCGTTATAGTTCCCATCCGCCAGCCTGCCTCCCGCCTGCAACGGCCGGTTCGACGCAAACACCAGATACTTCCCGCTTGGCGCAAATGTCGGCTCCAGATCCCGATAAACGCCCGAAAACGGCGCCACCTTCGCCGGTCCCCACGCGCCGTTCGATTTTTCGGAGATAAAGATCGAGATACCCTTGCCGACGCTTCTGCCGAACACGACGTATTTTCCGCCCGGCGAAAACGCCGGCGCCATCACCGGCAAATTGTCCACCGAAAATTCTTTGGGTTGCAGTTCCGTCGCGCGGACGACGCTCGCGGCGCAGGACAACGACAGCCAGGCAATCGCCGCGACGATGAGTGACTCGGACAGTGTTTCAGTTTTCAAAGTGGTCCCCAAGCAAATGCGTGAACTGGTTTCTTTTTCCCACCACTGGCTGCGCCGGCGTAGCTCTTCGACGCGACTCGCGGCCAAGAGTTCAAAGATGCGCGCGGCAATTTTGTCGATCGCCTCGGGCCCGCTGAGACTGATCAGCCCTTGTTGCCGTCGACAGCCGACCGACGCCGCTGATCAGCGCCGCTTCAGTGCCTCCAGTTCATCCAACGTCCGCGGCCAGTCGGCGCCCAACAGCCTCGACAGCGCTCGATCCGCGAGCACCCTGCCGCCGGTCTGGCACTTCGCGCAGTAATTGGTTTCATTGTCGGCATAGCGGATGCGCTGCACGGGCTCGCCGCATCGCGGGCACGGCAGGCCGTAACGTCCATGCACCGCCATGTCCTTACGAAACGCCGTCACTTTTTCCGGAAACCCCCTCGCCGCCTCCGTTCCCAGTCGGTCGATCCACAGCCGTAGCGTCTCGCGCGTCGCCGCGTACAATCTGCTCCATTCCTCCGACGACAGCTTGGTGGTCAATGTGACCGGCGAGAGCCGCGCCGCATGCAGGATCTCATCCGAGTAGGCATTGCCGATGCCGCTCAAGATTCGCGGGTCGGTCAAGGCCCGTTTCAGCGTGCGGTTCTCCGCCGTCATTGCCGCGATGAACTGCGCCAGGTCGCTGTCGAATACCTCGATGCCGCCGGGATCGATGCAGCGCAGGGCCGCTTCGCCCTCAACCACGTGCAGCGACGCACGCCGCTTCGTCCCCGCTTCGGTGAGCACCAATGATCCGTTGGGAAAATCGAACGCCGCCAAGTTATTGCGACCCGCCAACTTCGCGCCCTTGGGGCGCCAGTGCAGCCTTCCTGCAATCATCAAATGCAGCACCAGCCACAAATCGTTGTCCAAGCCGATCGCAACGCGCTTCCCGATCCGCCGCAGCGCCGTGACGGTGTGTCCCTCCGCCTTCGCAAGCGGCGGCTCGGCGGTGCGCAACAGAAACGGACTGCCCAGTCGCACCCGCTGCAACGGCTGGCCGACGATGCGGTCCGTAAGCGCGCTCAGGTATGCGGAGATATCCGGCAGCTCAGGCATGCGCTTTAGGCGAACCCCTCTTTGATATGATGCACGGCGCCCACAAGAAAGAGGATCTCATGACGACAGCTGCCTTGAAAATCGCCCTTGGCGTTACCTTAAGTCTAGTCCTCGCCGCCGCGGTCCAGGCCGCTCCCGCGACCGCCGGCCCGAGCGCGATCGCACCCATCACGAAAATCGTCCCGCCCAAGGATCGTCCCTACGACGGCGCGATTCAGCTGAACGTCGATGCCAGCGATACCAGCCATCGCGTCGTGCGCGTCCACGAAACTTTGCGCGGTATCACGACCGACTCCGTGCTGCTGTATCCGAAGTGGCTGCCAGGCACTCACGCGCCCGAAGGCACGCTCGATCGGGTCGCCGGTATCCGCTTCAGCGCCGACGGCACGCCCGTGACCTGGAAGCGCGACCCGGTGGACGTCTTCGCCTTTCGCCTGAACTTGATGCCCGGCACGCACGTTATCGACATCGACTTCGATTATCTCTCGCCCACCAGCGCCAAGGTCGGCGCCCTGGAAATGAGCCGAGATATGCTCATGATTGAATGGAACGAACTGGTGTTCTACCCGGCCGGCTATTTCACGCGTCGCATCCCTATTGACGTCCAGCTAACTCTTCCCGCCGATTGGCAGTTCGGCTCGGCCCTCGAAACCGACTCGACCGATCATACGCGGACGCAATTCAAGCGCACCACGCTGGAAACGCTCATCGACAGTCCGGTCTACGCCGGCCGCTACGCCTCCAAGCTCGATCTCGATCCTGGCGCCGCGGTCCCTGTGCACATGGACCTGTTCGCCGACCGGCCCGAGTTCCTGGCCGTGAAGCCCGAACACCTCGAAGCCTATCGCAACCTGGTGAAGCAGGCCTACAAGCTCTACGGCTCGCATCACTACAACCACTATGATTTCTTGTACTCATTGAGTGATCAAATCCAGCAGAACGGGCTCGAGCACCATCAATCGAGCGAGGACGGCACCGATCCGGAATCCTTCACCAAGTGGGACAAGGAAGCATTCGCCAGGGACTTGCTGCCGCACGAGTTCACGCATTCCTGGAACGGCAAATTCCGCCGCCCTGCGGATCTCTGGACGCCGAACTACAACGTTCCGATGCAGGACAGCCTGCTCTGGGTCTATGAGGGCCAAACCGAGTACTGGGGTCAGGTGCTGGCCGCCCGCGCCGGGTTGCGTACCCCTCAACAGGCCCGCGATCAGTTCGCCATCACCGCGGCGCATTACGAAGTCCAGAAGGGCCGCCAATGGCGTCCGCTGCAGGATACGACCAACGATGAAATCATCAATCCACGCCGGCCGCAGTCCTGGCTCGACTGGCAACGTTTCGAGGACTACTACTCGGAATCCGCGCTGGTCTGGCTCGATGTCGACACCTGGATACGCGAGCACTCCAACGGCGCCCGATCACTGGATGATTTTGCGCGCGCCTTCTTCGGCATCAATGACGGCAGTTTCGCCGTGGTCACTTTTACGTTTGACGACATCGTGAAAGCATTGAATGCCGTCGAACCCAATGACTGGGCCGGTTTTCTGCGCCAGCGCCTGGACGCGATCGGCAAACCCGTGCCGGAGGAAGGCATTCATCGCGGCGGCTACAAGCTCGTGTACACCGACGCGCCGAGCGAGTATCAAGCGACGACCGAGGAACAGCGCAAGCATATCGACCTCCTCAACTCGATCGGCGTCGAGATCGACGACAAGGACGGCGGCAAAGCCGGCACCCTCTCCCAGGTCATCTGGGACAGCCCCGCGTTCAAGGCCAAGCTCACCGAGGGCGCACAAATTATCGCCATCAACGGCATCGCCTACGACGTCGATGTGCTCAAGGACGCCATCCGCGCCGCGCACGGCAAGACGGCGCCGATCGAACTGATCGTCAAGATCGGCGATCGCTACCTGGTTGCAAACGTGGACTATCACGATGGCCTGCGCTATCCGCACCTCGAGCGCGATACCGCCGAACCCGCCCGCCTCGATGAAATCCTGGCGGCGAAGCCTTAAAGTATGCGGCTCACTAATCCAGCCCGAAGCGCGCGACACCGGCGACTCGCAGATTCGTGACCACCACGACAGCAGCGCTGACGCGGCAGATGCTCGAATGGATCGCGGTGCGACCCCGCGACCACGCCGAAATCATGGAGGCCTGGCGAACATCCTGTCCGCGCCTGTCGATCTGGGAAGACGCATGCATTGACGGCTTGATCGATTACGAGCCTGGAACCGGCAAAGTTATCTTAAGTCCGGCCGGCAAAGAATTTCTTTCCAGTCCGAGCGGGTCTTCGTGCCCCGAACAATCCGGCAATCACTAATTTCAGCGCTTCGACAGCGATAATCCTCATAGTCGAGCACCTACGCCTAAGCATCTCTGAACTCGAACGTTACACGCCACTTGCCGTTTACCCAAATCGACCGGCGACGTTATGACAGACATAACCTCTTACACAAGCGCCCCACGCCTCGATTCGGCATCCTTCAATCGAAAAGTTTAACCCCAATCGGAAAGAGAATATGATTTAGACGCCTGCATCGTCCGGCACGAAGCAGGCCCGAAAAATAACAAATCAGCAGGGATCGCTATGTTTACTTCCAACTCATATTTGCAAGTTTGGGCGTTTCGACACAAGGATCGCGCTCGGCTCGCATTACTAGCTGTCGGCACCCTCCTGCTGGCCTCTTGCGGAGGGGGCGGAGGCGGTGGGCCGCCGCCCCCTCCGCCCCTGACTTTGAGTGCACCGTCAGCGTCGCTGGGAGCGGGCACAACCGAGACACTGTCCGCTTCGGGCGGTCAGGCGCCTTACACATTTTCCATCGCCTCAGGTGGCGGAACCATCGACAGCACGGGGCTGTTCACCGCGCCCGCCGCG
>DASXMG010000048.1:0-61335 GCA_036495805.1 Steroidobacteraceae bacterium | reverse complement strand
GCACATCGAGACCTTCGGCGAGAACATGTTTTTCACGCAGACACCAGACGATAGGGTGTTTGCCTTGAAACCCATGAACTGCCCAGGCAACATCCAGGTGTTCAAACAGGGGCTGCGCAGCTACCGCGAGTTGCCCCTGCGCTTCGCAGAGTTCGGCGCGGTGAATCGCTATGAGCCTTCGGGCGCCTTGCACGGGCTCATGCGCGTGCGCTCGTTTACGCAAGATGATGCGCATGTGTTTTGCACGCCCGAGCAAATCACCGCCGAGTCGGTCAAGATCACCGACCTGATCTTGAGCATCTATCGGGACTTCGGCTTTGACGAGGTGCGCATCAAGTTTTCCGACCGGCCGGCCAAGCGGGTGGGCTCGGATGAGATCTGGGACCAGGCCGAAGCCGCCCTAAGACATGCCTGCTCGGCGGCGGGCGTCGACACCACCCTCAATCCGGGCGAGGGCGCCTTCTATGGGCCTAAGCTCGAGTTCGTTTTAAGGGATGCGATTGGCCGCGATTGGCAATGCGGAACCCTGCAAGTGGACTTCAACATGCCCGTACGCCTCGGCGCGACCTACATCGGCGAGGACAGCCAGAAGCACACCCCTGTGATGCTGCATCGGGCCATGTTCGGCTCCCTGGAGCGGTTTATCGGCATTTTGATCGAGCACCATGCCGGCAAACTCCCCACCTGGCTGGCTCCGGTGCAGGCCGTGGTGATGGGAATTACCAATACCCAGGACAAATATTGCCTGGAAGTCGCGGAAAACCTGAAAAATCAGGGGCTTCGGGTCGAAACGGACTTGAGGTATGAGAAAGTAGGCTTTAAAATCCGCGAGCACACATTAAAGCGTGTCCCTTTCCTTCTGGTCGCGGGTGAGCGGGAAGTGGAGGGACGCACCCTGTCCGTTCGCACGCGCGCTGGCGAAGATCTAGGCACTATGGAGCTTCCGAAGCTCTATGCCTTTCTTCGTGAGGAAGTCGCGAGCCGCGGACATTCTGTTTAGGAGGATCGTGTATCGCAACGTCGAAGCGGGTAAGGCGCAATGAAGAGATCTCCGCACCATCGGTGCGCGTGATCGCAGCCGATGGAAGCCAAGCTGGGGTAATGACACGCGCGGAAGCGCTGCAAATGGCCCTCTCGCAAACTCTGGACCTCGTCGAGGTCTCGCCGATGGCGGAGCCGCCGGTGGTACGAGTCATGGATTTCGGCAAATTCTTGTTTGAGCAAAACAAGAAGGCGCACGCGGCGAAGCGTAAGCAGAAGCAGATCCAAGTTAAGGAAGTAAAGTTTCGTCCCGGGACGGAAGAGGCGGACTACCAGGTCAAACTGCGTAGCATCATCCGCTTCCTGACCGAGGGTGATAAGGCCAAGGTGACTTTGCGTTACCGCGGCCGTGAGCTCGTGCATCAAGACATCGGTCGCCGGCTGCTCACGCGGATTTCTGAAGACCTCGCACCGTATTCGGTGGTGGAGCAGACCCCGCTGATGGAAGGTAAACAGATGGTCATGGTGTTCGGGCCCAAAAAGAAGTGAGCGGCAGACCTTAAAAATCTGCCACCCCGCCTGTAGCGGCGACCTTGTATAAACAGGGGCGCTTGTGAGCAGGGCTACAAATTAGGAGTCGATAATGCCCAAGTTGAAAACTAAGCGGGCTGCGGCGAAGCGTTTTCGCAAAACAGCGAATGGCTTCAAGCGCGGTCAGTCCCACCGTCGTCATATCCTGACGAAGAAACCGAGCAAGCGTAAGCGGCAACTGCGCCGTGAGATGCACGTCAGCGAATCTGACGTTAAGCGCATCAAGCAATGTTTGCCCAACGCCTAAAGTCAGTAGATAAATCATGGCACGAGTAAAACGCGGTGTCGTCGCAGGACGGCGGCACAAGAAGATTCTCAAGAAAGCGAAGGGCTACTTCAATGCCCGCCGCAAGGTGTTCCGCACGGCCAAGCAGGCGGTCATCAAGGCCGGCCAGTATGCCTATCGCGGGCGGCGCGAAAAGAAGCGCGAGTATCGCGCGCTGTGGATCACGCGCATCAATGCGGCGGCGCGCCTCTGCGGAATGTCGTACAGCACGCTCATCAACGGGCTCAACAAGTCAGGGTTAGCCATCGACCGCAAGGTACTCGCTGATCTGGCGATGCATGACATGCCGGCCTTTACAGCGATCGCGGAAAAAGCCAAAGCCAGCCTCGCGGCTTAAGCGCGTGGGCGCAGCCGAATCCTTGTCGGCGCTTGTCAATCAGGCGCTTGCTGACGTCGATGCATCGGCGGATTTGGGCGCGCTCGATGAAGTGCGGGTGCGCCTGCTCGGCAAGAAGGGGCTGCTCACCGAGCAGCTCAAGGGTTTGGGCGCGCTGTCGGCCGCGGAGCGTCCCGCGGCGGGTCAGCGCATCAACGATGCCAAGGCGGCGATCCATGCGGCGCTGGAAATGCACCGGATTCGGCTCGAGCAGGCCGCGATGGAACGCGAGCTTGCCAAGGGGAAAATCGATGTCAGCTTGCCGGGCCGCGGCCAGGAACCGGGCAGCCTGCATCCGGTGACGCGCACGCGCCTTCGGATCGAGAAGATCTTCGGGCAGGCGGGGTTCGAAGTGCTCACGGGGCCGGAGGTGGAAGATGACTTCCATAATTTCGAGGCCCTGAACATTCCAAAGAATCATCCCGCGCGCGCCATGCACGATACCTTCTACTTTGCGGACGGCCGATTGCTGCGCACGCATACCTCGCCGGTGCAGATCCGCACCATGCGCTCGAAACCGCCGCCGATGGCCATCATCGCGCCGGGCCGCGTGTACCGCATCGATTCGGACATGACCCACACGCCCATGTTTCATCAAGTCGAAGGCATGGTGATCGGCGAGAACATCAGCTTCGCCAACTTGAAGGCGATGTTGCACACGTTCTTCGAGCAATTTTTCGAGCGGTCCTTGGGAATGCGCTTGCGGCCTTCGTACTTTCCTTTCACCGAGCCCTCGGCGGAGGCTGACATCGAATGCGTGTTCTGCGACGGCAAGGGCTGCCGCGTGTGCAAACAGACCGGCTGGCTCGAGATTTTGGGATGCGGCATGATCCATCCCAATGTCTTGAACGCCGCGGGTATCGATAGCGAGCAGTGGCAAGGGTATGCTTTCGGCATGGGCATCGACCGCCTCGCCATGCTGCGCTATGGCGTCGATGATTTGCGGTTGTTCTTCGAGAACGATCTGCAGTTCCTGAAACAATTTCCGTAGATGTGAATCAGCCGCCGTGAAAGTTACCTATCGTTGGCTGCAGGAATTTACGCCGATCAGCGCATCGCCGGCGGAGCTGGCTGCGCAGCTGACCATGGCGGGCCTCGAGGTGGAATCGATCAGCGCGGTGGCGCCGCCCTTCTCAGGCGTCGTGGTCGGCGAAGTGCTGGAGGCAGGGCGTCATCCGGACGCCGAGAAATTATCGCTGTGCCAGGTCACGACGGACGGTACGAATCGCTTGCAAATCGTCTGCGGGGCGAAAAATGTCCGCGCCGGACTCAAGGTCGCGGTCGCCGTGGTCGGCGCACACTTGCCGAACGAGGTTCGCATCAAACGCGCCACGTTGCGCGGTCAGGAGTCCAACGGAATGCTGTGCTCGGCGCGCGAGCTGGGCTTGGGCGATGAGCACGACGGCATCCTGGAGCTGGCAGATTCGCTGCCGCTGAATCAAGACCTGCGGGAAGCCTTGGATCTGGATGACTGCATCCTCGAGGTGAACGCGACGCCGAATCGCGGCGATTGCATGAGCGTGTTCGGCATTGCCCGCGACTACGCCGCCGCGAATGCACGTCGGCACCTCAAGCTCACGGTAGCGCCCGTCGCCGCCGGCCAGCAGAGCGTGTTCCCCGTGTCCTTGGAGTCGCCCGCGTGTCCCGTGTTTGCCTCGCGCGTGATCCGCGGCGTGCGGCAAAATGCTCAGTCGCCTGCCTGGCTGCGCGAGCGCCTGCGCCGGGTTGGGATCAACAGCATTTCAGCCATCGTCGATGTCACCAACTACGTCATGACGGAGTTGGGCCAGCCCCTGCATGCTTACGATGTCGCCAAACTGAGCAAGGGCATCGTGGTGCGCGCTGCAAAGCCTAAGGAGCGCATCACGCTGCTGGATGACAAGGAATACGAGCTTGATCCCGAGTTCTTGGTGATCGCCGATGCTGGCGGTGCCATCGGCCTTGCCGGCATCATGGGCGGGCGGCGCACGGCGATTTCGGATTCCACCACGGATGTGTGTTTTGAGTCCGCGCATTTCACCCCCGATGCGATCTCCGGACGCGCGCGGCGCTTAGGATTGTTCACGGACGCCGCGCAGCGATTTGAGCGTGGCGTGGATCCGAACCTGACGGCGCTTGCGATCGAGCGCGCGACCACGTTGTTGCTGGAATGTGCGGGCGGCGCGCCCGGTCCGACGCAGGTGAGCCGCATCAAAGATGCGACCTGGCTCGATGTGCAATGGGTGACTTTGCGTCGCGATCGAGTGACGCGATTGCTCGGCGCGCCTGTTCCGGACAATGAGGTGCACGCCGTGATCAGCGCGATCAGTGAGCGCGTCAACGCCATGTCCGGCGGCTGGCGGGTGCTGAGGCCCTCGCATCGCTTCGATATCCGCATCGAAGCGGATCTTATCGAGGAGGTGGCGCGCTTGCGCGGATTCGACAAGATCGCGGAGCTGCACGCCACTGCGCCGCAGATAGCGGGTGCGGACACCGAAGCGCGCGTCTCGATCGGTCGCTTAGGCTGGGCGATGGCCGATCGCGGCTATCGTGAAATGATCAGCTACGCATTCGTCGATCCGAATCTTCAGCAGCAGCTTTTCCCGGATGTCCCCGCGCTGAAGCTGGCAAACCCCATCTCCGCGGACTTGGCTGAAATGCGCGTATCGCTGTGGCCGGGGCTGGTGCATGCCTGCCGCGAAAATCTACGCAGGCAGCAGTCCCGAGTGCGTTTATTCGAAATCGGCAGCAGGTTCGTCGTGGGGAAGACCGGAAGCAATGAGCTTCAAGAAGTCGAGTCGCTCGCGGCAATCGCGACGGGCTCACGCTGGCCGCAACAATGGGGCAGCAGCACCGAGCCGTTGGATTTTTACGATGTGAAGTCAGACGTCATGGATCTGCTCACCTTGACCGGCGATGTGTCGAGCGTGCAATTTGTGCCCGAAAACAAGCCCGTGCTGCGCCCCGGCCGCAGCGCGCGCATTTATCGCGGCGCAACGCCAATCGGATGGGCGGGAGAGATGCACCCGCAGATTGTGAAGGCGCTCAATTTAAACGCTACCGCATTTTTATTTGAGTTAGACATAATCTCCGCATTTAAATGTAAGCAATTGAAATATCAAAAGATATCGAAGTTCCCCAGCGTGCGACGAGACCTGGCCATCGTCGTGGACGAAAGCGTCCCTCTCGCAGTTTTGCAGGAAAATGTTACTGTTAGCGCGTCAGGCCTATTGAGCGAGTTGCGGGTGTTCGATGTCTATCGGGGCCCCACCATAGAAACTGGACGAAAAAGTATCGCTTTAGGCTTGATTTTACAGGATTCTTCCCGCACTCTTACCGACGTTGATGCAGATGCCGTGGTAACCGCAGTGGCTGCCCGGTTACGGGATGTATTGAGCGCCACAATAAGAGATCAATAAGCATGGCAGCCCTAACGAAGGCAGAAATGGCTGAAGCCCTATTCGATCAATTGGGGCTCAACAAACGCGAGGCACGCGAACTCGTCGACCTGTTTTTCGAGGAGATTCGGGCGGCGCTCTCGTCCGGCGAGCAGGTGAAGCTTTCGGGGTTTGGAAACTTCGATCTGCGGGATAAGAATCGGCGTCCTGGACGTAATCCGAAAACCGGCGAAGAGATACCCATCAGCGCCCGGCGCGTGGTCACATTTCGTCCTGGTCAAAAACTGAAGGCGCGCGTCGAGGCATATGCTGGAACCAAGCAACAATAGCGATCTGCCGCCGATCCCGGGGAAGCGCTACTTCACGATCGGCGAGGTAAGCGATCTGTGCGGCGTCAAACCGCACGTGCTGCGCTACTGGGAGCAGGAATTCCCGCAGCTCAAGCCGGTGAAGCGGCGCGGCAACCGGCGCTACTATCAGCGCCAAGACGTGTTGATCATCCGGCAAATTCGCAGCCTGCTGTATGAACAGGGCTTTACCATCGGCGGTGCGCGCAACCGACTCACCGGCGACGATGCGCAAGTTGATCTCAACCAGAGTCAGCAGCTGATTCATCAGATGCGCTTGGAGCTCGAGGAATTGATCAAGATTCTGCGGCGCTGAACGGCGTTGCGATTCAAAGTCTTTGCGGCCCAATTGGGCTATCATTCGTTTCCGGTCGGGGCGTGGCGCAGCCTGGTAGCGCACTTGCATGGGGTGCAAGGGGTCGCAAGTTCGAATCTTGTCGCCCCGACCAATTAAATCGATTTCACCGCAGCGTCTGCACGCGACGCGCCCGCTTATCCGCGCTTCCGCGCGTCGATCACAATTGAAATGGGGCGCGGGCGATCCGCGACGCGCGCGTCGTGATCGGGAGTTCGCTGTATGTACCCGAGGCTGTAGTCGATCGGATCCAATTTGAAAGTACCGTCGGCGTTCGTGTATTGAAGGTATTCAATTTCCCCCTGGGTGCTGAACGAACTTGCATTGAAGAGATCACGGACGCGCTCTATTGTCGGAAACCATACGTGTCCGCCGTCGACGACCCGGCCGTCAACGAAGTGACCGCCGCCCAGGGGATCGAACACGATGTCGCCGTTCGGCCCGCGTTGACTGCGTTCGATATGCAGGTCGAAGTGATAGTCCGGCACACTTAGGCGAAACAGGCCGCCCGGCGCAAGCACGCGATGGATTTCGTTGAAGAGCGGCAGCATCTTGCTCAGTTCAATGTGTTCGAATACATCTTCGGACTGAAATACTTGAACGCTGCCCCCGGGAATGGGGAACGGTTGAGTGACGTCATGATTGATGTTTCGTGTCGATGCATAGAAGGGCGTAACCCCATAATGCGTGGAGTATTGCGGCAGGGCGCGGCGCAGCTTGCCGGCATAGAGTTTTCGCGAGTTGCCGGCTAGAAAGTCGTCCCAGGAGGGGAAAGCGAGCGGCCCGTAGCGGCATAAAATATAGTCGGCGGCATCCACGTAGCGGTATAGCTGTTCTCTCACTCGGCACCCCTGGAGATGGGTGGGACCGTCCACTCTCTAAAAAGGAATTGCAGGAACTCCTGGCGCTTCCTAAGTTCCCTGCCGCGACGATACACCTTGTGCCAAAGACGGTCTGCCGACCACATGACTCTGTCCATGAGCAAATAGCGCGGTGCCCAGAGCACGCGCTGAATGCTTCGCTGTGCGTCCGATACTCCTAAGAGCGCTTGGACGCGTCTGCGTGAGATAGCACGATCACGTTTGAGTTGAGTCCGATCGAGGGTTTGCGATAACTGCGCCGCCCGCATTCGGAAGGCACCGAGCTGAATCGGCAGCCATTTCGCCTTTCGGGACAGCGCCCAGATGCGTAGAAACCAATCCTCATCGCAATTCAAGGGCATTTTGCCATCCAGCGGCAAACAGGGCACGGTGAGCGAGTGTCGCCAATAGGTGCAGTCGGACTGGAATCGGCCAAAGAAAAGCCACGCAGTTTCAAAGCGGG
The DNA here is from genome assembly GCA_036495805.1 of Steroidobacteraceae bacterium. Taxonomy (GTDB): domain Bacteria; phylum Pseudomonadota; class Gammaproteobacteria; order Steroidobacterales; family Steroidobacteraceae; genus Bog-1198. The sequence continues at coordinate 53,699 of DASXMG010000048.1, read as the reverse complement.
CCCAGCGGGCCGGCGCCCTCACCAAATGCCGATCATCGAAGGCCCACCCGTCGCTGTAGACCAGATCCAGTTCTGGGTCTGCAAACGCCTCGATCACGGCCGCAAAGGCGCCGGGCATGACGAGATCATCCGCGGCGTGCCAGTGAACGATGTCCCCTTGGGCAAGGCGCAGCCCTTTTGTAACCGCGTCAGCCTGGCCTTCGTCCTTTTCCGACACCACGCGGAGGGGCAGGATTTCGGCAAACGCTTCGACCGCTGCTAAAGTTCGATCCTTGCTCAGCCCGTCGACGATGATCACTTCAAACGGCCGCACCGATTGTCTCGCGATGGACGCGAGACAATCGGATATATATCGCTCGACGTTGTACGTCGGAATGACGACGGAGATTCGCATAGCAACTACTCTTTAGACCAGAAAGGGGAATCGTTGATCAATTACCGCAGATCGCGCCAGGGGGTAGGTTTTAGCTGACAGCTCGCGCCGTGATTTGACGGTACCAGCCGAGTGCGGACCAGAGCAGCAACACCAGGACGCCTGCGCTGGCCAGCCAGAACCCCGGAAAGCGACTGCCGTCACGTGCAATGGCCAGAAGCATGCAGATTTGTGGCGCGAGCAGAACGACGACCGCATATCTAACGCTGCCGATCCGTCGCCTGGCGATCGGGCCGACATCTCGTGTCGAAACCATGTAGACCACCGCCTGAGTGATCGCCCCGATCTGCAGCGCGACTGCCATGCCAACGTCTTGGTAGGGCCCGATGAGAATGTACGCCATGAGCAGCGTAGCGGCCGCGGCGGCCGCATCGGCCCGAAAGGCAATCCATGGCTTGCCGTGCATTTGCAGCGCCATACCTGCCAGGTTAGTGCCGGCGACGGTTCCTGCATAGGCCATCACAGAAGCAAAAAGAAGAGGATTGCCGTGAAATCCCTTGCCAAACAACCCGAGCAGCCAAGCCGAGAACGCGACCATGAGCAGTGAAAGTCCTGCGAGGCCTATGCAAGTCGCGCCGAGGATTTTGTAGTAGAGCCTTCCGGCGCGTTCCCTTTGGCCGGCTCCGAGCAACTCGGCGACGATCGGCCCTGCCGTCATCTGCACCATGACCGGCAGGTATTGAATGACCAGTCTGTACTGAAATGCAGCGAAGAAGCGCCCGGTTGCGATGTCGCCGCCCGGCGACCTGCTCAACATCGCAAAGACCGCGTATTGCGAACAGAGTGTCACGGCGGTCTGCATCATCACGGCAAGCGAAAATTCTTTGAAGACGCGACGTTCCTGCAGGGCATGGCGGAAGTCGAGCGTCAGATGGTGTTTTCTGAGGGCGCGGACTCCGAACCAGAGCAGCAGCGCCATGGACAGCGCGCAAGCGATGTCATATGCAAGGACCGCGCCCCACACGCCTGCCCAGATCATCAGAGCAAGGCAAATGGCGAACCATGCGATCGCCTGGACAAAGCGAATGATGGCTTCTGCGCGAAACATTTGGAAACCGAACAGCACGCCGCCCCAAGTCCCGCCGATGCAGATCGCGACAAGCGCGACGCTGCTCAGGCGCAGCAGCGGCGTCATGCTGGGCTGATGCAGGATGTGGACTGCGATGGGCGATGCCCACAGTGCCAGAAACCCTCCCGCGACGACGGATCCGAGGACGACGATTCCGATCGAAAAGGCCAGGATACGCTGCACACGCGCAGGCTGGCTTGCCCGCAGTTCCGAGAGATACTTGATGCAGGTGCTGCCGGTGGCGGCTCCGGCAAACAGCGCCAGGAACTGCAGCGTGTTTTGCACGAGAGAGAGTTGACCGTATCCCGCGACGCCTAGGTACCGGCCTTGCAGCACATTGAGCAGAAAAGTGAAAAATCTTCCCGCCAGAGTCAGTCCGAGTTGCCAGGCGGTACCCGTCAGCAATCGCTGCCGTAGAGTTTTGGGAACGGGCTCGGCCATCGCTTCGCTCATCACATCAGGCCCGACGAACGACTTCGAAATGTATCGGCATGGATGCCGGACATTAGACCACAACTGACGAAAGTACGGATTTTCGCTCCGGGTTATAATTTGATCCGACGGCGCCATCCCGCGGGATTGATTCATGAATCAAGAGTTCAGCTTGGAAGGTTCGATTACGCAGTCGCCGTACGCCGGCCGCAGTGCGCAAATGTTTCCGCGTCTCACGCCGGTGCAAATCGCACGGCTCAGCGCGCACGGCCGCAAGCTTGCCACTCAAAAGGGACAGATTTTGTCGGAGCCCGGCGATCACCCGCCGATGTATGTGGTGCTGTCGGGGAGCATCGAGATCATCCAGCCCACCCTGACCGGTGAAAGCCTGATCGTGGTTCATACGCCGGGGAGCTTTTCCGGTGACGTGGGCACACTGCGCGCCATCAGCTCGGTTGTGCGCATGCGCGTGCGCGAAGCCGGCGAAGTTCTGGCAATTGATGATATGCAAGTGCGCGCGATCGTCCAAACCGACTCGGAACTCAGCGAACTGTTCATGCGCGCCTACATATTGCGGCGCGTGGCACTGATCACCTCGCAGTCCAGCGACGTGATTCTGCTCGGCTCAGCGCACTCCGCCGGTACCTTGCGGCTGCAGCAGTTCCTGACTCGCAACAGCTACCCATTCGTCAACCTCGATATCGAGACCGATGCCACGGTGCGCAACCTGCTCGAGCGATTTCATGTGACCGTTGCGGATCTGCCGGTGGTCGTGTGCCGTGCCTCGATTGTGCTCAAGAATCCCAGCAACGAGGAAGTGGCGGCCAATCTCGGCATGAATCAGCAAATCGACGACGATCGGGTTCGCGACCTCATCGTGGTCGGTGCCGGTCCCGCCGGCTTGGCTGCCGGGGTGTATGCGGCCTCGGAGGGACTGGATGTATTGGTACTCGAGACCGGAACGCCGGGAGGTCAGGCAGGATCCAGCTCCAAGATAGAGAACTATCTGGGGTTTCCAACCGGGATTTCCGGACTGGCACTGGCCGCGCGCGCCCTGATTCAGGCGCAGAAATTCGGCGCGGAAATCCGCACCGCCTATCCTGTGATGAGCTTAAATTGCGACCAACGGCCGTATGCGATTGAATTTGCCAATGGTCACGCGGCGCGCGCACGCGCCATCGTGATTGCGACGGGAGCGGAATATCGGCAGTTGTCCCTCGACAATGCGTCGCGCTTTCTCGGGACAGGAATTTACTACGCCGCCACCAACACCGAGGCGCGCCGCTGCGGGTCGAGCGAGGCCATCGTGGTCGGCGGCGGCAACTCGGCCGGTCAAGCGGCCGTATTTTTGGCCGGTACCTGTCGGATGGTGCATTTGCTGGTTCGTGCCCCCGACCTTGCTGAGACGATGTCGCAATACCTGATTCGCCGAATCGAAGAGTTGCCCAATATTACCTTGCATGTACGTACGGAAATCACTGCGTTGGAAGGACAGGATCAATTGGCCCGCGTGATTTGGAAAACGGCCGGCAAAGAACCTGAGACGCATGCCATCGGCCATGTCTTTCTGATGATGGGCGCGCTGCCGTGCACCAGTTGGCTGAATTCATGCATTGCCCTCAACGACAAGGGTTTTGTGCGGACCGGGTCGGATTTACAGGGCACGGATTTGCCGGCGGCGAAATGGCCGAATGCGCGCCAGCCGGAGTTTTTCGAATCCAGCATTCCGGGGATTTTTGCGGTGGGCGACGTGCGCTGCGGCAGCGTGAAACGGGTCGCGGCAGCGGTTGGAGAGGGGTCGGCCTGCATTCAGCAGGTGCATCGCGTCCTGCATGAGTGATCGTCCGGCTATCCTATTGTTTTAGGCTTGATTGGCGCCGTGTCGCTACAAAGAACATGGCTGCCAGCAGCAATCCTTGCAGGACGCAGCCCAGCAACCGGATGATCGTGCCCTGATTGGGAGTCAATTGGGCGTAAGTGGCCGTGGCAGCGATCATGAATATGGCGCCGGCCGTGGCGCTGACGATCTCGGGTGATGCTTTCAATTCGGCCAGGAAAAACAGTGAAAAGGGCGATTTGATGATTTGAAACGCTGCCGCGAAGGAAGCGATCAGGCCGGTCAGCTCGGCCGCTGCGTAGCGCGGCGGCAGAAAGGGAATACCGATGCGAAGCCCGACAAATACCCCGACACACGCAATGGCGGAGATCCCGGAAAACAATTTCAAGCTGGACAGACTGATGCGCCTGCGCTGCGCCAGGTCATCGCCCGCAGCGGCCAGCCGGGTGATGATGATGGGCGTTATGATCAGCGGAATAAACGTCATCATGTTGAAGATTTGGTTGCCGACGCTGTAAATGGCGTTCTCGGAAACCCCGCCGTCGCCGTAAACGATCTTGCGTTGAATCAGCCACTGCGAAAAGGTCACGGTGGAAACCACCAAGATTTGTTTCACGCCGTACATAAACAGCGTCTGAACCTCTCCTTTGGCCGCCTGCAGCGAAGTGCGGATCAATGCGTATTGGCTGCGCAGATTCCAGGATTTGGCTCGACGCATGAGCGCTATGGCCATGTACGGGACTGCGATGACTTGCGTCACGATGGAAAAAAACATCAATTGGATGCCGGAGGTTCTCGAGTCCGCAAAAATAGCGAAGGCGGCAAACAAGGACGAGGTGAGAATATAGGAAACGCCGACATTGATGCTGGCGGACAACGCGAATGACATTGCGGTCAGCAGCGAGGTCACAATCATGAACGAGGAGTAGATGCACACGGCGATGACCGCCACATGCGCGGAGCCGGTCACCGTCAATTGCGAAGCGAATGCCGCCGTGACTGCGATCCAGGCCAGAACGATTCCCACCGCCGCCAAGGCGCAAGCGGCGAGAATGGTGGGCGCCAGCGAGCCATCTTCTTTGACTTTGCGGGTGAGCTGGGCATTGACCGATAGCTCGAGCCCCAAAGAGCAAAATGCCACCGTGGAGACTGCCGTGGCCATAAGGTAACTCATCTCCCCGAAGGTACTGGGAGCGAAGCGCTGTAGCGCGATAAACATGCCGGCCGCGTTGAGCACTCGCGCGATCAGTGACAAGGCCAGGTAAATGCTGTTCTTGCTGCGAAATCGGGCGGGTAGCCGCTCAACGTGCCGGCGAAACGCGGTTTGTCTCTCGGTATCTATCATCAAAGTGCGCAGACGCCGCTCTTCGATGCGCTACCGCCCCAGTAGGTCATATCAATGACCCCCGACGGCAGTCCTGAAGCCGGATAAATTTGCACGGGACCCTGGAATGAGAATAGCTCCGCGCCATTGCGCGACAACGCAAATTCCGGGTTGCCTGGTGCGCTGGGGACCTTGAATGAGGATATTCCGGCCGCCGCGTTTTGCGTGAAGGAGCGGCCGCCAATCGTAATCTTGACGGTCGCAGGCGCAGTCAAGAATGAGAGCAGTTCGATGTTGTTTTCGGCCGGCGCGTTGCCGATGAGCTTATTGGCAGCCGTTTGCGCGGGGCTCGCCGCATTCGGAGGTTCACGACGATAAAAATAATAGAGTACATCATGCGTAATCGGCGGCTGCACTCCGGATAAGAACCAGGTGGCGTAATAGGCCGTTAGATTGTAAAAGCCGGTGCCGATGTCGGTCCGCAGCGTAGCATCCGTGTACGGTTCCACTTCGCTTGATTCCGAAAAATCGCTCCACGTAACGAGTTGCACCCAGTCGGCGCCGGCGTTGATCGCACTCATCCAAGCGGCTCGATAGGTGCTGCTGTTTCCCGCTTCCCAGTAGACAGAGCCCTTTGGCCGATACTGCTGCGGATCCACAGGCATCATGTATAACTTCCCATAGCTGTCATGCGCCATGGACGGGTCCTTTTTCATGTTGTCGGAACTCACGGCTGTCGCGGTGCCCCAATCGCTGAACCCATGGCTGATACCGGCGAACGATGCGGCCTGGCCGCCCCAACCCAGAAAGGTGGGAACGAAGGCTATTTTAATTCCGCGCGAATTCAGCTGGTCAAAAATGCCCTGCCACCAGGCAGGCGGATTGAGGCCGGCATTGAATGCGCTGACAACCAGCCTACCGTCATCGAGCCGAAAAGCCGCGTCGCTGGCGGCAGCGGCGGCGATAATCTGCGACACGGCATTGGCGTCGGCCTTCAGCGCCGAAATATCCGGCATAACCACGATCTTGAAGCGCGGATCGACCGCCTTTGCGGCTTTTAGCAGCATATTGAGGTGACTATTCGAGTCGGCCGCTTCCTTGCCCGACATCACGTCGATGGTAAATCCCGTGATCCCTCTGGCGATGGCCATCCGCACTTCGGTTTCTACATTCTGTAAGCGCCAGTCGGGCGAGGAGCTCGGGCCCACCGGTAAAGGCCGCTGGCGCAAGTACCCGCCGGTCGCGGCATGCTTGCCCTTTTCCCCCTTGGGGTCCAAATATTGGGTGTTGTAGTAATCGCTGTCGGCAGGCCTGTTTTCGATCGATAACGGGAACGGGTAGAAATAATGCGCAAATACTTTTTTCTGCGCCTTGAACAATATCGAACTGTCCGGCATTGAAAAAGGCAGACACGCGCCGTCATCCTTGACGCTGCCGGGTGGCGGGGCACCCGCAACCGCAAGCGCTGCCAAGGCCAGCTGCAGAAAACCAAGTGCTGCAAATTGTGAGAATCGGGTCAGCCGTGATTGAGGCATGGATTCGCTCTCCAAGTGAGAGGGGACGATGCGGGTTTAGCCGGAGAAAAACGCGTCGATACGCTTGCGCATGTCATTCGCGAGGAACTCAACGTAGGGCTCGTGCATCATGCCGATGTGCGTCCCGACAATCTCGACGACTTCTGCCTGACGAGCGAATTCCCGCCACATACGGCCGATTTGCGGCAGATACAACAGGGGCTTGACCGTGGCTTCGTAGACGACGACATTTCCTGCATAGCTCTTCGGGATGTAATCAAACAACGCTTGGAACAATCGATTGACGAAGGATTTGTGGTCCGGCGGATATCTCGATACGTCCATGATTCCCTCGATCGCATAGCCGCCGCCCAATTTCTGTCCTCGCTTCAGGCCAAGCGCCCCCTTGCCAATCGCAGTGGCATTGTTCGTAATGCTCCAAACCAACGAGCGCAGCGTCCCGCCGCGCATCAGATCGCCATGGTTGAACCAGCCGCGCACATTGCGCGCCATTTCAATCCAATACCGTGCCCGCCACCGAGACATCGCCGCACCGGTATTTTCCGGTACGCCGTCAATGACGAGCAGGGGTCCGACTTCGCGCCCCCGCGCACGCAATTTATCGATCATTGCGAGCGCGATGACCGCTCCCACGCAGTACCCGCCGATCAGCAGGGGACCGGTCGGCTGAAACTTGCACAAGGCGTTCGCGTAGTACTCGGCCAGGGAATCTACTGAGTTGCCAAACTGCGCGTCAGGCATCTGCTTCGGCGGCGCCTGGATGCCATAAAATCGGATGCTGGGCTCGAGGCGGCGCGCCAAGTCGAGAAAATCCGTTCCCGCGACGCCCGATGCAGAATGCACGCAATAAAAAGCCGGGCGGGGCGCGGCTGTCTCGAGGGCACAATCGTTGATGGGCACGATCGCACGGGTGGAGTTGCGGGATGCGTGTGCGAACAGGGCGTGGGTATTGCGTGCCATGGTGTTGCCCAAGGGCGCGTTCACGAAGCCGTCCGCACTTTTGATGGAAATTTAGAGTTGTTGTCGCGAACGGGGTCGAATAACCGGCGTCGGTGGCAGCCTTTTTTTATAATAAGCATATTTTGTTGCACACGCGGCTTGAAACGTCGCTCATTCACATCCGAACCGCGCCTCATTCCGATATTTAAACACGGGCGGCAACACTTATGCATGAGCGCACGCCCGATGGCATCTCCATCGACCCGCTTATTTATACCGAACAAAATTCAAACGAGCGCCCCCAGATGCTGTAGGACGATTTGAAGTACTTGGTGCGAATTCCGCCGACACGGCCCGCGCGATGAGCATGATAAATTGGTGGGCAGATGGCAGTCGAAAGTTCAATTACGGTCGGAACGTCTTCCGAGAAATTTGTGCCCAACCCCATTCAAGCCGCCTGGATATTGGACGGCAACCCGGTGGCGCGCGCCGAACTCTTGTCCAGCAGCGCCGACGGCACGGCCAGCACCTATTTCTGGGATTGCACCGCCGGACGATTTAATTGGTTTTATAGTTTTGACGAGACTTTCCACATCCTGGAAGGCGACGTGACTTTGAAATACCCGTCGGGTGTGGCGCGCCGGGTGCGCTGCGGCGACACCGTTTTTTTCCCGGCCGGGTCGAGCGCCGAATGGACCGTCGATAACTATGTTCGAAAGCTGGCATTTTGCCGAACCCCCATGCCCGGCTTCCTGATTGTTGCCAGGCAGGTGGTTCGGCGCCTCAAGCGCGCCGTACGCGGCGGCGCGCCTGCGAACGGTGGCTCGGGCCTTCTCTAGAGCGAGCAAACTCCCGATTTTGCTGCGCTGCCGCTCCAGTAAGTTAGATCCTCGACACCCGACGGTAGACCGCCCGATCCGTAAATCTGCACGCCGCCTTGGAAAGAAAAGACGTCCGACCCGCTGCGCGACAGCGTGAAAAGCGGGGTGCCGGCCTGCGACGGGACCTTGAAGGACACGATGCCTGCGGCGGCGTTCTGGGTATAGGTTTTGCCGCCGATGGTTATCTTCAGCACGCCGGGGCTGGTCAGAAACCCAACCAATTCAATGCTGTTTTCGACGACTCCGCTATAGATCTTGTCCAATTGACTCTGTGCGCCGGCTGTGGAAGTTGTCTGCTCACGACGATAAAAATAATAGAGCACATCGTGGGTGATTTTCGGCTGCTGCCCGGTGAGAAACCAGTTCGCATAGTAGCCGGTCAGGTTATAGAAACCTGTGCCGATGTTTCGCTGCAAAGTGATATCGGTTACCGGCTCGATCTCCGAGCTCTCCGAAAAGTCATTCCACGTCACCACCTGGATCCAATCCGCATCGCCCTGAATGGAATCGGTCCACGCGTTACGCAATGCTGCGCTGTTTCCGGCTTCCCAATAAACGAAACCTTTCGGCCGGTATTGCTGCGGATCGACCGGCATCATGAAGATCTTTTTATAAGCTGAATGTGCGATGGCAGGATCGCCCTCCAGTGCGCTCGCACCGACAACCGTCGCCGAGCCCCAATCCGAAAACCCGTATGAAAACGCAGAAAACGCGTCCGCTGAAAGAGACCAATTCAGGAACGTCGGCACCAACGCAATCTGAATGCCTTGGGCGGTCAACTGTTTGATCAGCGACTGCCACCAGGCGGGGGTGTTGAGGCCGGCATCGAACGGCGAGACGACCAGACGCCCATCGCTGAGGTGATAGGCCGCCGGGCTGCCGGCCACGGCCGTGATGATCTGGGCCACCGCATCGGCGTTCGTACCCAACGTCGTCATGTCCGGCATGATCAGAATCTTGAAGCGCGAATCGACCGCCTGCGCCGCTGCAAGCATGAGGTGCAGCTGGCTCTTGGCGTTGGTGGCATCGCTTACCGACATCGAGTCAAAAGTAAAGCCGGTGATGCCGCGCGCAATCGCGGCGCGCACCTCGCCCTCCATATTCAGTTGCTGCCAATTCGGATTGGTGCTCGGCGATACTCCCAACGGTCTTTGGCGCAGGTAGCCTCCCTGCTTCAGCCACTTGCCCGATTCGCCCGACTTAAGGAGGTACTCTGTGTTGTAGTAGTCCTTCGCGGGCACCGTATTGCCGATCGAAGCCGGGAATGGGTAGAAATAGTGCGCGAATACCCGCTTGGGCGAATTGAACAAGGCATCGCTCGAGGGCATCGGCGCGGCGAGACAGGCGTCTCCACTGTTTGAGGCCGAGAGCGGTGTCGCGACCGGCGACGGTGCCGGTGTGGTTGCCGGTGTGGTTGCCGGTTTCGGCGCCGGCGTGGGTGCCGGTTTCGGCGCCGGTGTGGGTGCCGGCGAAGGTGCGGGCTTCGGTGCTGGAGTCGTTGTCGGGGGCTTCGTCGCGGTGGTGGCCGGTGGCGTCGATGACGTTATCGGAGCAGCGGGAGTCGTAGTGGAATCGCTTGAGGAGCCGGCTCCGCAACCGCTGAGCACGGAGATCAGAAATAGAAGCGTTAGCTGAGTAAATGCGCTGCGCGCGTTCGAACCGTATCCCATTGCCACCTGTTCCCATATTTGTGATTGACACGGAACATGAGCGGCGATGGTGTGAGTTCACAAAGACGGCCTTCGGCCGTCTCCGGAAACCCCGCTATCTGTCACTCACAGACCGGAAGCTTTGCGTCCCCGGCTTGCGCCGGGTTTGCCCTTGAACGGCGGGCAGTAAAACATGCGAGGGTGTGGCGGGCACTGTGTCGTACCCTGCAGACAGCCGAAAAAAAGTCGGCAAGAAAAATTGTGACGCAGGCCCGAAAATTTCGCTTGCGCGAGCATCGGTTCCGCGCGGGTGAATTCAGCGTTTCGTGTCGGAAAAACCAGCGTATTTCTTGTTTGCGAAATTCCGCTGCCGACGCTTTGGCGGCAGCGCGGATTCGGGGCGGGTAAATCTCAGCAAGTCAAGCGCCGCTTCAGCGGGCCATTTCTCCATTATTTGTTCGCGAAGTTGCCGGATGCTTGGATCTGCTCTCCAATGTTTTCCAACCATTGCAACATCATTACCGACGATGATCTCGCGCTCGACGCACGTTTGATTGACTCGCAACGATGTTTGGGGTAACGACTACCGCTACGTTCCAAATGCAACCAGGTGGACGGCGAATTCGCTCGATGACTGGCGCAAGGCGCCCGCCGGTTTGACCGCCAACGTGGCTTGCCCGCATTTATGTTCGACCCGCCGGTCGGCGAGAGCTGAAAAATTGGCGCCGGCTCGGCACTCTGGGTCCTGGAGCAGCCAGCGCGGTAGATCGCGCCAGGCTTTATCTCGAGCCGACCGCGCCCCGCTATTCGGTTGAAAAGCAAGCGTATGTAAAGTTCTCGTTACGACTTCATGTCTGTGAAGACAGACATTGCTGCCGATTCGCACCGTGAACGCGTGCTTGTCAGACCACCGCTTACGCCCGCCTGCGCAGATGTCTGGCATCTTTATACCCGAACGTCTGGCGAACTAGGGCCTCGGGGATCCAGATACCGCGGATTTAGGGGCGACGGATGAGAATTTTGATCTACAGCGCTAATTTTGCGCCGGAGCCCACCGGTATTGGCAAGTACTCGGGCGAGATGGCTTCGTGGCTGGTCGAGCATGGTCATGAAGTTCGCGTGGTGTGTTCGCCGCCTTACTATCCCACCTGGCAGGTGGATCGAAAATACCGTTGGCCGCCCTATCGGCGAGAACAGTGGCGCGGGGTCGATGTCTGGCGCACTCCGCTCTGGGTGCCGAAATCGCCGCGGGGCCTGACCCGGCTCGTGCATCTGCTCTCATTCGCGCTCAGCTCATTCCCGGTGATGCTGTGGCAAATTGGTTGGCGGCCGGATGTCGTGTTGACAGTGGCGCCGGCGTTCATGTGCGCTCCTGCCGGACTCTTGACTGCCTGGCTGTGCCGCGCGAAACGCTGGCTGCATCTCCAGGACTTCGAAGTGGACGTGGCATTCAGGATGGGCCTATTGAAAGGCCGGCTGCTGCAGCGAGCAGCTTTGCGGATGGAAAGCTTGTTGCTGCGTCGCTTCGACACCGTGTCGACGATCTCCGGCAGAATGATGCAGAAGCTGCGAGCCAAAGGCGTGACCGCCGGCAAGACTCGGTATCTCCCCAATTGGGTCGATCTGACTCGCATCAAGCAGCCCACGGCCGGCGAGTATCGAACGCAACTCGGGATTTCCAAGGATGTGGTCGTGGCGCTGTTTTCGGGGACGCTGAGCGGCAAGCAGGGACTGATGGTGATTCCCGGCGCCGCCAAGCTGCTGCGATCCCGCAGCGACATCGTTTTCGTGGTCTGCGGCGAGGGTGTCATGAAGCTCGAACTTGAAGCGGCAGCCGCCGGCTTGCCGAACATTCGCTTCATGCCGCTGCAGCCCTCCGCACGAGTGGCGGACCTGCTGGCAATCGCAGACATACATCTGCTGCCCCAAAGTCCTGATGCGACGGATCTGGTACTTCCCTCGAAGCTCAGCGGCATGCTCGCCAGCGGGCGGCCGGTGATTGCAACGTGTCGTGCTGGAACCGAGATCAGCGAGATTGTCTCGCAGTGCGGCTTGGTGGTGGCCCCCGAGAACAGCTTCGAGCTGGCTCATGCCGTAACCGCGCTGGCGGAGGACCCTGAGACGCGCAAATTGCTGGGAAGGCGGGCCCGGACTTTCGCAGAGAAGAATTTCGAGCGCGATGCCGTGTTGAGCACGGTGTTTGCGCCGGTCGACATCAATGATCGCCAATTGGCATTGTGAAGAACAGATCGAACCATCACCACAAACAGAGGTGGCCGCAATTGTTTGCCGATATGTCGTCGGTTGGCCCTAGCATCAGTAAGAAGTAAAAACTATGAGCGTAGATCCCAAATGGCCGTGAAGCCCCCCTCCCAAGACCCCAATCGCTTACGCCGTTGGGTCGGTCTATGGGCGGTGTTATGTCTCGGTGCGCTCGGTCTTGGCACGGCGCCCGCCCGTGCACAGCCCGAGTACCTGCTGGCTCCCGGAGATATTTTAAAGATCAGCGTATTCAAGAATCCGGATTTAAGTTTGGATGTTCGAGTATCGGAATCCGGGGCCATCGGCTATCCCCTCATCGGATCCGTTCCGCTCAAGGGGCTTACGCTGCCGGCCGCAGAGGCAAAAATTGCGCAAATGCTCCGGGATGGCGGCTTCGTCGTCAACCCGCAGGTGAATATCTTGCTGACGCAAGGTTTTGGCAATTTGGTGTCGGTGATCGGGGAAGTGAACAAACCCGGCCGTTACTCCACCGATGCGGCCGGAGGGCATGTTTCCGGCATGCTCGCGGCTGCCGGCGGCGTCGCAACCACCGGGGGAGAGACGGTTACCGTATCCGGCATGCGCAACGGCAAGTCGTTTCGACGCGACGTCGACATCGTGAAGATGGCGTCTACCGGAAATCAGTCCGATGACATCGAGCTTTATGGCGGCGACACGCTCTATGTGACGCGTGCGCCGATGTTCTACATCTATGGACAGGTGCAAAAACCGGGGCAATACCGCTTGGAGCGCGGCATGACCGTCATTCAGGCGCTGGCCACCGGAGGCGGCGTCACGGGCAAAGGAACACAGCGCGGAATCGTCCGTCACCGCCGCGATCCGAGCGGCAAGGTGAAGGAAGAAGGCGTGTCCCTGGACACCGACGTGCAGGACCAGGATGTCATTTACGTCAAGGAGAGTCTGTTTTGATCTGCCGCCATGAATTCAAGTCCACTCAACACAGTTGTTGCCGAGGCTGCGCCAAGTCATGAGCTTTAACCAATTTATGGTAATTCTGCGGGCCCGCTGGCTGATCGCCGTGGGTGTGTTCGTGGCCGTCGTCGTGCTCATCGTATTTGCGAGCATCATCTGGCCCAGGCAGTACACGGCGACTGCATCGATCGTCATTGACAGCAAAACCGATCCGGTGGCCGCAGCCAACGGTGCGGCCGGCGCCGCCCAGCCTGCTGCGACGTACGTCAACACGCAGGCTGACATTATCGCCAGCGAACGAGTGGCGCAGCGGGTCGTCAAGAACTTGAAGCTGGATCAACAGCCCGAGGCGAGGAAACTGTGGGCCAAAGGGCCGAACGACGACATCAGCGTAACTGTCGCGAATCTGATTTTGGATAAAAAATTGCAGGTCGCGCCGGCGCATGACAGCCCGACGCATGCCAGCAATGTGATCGATATCGAGGTCAAGTGGTCGGATCCGGTTACGGCTGCTGCACTCGCGAATGGCTTTGCACAGTCAGCCATCGACACGAATATCGAGTTGAAGGTCGAGCCTGCGAAACAATACGCGAGCTGGTTTGAGCAGCGCTCGCGTGCACTGCGCGCCGACCTGGAGGAGAAGCAAAAGAAACTTTCCGATTTTCAGAGCAAGAATGGCCTCATAGCCACGGATGAAAAGCTGGATGTCGAAAATGCCCGCTTGGATCAGCTGTCGACGGAATTGGTGACGATTCAGGGGCTGCGTCAGGATAGCCAATCGCGTCAGCACCAGGTTGGATCCGACATATCGACCCTTCCGGAGGTGTTGCAAAGCCCGGTGATTCAGTCTCTGAAGGCCGCTTTGGCACAGGCGGAAGCTAAAAAGCCCGACGTCGCCGCACGCCTGGGAAAGAATCATCCCGATTATCAGGCCGTGGAAGGCGAAATCTCCGATTTGCGCACTCGCATCTCCCAAGAGAGCGCCAACATAGCTGCCTCGCTTGGCAATACGACGCAGTCCAATCTACGCCGGGAAAATGACGTGCGTCAGGCGCTGGAGGCACAAAAGAAGAAAGTGCTGGAGCTCAAGTACGAACATGATCAAGCGGCTTTGTACCTGAATGACGTCACGGCGGCGCAGCGCGATTTGGATCAGGTAAGTCAACGCTTGGCGCAAAGCAATTTGGAAAGCTTGACGCAACAAACCAATGTGGTGCAACTCACCACCGCCACGCCACCCACCGGCCCGTCCAGCCCGAAAATGCTGATCAACATGATTGTCGCGGTTTTTTTGGGCGGGGTGCTGGGTATCGCAGCCGCGTTGGCCACGGAGATGCGCGATCGACGCGTGCGCGAAGATGAAGACCTCATCGATCTGCTCGGTGTCCCATTGCTCGGCAAAATCGAGGTCGTCCGTATACGCGCCAATGATGTGCGCATTGCACACGCGGCGCACGGGCGCCTGGAACCATCGGCAATCTAAACTTTCCACGTGCACACGATGCAGGCATCAATGAATACCATAGTAGCCCGACCCGTCAAACGCCAAAACACTCCGCCCGATCGCGGCCGCGCTATCGGCGCCATTCTCGTTGAGCAGGGACGCCTGAATTCCCAAGAAGTGGAGGAGATCCAGCGCTTCGCCCACTCGCATGGGGTTCGATTTGGCGAGGCCGCAGTGCAGCTGAAGCGCATCACTGAGCGCGATATCGAGTCTGCCATTGCGCAGCAGTACAGTTATCCGGTTTTGCCGCGCGGCGGCGACGGTGGTGTCGCCGAGGATGTCATCGCAGCCTACATGCCGCAAAGTGATACGGTAGAGCCGTTGCGCGCACTGCGCAGCCAGATCATCCTCCGCTGGTTCAACAATGCGACCCGCAGGGTCTTGGCGGTCAGCAGCGCGGAGCGCGGCGAAGGGCGCAGCTGGCTAGCGGCCAATCTGGCAACCATGTTTGCCCAGCTCGGGGAGCGAACGCTGCTGATCGACGCGGATATGCGGCATCCGCGGCAACATCGGATGTTCAATATCGACAACTCGGTCGGATTGTCAGCGCTGCTGACCGGCCGAGCGAGCCGGGAA
Organism: Steroidobacteraceae bacterium; assembly: GCA_036495805.1. Lineage (GTDB taxonomy): Bacteria > Pseudomonadota > Gammaproteobacteria > Steroidobacterales > Steroidobacteraceae > Bog-1198. The sequence goes on along the minus strand of DASXMG010000048.1, from coordinate 38,325 downwards.
ATTGCGCGCCGGATCCATCCCCAGCTACGTCTGTTTGTGTTGCCGGCGGGCATCATTCCGCCAAATCCCCAGGAGCTGCTGGCGCGCCCGGTGTTCGACGTCATTCTGGACCACTTCGCGGCACAATTCAGTCTGGTGATCCTCGATACGCCGGCGGCGTGCGAAACCGCGGACGCCCAGATCCTTGCCGCGAATGCCGGTAATGCGGTGATGATCGCGCGCCGAAACGGCACGCCGCAGGCGAAGCTGCTGGCCGCAATGGAGATGTTCACCGATACCGGCGTGAACGTCATCGGGAGTGTCATCAATGAGCACTGAGCGTCGCTAGTCCGTTTGCTTCATAGGCAAAGAAGCAACGTTCAGGTCGGGAAACGCATGCGAACAAAGGCAGCCCCTCACTTTCTTGGCATAAGAGTCTTGCTGGGGCTCTTTATCGTGCTGATGGAAATCATATTCATCAGCAGCCTTGCCTCGGCGGGCATGGAATTCGTGTTCTCCAGCGTTGCCGTGACGCTCGCATTGTTGATTCAGCTTAGATTTGCGATTCGGCCCACGGCCGGATCGCCCGCCGACATGGTCGTATTCATTTTCGATTGGCTGTTTCTCGACTTGGCGCCGAAAATCCAGTTGATCAGCATGCCGCAGCACCTGATCAACACCTCGACGGTCGCGGTGGATCGAGTGGCGCTGACAAACCTCATGTGCGCGCTGTTCATACTGACGTTCACGCTGTTCTATGGATTCTTCAGCAAGCGGGCGGAAATGGCGCAGCCGGCCGCCGCCGCGCCGGCGGAGTTGCCGCGCGAGTTTACAGCGGCTGCGGTTGGCCTGGCAGTGATCGTTTGCGTCTGTGTGGTTGGAATCGCCGCGCCGTCAGCCTATGCGTCGATCGAAAATTCGGTCACCGTCTCGCCCGGGTCGCTCGTCATGAAGAGATGCCTGCTGTTTCTTCCGTCGGCGACCCTGTTGATCCTTTTGAATGAGACGGTGCGTTCCGGGCGCAAGCTGTTGTTCAGCCGAGTTGGCGTGCTCCTGCTGCTGCTGGTTTTGGTATTGATCACGGAGAACCCGTACACGGAGAAGCGCAACGCGTTGGGGCCGCTGTACATCGCACTGTTGCTCGTGGCATTCCCGAAAGTGTTTTCCCGCTGGTCTAGGCGAATGCTGCTGCTGGTGGGCGGCATGGTGCTCGTCTTCCCCGCGATCACGATATTTACGCACAACCACCAAGCTCTCACCGACGTATCGATGACACGGGTGTGGGACAGCATCGTGGATCATTACTTCTCGATCAACTACGACTCCTGGGCAAACATTTATACGGCCGTTGAAATTGCGACTGTGCACGGCGTGCAGTGGGGCCATCAACTCTTGGGCTCGCTGCTATTTTTCGTTCCGAGCAGCCTGTGGAGCGCCAAGCCGTTGGCGACCGGCATCTTTCTGGCCGATTATTTGATCGCAAACTACAGCATGTGGTTTACGAATCTCTCGGCACCGTTGATAGCCGAAGGATATCTCGATTTCGGCTTCGTCGGCGTCATTCTCTACGCCGGTGCGGCGGCGTTCGCCGTGACTTTCTTGAACAAAATGGCCGTGCGCAGCAACAAGTGGGTGTCGTTCCCGCTGGCAGTCTACGGCGCTGTGTTTTTGATGATCGTAATGCGCGGCTCGCTGATGATCGCCTTAGGATTCGCGAGCGCAGCGTTGCTTGCGTTTGGCGCGGCCTCAGCGCTGCTGTCGGCGAAATTGGGTGTGCGCCACCGGATTGCCAGACGAATCAGCGCGCAACCGACGATGGTGTCTTGAGTCGCGCGGCTCCTGCGCGGAACGTATGCGAATAGCGATATACCACAACATTCTTTGGTCAAAATATAAAGGCGTCGTGTTCTCGCAGGTGCATTTGGACGGCGCACCGCGCGGCATCACTCCTTCATTCATTCAGATAGCGGAGACGGAAGATATACGCACGGGGCTGGGCGGTGTCGATATGTCGTACCACCAGTACCCATTCCGGCTGCTGTTTCGAGGCTCCTACGGCAATGCGCCGCTGATGCGGCGCATTGGCGCGCTGGCACGCGACCTATATAAGTATCCGGTCGATTTGGTCATCATGCCCGGCTATCACCGCGCTGAATATTGGGCGATGCTCCTGGTTTGCATCCTGCTGCGGCGCAAGCGCGCCGTCTTTTGCGACTCGACTTCCGTCGACCGACCCCGATCCGCCTGGCGGGACTTGGCGAAGCGCTGGTTCTTCGCGGGGTGCAACGGTTTTTTTTGCTACGGCGTTAGAAGCAAAGAATACCTGATGAGCTACGGTGTGAACGAGGCGAAAATCGCTTATCGCTGCCAGGCCGCGGCGCTGCCTCGCGGCTACGGTGTCGACAAGGTGTTATCGCATTATCAGTCGGACTGGCACGCGCGGTCCGATGAGCCCCGTTTTCTTTACGTCGGCCGGCTCTCCATTGAGAAGGGCCTGGATGATTTGTTCGCGGCATTTTGCGTTCTCAGCAAACGGTTTCCTCGGGCGAAATTGGAGTTGGTCGGCGCGGGACCGCTCGCGGACGACTTAAAGCAGCGCGCCGCCGATTTGCACATGAGCCATGCAATCTCCTTTCTGGGAAGCAAGAATCTGGAAGAGATTGCCGGTTTGTTCCAGGCGTGCACCGCTTTGGTGTTGCCAAGCCACAGCGAGCCCTGGGGTCTGGTGATCAACGAGGCCTTGAGCTACGGCTGCCCCGTGGTCGTGAGCAGCGCCTGCGGATGCGTACCGGATTTGGTGCTGGATGGGGTGACGGGATATTCCTTCGAAGTCGGCAACGTCGACGACCTGGTCAGCGGGATGGATTCGGTCAGAACTCTCTCGAATAACAGGCAGGCGGTGGCGCAACAGTGCCTCGAGGTGGTGTCTAACTACACACCCGAGCGGGCCGCAACGCAAATCTTGGACGGCTGCTTGCGAATGGTGGGGAACACCGGATGACACGCCTCTGCTTTGCCGGTCCGCTGCCGCCGCCGGTGAATGGCTTTTCCGCTGTCTGCGCCATGATGCTCGATATCTTAAAAGCGAGAATGCCCGTCGAAGTCTTCAATCGGGCCGCGAACCCGGGTGCGCGGGCAATCGGCGTGCTGCAACAGTTGCTCAGGCCCCTGAAATATTTCGCCACTTGCATCGGCAAGCGGGACACAGTCCTGTATTTGGCCCTGTCCGGCGGCCGCGGCCAGCTCATCGATTTGAGCTACGTGCTCGTCAGCAAACTGCTTCGTCGACCGATCTACATTCATCATCATAGCTACGCCTATATCAACGCCCCATCGCGCCTGAACCGCTGCTTTTTCGCCCTGGTACGAAACGAAAACCACATCGTGCTGAGCCCGAAGATGGGGGTGTCGCTGAGCCGGGAATATGGCCTGGATCCCGCAATGCTGCGCGTCGTGTCGAACGCGGCGTTCTATCGAGCGGACGATGCGCGGCCGGTTCAATCCAACGAGGCCGCGCCGCTGCATCTTGGCTTTCTATCGAACATCACCTTCGAGAAAGGGGTTGTTGAATTCTTCGAAGTCCTGGCGGCGCTCGAGCGGCGCGGGATCGAATACCGGGCACATGTCGCCGGTCCGGTTGCACCGGAGGCGCAGGCAAGCTTCGACAAGTTGCTGCGGTCGACGGCACACGTACAATACGCGGGAGCGGTCTACGGCGAAGACAAAGAGCGTTTCTATCGGCAACTGGATATATTCTTATTTCCTACCCGTTACGTGAACGAAGCTGAGCCGCTGGTCATTTATGAGGCCATGCGGCGCGGGGTCCACGTGATTGCCTGCGATCGGGGCTCGATCGCCGAAATGCTGCGCGATGGCGCCGGGCTGGTGCTACCCGCCGAGGCCCTGGTCGAGGCCGCGGCTACGCACATCGAGCATTTCAGCAAGGATCGCAGTGCGTTGTTCCTGGCCAAATGCACCTCGATGCAGCAGGCCCAACGAATACTTTCCTCAAGCAAAACATCGCTGGAAAATCTTGTGGCCTGCATGCAGGGCACGTCCGAACCGGTGAGCATCCCACTGTGAAAATACCCACAAAAAAAATCGTAATTGCCGCGCTCATGACTGCCATGACGTCGACCTCGCTGGCGGCCGCCATCGAGTATCGAGATGCGCTCGACTTGGCAGTCTTGCCCCCCGAGCAAGACGTGCCGGGCGTCGAACGTACCGATCGCTTCGTCCTTTTTGCCGGCGATTCGCTCACGTATGACAATAATATTTACCTGCTGCCGAGCACCATTACCGACTTGAGCACGCTGCCCGGAATCGGATCCAATCCCAGCCGCGGCGACTACATCGATCGGATAAACGGTGGGCTCGATTCTGAGTGGCTCATGGGAGGCCGGCAGAGTTTCGATCTTGGCTTGGACCTAGGTTACAACCGCTACTTCCGAAACCAGGATTTGAACTACGTTTCAAGCAACGATCGCGCGGCCTGGAATTGGGGCGTGGGTGATTCACTCTCCGGCAAGGTCGGCGTCGACTACTTGAGATTGTTGGGCGGTTTTGCCAATACCGACGTGTATTCGCGCGACATAGTCAATCGCACGGACTATTTTGCCTCCACGCGCTACCAGGTGGGTCCGAGGTGGGGGATATTCGCCGGACTCCTCGGAACGGACTTTACCGTGTCGGGGCCGCAGTCGACTTTTAACAATTCAAAGTCGAAAGGGGTCGATGTGGGCGCCGACTTCACGTTTGACGTCAATCGAATCGGCTTCGATTATCGCTATAACGATTCGCGTGCCTCGAGCGCGGCGGTGCTGAACGGTGTCGTGTTCGATCCCGACTATCGAGAAGATCGGGCACGGGTACTGTTGAAATATGCGCTGACGGAAAAGACAGTTCTTGACGCAAGCGCGGGCTATCTGAGGCGCGACTATCCCAGCACCGCGATCGGCAGCTTTTCAGGCGAGATCTGGCGGGTTGCATTGCAATGGCAGCCGACGCCAAAAACGCAGCTTTTGCTCGGCGCCTGGCAGCAGCTGAACGCGGATCTGACGTCCCAAACCGATTACTTCCGCGACCAGGGTGTCAGCCTCACGCCGCAGTGGATTGCATCCGCGAAGCTCACGTTTTCGGCCACCGTGTCCCATGACAACCAAAACTACATCGGCTCGGCTGTCGTCGGGCTGATTCCGATCACGCCGATATCGCAGGCGCGGCATGACACCCTCACGGGGGAATCCGCGAACATGATTTACACGCCGATTCGCGCCATCCTCATCACGGTTACCGCGAGCCACTCCACGCGTAATTCGAACATATCGCAGTTCCACTACAACGACACCCAGGGCAACGTGAACGTGGTGTACAAGTTCTTCCGCTACGGAGCCAGTGCTGAGAATTAAAACCTGCCGCGGACCGGACGGGCTGGAGATCCCACGCAGACCATCATTGGCGGCAGATCGCTGAATACCGAGCTGCGCGAGCCGACCACGCAACCCTTGCCGATGGTGACGCCGGGCGCGACGAAAACATCGGCCGCCAACCACGCCTCATCTTCAATGACGATGGGGAACGCCTGGATGTCGAAGGCTGGGGAACGGTAATCGTGGGTGCCGGCGCACAGGTAACTCTTCTGCGAAACCACGACATTTTTTCCTATTGTAATTTTTGCAAATGTATATAGGACCGCATGATCCCCAATCCAAGAATGGTCGCCAATCTGCAGCTTCCAAGGATAGGGGACTGTCACGCTGGGGCGAATGATGACGCCCTTGCCGATTTGCGCGCCGAATTGGCGCAGCAACCAGCGACGAAATCCGTACATCAGCTGGGGTGATGCGCGGAACAGCGTGGACTGCACCAGCCACCACAGCTGCACGACGAGCCCGGAGCGTCCCCGGAAATCCGGTGGCAGGCGAAAGGTTTTCAGATCTTGCACATCCGGAGTATTCAAGGCGAGCGCACCTTTGTTCCTTTGCAGCTGACTTCTTTTGGCGACAAAACAGCAACCGTACACAGGAATGGTACAACTGTTAGTGCCCGCGCCATGGCTATAACGCTGTAGTAATCGTCTGACGCCGACTTGTTCCCCGCGGACAAGCGAAATAGATAAAAATAGCGGAGCGAATACAGCGCCGCTTTCGCGTGACAGAAATACCGTTCACCCGGACCTGCATCCTTGGAACAGCCGCTCACTTCTGAACAAATCGACCAGTTTTTTCGCGAAGGGTTTCTCGTCATTGGGACACCGCAGATCGCTGCATCCGAGCTGGAATGGTGCCGGGAGATTCTCATGCGCATGATTCTCGGCGGCGAGCGGCGCAATGAAGGCCGCAATATCGATCTGACGGCAACGGACGGTGCCGGCGACATGACATCGCCCAGCGTGCTGCAGCCTTCAATGTATGCGCGGGAATTGCGCAAGTTGTCGTATCGGAAAGTCGCACTCGAGACCGCCAGGCAATTGCTGGGCTCGGATGCGGAATTCGCCGGCGATCACGCAATATTCAAGCCCAGCCATCGGGGCCATCCCACGCCGTGGCACCAAGACGAAGCGTTTCGTGAACCGGGCTTCGACTACAACGAACTGAGCATTTGGATCGCGATCACGGAAAGCACGCTCGACAACGGCGCCATGGCCTACATACCCGGATCGCACCGGCTGGGCGTGTTGCCGCACCGCCTGCATGGGGGTGCCAAGGGGGCCAACACCATCGAGTGCTACGAGGGATTCGATCCACAGACCGCGGCCGTGCGGCCGATTCCTGCCGGCGCGATGATTATTCACCATGGCCGCACGGTGCACGGGGCTTTCGGCAACAAAACCGCCGGATCGCGGCTGGCCTACATTCTCCAATACAGCACGCCGGTGAAAATGAGCAAGGACATTCGCGCATCTCCCTGGCTGGAGCATCTACGCAGCGCGAATCTGCAGCAACGTAAGCACTATTTGATGCGCGGCGGAATATTTCCCGAGCTGCTGCGCATCCTGCGGTCGGACCGCCACTCGCATCGGCATTTTCTTTCTTTTTTCTGGCGGCGTCGGGTCAATCAACTGCGCGGTCTGTTCAAATAACCGAGAGCCGAGGATCGTGCTATCGGAGCCGCAGCCGCTCTCCGTAGCCGGTCAATTCCAAATATCCGCGGCCGACTTGATCGTTCGCGTCGAAGGCGCGGACGGCACCTTCCCAATAAATAGCGCCGGTGGATAGGCGCGTATCATTCTCTTGATCATCGAACAACGGCACCAACTTAAGTTCCTTGCCGTCTGCGCGAACCGTCCATTCCACCGGATACACGATGCCCGTGCGCGGCGAGGTCCAGCGACGCCCGGCGCGAAATTCGACTTCCTCGGGCTTGAGAATCTGTGCGAATCCGGCGCTGCTGCGCAGCGTACCGCCCGCCCAACGAGGTTTGCCGTCGAGTCCGCGAATCTGGAAAGCCATCAATGCGCCGCCGTCCTTAAGATTGATGCCGATCCAATCCCAACCTGCGGCCTGCGCGTCCAGGTACTCACTCGACCACTCGTGGTCGAACCACGCCTCGCCGCTGACATGGCTCGGCGATCCCTTACGCGAGATCGTTCCGGTAACCCGCATGTGCGGCAGGCTGTAGTAATAACTTGCCGCTTGCGGCTGCGGTCCCTTGCGGCTGACGCCGTCATCGCCATTGATCATCGCGGGCTGCGTCTCAGAGAGCGCGAGGTCGAACGAAAAGTCCTCGGCGGCAATCTTGGCGAGATAGGTTTGCGCCGTGCGCTGCAATGACCATCGATCGACCCAGACATGGGTATCGCCCTCCATGGCGCCGGCAAGGCCTAACGCGGCACGGCGAATTTTCTGGTCCTGCCACAGCGTGCCGCGCTTGGGATCGCTCAGCGCGCAATGCGCGACGATGATCTGGCGCGGCGCGAAGTGGCTGGGATTGCCGGCATCGATGTCCGGTTTGGTCCGAAAAAACGTAACCTGAAATCCAAGAGATTCGCCGCCCTCGGTCGCAAGCCAACCCGTAACGTACCACCACTCGGTGCGAAACTGCGGATGGCTTCCCAAGTCATCCGGAAATCTCAATGGATGGCCCGGCGTAACGGGTGCGTAAGAGACATCCGCCGCGGCTACGGGGCCTAAGAGACTCAATGCCAGCATGAGAAGGAGCGGCTTGCTCACCAGTCCTCCCGCACGGCACGTACCGCATCTTGGCTTAGAGCGGCACGGCCACTCACGATTGCGGTGACCGCGGCCGCACCGATCAATACCAGGCTGAGCAGCGCCAACAGGCGCGCCGGCACGTCAAGATCGATGCTCCAGTTAAATGATTGGCGATTGATGACGTAGACCAGCACCACGCTCAAGGCGACGCCCAGCGCCAACCCATAGATGACGCCGAAGGCGCTGGTGAGAATCCCTTCGTCGGCCAACATGCCGACGATCTGCCGGCGCAGCATACCGATGTGTCGCAACATGCCGAATTCAGCGCGGCGGGCGAGGGCGGTCGAACTCGCGGCAAAACTCACCCCGGTGAGTCCGATGATGACCGCAATGGCTTCGAGCGCGTAGGTAATCGCAAAAGCACGATCGAAGATCTGCAACGATTTTTCGTGCAAGGCGGCGGTAGTGGTGATCTCGACGGCATCGCCGTTACCCAAGCGCGAACGCAGCAGCTTTTCTGCTGCTGCCGGCGCGACGCCGGGCTCGAGCCACACTGAGCCTTCATTGGCGCCGGTATCTGCGGTAGCCGCTCGATACGCCTGCCGCGAGATGACGATCGAGCCTGACAGACGCGCATAGTCGCGCCAGATGCCGGCCACCGTGAAGGGCTGCGTGCGCCCCGCCAACGGCAGGTCGATCGCATCGCCTGTCTTGTAGCCGTAAAGATCCTGGAGCGCTTCCGAGATCCAGGCCGACGGGTGCTGTGTGTGCGGCGCCGCTGCAGCGCTTTGCATCAACGGCAACTCCGCGCCCGTCTGGGCTTCCGTTGCACCGCGTGCGATCAGCGTCACGGGCGCGCGCTTGGGGTCGAGCAGCAGTTGCCGCGTTCTCCGAAACTCGATCCGCGCAACGCCGGGGGTGGCGGCGAGCTTGGCTTGGTCGATGCTCGACCAAAAAGCCGTGTCATTGCCGAACGGTTCGCGCAATTGCAGATCTGCCGGCAGCAACTTGCCGAGCCAATGGTCGAACGACACGCGGAATGAATGAATCATGATGGCCATGGCCACCATGAGACTGAAGCTGACGATGATCGAAGCCAGGCTGAGCGCGGACAGGCCGACATTTTCCCGCAATTGCGCGATAGCGGTGTCCAGCACGATGCGCTGCGTACGCGGCGCGAGTCCCAGTCCCTTGAGGGTGACGGCAGGCACCAACAGCACCGCGCCCAGCAGCAGCGACGCGATCGCGGCGTATCCAAAAACCGGCAATCCATCGATGGGCGGCAACCACGCGAGTGCTGCGCCTAAGATCAGTAATCCCAGGCCGCTGCGCCATCCGACGCGCGCCGCAACCCGGTAGTCGCCATCGCCGCCTTTTAAGGCGCGGGCCGCCGGTTGGCGCGCCGCGTTGCGGGCCGGCACCCAGGCGCCGATGCCCGCCACCACGATCCCAATCGCCAAGAACGCCGATAATTGCAAAGGTGCCGCGCGCAGCGACGCGCCGACTGCACGCAACTGCCCATTGCCGAGATCGGCGGTGAGAAATTTCAAAATCGCTGCCGCGATGCTTACGCCGAGAATCACGCCGATCAGCGAGCCGACGGCACCGAGCGCCAAACCTTCGCCAAGCAATGCTCGGCGCAACTGGCTCTGCGTGACGCCGAGTGCACGCAGCAACGCGAGCGACCGGCGTCGGCGCAGCACCGAGAGCGATTGGGTGGAAAAGACCAAGAAAGCGCCTGTGAACAGCGCCACCAACGCCAGCATGTTCAGATTCACCCGATAGGCCCGGGTGACTGTAACCGCTCGATCGCGCTCTACCTGCGGCGCGATGGCGAGAACGCCGGGAGGAAGAGTTTTTTCGAGATCGCCCCGCAAGGCCTGCACGTCCGTTCCCGGCGTCAAACGCAAATCGATGCGATTCAGGCGGCCGACCGCATTGAAGGTCCATTGCGCCGAGGCGATATCCATCAATCCCAGAGGTTGCGGATACGCGCTCTGCGGCAATATGCCAAGCACGCGCAGTGTCTTGCTGGAGCTTCCGACCGTGACACGCAACGGATCGCCGCGCTGAAGCTTCAGCACTTGCGCGGCCGCGCTGCTCAAATAAATGGCATCGGCGTCGAAAAGCTTGAACACGCCATCGCCGATATCGCCCATGAGCGAAGGCTGCAAAGCCGCAGCCTGGAAGGGGTCGAGGCCCAGTACTTTGAGCGTCTCATTGCGCCCCGGCAGCGCGACCTCCAGTTCGAGCACGGGGCTCAAAGCATTAACCGAGGCGTTGCGCGCGAGATCCATCAGCACTTGTTCGGAAAATCCTTCACGCGGGCCGCGAATGACGATATCGGCCTCGCCGACGAGTCGCTTGGTGGCCAGCCCAAACTCGTTGAGCGCGGATGTATTGACCAGATAGACCGAAGAGCCCAGCGCGACGCCCAGCGCCAGAGCCAGCACGGTCACAAAAAACCGCATCGGCTGCTCCCGCAGTTGGGCGAGGAGCAGTATCCGCCACAGGTTGAACGAGCCGGTATCGCTCATCGCGCCGATTCCAAGGCGCGCAGCCCATGCGCATCGAGGACCAGGATGCGATCGGCCGTATCCGCCGCCATTCTCGAATGCGTTATGAGAATGCCGGCGCCGGCGTTCGCTTTGACCTGATCGCGCAGCAGCGCGAGTATCTGCGTCGCGCTGCCCGTGTCGAGATTTCCGGTCGGCTCGTCCGCCAGCACCAAGCGCGGCCGGTGCACCAAGGCGCGAGCGATCGCCACACGCTGGATCTCGCCGCCGGACAGCTCTCGGGCGTGACGACGGGCCAGCGCTTCGATTCCCACCGCGCGCAGCATGTCGCGGACGCGCTCGCCGCGTTGCGGTTCGCCCACCCCGAGCAAGTCGAGCGGCAGCGCGACATTCTGTTCCACGGACAGATAGGGCAGAACATGGAAGGCCTGGAAGACAAAGCCGACGGCGCGGCGCCGCAACCGCGTCATGGCGTCGTCGTTCAAGGTGGCGAGGTCGATGCCCTCGAGCAACACGCGGCCGCTATCGGTCCTATCGAGTCCGGCCAACAGATTGAGCAGCGTCGACTTGCCGACGCCGGACTCGCCCATCACGGCCAGGTATTCACCCGCTCGAACCGTAAGATCGACGCCCTGAAAAATCGCCGGGCGATCTTGCGAAAAGCGTTTGCTTAAGTTCTCGAGGCGGACAATGGAGCCGGTCACCTAAGGCCCGCTGGCCTTAAGCGGCGTCGACTCCGATCACCGCCTTCACCTCCAAGAAATCGCGCAATCCGAACTCACCCCATTCGCGGCCGTTGCCCGACATCTTGAAGCCGCCAAACGGCGTATTCATACTGCCCGAGGCGCCGTTTAGGGTCACTTGTCCGGCGCGAATCTGCCCGCCGATGCGCCGGGCGTGCAAATTGTCCTTGGACCAGACGTAGGCGGCCAAGCCATAAGGCGTGTCGTTGGCAATCTGCACGGCCTGTTCTTCGCTGTCGTACGGCAATATGCAAAGCACAGGTCCGAAGATCTCTTCGCGCGCAATCGTCATGTCATTGCGTACGTTGGAGAAAATCGTCGGCTTGACGAAGTAGCCCTTGGTCAGTCCGTCGGGGCGCCCCGAGCCGCCGACGACGACCTTGGCGCCCTCGGCGATACCTTTCGCAATATATCCTTCGACCCGCTCGAACTGCAGTTTCGAAACTACCGGGCCCAAGTTGGTTTTCTCGGAAGCAGGGTCGCCGGTGACCACCGATTCAGCGACGCGCTTGGCAATCGCCTCGACTTCGGCCAATTTTGCGGCGGGCACCAGCATGCGTGTGGGCGCGTTGCAGGACTGCCCGGAATTTTGGAATACGTGAAGCACGCTTTTCGTCACGGCGCGTTCGAAATCCGCGTCATTGAGCAGCACATTGGGCGACTTTCCGCCGAGTTCCTGGTGCACGCGCTTGACCGAGGCGGCCGCATTCCGGGCGACTTCGGAGCCGGCGCGCGTGGATCCGGTAAAGGACACCATGTCCACTTCACGGTGCGATGACAGCGGCGCTCCTACACTCGTGCCGTCGCCGTTGATGAGGTTGAACACGCCGGCCGGAACGCCGGCCTCGTGCATGACCTTCGCCCAAATGATGGCGCTGAAGGGCGAATACTCAGAGGGCTTGAGCACCATCGTGCATCCGGCCGCGAGCGCCGGCACCACCTTGGCGGCCACTTGATTCATGGGCCAGTTCCAGGGCGTGATCAAGGCGCAGACGCCGACCGCTTCCTGGACCAAGCGCACCGTGCCGCGCATTTCTTCGAATTTGAAGCTCTTCAATACATCGATCATGGCGCTGATGTGACCCGCGCCGATGCCGGTCTGAGATCCCTTCGACAGGGTGATCGGAGCGCCCATTTCAATGGAAATGGCCTGCGCGATTTCGTCGTAATGCGCCTTGTAGGCGGCGAGCATGCGTTCCAGGAGCGCGAGGCGTTCCGCCGGTGCGCTGCGCGAGTAGCCGTCGAATGCGCGGCGCGCGGCCATTACGGCGCGATCGACATCTTTGCTGCTGCCCATCGATATGACGCCCGCGACTTCTTCAGTTGCCGGGTTGATGACTTTCAGTTCCTTTGGCTCGATTGGATTCACCCAGGCGCCATCGATATAGAACTGTCGATTGTCATATGTCATTGCAAAACCCCTTCAAAATGCGGTTACTTCCCCACGCCGCATTCTACCCGCTGACAGGGCAATTCGCAGGGTGATTGACCGTCCGTGGCTCGGTTTTACGGCCATGGTTCGCATTTTGGTGCCGCTGGAGTTGTTAGGCTTGTATTTATGAGATATTTCAATCCACTTCTTGCTAAGGCGGCGCTGACCGGCTGTTTAGGCTTGGCCCTGGGTGTCGCTTCGGCCGCCTCGCTCGAATGGAACCCGGTTCGTTCACACCCCGTCGAAATCGGACCGCAGGCCAGCCGCTTGGTGGTGGGCTTCCGGGCCACACCCGGCAATTCGACCATCAAGGAAATAAAATCGCGTGCGAGGGGCGGCGCGATCCGCGTCACGCAGGCACAGACTTCGCGCGCAGACATCGCCGCGCTGATCGGGCGGACGGGCATCGCCACGGCGGGATCACGCCAACTCGCACCGGGCATGCATGTCGTGTTCCTTGAAAAGGTCTTGTATGGAACGGATGTGGCCGCGGTGCTCGACAAGTTGCGCGCCGACCCAGCGGTGGCTTTTGCCGATGTCGATGGACGGCGCTACCTGCACGCGTTGCCGAACGATCCTTTGTTCGTACCGACCGCCACCGCCAGCGGTCAGTGGTACATGCTCACGCCGAGCTCGGCGACGGCCACCAGCGACGCTGCGGCCACCGACGCCGTCTCCGCCTGGGGCATCACTCAAGGCAGTTCCGGCACGGTGATCGCCGATGTCGACAGCGGGATTCGATTTGACCATCCTGACTTGCTGAGAGCCGGCTTTGGCGGCCGCTTGCTGCCGGGCTACGACTTCGTCGGCCAAGATCTCGACTCCTCGAACAGCACGCCGTTGGGGACCTATCTGATCGCCAACGACGGCGACGGCTGGGATCCCGATCCGTCGGATCCGGGCGATTGGATCGACAGCGCCGACTTGATGAACACCAAGGTATTCCCGAGCAAGAATTGCAGCACCGAAAACAGTTCCTGGCACGGCACGCGGGTCATGGGTGTACTCGGCGCGCTGACCAACAACGATGCCGGCATCGCAGGGATGACCTGGAATCCGTACCTGTTGCCGGTGCGAGCGCTCGGCAAATGCGGCGGCTTGGACTCGGACATCATCGCGGGCATCATGTGGTCGGTCGGCATGACCGTCTTCGACGGTTCGGGCAATCCGGTGCCGGACAATCCGTACCCCGCCGATATCATCAATTTAAGTCTCGGTGGGACCGGCGGCAGTTGTCTTGGCAGTTATAAAAGCCTCATCACGCAGCTCGCCGGCATCGGAGTGCTGGTGGTAGCCTCCGCCGGCAACGAAAGCGGACCCGTCGACATACCCGCCAATTGTCCCGGCGTGCTGGCCGTCGCGGGATTGCGAAATATCGGCACAAAAGTCGGCTACAGCAGTTTGGGGCCCGAGGTCGGCATCGGCGCGCCGGCTGGGAATTGTGTGAACACCAATGGCGGCCCTTGCCTACGCTCCATTGACACGACGGTCAACGAGGGCCTGACCACCCCCGGGGCCAGTGGTTACACCGATCAGAACAATTCGAATCTAGGGACCAGCTTCTCGGCGCCTATCGTTTCCGGCATCGCCGCGCTCATGCGATCCGTCAATGCCAATCTCTCGCCGTCGCAACTGATTACTCGCATCAAGGCCAGCGCGACGCCGTATCCGCAGCCGGCGGGCTTGGCGCAGTGCGTGTCCGGTTCCACCTCGAGCGTCGAATGCGCGTGCACCACGGTCACTTGCGGCGCCGGCATGGTCAATGCGTTCAGCGCGGTTAAAGCGGCGCTCAACCCCATTGCGGCGGTGAAAATACCGGCGGGCTTTGCTGGCGGCACCGGGACTTTTGATGCCGGCAGCAGCGCCGCTGCCTGCGGCGCCACGATTGCAAGCTACGCGTGGTCGAAGACCGGTGCGGTCACCATCAATGCCGGCGCCACGAGTGCGCAAGTCACCATCACGGCCGGCGGCACGGGAACGTTGAAGCTCGTGGTCACGGACTCGGCCGGCAATTCCGATACAGCCGTCATCAACATCAGCGCCGGCGGTGCGAGCTCCACCGCGCCGTCCTCGGCCGGCACCAGTGCGAGCGCGTGCGTTGATCCGATGACCGTGACTCCGGCATCACCGACGGTGGATGCGGCATTCTCACCGGTCAGCGTTGCGGCAAATATGTCCGCTGTGCTTGTGCTGACCTTCGGCAATAGCAATGGTTTTGCGCTGACCCAAACTGGAATCACCGTGTCCTTGCCGGCTAATTTGACGCTAGGCTCGCAGGCTCCGACAAGCTCGTGCGGCGGCGCGGGCTTGTCGCTGACCAGCACGACGGGCAGCGTCACGCTGTCTGGCGCGAATATTCCGGCCAATGGCAGCTGCGATATCTCGGTCAGCGTCATGAGCGCGACGACGGGCGTGTACCCGGTGAGCATTCCTTCCAACGCACTCGCGACAGGTCCTGCCGGGAGCAATGCCGTACCGGCCTCTGCGACGCTGACCGTGACGGCTGCCACCAGCAGTCCGACGGGTGTCACCGGTGGCGGCGGTGGTGGAGGTGGCGGCGACCTCGATTGGACGGATATCCTGCTCATTGCAGGTGTCTTTCTCATCGTTCGAGGCCATGCCGCAAGACGAATTGGGCGCGGCCGGCAACGCTGACGTTATAATCGGGTACATGACTGATCCTGCGGCGCGGCGCGCCACGCTCCAATCGGTAAAGACCCACCGCGACGCGCGCGGCACGTTATTCGAGCCCCTGACGGA
Source organism: Steroidobacteraceae bacterium (assembly GCA_036495805.1). Taxonomy (GTDB): domain Bacteria; phylum Pseudomonadota; class Gammaproteobacteria; order Steroidobacterales; family Steroidobacteraceae; genus Bog-1198. The sequence goes on along the minus strand of DASXMG010000048.1, from coordinate 22,742 downwards.
CGCGGAACTGCACGCGCAGAAGAATGTGCATGTCGTCCTGACTCAGCCCAACGAGGTGCGCGGCAATCACGTGCATCGGACCGCGGTGGAAACGACCACGGTGGTGGGTCCCTGCCGCGTGCGCCTAAAGGAGGAGGGCGAGATCAAGGACATCGACGTGGCGGCAGGGGACATTTTGCGCCTGACGATACCACCGGGGGTCGTCCATGCATTCCGCAACACCGGCAATTCCGCCATGGTGCTGGTGTCCTTCAGCACGAACCTACATGATCCCGAAGGTGCCGATACCCAGCGGGAGCAGATTCTTTAAATCCCTGACAGGGCAATCCCGTGCGGGTGATTTCGTTTAAAAACACCGCGCTGTTCAAGCGGGGGATTTATCTTAGCGCCGCCGCGTTGGTCGCGTTCATCGCCGCACCGTCGCTGCTCGATGGCAATCTGTGGCGAAATCCGTTGCCGATCGCGCTTGCGGTCGGGATTCTCTGTGTGGCGTTGCTCTATTTCTTTTGGAACACGCAAATACACCGGCTGGCGGACGAGGTGCTGGACGGCGGCGATCACTTCAATATTCGCCGCGGGCGCATCGAGGAAAATATTCCGCTGTCGCAGGTTTCCTCGGTCGAGGTATCGAGCAGCGGCGGGTTTCATCGAATTACGATTCTCCTGCGCACGGCCTCGAAGTTCGGGCGCCGCATTGAATTCCTGCCGCAGGCAAGTCTGTGGTCGAACGTCGGCGCGATTAAAAACCTCGCGCTGAGTTTGACGGAACGCGCGAAATCCAGCGCCCCTCGAGATTCTTGAGCAACTGGATATAGTTCGGGCCCTACGGCGAGCCTGGCGGTACATCGAGTTCATATCCGCGCTTGAAGTCGCGAATGTGCTTCTCCATCCAGCCGCGGGCTTGTTCGCTCTTCTTGAGCTTGATGGCCTCGATGATCTTGCTTTGCGCCGCCTGAATTCGCGCGCGCGCCTGCGGCACACGGTCAATGAGCTGCGTCAGCGCCGGCACCAGCAGCAGGTTGAGCGGCGCCTGCGACAGCGCCAATACCTGATTGCCGCTCGCGGCAGCCACCGCGGTGAAGAAGTCCACCACGGCCGACACGGCGCCGCCGGTATCGGTGATGTCGCGCTTGAAGCGCGCACTGGCACGGGTCAGTTTGAGCAGCTGCGCGCTGCTGCGCCGCGAGGCGGCATATTCGGCGGCGGCGGGCTCGATGGCCATCATCGCTTCCCACAGTTCCGTGAAGGTCACGTCGTGCAGGGCCAGTGCGCGGCTCACGCCGGAACTGACTCGCTGCGGCTCCGGGCGTGTAACGCGCAGACGCTTCTCGCCGCGTTCCCGTCCCAGCAGTCCGTGCACCTCCAGTTCGCGAATCGCCTCACGAATCGTCGAGCGATTGACGCCGAACTGACGTGCAAGATCTGTCTCGGAGGGCAGGGCATCGCCGGTGCGCAAGGTCCTCTCGACAATGCGCTGCTCGATCAGGTTGGCGATCTGCCGGTAGGCAGGGTGGTCATCGAGCGGCACGAACAGATCGCTCATGCGCCTTCTCCGAACAGCTCACGTCCGATCAGCATGCGGCGGATCTCCGAGGTGCCGGCGCCCATTTCGTAAAGCTTGGCATCACGCAGCAGCCGGCCAGTGGGGTAGTCATTGATATAGCCGTTGCCGCCCAAGAGTTGAATGGCATCGAGGGAGGCACGCGTGGCGGCTTCGGCGCAAAACAGAATGCACGCGGCGGCATCTTTGCGAGTGTAATCGCCGCGGTCGCACGCGGAAGCCACCATGTACACATAGCTGCGGCAGGCGTTCAGGGAGGCATACATGTCCGCGAGCTTGCCCTGCACCAGCTCAAAGGTGCCGATCGGTTGGCCAAATTGTTTGCGTTCGCGGACGTAGGGGACCGCGACATCGAGCGCTGCGGCCATGATGCCGAGCGGACCGCCGGACAGCACCACCCGTTCGAAGTCGAGCCCGCGCATCAGGACGTTTACGCCTTGGTTTTCCGTGCCCAGCATATTCTCGGCGGGCACTTCGCATCGATCGAAAACCAGCTCGCTGGTGCTCGAGCCGCGCATGCCGAGCTTGTCGAGCTTTTGCGCGGGCGTAAATCCTTTGAAATCCTTTTCAACGATGAAGGCGCTGATGCCGCGCGAGTTCGATTCGGGCGCGGTCTTGGCATACACCACCAGTACATCGGCCTCGGGCCCGTTGGTGATCCACATCTTGCGGCCGTCGAGCACGAAATGATCGCCATGGCGGATCGCCTTGAGCTGCATCGAGACCACATCGGAGCCGGCACCCGGCTCGGACATGGCCAGCGCGCCGACATGTTCGCCGCTGATGAGCTTGGGCAGGTAGCGCTGTTTTTGCGCTGGTGAGCCGTTGAGCGCCAGCTGGTTCACGCAGAGGTTTGAATGCGCGCCATAACTTAAGCCCACCGCGCCTGAGGCGCGCGAGATCTCTTCCATCGCCACGGTGTGCGCGAGATACCCCAATCCGGCGCCGCCGTCCTCCGCGCTCACGGTGAGGCCCAACAGGCCGAGCTCGCCCGCTTCGCGCCACAGATCGCGCGGGAATTCATTGCTGCGGTCGATTTCCTGCGCACGCGGCGCGATACGCTCCTCGGCGAAACGGCGCACCTGATCACGGACGGTGTCGATGACCTCGCCGAGGCCGAAGGTGAATTCTCGATATGCGGAATTGGCCATTTTTGGCGGCCCCCATTGTCATCGGACAAAGATCGTTGGATAATCGGACTGTCCGACAATTCTGCCACGCTCAGGGCAACAAAGCCAATGGCCAAAATAGCCTCGCAACTCGATACCCGTTCGCAGGATTTTGCCGACAACCGCGCCGCCATGCAGGTGCTGGTCGATGATCTGCGGGCGACGCTGCAGCGCAATGCCGCCGGCGGCAGCGTGGCCGCGCGCGACAAGCACACCAAAGCCGGTAAGTTGCTGGCGCGGGAGCGCGTTGCCGCTTTGTTGGATCCGGGTTCTCCGTTCTTGGAGCTTTCCGCGCTGGCGGCCCAGGGTGTCTATGGGGAGGAACTGCCGGGCGCGGGACTCATTACCGGCGTCGGCCGGGTGTCGTCCCGCCAATGCATGATCGTGGCCAATGATCCCACGGTGAAAGGCGGCACCTATTACCCGCTCACCGTCAAGAAGCACTTGAGGGCGCAAGAGATCGCGGCGGACAACGCGCTGCCCTGCATCTACCTGGTCGAGAGCGGCGGTGCCTTCCTGCCGAAACAGGACGAGGTGTTCCCCGACCGGGAGCATTTTGGGCGGATCTTCTTCAATCAAGCGCGCCTTTCGGCGCAAGGCATCGCGCAGATCGCCGTGGTGCACGGTTCCTGCACCGCCGGCGGCGCCTATGTTCCAGCCATGTCCGATCACGCCGTCATCGTGCGCAACCAAGGCCGGGTTTTTCTCGGCGGACCCCCGTTGGTCCGCGCCGCGACCGGCGAGGAGATCGACGCGGAATCCTTGGGCGGCGCGGACGTTCATTGCCGCCGCTCGGGCGTTACCGATTACTACGCGGAAAATGATACCCACGCGCTGGCGTTCGCGCGGCGTGCGGTTGCGCGCTTGCGCGCCCCCGAACTGCGTGCTGCGCATGCCGGCTCACCGGCGAGCGGCGCCGACAGTCCCTTCGACCCCAGCGAATTGTACGGCGTCATCCCACAGAATTCGCGCAAACCCTATGACGTGCATGAGCTTATCGCGCGCTTGGTCGACGGCGCCTGGTTCGATGAGTTCAAAGCTCTCTATGGCACGACCCTGGTATGCGGTTTTGCGGATATTCACGGCACGACGGTCGGGATATTGGCGAACAACGGCATCCTGTTCTCGGAGAGCGCTTTGAAAGGCACGCATTTCATCGAGTTGTGCTGCCGCGAGGGCATTCCGCTGGTGTTCCTGCAGAACATCGCGGGCTTCATGGTCGGACAAGCGGCCGAAGCCGGCGGCATCGCCAAGGACGGCGCCAAACTGGTGACCGCGGTGGCCTGCGCGGCGGTGCCGAAGTACACAGTCGTGATCGGCGGCAGTTTCGGTGCCGGAAACTACGCCATGTGCGGTCGCGCCTACAGCCCGCGCTTCTTGTTCCAGTGGCCGAATGCGCGCACTTCCGTCATGGGGGGCGAGCAAGCAGCCAGCGTCTTGGCGACGATCAAGCGCGAGGCGCTGGAGCGCAATGGCGAGATCTTCAGCGATGCCGATGAGGAAAAGCTCAAGGCGCCCATCCGCGAGCAATTCGAGCGCCAGGGACATCCATACTATGCATCCGCGCGACTTTGGGACGATGGGGTCATCGATCCGCTCGATACGCGCAAAATCTTAGGCCTGGCGCTCGCGCTGACCCGTGCTCAGGAAACTGCCGCGACGCGCTTCGGCGTGTTCCGCATGTGAGCCGCGCAATGATCCAACGACTATTGGTGGCCAATCGCGGCGAAATCGTCTGCCGCATTGCGCGCACGGCCCGGCGCTTGGGGGTGACGACGATTGCGGTGTATTCCGATGCGGATCGAAGCGCTCAACACGTGCGCATCGCCGACGAGGCCTATCATTTAGGCGCCGCACCGGCGGCCGAGAGCTATTTGAATATTGGCAAGCTCATCGCGCTGGCCAAGCGGGTGGGCGCTGATGCCATTCATCCGGGCTATGGATTTCTCTCCGAGAATGCCGCATTCGCGCAAGCCTGCGTCGAGGCGGGCCTGATTTTCATCGGGCCGCCCGCGGCGGCGATCAAGGCCATGGGTTCGAAGAGCGCCTCCAAGGCTGCGATGGCCGCGGTCGGCGTGCCCGTGGCGCCTGGCTATCACGGCAGCGAGCAGTCGGCGCGGCGCCTCGAGGAGGAAGCAGTACGGGTGGGATTTCCGCTCATCATCAAAGCGAGCGCCGGCGGCGGCGGCAAGGGCATGCAGGTCGTCAACGCTGCCGCCGAAGTGCCGGCAGCCGTTGAGTCGGCGCAACGCCTGGCGCGCACCGCCTTTGGGGACGATCGGCTGTTGATGGAACGCTACTTTCCCAAAGCACGTCACGTGGAAGTGCAGGTTTTCGCGGACTCGCACGGCCGGACCATCAGCCTCTTCGATCGCGATTGTTCGGTGCAACGGCGTCATCAGAAAATCATCGAGGAAGCGCCGGCACCGGGGTTGCGCGAGGACGTGCGCGCGGCAATGGCGCAAGCGGCGGTCAAGTCGGCGCAAGCCGTGGGCTACGTCGGTGCTGGCACGGTCGAATTCTTGGTGGATGATGCCCAAAATTTCTATTTCATGGAAATGAATACCCGCCTGCAGGTGGAACACCCGGTTACGGAAATGATCACCGGCATCGATCTGGTCGAGTGGCAGCTGCGCATCGCGCAAGGCGAAGCGCTGCCGCCGATACCGGACCTGCGGCGGCGCGGCTTTGCCGTCGAGGCGCGCCTGTACGCCGAAGATCCCGCGCACGACTACTTGCCGAGCGTTGGGCGCATCGCGCACCTGCGCTGGGCCGACCCTGCTCCGGGACTGCGTCAAGATACCGGGGTGGAAGAGGGTGACGAAGTATCGACGTACTACGACCCCATGCTCGGAAAAATCATCGCTTGGGGAGAATCGCGCCTCAGTGCCATCGATCTGTTGCGGCGCGCATTGGGCGAAATCGAGATCGTCGGGGTGGCGACCAACCGCGCACTTTTGTCCAGCGTGCTCGGCGATGAAGAATTTCGCGGCGGAGCGGTGGCCACCAATTTTCTGAGCCTCCGTCGCGAGCATCTGCGCTTCGGTGAAGACTCGGCTTCGGCCGTCGACATGGCGATCGCTGCGGTTTGGTGTGCCGCCCGCCGCACCGACGGCAACGCGCTTTGGGAAGATACCCGCGGCTGGCGGCCCGCTGCGCCGGCGAGCACTTCTTGGCGATTCGGCGAATCGGTGGTGACCGTCGATTCGCCCGAGTCGGATCGCTACGTGGCGCGGATCCAGGGTCAGGAACTATCGCTGCGTATTCTCGCGCGCGACGCGGCCTCCCTGCAGATTGAATTCGAGGGCGCGATATCGCAGGCTCGCATCGTCGAGGCGCCCCCGGCGCTGCATCTATTTCGAAGTGGCCGGCACGTCGCGGTGAATCTCAAGAGCACGGACGATGCTTTGCAGGTGCTCGGGACGGCGGAGCAGGGCTCACTGCTGACGCCTCTGCCGGGCACGGTCGTGGCGGTGCATGTCGCCGCCGGCCAGCACGTGGCGCGCGGCGCGCCGCTCATCACCGTCGAAGCCATGAAAATGGAGCACACCTTGACTGCGCCGTATGACGGCGTGGTTTCGCGAGTTGCTTTTGGGCTGGCGGACCGGGTTCAGGCCGGCGCCGTTTTGGTGGAGCTAGCGCCGCTGTAAGGGCAACTCAGGCGACCTGGGCGTCGGCGGCCTGCTCGAGCGCCGGCAGAGTCACCTTAAAACGCGTTTCCTGGCCCACGACGCTGGCCAATGCGATCTTGCCGCCCGCCTCGTGCACATAGCGGCGCACGAGAGACATGCCGCTGCCGTGCTTGGAATCGCCCGGGGTGTCCGTCATGGTGGTAAACCCGGATTTGAAAATCAATTTGATCGCCTGGCGATCGCGCAGCTGCTGCGCTTCTTCCTGCGTCAGCAATCCCTTGGCGATTGCGACATCACGCACCTTGTCCGGATCCAATCCGCGGCCGTCGTCTTGAAACAGCAGTTCGAAGCCGTTGCCCGGCGTCGAGTTGAATTCCAGATGCAAGGTGGCGTTCGGCGCCTTGCCGGCTTGCTCGCGCTCGGCGGCGGCTTCAACGCCGTGTACGACCGCGTTGCGAATGAGTTGGATGGCGACGTTTTTCACTGTCGCCTGATAGCGAGGCGGCACCCGGTCCAATCCATTGCACTCGAGAACGACGGCCTTGTGATTTTCTTGCGCCACCAGGTCGGTGAGCGTTGTCAGCGTGCTTTCGAGGCTGCCGACCGCGGCCATGCGCTGCGCGGCGGGCGATCCATGCGACGCCAGCTCCGCCAGGAACTGCGGCGCCTCGATCACTTGGGTGCCGTTTTCAGTGACGCGCGCTTCCGGTGCGGGGACCTCAGCCTCGCGCGCCGGTCCTGCCTGCGATGTCAGGGTGCGCAGCAACGCAAATTGCCCGTACAGCGAATCGAGCTTCACGGCGAGTGGCAGGAAGTCGCTGCCGCTCAAGGTTTCGCGGCTGCGCAATTCCTGCAGTGCGTCCTCGAAGTCACGCGCGGCGCTCTGCAGGCCGCTCAACTTGAGCGCGGCCGCGTCGCGGCGAATCCGGTCGACTTCCTCCAAGGTCTCTTCGAGCTTGTGGCGAAACGCGCCCGCTTCGCGCGCCGGCTTTTTCAAGACGCCGTTGATGGTCTTCATCGAGGCATCGGTCTTTTGCAGGAAGGCCCCGAAACGCGTGCCGCCTGCCTGCAGGACACTGCGCAGAATTTCACCTTGCGCAAGCACCTGGACGCGCAGGTCCTCCAATTCGCGCAACTCCTGAACCCGGGCGGTGATGTCGGTGACCCGCACCATCCAGGAGCGCGGTTCGAGCGGTACGTCGACGCTCGAGAATTCGAACGAGTAGTGGGCGGCCGCAAAGCTGCCGTCGGCATTCGTCAATTTTACTTCGGCGTCTTGCAGCGGATTGGCGACCTCTGCCTCGCCGCGGGCAGGGTCGAGAAGCCGCGCCATGTAGGTGCGCACGACACTCAAGGTCTTGGCGGAAACCAGCGGGCCGATGAGCTTCTCGACCGTCAAATTGGCAAAGTCCTGGCGGCGAAACAGCGTTCCCAACGACGCCGAAACCTGCGGTTGAATCTTGCCTTTCGAATCCATCAGAAATAGCCCGATGGAGCTGGTCTTCAGAATGGCGTCCGTGAGCCGATTGCTCGCGTTTATCAGTTCCTGTTTTTCGCGTTCATGGCGTTTCACGGAGATGAACATAGCCCCGACAGGGTGCCAAACCACAGGAGCGCGGGGCATGATGGGTTTCACAGCCTTAAGGGGGCGATTTACTTAATACGCGCCGTCGCGGCGGTCTGCGACGCGCGTCACGTTTTGCGGCAGCGCTTACGCGACCGCGGCGATCGGCCCTAAGTCGGCGAGCAATTCATCCGCGGATGCGTAGCGGGCGCTTTGCTGTTTCGCCATCAGGCGATCGAGCAACGGCTGCTGCATGGAGGTGGCCTCGGGCAACACAGGCACCGGCGAGCTGGTGTGCTGCGACATGATGGCGACGGCGCTGCGGCCGGCATAAGGTCTCTGTCCGGTCAGCATCTCGTAGAACATGACCCCCAAGCTGTACAGGTCGGTGCGCACATCCACACGCTGTCCTTGCGCCTGTTCCGGGCTGATGTAATAAGGCGAGCCGAGCACCTGGCCGACGCCGGTGTTGCCGATCTCATCGAGCGAGCGGCGCGCCAGACCGAAGTCGATGAGAACAGGGGAATTGTCCTCGCGCAACATGACATTCGCGGGCTTCAAGTCGCGGTGCAATATGCCGAACACATGGATGACGCGCAGCGCTTCCGCTATCGCGCGCAGGTAATAAAGGCTTTCGTCCACGCTCAAGGGATTGCGCAAGCGATCGCGCAGGTCGCCGCAAGGGAAATATTCCATCGCCAGGTATAAGTGACCTGGCTGGGAGCCGAAATCATAGATCTCGGCGATCGCTCGATGCGTGATGCTGGAGATGATTTCGTATTCGCGCTGGAAACGCTCGGCATCGCCCATTTCCCGCTCGGACTCCCCGCGGGTCATCACCTTGAGCACGACATTTCTACGCAACCGCTCGCTGCGCGCCAGGAACACCGATGAAAAGTTGCTGGTCGCAATCTCCTTCACGATCGAATAGCCGGGCACCTCGATGATGGTCGAATTCTCGCTCTGCGCCATCATGGCGGCTGCCTGCATGGCGACGCGCCGTTTGGCACTCGCTTCGCCGACCGCGGTGAGCAACTGATCCCGGGTGATCTGCGCCAGCGGCAGATAGTCTTTCGCGCCGCTTTTCAGCGCGCGCACCGCCGACATTTCATTGCCGTTGTCGGCCAGCAAAATGCAATACAGCGCAGGCTGCATCCGTAGCAGCTGCATCATGCTGTTCAACGTTGCGTCGGCCAGGGACTCGTAGGCAAAATCGGCTTGTAAAATGACGGCGTCGGGTGTGCGCTCGCTGATGAGCCGGCTCAAGGGGGCCGATTCGCCGGCGCGCAGTGTCGTGACCTGTGCACTCGGCCAGTGGCTGGTCACATGATGCGTCAGCCATTGCAGACGTTTGGTGTCGCCGCCCACCACCACCAAAATTGGACCCAAGTCTGCCATGCCCATAAGGGTAGTGGGAGTTGCCCCCGGATTACCCGTGGGGAATTCACATTTCGAGGCCCCAGGGCGGGAATACCTTGAAAATTACCCCATTCAGCCTGGAAAATTGCAACCTACACCCCCAGGTCGGGTCAGTAAATCCAATCGGGAATCATTCTTGGCCAGAGGACGTATTTCAATGGGAAGCATCAGAACTTGGTCCCTCGCCGCGATCGCCGGCGTCTTTGTGATGGTGGTGGCTCACCAGCGCTCACACGCCGACGCCGGGCCCAACCCGTCGGCGGCGCCGACGCTGGCCGCGGCAGCCCCGACGGGTCCCTCTACGGCGCGTGTGACCGGCCTGCCGGATTTTTCGGGCCTGGTTGCCGAGGCGGGCGGCGCGGTGGTGAATGTCAGCGTGACGGAGAAGCCGCAGCAGATCGCACCGCTCAACGGTCCGGGAGATGGCGACGATCCGCTGTCGCAATTTTTCCGCCGTTTCCAAACGCCCGGGCCCGAGCGAGCCCCGCCGAGCCATGGCGTGGGCTCAGGATTCATCGTCAGCTCCGACGGTTACGTCTTGACCAACGCGCACGTGGTGTCCGATGCATCGGAGGTGACCGTGACGCTGACCGACCGGCGCGAACTCCCCGCCAAGGTCATCGGCATCGACAAACCCAGCGACGTGGCCTTGATAAAAATAGCCGCGACCGGCCTGCCGACGGTTCGCTTCGGCGACCCGTCCAAACTACGCCCCGGTCAATGGGCCATTGCCATCGGTTCGCCGTTCGGATTTGAAAACAGCGTCACCGCGGGCGTGATCAGCGCGCTGGGCCGACCGCTGAACGATGGCAGCAACACCAGCTACGTCACCTTCATTCAAACCGATGCTGCCGTGAACCCCGGGAATTCCGGCGGTCCGCTGTTCAACATCGATGGTGAAGTGATCGGCATCAATTCCCAGATATATAGCCGCACCGGCGGTTATATGGGCGTGTCCTTTGCCATTCCCATAGATCTTGCGCTGAACGTCAAGGAGCAGCTGCAAAAGAACGGCAAGGTGGTACGCAGCCGAATCGGCGTCTCGGTGCAGGATATCCGCCAGCAACTGGCGCTGTCCTTCGGCCTGAGCACGCCGCACGGTGCGCTCATCAGTAAAGTGGATCCGGCCGGCCCGGGGGAGAAAGCGGGTTTGAAGGCCGGCGATGTCATCACCAGCGTCAACGGACGCAACGTCGATCATTCCTGGGATCTGCCCGCGATCATTTCGCAGCTGCCGCCGGGTAGTTCTGCGCGATTAGGCATCTGGCATGATCGCAAGGCCACCGAGGTGACGGTGAAGACCGTATTGCTCGAGGATTCGTCCGCTCAAGTCGCGCGGGCCTCCGGCGAAGACGGCGGCGGCAAGCTGGGCCTCAAATTGCGATCGCTGCAACCCAGCGAGCAGCAGGAATTGCACACCAAGGGCCGGTTGCTGGTTGAAGACGTCAGCGGGCCGGCACTGGCCGCCGGCTTGCAACCTGGGGATGTTGTGTTGGGCGTAAACGGGGTAGGAGTCGCCAGCGTGGCTGACTTGAAGCGCGAGATTGCCCGTGCAGGACATAACGTCGCTTTGTTGGTGCAGCGCGAAGATGCCGAGACTTACTTCCCGCTCGATGTCGGATAATGGGTTTCGTTGTACTTAAGCCCAAGCTTCAGGCCTAATCGCGGGCGTGCCAAGCACCGCCCCCCTTTTTTTCCAGAATAGCACTCGTGTCGCCGGCGCAAGGCCGGCGACCTTCCTGCCCACCACGCGTGCCGAAATGGCGGCACTCGGCTGGACACAGTGCGATGTCATCATCGTCACGGGTGATGCGTACGTGGATCATCCCAGCTTTGGCATGGCCATCATCGGGCGCGTTTTGGAGGCGCAGGGATTCAAGGTCGGGATCATTGCGCAACCCAATTGGCAGGGCACGCAGGACTTCGAAGTCCTGGGCGCGCCGCGCCTGTTCTTCGGGGTGACCGGCGGCAACATGGATTCCATGGTCAATCGCTACACCTCGGATCGGCGCGTGCGAAGCGACGATGCGTACACGCCCGGCGGCGTAGGCGGCAAGCGCCCCGATCGTTGCGTCATCGTGTATTCACAACGGCTGCGCGAGGCATTCAAGCAGGTGCCCATCGTCGTCGGCGGCATTGAAGCGAGCCTGCGTCGCATCGCACATTTTGACTACTGGTCGGAGCAGGTGCGCCGCTCGGTCCTGGTCGATGCCAAGGCGGATTTACTGGTCTACGGCAACGCCGAGCGGCAGATCGGCGAGATCGCACGCCGCCTGGATGAGGGCGCGTGCATCGACGAGATCACCGATTTGCGCGGCACGGCGTACCTGCGCCGGGGCATGCCGGCCGGTTGGGTGGAAATCGACTCGAGTGAATTGGATACGCCGGGCCCTCTCATGCCGCCCATCGATCCTTATGCCGGCGAAGAGGAGCGCAGGCTCGCGTTGCTGCCGGCACCTCCCGTCGCGTCACCGGCGCCGCCCAACACGCCCGCGCCCGCATCCGCGCCTGCGGAGAAGGTCGTGAAGTTCTACCGCAAGGTTCCGAACGCACAGCGCGAGCACAGCGTGATCCGTATGCCGTCCTACGAGCAGGTCAGCCAGGATGCGGTGCTGTATGCGCATGCGTCGCGCATTTTGCACATGGAATCGAATCCGGGAAATGCGCGTACTCTGGTGCAACGGCACGGAACTCAGGAGCTGTGGCTGAATCCGCCGCCCATTCCCTTGAGCACGGCGGACATGGATGCAATCTACGAGTTGCCCTACGCGCGCCGCCCGCACCCCGCCTATGGTGAGGCGAAGATTCCGGCCTATCACATGATCCGATTCTCCGTGGCCATCCAGCGCGGCTGCTTCGGCGGCTGCACCTTCTGCTCCATTACCGAGCATGAAGGCCGAATCATCCAGAGCCGCTCCGAAGATTCTGTGATCCGCGAGATCGAGACCATCCGCGACGCCGTAAAGGGATTTACGGGCGTGATATCGGACTTAGGCGGTCCCACGGCGAACATGTATCGCCTGCATTGCAAGAGCACTGCAATCGAGTCGGCGTGCCGGCGGCCGTCCTGCGTGTTTCCCGGCATCTGCCCCAATCTCAATACCGATCATGCGCCGCTCATCAATTTGTATCGCCGTGCACGGGCGCTCAAGGGCATCAAGAAAGTATTGATCGCCTCAGGCGTTCGCTACGACCTTGCGATCGAGTCACCGGAGTACGTCAAGGAATTGGCGGCGCATCACACCGGGGGCTATTTGAAAATTGCGCCGGAGGCCATCGGCGAAGGGCCCTTGTCCAAGATGATGAAGCCCGGCGTGGGCAGCTACTATCGGTTCAAAGAGCTGTTCGACAAATACTCCAAAGAGGCGGGCAAGGAACAATATCTGATCCCCTATTTCATCGCGGCACACCCGGGTACCCGCGATGTGGACATGCTCGAGCTTGCGTTGTGGCTGAAGAAGAACGGATTTCGGGCCGATCAAGTGCAGGCCTTTTTGCCCTCGCCCATGGCGACCGCGACCGCCATGTATCACTCCGCCAAGAATCCGCTGAAAAAGATCAGCCGCGGCAGCGAGGAAGTCGTGATACCGAAAGGCATCAAGGTGCGCCGGCTGCACAAGGCGTTTCTGCGCTATCACGATCCGGAAAATTGGCCGCTGCTGCGTGATGCCCTGAAGCGAATGGGGCGGGCTGATTTGATCGGCAACGGCAAGCAGCATCTGATTCCCGCCTATCAGCCCGTGGGCGGAAGGTCGGCAAGCTCGGCGCGCCCGTTTCGCACGCAACACACCGGATTACCGAAGTCCGGTCGCGGCCGCGCCGGCCGCAACTCCCGGCGAGGTAGAGCTTAAAACGCGAACGGAATCGCTTGCTTGCGTCCCTTTGGTGCGTTTACAGTTCCGGGCTGTCTAGCGGCTTGCCGCCGCATTTCTTCAAACCGCTTTTGGGAGCGCGAATAACGCCTTGGGCAGCCTAAGGCGCGTGTGCAGAATGGATAAGTGGGTGGTACATAAATTTGGCGGTTCGAGCGTGGCGGACGCCGCGTGCTTTCGGCGTGTCGCCGAAATTGTCGAAGCCTCATCGAACCCACGCGAAGCCATCGTTCTTTCGGCTTGCCGCGGCGTCACCGATTCCCTGCTCGAGCTGGTAGCGCTGGCGGAGCAACCTCACAAGGAGTTCGGTGCGGCGATTCGCGCATTGAAGGCGCGGCATTTGGAGCTGGCGGCCGAGCTGATATCAAAGCCCGCCTTTGACAGCTATAAGGCGCAATTCGAGCGCGATTGCCTGGACATCGCCGGCATGCTGCAGACGGTGCGCTTGATCCGCTCATCGACCTACTCGATGCGCGACGTGATCGCCGGATTTGGCGAGATATGGTCCACCCGGCTGTTCGCGCCGTTTCTGAAGGAGCGCTCCCGCATCAAAGGCGACATCCTGTGGATCGATGCGCGCGAAGTCATCATCATCGAGTGGGGCTCGCTGGGGCCGGCGGTGCAATGGCCGGTGAGCGAGGCCAATCTCAAGAAATCGGTCCCGGCCGATTTTTCGGGCCGGCTCATCGTCACCGGTTTTATCGCCACCACCACCAAGGGCAAGCAGACGACCTTGGGCCGTAACGGCAGCGACTTCTCGGGCTCCATTTTCGGCGCGCTCCTGGATGCTGTCGAAATCATCATCTGGACCGACGTTGATGGCGTGCTGTCCGCTGATCCGCGCTTGGTGCCGAACGCCCAAGTGATCGATCAACTCTCCTACAACGAGGCGATGGAACTCGCGTACTTCGGCGCCAAGGTGATTCACCCGCAGACCATGGCGCCGGCCGTGACGCGCGACATTCCCATTTTCATCCGCAACAGTTTCGCGCCGCAAAAGCGCGGCACGCTGATTTGCGGAAATCCAGTCTCGGCGTTGATGGTGAAAGGCATCACCACTATCGATCCGGTTGCGCTGGTGAATCTCGAAGGCGCCGGGATGATCGGCGTACCCGGCACGGCACATCGCCTTTTCGGCGTCCTGCGCGACTCCGGCATTTCCGTCATTTTGATTTCGCAGGCCAGCTCCGAGCATTCGATTTGCTTTGCGATTCCCGAAGCACAGGCGGTGCGGGCAGAGGAGGCGGTGCGCCGCGCGTTCGATGCTGAATTGCGGGGCGGCCAGATTCAGCACGTCGATGTTGCGCTGGGCATGAGCATCCTGGCAGTCGTCGGGGACGGCATGGCCGGCGCGCATGGCGTCGCCGCCAAAGTTTTCAATTCGCTGGGCGACGCCGCGATCAGCGTGCGGGCGATCGCGCAGGGAGCCTCCGAACGCAATATCTCGGTGGTGGTGGATGGCAAGGGTGCGGCGCGCGCCTTGCGCGCGGTGCATGCCGCCTTTTATCTGTCCCCCAACACCTTGTCGATCGGCTTGATCGGCCCCGGCACGGTAGGCCGCGTGCTGCTGGCGCAGATCGCGACGCAGATCGAAAGGCTCCGGGAATTGAACCTTGATCTGCGCGTGCGCGGCATCGCCAGTTCCAAGCGCATGCTGCTCGAGGAAACCAGCGTGGACTTAAGCCGCTGGGCCGAGCGCATGGCGCAGGCCGGCGAGCCTTTGAATCTGGAAAAATTCATCAACCACGTGCAGGCGGATTATGTTCCGCACACCGTGGTCATCGATTGCACGGCGAGCGCCGCGGTCGCCGATCAGTACCGAGACTGGCTGGCGCGCGGAATTCACATTGTGACGCCGAACAAGAAAGCCAACAGCGGCACGCTGCCTTACTACCGCTCTTTGCAGGACGCAAAACGCGACGCCGGCACACACTATTTATACGAGGCCACGGTGGGCGCGGGGCTGCCGGTCATACAAACCCTGCGCGACCTGCGCGGTACCGGCGATGACATTACCCAGATCGAGGGGATCTTTTCGGGGACGTTGGCGTATTTGTTCAATGTGTTCGACGGCAGCGAGTCCTTCTCCTCCATTGTCCGCGCCGCCAAGGCGAAGGGCTACACCGAACCCGATCCGCGCGACGATCTGTCGGGCGTCGATGTCGCGCGCAAGCTGATCATTCTCGGCCGCGAAATGGGCCTCACCTTGGAAATCGCGGACGTCCAGATCGAGGGTCTCGTACCCGAGGCGCTCACCAAGTGCAGCGTCGAGGAATTCATGGCGCGACTGCCGGAGTCCGACGCCGCCATGGCCGCGACGCTCGCCGATGCGCGCACCAAGAATCAGGTGCTGCGCTATGTCGGGCGCATCGACGCCGCCGGCAAGGCGACCGTAGGCCTGATGCGGCTGGAGGCCAAGCATGCCTTTGCGAACATTGCGCTCACCGACAACGTGGTGCGATTCGCGACGCGCCGCTATTGCGACAATCCGCTGATCGTGCAGGGCCCGGGAGCGGGGCCTGAAGTGACCGCGGCGGGTGTGTTTTCCGATCTGTTGCGATTGTCCGCCTATCTTGGCGCGCACATTTAGCAGCGAGGATACCGTGCTCACCGATGTCACCGCCTTCGCCCCTGCCACGGTTGCCAACGTCGGCATCGGCTTCGATATCCTGGGGCATGCGGTCGACGAGGTGGGCGATCGAGTCCGGATACGGCGCATCGAGGACAACGAAGTTCGCATCCGTTCGATCACCGGCGTCGCCGGCGACCTGCCGGTCGAGCCGCAACACAACACCGCGGGACGCGCGGTGCAGGCGATGCATGCCGCATTGACGCCGGGCTTCGGCTTTGAACTGGACATCGAAAAAGGAATTCCTCTGGGGTCCGGCATGGGCGGCTCCGCGGCTTCCGCCGTGGCGGCAGTGGTCGCGGCCAACGCGCTGCTGCATGCTCCCGCGCCGCAGATTCAGCTCCTGAAATTCGCCATGGAAGGGGAGATCGTCGCGAGCGGTTCCGCGCACATCGACAACATCGCTCCCTGCCTGTACGGCGGATTGACGCTGACGGTGGGCATCGACAATCCCCGCGTAAAGCAGATTCCGGTTCCGCGAGGACTGCGCTGCGTGCTGGTGCATCCGCATATGTACCTGGGGACTCGCGAGGCTCGTGCCATCCTCAATATCAACGTCAGCCGTTCGGATTTTGTCTGGCAAAGCGCGAATCTCGCCGGCTTCATCAGCGGCTGCTACTCGAACGATTTGGAAATGATCCGCGAGTCCTTCAATGATGTCATCATCGAACCGCAACGCCACTCATTGATCCCGGGCTTCAAGGACGTGCAGCGCGCGGCGATGTCCGCCGGCGCCCTCGGTTGCTCGATCTCCGGCGCAGGACCGGCCATCTTTGCCTGGTCAGCCATTCAACATGCCGAGGCGGTGCGCGGCGCCATGGTGGCCGCCTTTGCCGCGCATCAGTTGCAGTCGGATTCCTGGGTTTCCCTGATGCAGAACTATGGCGCTCGAGTGGTAAAGGCCTGATGGCCGAAAAGAGGTTTGCGAGCTCGCGCGGCGTCGCGCCGGAGGTGAGCTTGAGTCGCGCCATGGCGCGAGGTCTCGCTCCGGATGGCGGTCTGTACGTCCCGTCCGCCATGCCGAAAATCGATGTACAAGCGCTGCCTGCTCAGTCGGCCGTTCCTGAAATCGCACGCTTAAGTCTGGCGGGGTTCTTTGCCGGGGACGGCTTGCAGGACGAGCTTGCGGCAATTGCCGATGCCGCGCTGAATTTTCCGGCGCCGACCACGCCGGTTGCGGGGGCCCGCGATCCGCTGTTCGTTCTGGAGCTCTATCACGGGCCGACCGCTGCGTTCAAGGATTTTGGGGCGCGATTTCTGGCGGAGTGCCAGCAGCGGCTGCAGTCAGCGGCTTCCCCGCAGCCGCTGACGATCCTGGTCGCCACCTCGGGGGATACCGGCGGCGCGGTCGCGGCCGCCTTTCATCGGCGTGCGTGGGCGCGAGTCGTCATTCTTTACCCCAGTGGGCTGGTGAGCCCACGGCAAGAGCGGCAGTTGACCTGCTGGGGCGAGAACGTACTGTCGCTGCGGGTCGATGGCACCTTCGATGATTGTCAAGAATTGGTCAAGAAGGCATTCCGCGATCCCGTTTTGAGTCAAAAGCATCGCTTCAGCTCGGCCAACAGCATCAATATCGGTCGTTTGTTGCCGCAGATGGTTTATTACTTCGCTTCCAGCCTCGAGATCAGCCGGCGAACCGGGAAGAGCCCGTCCTACATCATTCCGGCGGGAAATTTGGGCAATGCCTGCGCGGCGCTATGGGCACGTGCCATGGGATTCCCGCTGGCGCGCATCATCCTGGCGCATAACAGTAATCGCACGGTTCCCGATTTCCTCTCTACGGGCCGATGGCGGCCCAGGCCCAGCATCGCAACACTTGCCTCGGCCATGGATGTAGGCGATCCCAGCAACATGGAACGCATTCGCTCGCTCTATCCGACTTGGGAGAGCATGCGCGAACATTTGAGCGCAGACAGCGTCGATGACGCTACAATTCGCTCTCGTATCGGAGGGGACTTCATGCAGTTCGGACGCGAATGGTGCCCGCACACCGCGACCGCCGCGGAAGTCTACAACCGTCTGAGCAGTGAGGATAAGCGCGATCAACCCTGGGTTGTGGTTGCCACCGCGCATCCGGCGAAGTTCAATGAAATTGTGGAGCCGATTATTGGCAGGCCGATTGCCGTTCCCGACAGTCTCGCCGATCTTCTGCGCTTACCCGAGCATCGCGCGGACATGCCGCCGACGCTCGAGGCATTGAGCGCGGCGCTCGAATGAGCAGCATTCCCATAGAACCGCAGTGGATTGGGTTGGGCGCGGCGATCTTGCTGGTGGCTGCGCTCGCGTTTTTTGGGCTGCGCGCCTACCAGCGTCGCGCGCGGCGAAAATCCCTGCTGGCGCGCTTGGAGCGGGTTGCCTGGGCCGCCGCCCACCAAGTACTGGTCCCCGACGGCATGGGCGGCTTCATTCACATCGATCATTTGCTGCTGACCCCGCGAGGAATCTTGGTGCTCGACACTCGCCGCGTCGCGGGGTTGATCTTCGGCGGCGATCAAATGAGCGATTGGACCGTCATGGGCCGCGGTCACCGTTATACCTTCGATAATCCGCAACCGGCCCTGTACGATCGCATCGCCGCGGTCAAAGCGATCGTCGGCGAAGTGCCGGTCGAGGGACGGTTGCTGTTTTCCAACGTCGGCAAATTCACCAAGGGAATTCCAAAATGGGTGGTGATGCTCGATGGCATCGAAGTGGAATTCCCCGTGGTCGAGCGCGCCAACCCGGAATTCGCCGCGTCTGAGCAATATCAAGAAGGCTGGAATAAGCTGGCGGCCCAACTGCGGCCGAGCCCGCACCTGTTCACGAATTTGTAAGCTTGAATAACGCGACCGCGTTGCGCGTGGTGGCGGCGCCGATCGTCTCCAGGCTCTCGCTGCGCAGGCGTGCAACGGTGGCTGCGATATGCGGCAGGTAGCAAGGTTCGTTGCGCCGCGACTTAGGCATCGGGTTCAAGTCTCGCGGCAAAAGGTAAGGCGCATCCGTCTCGATCAGCAGCTTATCGAGCGGTATGCGCGCAACGCTGCTGCGAAGTTCGGCTCCGCGGCGCTCATCGCAGGCCCAGCCGGTGATGCCGATGTACAGGCCGAGCCCCAGGTAAGCTTCCAGCTCCGCGTCACCTCCCGTGAAGCAATGCGCGACCCCGCCATGCAGCCTGCCGGTGAACTCCGCCAAGATCGCGGCGAAATCGGCGTGTGCATCGCGCTGGTGCAGAAAGACCGGCTTGCCGGCGTTCGCGGCGATTTCCAACTGGGCGACGAAGGCCCGGCGCTGCGCGTCGGGCGGCGAAAGATTGCGGAAATAATCGAGCCCGCACTCGCCGACCGCAACCACCTGCTCGAGGCGCAACAACTCGATCAATTCGCCGCGCTGCGAGCCGGCGAAGGATTGTGCATGGTGCGGATGCACGCCGGCGGTGCTCCATAGGCGCGCCGGCTGCCGCGCAGCGAGTTCCGCTGCCTGATGCGAACCGGCCAGGTCCGCCCCGGTGATAATCTGGCGGCGCACGCCGGCCGCAAGTGCGCGTGCCATAACCGCATCGAGGTCCGTCGCAAAACTGTCATGCGTCAGGTTTGCTCCGATATCAATCAAGTCCAGGGCCAAGATTCGAAACCTCGTTGTGATATCTTCCCGGTCATTGTAAGCGCGAGCCTTAAATGCCGATCAGAAACATTTTGTTAACCGCGATGCTATTGAGCGCTGCCGGGGTTGTGGCGCAAGAAGGCGGCGATACCCAGGCGCAGATCGACTATGCCTATCAAACGGAAGACGGCAATCGGCTTGCGGGTCTCATCCAAAACCTGACGACCCGGGTCAAGGATAATTCCGGGGATATTTCGTTGCGCTATCACTTGGCGCATGCCCAATACCGTCTGGGCCAGTTGTCGGGCGAGCACCACGCCCACGCAGCCGAGGCGGCATTTTCGGATTGCATCGACGTGCTCAAGCCCGCGGTCGACAAAGATGTTAAATCGGCTGAGAGCATGGTGCTGCAGTCCGCCTGCTACTCGAGCCTGGCTGACCTAAAATCGCTGGAAGCGGTGCTGTTGCGCTCGCGCGCCGCGGATCGCCTCAATGCGGCGCTCAAGTTGCAGCCGCGCAATCCGCGCGCGGCGCTGCTATCCGCCCTGCAGGACTTGCATCACGCCAAGGCCGGTTCGCCGGAGAGGCAACGCGGTTTCGCCGAATTGCGCTCGGCTGCGGAATTGTTCGAGCAATCATCCGGAACGAGCAACGATGCACCCGGATGGGGGCACGCGGAGGCATATCTGGCCCTCGGCCGCGAGTTGCAAACGCGCGGCGATCATTTGGGCGCGCGTAACTGGATTGAGAAGGCCCTGATTGCAGCGCCGGATTTCAAGATGGCGCAGCGTCAGCTCGCATCGTTGGCCAAGCCGTAGAGCTCAGCGGTGAGGTCTGTTGCATTGCTAACCTGCTATCATTCGGCGCGATGAAGCCACAAGGCACGCAGCTATCATTGTTCGAGACGCGCAGCTCCACTGACCCGTTTGCGGTCCGCGTCAGCCCGCGTGCGCGCCGTCTTACGGCGCGCGTCCACGTGGGCGGCCGCGTGGAGATCGTCGTGCCTGTCGGTGTCAACGCCCACGCCGTGCGCGATTTTGTACAGCGTTTTACCCCCTGGATAAACCGCAAGGTCGCGGCGATGCGCTGCTTCGTCGCGCCGGTGGAGCCGGTGCCGCCCTCGATTCAGTTTGGATTGACGGGCGAGTACTTGGAGGTGGAGTGGCGCCGCGGAACGCTCCGCAAGCTGGAACAGCACCGCGACCGCATCATCGTGCAAGCCCCCGACGATTCGGCAGCCAGAGCCCTTTTGCAGGCATGGCTGAAAAGCGCCGCGCAGGAGAGGCTCGTGCCGCAATTGCTCAAGCTGGCGGCCGACCTCAAGTATTCCGTGTCGCGTGTAAGCATTCGTTGTCAGCGAACGCGATGGGGAAGTTGTTCCACGCGCGGTACCGTCAGCCTCAATTGCTCCCTGGTATTCTTGTGCGCCGACGTGGTGCGCTACTTATTCATCCATGAACTGGCGCATACCAAGCATATGAATCACTCGGCGAATTTTTGGCGCCTGGTTGAAAAGCTCGAACCCGACTACCGGCGCCTCGACCGGGAACTCTTGGCCGGCTGGCGTACCGTGCCGGCCTGGGTGTTCAAGAACTGATGAACGAAACGCCGCCACGGGTTAAACCCTTCGTGGACTTGAGCGACGAGGAGGTCCATTGGGATCTGCGCGAGGCGCTAAGCTACTCGCAATATCTCAATCTCGACAAGTTGCTCGATGCGCAGCACCCCTTGTCCTATCAGCATGACGAGATGCTGTTCATCATCATCCACCAGGTCTCGGAATTGTGGATGAAGCTGTGCTTGCACGAGCTCAGTGCCACGGTCGATTGCGTGCGGCGCGACGATCTGGGACCTACTTTTAAAATGCTGGCGCGGGTTTCGACCATCCAACAACAGCTGCTGCAATCATGGGATGTGCTGGCGACGATCACGCCGCACGATTATTCTGCGTTTCGCAATACCTTGGGGAAGTCCTCGGGATTTCAGTCGCCGCAATACCGGCTGCTGGAGTTTCTGATCGGCAACAAGAACGCCGATCTGATCAAGGTCTTCCGCAGTGACCCCCTGGTGTTCGAAGCGCTCGAGCGCGCCTTGCGCGCACCCAGCCTATACGACGAGGTGTTGCGCCTGTTGAGCCGGCGCGGTCTGGACGTGCCGCCGGAGGCCATCGACCGGGATTTCACCCAGCCGTATCAGGCCAGCAAGCAGGTTGCCGCGGCCTGGCTCAGCGTCTATCACAACTCAGTGAAGGAATGGGACTTGTACGAATTGGCGGAGCGGCTGGTCGATCTGGACTATAAGTTTCAGCTCTGGCGATTTGCGCATGTGAAAACAGTGGAGCGGATCATCGGCTACAAGCGGGGAACCGGCGGCACGGGCGGCGTGTCGTATTTGACCAAGGCGCTGGAATTGAAGTTCTTTCCCGAGCTTTGGACCATTCGCACCTCGATGTAGCTCAAAACCGTGGCCAACATTCAAGATCAATTGCAAAACGTCAATGTCGCCTCCAGCGACTTATTGGCGACGCCGGAGGAAGTCAAGCGGCGTCTGCCGTTGACGGCCAAGGCGGCGGACACGGTGTTGAAGTCGCGCGAGGCGGTCCGAGCCATTTTGGAGCGCCGCGATCCGCGTCTATTCGTGGTGGTGGGTCCCTGCTCGATTCACGACGTGGCCGCGGCACGCGAATATGCCGGGCGCCTCAAAGCCTTGGCGGAACGCGTCAGCTCCACGCTGCTCTTGATCATGCGCGTGTATTTCGAAAAGCCGCGTACCACGGTCGGCTGGAAAGGATTGATCAACGATCCGGATCTGGATGATTCGTTCCACATCGAGAAAGGCATCCTGCTCGCACGAGAACTGCTGCTGTACGTGGCGGAGTTGGGCCTGCCCGCGGGTACCGAGGCGCTCGATCCGATCATGCCGCAATACCTCTCGGAATTGATCACCTGGACGGCCATCGGCGCCCGCACCACGGAATCGCAAACGCATCGTGAAATGGCGAGCGGACTGTCGACGCCCGTGGGATTCAAGAACGGCATGGATGGCGCGCTGGCGGCCTCGATCAACGCGCTGCAATCGGTGCGCCGGCCGCATCATTTCCTCGGCATCACACAGCAAGGCCAGTCCGCCGTGTTTCGCACCACCGGCAACCGGCACGCGCATATCGTGCTGCGCGGCGGCGGTGGTCGGGTCAACTACGACGCCGTCAGTATTGCCGTGGCGGAACGCGAACTGAAGTCGGCGGGATTGCCGGCCACGATCGTGGTGGATTGCAGTCACGGCAATTCGAACAAGGACGCGGACCTGCAGCCCCTGGT
>DASXMG010000047.1:0-54811 GCA_036495805.1 Steroidobacteraceae bacterium | reverse complement strand
CAAAATTGTCGGGCCCAGGTCCGCCCGAACAATGCATCATGCCCGGCGCCATGAACAGCCTGACGAATCGCTGTGCCTCCCTGGTCCCCATTTTTCGTTGGATGTCGCGATAGTATTGAATTGTCCCAAACGGCGTGATGGCCGCATCGGCCCAGCCTTGGAACAGGACCAGTTTGCCGCCGCGCGCGGCAAACGCGCTTAAGTCCGGATCGTTGGAATTGAGCAGCGGACCGATTTCTTTGTCGGCCCGCGTCGTGTCTCTGGCGAAGTCGACGGTTCTAAAATTCCAGCGCGGATCGTTGAGCAAGAAACTTCCGAACACCTGATTGGTAAATTGAGCCTGATAAGACTCCGGGCCGATGATCCACAGGTCCCAGTTGTGCGGTAAGGCTTCATCGCCGGCCGGAAACCCGGGATAGATCGGTTTCCGCGTCTTAGGATCGATCGGGCCGCTGTAAATCTTGCGAAGCGCCGTGAGCTGCGGCTTGGTCAGACACTCAGGCCCGTCGGCGTTCTTGCACAACAGTGCAGACGGATCGAAGTGGCAGGCGGCGGGATCATTGATGATGCCGTCCTTCACTCCGTCGAGAGCATCGCACTTGGCCAGCGCCGCCGTTTGGATCGCCGCGAGCTTGTTCTGCGGAATTTGGCTTTGCGGCGTCTCATTGAGCGCCATTTCGTTCCACAAAAAACCGGCGCTGATATGGGTAAATGCGTTCGCAGGTGCCCCTGCGACAATCCCGTCGTAGTCGGACGGGTACCTCTGGGCTTCCATCAACGCCTCGTGCCCGCCGTTGGAACATCCTCGGAAATAGGAAAGCTGCTGCGGGCGTCCGTAGTAGGCAGCGATCAAGGTCTTGGCGAATTCCGCCGTGACGTGATCGGCGCGATAGGCGAAGTCCTTGAGCTTTTCGGGGTGTCCAATAACCCAGCCTCCTTCGACGACCAGAGAAGTTAATTGGTGACCTAAGTCGTCTCCCGCCGTTGCGTAGCCCTTTGCGACCGCGCTGCGCATGTCGCCCATGGGCACCGCACCGCCAAAGCCACCGTTGCCCACGCCGAGAAATTTGCCGTTCCACTTTTCGGTATCCGGCAACCACAACTCCGCCAAGATGGTTGAGTCCGTAGTGGGAGTGAGCGTCGCGGCGATCCTGCAAAAGGCCGCAGGCGCGGACATCGACGCGTTGAGGAGCTTCAGTGGGATGGCGTCATTTACCCCCACGCGAACGGCTGAGGTGATATGGCCGCCCGCCAGAGAAAACTTGCCGAGATCTTCGCAAGTGATCGCCGCGGATGCGTGTGCGCAGGCGAGCCATGCAAGTGCGGTCGCGATACAGCGCATCAGGACCCTACTGCGCATCAGAAGGACTTGTATACCCGAATTCCAAATTGGCGCGGGGGTCCCGGCATCCCTAAATTGCCCAGCAGCTGCAACGTCACATAGTGATCGTTCGTCACGTTGGTCGCGTACGCGGTAAAGGCCAGGGTGTCGCTGTAGTCGTATATCAACTGCGCGTTAAGCAGGTTTTGTTCCTGCAAGAAATCGCCGGGCACAGTTTGGAATACCGTCGCCCAGCGTGAGCCTACCAGTGAGTAGTCCACGCGCGGCGTCAGACTCTGATGATTGCCCAGGTCAAACGCATATTGCACGCCCGCCTGGGCTGTCCAAAGCGGTGCATTGGGCAAAGGCCTGCCATTCAAAACTTGGTTTCCCGCGGCGAGATTGCGCGAATCGATCGCGGAGAATTGGCCAATCCGGGTGCTGACGTAGGACGTGCCTAAATTAAACTGCAAGCCGCCGAATGCCGCCTGCATCTGCGCCTCGATGCCCTTCAAGGTGGTCGCGCCTGTGGCATTCGCATCTCGACCGGCACCCAAGACCGGATCGAAAATCGCGAGCTGGAAGTTGCGATAGTCTTCGTAGAATCCGCCGAACTGTGTCTTCAAATGGCCGCCGAAGTACGTGCCTTTCCAGCCGATTTCGTCGTCGGTGACATCTTCCGGTGAGAACACCGCGCCATTGGAATTGATGCCCCCGCCCTTGTGCCCGGTCGCGATGAAGGCATAAAGAAAATTGTGTTCATCCAAGGTGTAGTCGAGATCTACCTTGTAGGTAAGCCTGGAGTCGCTTTGCTTGGCGTTGTCCAGCGTCTCGGTCTGCAGCGGAAAGCCGTTGAAGAGAGCTTGGGCAATACTGCGCGCGGTGAAATTGGTTTCGGAATAACGCGCGCCCGCCTGGAGTTTAAGAGCGTCGGTGAAAGAATAGCTGCCCTGCGCGAAAACACCCCAGCTTGTTCTAATCGCGGTGTCTTGCAGCCCATTGAGTGCCAGACTGGTCGTCGGCGTGCCGCCGGGTGCCAAGGACAGGATGAACTGGGGAGTATTCAAATCATCGTCTTGGTAGACACCGCCGGCCACCCACCGAAAGGGGCCGGTATCCGCCGACACCAGGTTGATTTCTTCCGAAATCGTCCGATCGTTGGCGTTGGCGACGAATACTTCGGGGCTCAAACCGAGCGGCGGCGGCGTCGCCGTGCCGTCGGCGTCAAGAGAATAGCTCAGCCGGCCGTCTTGGTAGCCCGAGACCGACTTGAGTGTAATGCCGTCCTCAAAACGCTTGCTGAGCTGCAAGACGATTCGATATTGCTTCTCATATCCCGCCAGGTAGGAATCCGACGCCACGTCAAAGACGTGCTGCGTGAGGCCGGTGAAGGGCGCCGCGGGTGAGCCGCCGTGATCAATGTAGTTGTAGTCCAGCTTCAAAAGCGCGGTGAAGTCATCATCCGGCTGCCACAGCGTGCTAAGGCGCCAGTTGGTGGTGTGAAGCTTGCCGGGATTGCCGGTCCATGGCCCTGACATGTTGAAATACGTGTCGCGGTTTTCATCATCGGTGGCCAGGCGTACCGCCAATTGATCGGTCAGGGGAATATTCACCGCGCCGCGAACGCGGACATCCTGATAGTTGCCGAGCTGGCCTTCGACCCATCCGCCAAATTTGTCCAGCGTGGGATTCGCCTCGTTGATGAAAATCGCGCCGCCGGTTGCATTTTGACCGGCAAACGTGCCCTGCGGTCCGCGCAGTACCTCGATGCTGGCGATGTCGTAATAGGGTTCGTCTGAGATCAGGCCGTTCGGCGTCGTTGAAACGCCGTCGCGGTAGATCAAGACGCCGGATGAATCCTGGGCGCCGCCGTCGCTTTTGCCGATGCCGCGGATGTTGATCAACGCGTTTTCGCCGGAACTCTGCACGGTCAAGGAGGGCGTATTGAACATGAGCGAATCGACCGTGTTCACGTTCAATTTGGTCAGGTCCTGGCCGGTGAGGACGGTTGCTGCAATTGGCGACAGCTGCAGATCGGTCGAACGCCGTTCGGCAGTCACCACGATCTGTTCCAGCTTCGAATCGTCCTGCGAGGTGGACGGCGCGTCAGCGGCGGCTGCCGGCAGCACCGGTCCCATCCAGGCCGACATCAGTCCGGGTGCCAGAAAAAACAGGATTCTTCGGCTGCGGTTCGGCCGGGCCTGGCAATGGAATTTCATCATTCGACTCCCCAATTTTTGTTCGGCGGCTGGATGTCCGCTTCTGTCACGTTGCGTACGCGCTCGATATCAATCATTTCAGAATCGATAAAAATGTCAATAGATGCAATCAAAATTGATCAATATCCGCCATGACTTAACGTGGCGACAGACGGCGAATAGGGGTAGCTAAAGCGGTATTGGCCCGCTCCGAGCTCAAGAACTGCGCCCTCCGCCTCCTGGCGAGCACCGGTGATTCCATCGCCGAGGCGAATCGGCCGGCGGCTCTCGGTCACGTCGGCGATCTGCGTCCGGGGAACTCGCAGCATCGCGGCGCTGTTCGCGGGAATCACCACGTTCAAATTCATGCGGCCACCTTTGAGAATCCAATCGGTGCGGATCGTGCCGTAAGGCGAGTCATGCTCGGTGCGCGCATGCGTGAAGCCGCCGCCCGGCTGCACCTGGATGACGAAGTGCGCATAGCCAGGCGCACCCGGATCGATATTGATGCCGCCGAGCGTCTGGTACATCCAGCTGCCGACGGCTCCATATGCATAGTGGTTAAATGAGTTCATCCCCTTATCCTCGAAGGTGCCGTCGGGCTTGATTCCATCCCACCGCTCCCAGATCGTGGTAGCGCCCCGCTTGACGGGGTAGAGCCAGGACGGGAACTGCTCGCGATTCAGCAGCAAATAGGCTTCATCGAGGTAGCCGAACCGCGTGAGCACACTGAGCAGCCTGGGCGTTCCCAGAAATCCCGTGGTGAGGTGTCCGCGCGCGCGCACATCGGCGGCAAGCTTTTGTGCCGCGGCCGCACGCAACTCGTCAGACACCAGCTCAAAATCGAGCGCGAGCACATAGGCCGTTTGGGTACCTGCGCCGACGGTTCCGTCCGGCGCGACGAACTTGCGTTGGAAAGCCGCCTTGATCTTGCCGAGCGAATCGGCATAGCGAGCGGCGTCCTTGTCCTTGCCGAGAGTCCGCGCGGTCCGCTGTAAAATATCGGTGGAATGTGCGAAATAGGCCGTCGCGATCAAATCCGTGGACGTCGAGCCGAAACTGCTGCCGGTCCCCACACTGAAGAAATCCAACCAATCCCCGAAGTGGGTATCGCCGTCCCAAATCTCATCCGCGCCGGCGCGCGACTGCTCATATTCCACCCATCGACGCATGCTCCCGTACTGATCTTCGAGAACTCGCTTATCGCCGTAGGCCAGATAGACTTCCCACGGAATCACCGTGGCGGCATCGCCCCACCCAGCCGCGCCCGCAATCGGGCGATCGCTGCTGCTGAGCACGTCCGGCACGACGAATGGAATACTGCCGGTGTCAAGTTGATCGGCCGCGAGGTCCTTGAGCCACTTGCTGAAGAATCCGTCGACGTCCATGTTGAACGCGGCCGTTGGCGTGAACACCTGCGCATCCCCGGTCCAGCCCAACCGCTCGTCGCGCTGCGGACAATCGGTCGGGACGTCGAGGAAATTTCCCTTCTGCCCCCACTGAATATTGTGCTGCAGCTGGTCGATCAAAGGCCTGGATGTGGCAAAGGTGCCCGTCAAAGCCATATCCGAGTGAAGCGTGATTCCCGTAATGCTGTCGCGCGCAAGCTTGCCGGGATATCCGCTCACCGCGATATAGCGAAACCCCTGATAGGTGAAATGCGGTTCAAAAATTTCCGTGCCTTTGCCGCTCAACGTGTAGCGCACGGTCGCTTTGGCCGAACGAAGGTTGTCGGTATAAAGGTTGCCGTTTTTGTCGAGCACTTCCGCGTGCCGCAACGTCACCATGGTACCCGCGGGTCCCTTTACCTTCAGGCGTGCCCAGCCCACCATGTTCTGGCCAAGGTCGACCACCGCATCTCCCGACGGAGTTTTGAATATCCTGATCGGAACCAATTCATTGATTCGACGCACCGCAGGCCCCTGGGAGGCGACGAGTATTTCTTTCGACGCGGTGATGACCTCGACCGGAGCCCAACCGGCATCGTCATAGCCGTCGGCGTTCCAGCCCGGTCGTTCCAGCCGCGCGTCATAGGTCTCACCGTCGTAGATCTGAGAATTCAAGATCGGCCCGGGCAGCGTCTTCCATCGCGCATCGGAGCCGATAGTTTCACGATGCCCGTCCGAATAGGTCACCTCGAGCTGGCACAACAGGGCGAGGCGATCGCCGTAATGATCGCGCGTGCCGGTGAAACCGATCACCCCTCGATACCAGCCGTCGCCGAGCACGGCTCCCACTGCGTTGCGGCCGGTCTTTAATAACTTGGTCACATCATAGGTTTGATATTGCAAACGATGGCTGTAGCTGGTCCAGCCGGGCGTCATCAACTCGTCGCCGACTCGCTTTCCATTGACAAACAATTCGTACAGCCCGTGGCTCGTCACGTACGCTCGCGCGCTCACAACGCTGCCGCGCAGATCGAAATCCCGTCGAAGCATTGGCGACGCCCTGCTCTCGCCGGCCTCGTGAGCCGCAGGTGATATCCAATCGGCGCTCCACTCGGCAGGCGAAAGCAATCCCATTTCCCAGTTTGCGACTTGGCTCCAACCCAGGTCCGCACCGCGCTCATCCCACAGGCGCACTTGCCAAAAATAGCGCGTACGGCTTTGCAAGGCGGGGCCGCCGTAGCTGACAAAAATTGACTGCGGCGAGCCGATTTTTCCGGAGTCCCAGATGAGCGATCGGGAACCGCGCAACGCATCTCGGTCGGCGGCGACACGGATCTCGTAGGCGCTCTGTCCGGCACCGCGCGCAGGAGAGTTGATCCGCCAACTGAAGCGTGGTTTGGCCACATCGAGTCCCAGCGGATCTTTTTGGTATTCGGTCTTTAGGCCGACGATGGGGTCATCGGACTTAGCGGCGATGGAGGGCAGCGCATATAGAGCGATCAGGACGGCCAGGATGCATCGTGCGTAAGCCATAATTCTCCCCTTCAGGCCTCTACGATGTGACTAATTATGATCGATCGTGTACGACAAAGGGAGATTTTGCTTGGGCGTGCTTGACGATGATCATTTTATGGGATCATGCTTGCGGAAAATCAACCGGGGACTGGCCAGCATGCGTATCCGCGCCATTTTGATGTGTCTCGCGCCGTTCGGCGGCGCCTCCGTTCTGATTCCACAATTGGCGCAGGCCACCGCATGCGAGGAGCTGCACACGCTGAAGCTCGCGCAAACCACCATCACCGAGAGCATTCGCGTGCCGGCGGGAGCATTCAAAGACCCCAATGGGCCTTGGCCGGCCGAAGATTTACCCGAGCGTTGCCAGGTAAAGGGCGTCATCCGGCCCACTGCCGATTCGGAAATCAATTTTGAAATCTGGATGCCGACGACATCTTGGAACCACAAGCTGCAGGGCTCCGGCAACGGCGGCTTCGCCGGCTCGCTCAACTATCAAGGCGGCCTGGTTCAGTCACTGCAGCGAGGCTATGTGGGCGTGACGACGGATACGGGTCACACCGCGAAGATGGAAGATGCGAGCTGGGCGATTGGCCATCCGGAAAGAATAGTTGATTTCGCACATCGCGCCATCCATCTCATGACGGTGAACGCTAAGGCGGTCACCAAGGCATACTACGGAGACGCCCCAAAGCATTCCTACTTTGCCTCCTGCTCCAATGGCGGACGGCAGGCCTTGATGCTCGCGCAGCGCTATCCCGCGGACTATGACGGCATCATCGCGGGCGCTCCCGCGAATGACTGGACCGGATTGATGTTGGATTTCATCTGGAACCAGCAGGCCGTGTCGAAGCCGGGGGCCTTTATCCCTCCGGATCATCTTCCTGCGCTTCAGGCCGAGGTCAATCGCCAGTGCAATGCGCAGGATGGCGTCATCGGCGCTCCGCAATCCTGCCATTTCAAGCCCGAAGCGCTGCTCTGTCAGGGGGCCGAATCGAATTCTTGCCTGACTCGCGCGCAAATTGAGGGTCTGCAGGCGGTCTATCAAGGATTGCGCGCTGATCACGGCGACATCACCTTCCCAGGATTTACGCCAGGCGCCGAAGTCGGCAGTTGGAGCGGCTGGATTTATGGCCCGAAGCCCGGCGACAGTGCAGAGGCTCGATTCGGCGGAGGTTTTGTCGGCGCAATGGTGCAGCAGGATGCAAACTGGAAAATTGAGCAGTTTGATCTCGATCGCGACGCGCCTCGCATCATCCGACAGTTCAGTCCCATGATGAATGCGACTGATCCGAACTTGAGCAAGTTCGCTGCTCGCGGCGGCAAGCTCATTCTGTTTCATGGCTGGGCAGATGCAGCGGTGCCGCCCCTGAACACCATTCGCTATTTTGAAAATATCGGCGCGAAGATGGGCGTGCAGCGCCGTGGCCAGTTCGTGCGGCTGTTCATGGCGCCTGGCATGCAGCATTGCTTTGGCGGCCCGGGGCCGAGCGTATTCGGCGAGCACACCGCGCCGCGCCAACCGCCGGATCCGGACTCGGATCTCTCGGCAGCCTTGGAGCGCTGGGTCGAGGGCGGTGCGGCACCCGAGACGGTGCGCGCAATCAAACCGAAAGACCTGTTCGCGGGTGCCTTCGGGTCCCCCAAAGGAGGCGTCGAGCGTAGCGGGCTGCTATGCGCATACCCGAAACGGGCGAAATGGAACGGTACCCCCAGTGCGGATGACGCGGCGAACTTTTCTTGCGTCGATGAGAAATGAAAATCCTGCGCAGCGCGGCCGAATTGCGTAGGCAGACCTATCGGCTGAGCGCGATTTTGACGGCGACATTGGCAGCCGGCATGTCCAGCTCACCCGCCGATGAACCGGCAGCCGCCGACGTTCGTTCGTTCATTCCGACCACGATCTCGCCCGCGGCGCGGGCCATTTACGAAAAACTGCTGCCGATCGCCGCGGCGCATCGCGCAGAGGCAAAAATTCCCCATACACTGGCTGAATTCGACGCGCGTCACGACAGCGATATCGCACGTACGGAAACGAACGCCCTTGCCACGCTCAAGTCGCTCCACATTGCCGTCCGCGAGACTCAGCTTGGCGGCGTGAATGTGGTTGAAAGCACGCCGCCGCAATACCGGGATGACCGTACGATCCTGCTGCACGTCCACGGCGGCGGATTCGTGTTGGGGTCGGCGAAATCATCGCTGGGCCAAGACGCCTTGATGGCGCTGGCTACCGGCAAACGCATCGTATCGATCGACTACACCGTCGCGCCGCGCGGCAATTGGCGCATCGTGACGGACCAAGTCGTCGCGGTGTACAAAGCGGTGCTCGCGCAAGGCCATCCAGCCAAAAGCATTGGTATGTTCGGCGATTCCGCGGGCGGCAACATCGTTCCCGCGAGCGTTTTCAAATTGCGGGATCAGGGCCTGCCGATGCCCGGTGCCCTGGTGCTGTTGTCGCCATGCGTCGATCTGAACTTGAACGGCGACACCGAAACGACGCTGCGCGATGCGGATCCGGTGCTCGATTTCGCGCTCAACAAGGCTTTTCTCGCCGCCTATGCGGCGCCTGAAGACATGACCAATCCCTACGCCTCACCCATCTATGGCGACTTCAAAAAGGGCTATCCACCGGTGCTCATTCAAGCCGGCACCAAGGAGCTGGTGTTGAGCGATTCGGTGCGCCTGTATCAGGCGCTCAAGACGGCAGGCGGCGTGGCCGAATTAGATGTGTACGAAGGCATGACGCACGTATTTCAAGCCTACATGACAGGAACTCCCGAACAACGTGCTGCATACGCGGAAGCAAAGCGCTGGTGGTCATCGTATTTGGTGCCTGCCGGACGCCGACCTTAGAACCAGCGCGTTCGATATGGACGCAGCAACGACGGGGCGCATTACTTGCCCACCGTAATGGAATGATCGAGCCGGACGACAGCGCTCAAGGCAATTTGTTCGGTGGAATCCCCGATGAGCACGCGATAGTTGCCGGCGTCCGCGCGCCAACGCTTGCCGGCGACATCGAAGTACGCGAAGGAGCGAGCGTCCAGAGGCAGTACCACGTCGTGAGATTCACCGGGTTGCAGCATGAACTTGGTAAATCCTTTCAACTCTTTCTGGGGACGCGGGAGCGAGGACTTGGGCGGAGAGACATACAATTGCGGCACCACCGCGCCGGCGCGCGGCCCGACATTCTTCACGCTGAACATCGCCTCGTACATATTGTCCGCTTTGCCTGTAGCGCGCACTTTAAGGTCACGATATTCGAACGACGTATACGAAAGGCCGAATCCAAAGGGGAACTGCGGTTTGATATTTCGGGCTTCATAGCCGCGGTAACCGACGAACACCCCCTCCTTGTAGCGGACCTGATTCGTGTCGCCTTCCGGGTAGTAACTGTTGTGCACTGGATTGTCCTGCCACCGGCGCTCGAACGTTGCGGGAAGATGCCCTGACGGATTGACGGAACCGAATAGAATCTTCGCCACGGCGGCGCCGCCGTCTTGCCCTGGATACCAGGCCTGAATGAGCGCCGGAACGCGCTCCAGCCACCCCGTCGTGTCGACACCGCCGCCGGAGTTCACGACAACGACACAGCGCTTATTGGCTGCGCAAATCTTGCGCAGCAACTCGTCTTGTCCGGGCGGCAACTCAAAGGTGCGGTCCCAAGCTTCGGCCTCGCTCGCGTAGTCAAAGCCCACGGCCACGATGGCCACGTCGGCTCCCGCCGCGAATTGTTCCGCTGCGTCGTCGACCCATCCCCCCGCGGGCACGAGACCCAGCCTGATGAAGGGAATTTTTCCGTCCAGGCCGCCAGCGCCGGCGCGGTGCTCCAGGACGATTTTGTGCGCGCCGCGGTCCAGCGTCAGTTTCACGGCCGCAACGGGCGCTTTTTTCCACGACCACTGATCGATCACGAGCTTACCGTCGACGTAGGCGCGATAGCCGATATCCTTGTCGAAGCCCCCGACCTGCACGAATAAATCATGCTCGCCCGGCGAGGACGGTGTGAAGTAGCCGCTGAAGCGCGCCGAAGTCGGATGTACCGCACCGAATGCAGCGAGATCGAGCGGCCGATCCCCGGATGCCAAGGCGCTAAGATCAAGTGGTTCGCCTTGGTCTACATAACGCTCAATGCGAGCGCGCGCGGGCGCTCCTGTCAGGTCGAGATTGTCGAACTCTTGCACTTGGATGCCGGGCTGACCGCCGCCGGCGGCGGTCGTCCACTTCGTGCCGCGCGCAAATCGCTGGTACCCGGCAATGCCGCGCGCATAGCGAATGTCGACGTCGTTGTTCGATTCAGCGCTGAGGCCTTCCAACAAACTCGTCGCCTGAAACGGTACGACCGTGGAACTGCCGCCGCCCATCAGCACCGCCGGAAATGCATTAGGTCCGATGACCGCGAGAGAGCGAATCCTATGCTGGTCCAGCGGCAAAAGGCCGTCCGTATTCTTGAGCAGTACGATACCTTCCAGCGCACCCTGCAAGGCAAGCGCGCGCCCGGCAACATCGTAGCGCGAAATGGACGTATCCAGCTGCGGCCGGTCCAGCCAGCCTAGTTGCACGGCGGTGCGCAGTATGCGCCGCACCTTGTCATCCAGCACTTGTTGAGAGACCTGACCGGAGCTCAACAAGGGGGTGAACGCCGCTGCGTTGAAATATTTCGAGTACGGCATTTCTAAATCAAGTCCGCCGTTGGCCGCCCCGGACGTGCTGTAGGTCGCGTCCCAATCCGACATGAGGACGCCGCTGAACCCCCACTCTTGCTTCAAGATCTCAACATTGAAACGGCGATTCTCCGTCATGTGCTCGCCGTTCACGAGATTGTATGAATCCATCACCGCCGCGACGTGGCCGCTCTTGACCGCCGCCTCGAAAGCCGGCAAGTAAATCTCGCGGGCCGTACGCTCATCGACGATGACGTCCGTCGTGTGACGCGCAAACTCCGAGTTGTTGCCCAGATAGTGTTTTACCGTGGCCGCGACGCCCTGACTCTGCACGCCCGAAATCAGCGCGGCTGCAGTGTGCCCCGCCAAATAGGGGTCCTCGCCGTAATATTCGAAGTTGCGGCCGTTTTGCGGCGCGCGATAAATATTTACGCCGGGCGCCAGATAAAAATGCACGCCGCGTGAACGAGCCTCGCGGCCCAACTGGGTACCGATGCGCTGCGCGAGGTCCGTGTTCCAGCTGGCGGCGAGCGCAATCCCGCCCGCGTACACGTTGGTACGCGTGAAATTTCGGACCCCGAAAGGCCCATCTGCGGCAGTCATCGACGGCACGTTCAAGCGCGGGACCCCACGTATATCGAACAGGCTACCGGCGCCGCCGATGAGCCCTATCTTTTCGTCCGTGGTCATTTGCCTGAGGATGGATTCGACCCGCTCCTCGACACCCTTGGATTGCGCAATCGCCGGCGGCGTTATCGCGATCAGCAGCGCGCCGATGGCGCATAGTCTTTTCATTGGCGAAAGATCCTCACGGGGCCGATTAAGCCCGACGGCATCAGGGGTGAATTCGCCGTGTACGGCGACTGCGGTGCAAATGCCACCGCAATCGCACCCGGCTGCTTGTCGCCTATTAGTCTGTTTACCCAAAGATTATCGACCTGGATCTCGAGCGCGTGAGCGCCCGCCTTGAGATCGACGGGTAAATCGATGGTAAAAGGCGCGTGCCAAACGGTCCCGAGCAACCGGCCATCCAGAAATACCACGGCCAGTTCATGAACCACGCCGAGATTCAGCGCCAACTTGTGTGCCCTCTGAAGCGGCCCTGCCGGCAAGGAGAGCGTCGTGCGGTAAGTTGCCGTTCCGGAGAAAAACCTGATGCCCGCATCCTCGGAGCTGCGGAAGTCCTGCAGCTGCGCAAACGTGGCGCGCCCGGGCGCGCCTCGGCCGGATTGAAATTGAACCTGCCAGGGCCCGTTAATTTTCAGGAGTTCGACCGGCACCGGTTGCGCCGTTGTCTCTCGCACGTGTGGTGCGCTCGCGCGGAATACCACGAAAAATGCGTCGTTGGCCTCGAAAGGCAGGTTCACTTGCACGCCTTGCGGGGTGAACTGAAACCTGAGCGGCTGAGTGTCCCCGGATTCGGCCCGCCACAATTCCGGAACGAGATTCTTGACGCGAAATACGATGCGCATCGTGCGCGCCGCGTTTTCCCGGTTCGATAGAAAATAAATGTCGGCGTCCGGCGTATGGCGATGCAGCGACATGAGTCCGCAGTCCTCGGCGCAGGTTTCCTCCACTGCAACATCGGGCGAAAGGGCTTCGCCCTTGAGCGCGCCCGTGAGATCCGGGTGCGGGTATACGCGGCCGCGCCCGTAGGTCCGGGGCCCAGTGGCCGCAGCGGCAGGACCCCACAACTCATCGACGAGCGTCTGGACCTCGGCATCGCTTGCCTGCAATCCAAGACCGCCCAGCGGCCTCGACGCGACCAGGACCGCCCCGCCCGCCACGAGCTCGCGTAATTTTCGCAGAGCCGGCAGCGAGTAGTGCCGGACCGCGGATGGAACAAAGAGCACGCGGTAGCGCATTCCGCCCGGGGCTGCAATTGCGCCGTCGGGCAGAGTGGTCAGGCTCAGCAAGGCTTCGGCGTTGATGTAGTCGTACGCGTAGCCGTTCGGGACATCGCGGTCGAATCGATTCAGATAAATCTCGGTGAGGTTACGCTCCTCCCCGTAGAAGTACGCGATATCGGCGACATAGCTGCCTTGCTGCAGCAGATACGAGGTACGCGATAGATACTGGATCCAGCCGCCGGCATGCTCGGCCCAGGTGTCATTGCGGTTGAAAAATTGGCCGAAAAAGCCCAGCGTCAACCCGGGCGCTTCGCGCAACAGCGGTTGATGATGCGATTCGTGCAGGAGGATCCGGTTGATGCCGCTGGCAAAGATCTCGTCGACCACCGGCTTTAACATGGCGGGCGAAAAAGCCCAGGGGTCCGTACCTGCCGCCACGGTGAGTGATTCGGCCGCGGCCAAAGGCTTGCCGTAAACGTGCGCCGCCGAGGCGGCTTCCCGCAAGTCTGCCTTCAGCGAGGGCTGGCCGGGCGCGGTGGCGAATGCGCGATACCAGTATTCCGCAGTTGGAATATCGGCGCGCGATTTGATCGCGAGACCATCGCCGATGGCTCGCGGGGTGTCGCCCTGCGCTTCGGTGTAGTAGCGCATGCCCCGTTCGTGAAGGACTTGCGCGATCACGCCGTAGTGATTGTCGGCGAGCGCTTCCTCCAGCGTGCGATGAAAATCCCATAGGAAACGTTCACTGCTGGCGGAGTCGTTCACCACTCGTCCGATGAGCGCAGGAACAAACGGCAGGGGATCGTAGCCGCGCCGCGTTTTGAATTGCGCGAGCAGCGTCGGAGTCCAGTTCTGGACTCCGGCTTCCCAACTATCGGTCAGAAGATTTTGTACGCTGCCTGCGCCGAGAGGTTCCTGCATGGCGTCGCGATACATGTCCAGATAGTGTTCGAGATAGCCGCGCACCAAGACCGGATCGAGCTTATCTACCTCCAGTCCCGTGTCTCTCGCCTGAGCCGGACCATTGGTTTGGCCGGTCAATGACCACCCCAAGCGCACAATCGTCCAGCGGCCCGGCGGTGCCCTCCACCGAAGCCTGCCATTCGCCGCGACCTTGTCGGTTAGATCGATCACGCTACCCGCCGGAATTACCGCGTCGCGAGCCGCCATGGCGGTTGGCGGCGCTTCGGCGTCGATCGTCGCTTGAAATCCTGACTTGCTCTCGAAGCGGCTGATACGGGCACCGCCGCACAGTTCGAGCCGAGTGAGCAGGAATGCGCTCGGCGGCAGGGGCGGCTTCGACAAACGAGCCGGCAAATTCGGAAACAACGGCTTAAGGCTCGGTCGCGTCAAGATGATTCGAAAAATCCTGGCGTGGGCCGGCGAGAACGAATAAGTCTGTTGCGGCGCGGGTGATTCCGATGGATCCGCCCGCGCCTTGAGCAGCGATCTAAGATTTGCCGCATCGTCGCCGGCAAGAATCTCGAGGTCGGCCACTTTGCCAAGCCCCAGCACCAGTGCGGCAATGGTTGTCGGCCGATCGAACGCGGCGTCAAGATATGTGCTGGATTCGCCGGCAGCGATCGGCAGCGTGATCGTTGCGCCAAGATCATCGGTACGCAACGGTGAGACATCGATGGGGCCGTTTCGCGTGGTAAAGACCGGCCTGGCATCGAACAGCTCCGCTGCGGGCGTCGGAAACGCCACAACCAGACTGTCGCGATACAGATCACCGTGCAATTCGGACGGTGGGGGGTTGAAGCTGCGCCTGACCCCGAGAAATGGCCCGGTGGCAGCGGGAGGTTGCGCAAGGTCCAGCTCAAGATATTTCCCGCCCGTAACGCGTGTTTCGCTCCACACATATTTTTTCATCGCGTCTTCCGGCGCCACCCAGATTCCGCCGGTTTCGCTCCAACCGGGCGAGCCCGCGATGGTGACTTCCATGCCCGCGGCGCGGGCCAGATGCGTGGTCGCCTGAAACGTCGTGCGCCATTGCTCGCTTAAGAAATCGACCGGAGGTTCGACGACGTGCGGTTCGCCCAGGCCGCCGCCGGTAAAAGTGTGAACGCCGCCGATGCCGATCCTTTCCATCCAAGCAAGATCAAGCTTGGCACCGTCGAGATTGACATTGCCGTTCATCCAATGCCACCAAACCTGCGGCCGCGCCGCGGGCGGAGGTTCGCGAAATCCGGCCAGCAAGGAATCGATTTCCGGCGCGGCAGCTTGCGCGCCAATGACATAGAGGAGCGCGACGAATCCCGTGATAAGCGATTTTGGGCGATGGGCTGGCGCGGGGTGCATTCGTCACGCGGTATGATTCTATTTGATCTATGATGATCAATAGCCCCGGCGCCGTCAAACAAATGAATCTTATTCGATCAAGCAGCCGAGAACGCCATCGATGAATCCCAATCCGCTGGTGGGCGTCCTATTTCATTGGCTGGGCGGCCTCTCATCCGCGAGCTTTTACGTCCCTTACCGGCGAATTCGAGGCTGGTCGTGGGAAATCTTCTGGCTCACCGGCGGAATTTTTTCCTGGCTCATTGCCCCCTGGGTTGTCGCCTCGCTGCAAACGCATCATTTATTGGGAGTGCTGAGCCGCACGGATACCGCAACACTATTTTGGTGCTGGTTCTGGGGAGTACTGTGGGGTCTTGGCGGCCTGACATTTGGGTTGACCATGCGTTATCTGGGACTGTCGCTGGGTATGGCGATTGCCTTGGGATTGACCACGGTCATCGGCACCCTGGGACCGCCGCTATTTCACGGCACGCTGGGCACGTTGGCGGCAACACGCAATGGCCGAGTCACCCTTCTCGGCATTCTTATCGCCCTGGCCGGGATCGCCGTCGTCGCGATGGCAGGCCGAGCGAAGGAACGCGAAGCCACGGGTGCGAGCCCGACATCGATTGCCGAATTCAACTTGCGCAGGGGATTTTTGATTGCCTTGTTTTCCGGGATCATGTCGGGATGCTTCGCCTGGGGATTGGATGCCGGCCAACCCATTCGCGCGGCATCCCTCGCTGCCGGCACGGCGCCGTTATGGCAGGGATTGCCGGTGCTCTGTGTCGTGTTGAGCGGCGGCCTGACCACCAATCTGATTTGGTGCGCCCTTCTCATCAAAAGGAATAATTCGGCCAGGCAATGGATCGAGGCTCCTTCCGGCGCAGGTGCAGGTGCAGGTGCGCCCCTGCTGCGCAACTACCTGCTGTCCGCGCTCGGCGGCACCCTGTGGTACTTCCAATTCTTTTTTTACACGATGGGCGAGAGTCAGATGGGGCGCTATGCGTTTTCGTCTTGGTCCTTGCACATGGCCAGCATCATTCTGTTCGCGACACTCTGGGGCTTTGCACTGCGCGAATGGGCTGGATCGAGCACGCGCACACGCCGGCTGATCTGGTTTGGAATCGGCATGCTGGTCGGCTCAACCATTCTGATCGGCGTCGGCAACTATTTGTCGTTACGCGCGGAATGAGCTTACCGCAGGCACTCCTGGCGCCAGCGTTCACGATACTCGGTCAACCGCAGCGGAAGCGGGCGCACTTGCGCGAGCGCGCCGCCCAACAACAGCGCCGGCCGCAGGAGCGTCAACGCTCCGAGCGAGGCATCGATGCCCGAAGGCGCCGCCTGCACGCCCATGCGAGGCCGCAGCGCGGCGAGTGACGCAACGAACAGCGTCGATGCGGCAAATCGCCCTTCGACGATGAGCCGATCTTTGGAGCCGATGAGATCGAGCGCCGTATCCGCAAGCAGCGCGGCGTATAGGCACGTCGCCGCCCAGCGCTGCAGGGGATCGTCGGGCATCGACAGCCATCGGCCGGTGCATTGCCCGTAGGGGCCGGCGCCTGGGGCGAATGTCGGCAGGATCATCGCGCCGTTTGCAATGACGGCATGGGCGGCGGCCACTTGGGCGACATCGTCATTTTTAGGTTCAAGCCACCCGTCGGCGCCCATCAAGATCTCTATCTCGCGCCCTCCCATGAAGCGCGCTGAAGGGATCGGCTCCCCTCGCCAATCGACATTCACCAAGCAATCGCGGTCGACGGGCAGACTTTCCAACTCAGTAAAGCGTGCGCCGCTTGGCGTGCGCATGGCGACAAA
Organism: Steroidobacteraceae bacterium; assembly: GCA_036495805.1. Classification (GTDB taxonomy): domain Bacteria; phylum Pseudomonadota; class Gammaproteobacteria; order Steroidobacterales; family Steroidobacteraceae; genus Bog-1198. The sequence goes on along the minus strand of DASXMG010000047.1, from coordinate 37,777 downwards.
CCACGTACCCGTTGAAAGCACCGTCATATCGCCTCCGTCCGCTCCCGCCGCGGCGCGCGCAGCGAGCAGCGCGGCATTCGAATCGTGCAATCCGCACAGCACTTCGGCATCGCCGGGTAATCCGCAGCGCTCAATCCATTCGGCTGAGACCGGACCCACGACCGCGTCTGCCAGCACCAAGGGGGCAAAGCGTCGCGCCCAGCCGCGGTCCCGAGCCGTGTGCGAGTAGCCGGCGGCGATCGGATACCACAGGTCGGTATGGCAACCGAGACTTGTCACTTCGGACACCGTGCGTCCCGATAGCCGCCAACCCCAAAACTGCGGCCAAGGCAGCACGATGGGCTCGCCGCTCCATATCTCGGGTCGCGTCTGTTCCAGAAAATGCAACTGCGCGCCGAGGTTCAAGCCGGCAGGCAGAGCCGGAGATCCGGTCAGGACGAAGGGTTCGCGCTGCTCATCATATTCACGATGGATCGCCGCCGGGATCGGATGCTCGTAGTCCAGGGGCGGCGCGTGCAAATTGCCTTCGCGGATCAGTGCGGCGGCGGCGCCGTGTCCCACCGGAATAATGTGTCCGACCCGCTCCATCTGCGCAAACTCACGCAGCGTCGTGGCGAGCCATTTCTCGATACCGGGCGTGTCGAGCGCGAGGTAGCCACCGCCATCGAGTCTCGCGTTCATGCGGCACCGGCGTTCGATCAGCGTCCCCGTTGGACCCCACAAACTTGCTTTGGTCAGCGTCTTGCCGACATCCAACACGACGGTCGCGTGACTCTGCACCGGTTTCTACACAGCCTTGTGATCGAAAAGTATTATTTATGATTACAAAATCCGGCGCGCATAGCCAGCATTCCCAGGTTAAATGCTGCCCTTGCGCGCGGGAGAGCGGCCTGGTGCTTTGAAGCGCGGCTAGGACGATGATTTCCTTCGAGCTGATGTAAAATGATCGATTCTGATTGCAATCGGCCCCTGCTTTGGTTACAAAGGGTATCGATAGGACGCGCCTAAAAAATGAAAAGCGGGAACCCACGTGATGAGTGATCTATTGGAAGTCCCCCCTGAGACGCGTGGTGCGCTGCCGTTCAAACTCCCATTGAGCCGCTGGTCGGAGGCCGCCGCGGCCGCAAAAAGCCCCGCCGACCTGTTGCTGTATCGCTCCAACCTGCTGGGGGCGGACCTGACGGTCACTAATTTTGGCGGCGGCAACACCTCCGCCAAGCTCGAGGGTCTGGATCCGCTCACTCAATTGCCGGTTCGGGTGCTCTGGGTAAAGGGATCGGGCGGCGATTTAGGCTCAATGAAACTCGATGGTTTTGCGACCCTATACCACGAACGCTTCCTGCAGATGGAAGCGCTCTACCGCGGCGTCGAACATGAAGACCAAATGGTTGAATACCTGCCGCATTGCACCTTCAACCTCAACGGTCGCGCCGCGTCGATCGATACGCCCTTGCACGGCCTCTTGCCTTATCCAAACGTCGATCACGTGCATCCTGATGCCGTCATAGCGCTGGCTGCGTCGAGCTCCGGCGAAAGCGCTGCACAGGAAGTTTGGCGGGGTGCTGTGGGCTGGCTGCCCTGGCAGAGGCCCGGATTCGACCTGGGATTGCGGCTGCGGGACTACGTGGCGCAGCATCCCGGACTGCGAGGGGTCGTACTGGCGGGCCACGGCCTTATTTGCTGGGGAGAGACCTCGCGCTCGTGCTATGAGAATACGATTCAACTCGTCGCCGATGCCGCACGTTACCTCAATGAGCGCCTCGCGCACCGCCCCGCGTTTGGCGGCCCGCGCGTCGCATCCTTGCCGCAAGCCGAACGGCTGCGCCTGGCAACCGCGATCATGCCGAAGCTGCGTGGCTTGATGTCCGGCAAGTCCGCAAAGATCGGCCACTTGTCGGCCGACGCTGAAACGTTGGAATTCGTCTGCTCCAAAGATCTTGCACGGCTCGCGGCACTCGGCACCTCCTGCCCCGACCATTTCCTGCGCACGAAGATTTGGCCTTTGACGTTGGATGAAACACGGCTCGGGGACAGCGTCTACCTCGAAGAATCCTTGCGCGAATACCGCGCAAAATACGCAGCCTACTATCGTCGATGTGCTACCGCGGACGACCCCGAGATTCGGGACTCCAATCCGGTCATCATCCTGGTGCCCGGACTGGGCCGCATCGCATTCGCGCTCGACAAGACCACTGCGCGGCTGGCCGCGGAATTCTACGGCAACGCCATTAACGTCATGCGCGGCGCCGAAGCGATAGGAAGATACGTCGGCCTCGACGAACGGGAGGCATTTCGAATCGAATATTGGGCGTTGGAAGAAGCGAAATTGCGCCGTCTGCCGAGACCGAAGCCTCTGGCGGGCAAGATCGCACTCATCACCGGCGGCGCGGGCGGCATCGGTGCCGCCACGGCAGCCCGGTTGCTCGCGGAAGGGGCCTGCGTGATGCTGCTGGATCGCGACGCCCAGGCGCTCGAGGAAGCGCTCAAGACCTTGCAATTGAAGGTCGGCTCGGACTTTGTGCGATCGACGCTATGCGACGTGACGGATGAACATCAAGTTCGCGATGCGTTCGCGGCCTGCGCGCGTGAATTTGCCGGCTTGGATATTTTGGTCGCGAATGCCGGCATTGCCACATCGGCGCCGCTCGAGGAAACCACGGTGGAGCTCTGGCGCAAGAATTACGACGTGTTGGCCGAAGGTTACTTTCTCGCGGCACGCTCAGCGTTTCCCTTGATGAAGCTGCAGCGCGGCGGCTCAATCATTTTCATCGGTTCGAAGAACGGCATAGCCGCTGCGCTGGATGCCTCCGCCTATTCTTCCGCGAAGGCCGCCGCACTGCATCTGGCGCGGTGCCTCGCCGTGGAAGGCGCGCCATTCGGGATCCGCGTCAACACCGTGAACCCGGACGCGGTCATCAAGGGTTCGAGAATCTGGGACGGTGAATGGCGGCGCGAACGCGCCGGTGTGCACGGGATAGACTCGGGCGACGCGCTGGAGGCGCACTATCGCAATCGTTCCATGCTGAAAGTCGACGTGCTGCCCGGCGATATCGCGGACGCGGTGTATTTTTTCGCCTCGGACATGTCCGTCAAGTCGACCGGTAATATGATCAACGTGGACGCCGGCAATGCGCAGGCATTCACCCGTTAGCACCTGATCGCGAGGGACGCCCTCATGCCAGATAATCTACCGCTGACACCAGAGTTTGTACGGGACTTTAACGCCAGCCGCGGCACCGAAGGCCTGGAGGATGAGTATCAATCATTGGCTCGGCAGCTGCGCCGCCGGGGAATTGATATCGAGCCCATTCGCCGCAAGGTTGCCGCGTTCTCTCTCGCCCTTCCCACTTGGGGCGCCGGCCGAGGCGGGACCCGCTTTGCAAAATTCCCCTTCGATGGCGCCCCCACATGCATTCAAGAGAAATTGGAAGATTGCGCGGTCGTCCAGCAGCTGTGCCGCATCACGCCGCGCGTCTCTCCGCATTTTCCGTGGGACTGCGTCGCGGACTACGCGGGCTTGCGCGATCTTGCCGCGAGCATGGCGCTGGGATTCGACGCGGTCAATTCGAATACATTTCAGGATCAGCCGGAGCAGAAACACAGCTACTCCGCCGGATCTTTGAGGTCCGCGCACGCGGCCGTCCGCGATCAAGCCGTGGCACACAACATTGAGTGCGTCCGCATCGGCAAAATTCTCGGCTCCAAGGCCATCACCGTGTGGGTCGGCGACGGCAGTAACTTTCCCGGACAACAAGACTTCACCCGCGCCTTTGACCGCTACCTTGATTCGGCCGCGAAAATTTACAGCGCACTGCCGGGCGATTGGAAAATGCTCCTGGAGCACAAGCTTTTCGAGCCGGCCTTCTACAGCAGCGTCTTGCAGGATTGGGGGTCTTCGATTCTCGCCGCACAGCAGCTGGGGTCGCAGGCTTACTGTCTCGTGGATTTAGGCCACCACGCGCCTACCACCAACATCGAACAAATCGTCGCCCGCCTGCACCGCTTCGGCAAGCTGGGCGGCTTTCACTTCAACGACAGCAAATACGGGGATGACGATCTCGATTCCGGTTCCATCAACCCGCATCAGCTTTTTCTCGTGTTCAACGAGCTGATTGAAGCCGAGTCCAGCGCCCGAGGAGCCTTCGCTCCTGCCTACCTCATCGATCAATCGCACAACGTGACCGATCCCATCGAAAGCATGCTGGCTTCCGCCGAAGCCATCGTCTGCGCTTTTGCCAAGGCATTGATTGTCGATCGAGAGGCATTGCTGTACGCCCAGGAATCGAACGACGTGATGATGGCATTCCAGAGTCTTCGGCAGGCATATCGGACGGACGTCTCGCCGCTGATTGCGCAAGCCCGCGTCGACGCGGGAGGCGCGATCGATGTACTCGGCGCCTTTCGTGCCAGCGGTTGGCGCAAGACGCAAGCAAGGCGCCGGCATAAATTGGCGCCAGGCACTGGCATCGTGTGACGGAGGAGAACTTGATGAGAATCTACCTAGCGGCTGCATTGGCCGCCATGTTTGCTGCCTCGGCATGGGCAGAATCCGCACCGCCCGCCTCTCATCCGGTGGTAAATATCTGGCCCGGCGCGGCGCCCGGCTCGGAAGGATCGACTCTGAAGGAGATCGATGCCCAGTTGCCGGCGCCGGGAAACCAGACCACTCGGCTGATTCGCAACGTCGTGACGCCGACGCTCACCGTTTTCGCCCCGGAAAAGCCCAATGGAACGGCGCTCATCGTCTGCCCCGGCGGCGGCTATTTCGGACTCATGTTCAACTACGAAGGCACCGACCTCGCCGAATGGCTCAGCGCCCGCGGGGTGACGGCATTTGTTCTCAAATATCGCCTGTTGCCGACTCCGGTTAATTTGGCGGACCAATCAGCTGAAATGAAAGAGTTGACCGCCAGCATCCAGGCGGACTTCGACGGTAACTACCACAAGCTCGACGCCGGTCGCACTCTGGCCGTCGCCGATGGGAAACAAGCCATTCGCTACGTGCGCCGGCACGCGGCTGAGTGGGGCGTGGCGAAAGATCGCATCGGCTTGATGGGGTTTTCGGCGGGAGCCGGACTAACCATGGGCGTTGCGCTCGCGCACGATGCCGAGAGCCGACCCGATTTCGCCGCGCCTATCTATGGCTATATGGACGACATAGCGCCGCCGGCCGATGCGCCGCCGATATTTATAGTCGCGACGCAAGCCGACAAACTGGTCCCGTCGGGTCGCAGCGTCATGATCTATCAACGCTGGACCGCGGCGCATCTGCCCGCAGAACTGCACCTGTTCGAACAGGGTCCGCACGGATTCGGGACGCGACAAATGGGATTGCCGGTCGATCAGTGGCAAGGTCTTTTCGAGCAGTGGTTGCGCTCGCGAGGCTTGATCACCGCGCAGCACTGACCGGCGTGATCGACTTTGATTGAATTGGCCGCCACTTAAGTCCAAAGTATGCACCACGGGTAGGGGATCTACCGAGTCAGGACTGCCATGCATTCAGCGGAGCGCGAAAAGCTAATTCTAGAGACGGTGAACCAAAGGGGATTCATCTCTTTTCAGGATCTGGAACAGCGAATTGCTGCTTCGCCCGCGACCATAAGGCGCGACCTTGAGCGCATGATGATCGCGGGCCTCTTGACGCGGGTCCGCGGCGGTGCCAAGAAGAACGAATCGAAGCACGCAAAACGCCTTGCGCCCGATGCCGGTCAGCACTTGACGGGCGTGCCATTCGAAGAAAATGTCAATCTTCATCGGCAGGAAAAGGAAGCCATCGGACGCGCGGCGGCCAAGCTTTGCAATGCGGGCGAAGCCGTGATGATCGACGGTGGATCCACGACGTTGCAGATGTGCCAGCATGTTCGCGGCCTGAATCTACAGGCGCTGACCAATTCCTTGCGCATCGTCAGCGCGCTCTTGCTCCAGCCGGGGACGCGCGTGCTGGTTCCCGCAGGCCAGGTGTTTCCAGAACAAAATATCATTCTCGCCGCATCCAGCGACGACGGCATGCAGCGCTTTCACGCCCCAAAGCTTTTCATGAGCGCCGCCGCTGTCGGCAGCGCCGGCCTGATGCAGGCGGATATCATTCTTGTCGGTGCCGAGCGGCGGCTCATTGATCGCGCCGACGAGATCATCGTGCTGCTCGACAGCTCAAAATTCGACGGGCCCTCCGGACATATCGTTTGCGGTCTGGATGAAATCGATGTGTTGATCACTGACCGGGGCGTTTCGCCCCGGCACGCGCAAATGGTGCAGAATGCCGGCGTCAAGCTCATCATCGCGCCCTGATCATTATTGATCTAATAAGATTGAAGCGTATTGACTCCGCCGTGCGCCTTCACCAAGGTGGTTCCTGTGGATAGCGAAATCAGCTTCGTGTGCGGCAGCGACACGCAACCGCTGCTCGAGGAAACCATCGGCGGCGCCTTGGCACGCGCGGCAAACAGTTGGCCCGACCAGGTGGCGCTGGTCTGCTGCGAGTCGGGCGCACGACTCACCTACTTCCAATTGGATCGGTGTGCGCACGAGTACGCCGCCGGCCTGCTCGCGCTGGATTTGAAAGCCGGCGATCGCATCGGGATCTGGGCACCGAATTGCGTTGAATGGGCCATCACTCAATACGCCGCGGCAAAAGCGGGTTTGATCCTGGTGAACATCAATCCGGCTTATCGCAAGCATGAATTGGAATTCGTCTTGAATACCGTCGCGTGCAAGGCTCTCATCACCGCGGCGAGCTTCAAATCCAGCGATTACCTAGCCATGCTGTGCGAGATTGCGCCCGAACTTCTCCGCGATGAGCCCGGCATGCTCTCTTCGCAAAGGCTTCCCCATCTTAAGCTGGTGGCGTGCATAGATGCGGCGAAAGTTCCTGGAGTCCTGTCGTTCACGGCCATCCGCAGCCGCGGCCGCGAATCGCATCGCAATCGCCTGCAGGAAATCGCCGAGGTCTTGAAGCCTGACGAAGCCGTAAATATTCAGTTCACGAGCGGTACGACCGGATCGCCAAAGGGCGCGACGCTGACACATCGAAACATACTCAACAACGCACTCTTCGTAGGTGAGGCGATTCGGACCGGCTTCGGCGATAGGATATGCGTTCCGGTCCCGCTGTATCATTGTTTTGGCATGTGCATGGGGAACTTGAACTGCCTGACACATGGCGCAGCCGCAGTCTTTCCTAGCCGTGGGTTTGACGCACTGGCAACTCTGCGGTGCATTGAATCCGAACGCTGCACCGCCCTCTACGGCGTACCGACCATGTTCATCGCCATGCTCGACCATCCCCGCTTCCGGGAATTTGACATGTCCAGCCTGCGCGGCGGCATCATGGCTGGATCGCCCTGCCCGATCGCAGTCATGCATCGGGTGATCGAAGAAATGCACATGCCTGAGGTGACCATCGCCTACGGCATGACCGAGACCAGTCCGGTGAGCTTTCAATCAAGCATTGACGACTCGCTGGAGCGGCGGGTCTCCACGGTGGGGAGAATCCAACCGCATTTGCAGGTCAAGATCGTCGATGGCAGCGGCGCAATCGTTGCGCGCGGAATCAGCGGTGAATTGTGCACGCGCGGCTACTCAGTGATGCAAGGCTACTGGGGGGATCCCGAGCGCACCTCGGAGGTGCTGGACCAAGACGGCTGGATGCACACAGGCGACCTCGGCGTGATCGACTCGCAGGGCTATTGCAACATCGTCGGACGCATCAAAGACATGATCATTCGCGGCGGCGAAAACATTTATCCGCGTGAGGTGGAGGAATTTCTATTCAAGCATCCCAAGATTCTGGCGGTGTCGTGCTTTGGCGTACCTGACCCGAAATTTGGCGAGGAACTTTGCGCCTGGATACAACTGCGCGCCGGTGTAACCGCGGGCCCTGAGGAATTCAAGCAGTACTGCCAGGGCCAAATCGCACACTACAAAATCCCGCGTTACGTCGAATTTGTGGATGAGTTCCCGATGACAGTCACCGGCAAGATACAAAAGTTCATCATGAGAGACGCAATGATCAAGCGCCTCGGATTGAGCGTGGAAAAAACAGCTTAAGAGACAACCCACCGATGTCCCCGGAAAGGACCCGTGTGAAGTGGTCGGGGTGACAGGATTCGAACCTGCGACATCTACGTCCCAAACGTAGCGCTCTACCAGTCTGAGCTACACCCCGGGGAACCTTGGCCTCGACGGGGCGGCAATCGTATCAGGTCAGGGCCTGGCTGTACTATACTCCGCCACCCATCGCATGAGTCATTGAGTTGGACGCACAGCCTCGAGGCCCTGAACTTTCCGTCATTGTTCCCACCTTCAATGAGCGCGAAAACGTCATTGAATTGGCGGAACGAATCGGCGCCTGCCTGCGCGATTGTGCGTGGGAACTGATTTACGTGGACGATGACTCGCCGGACGGTACCGCGGACTTGGTGCGGCAACTCGCCCACAAGGATGCTCGAATTCGCTGCGTGCAAAGACTGGGGCGTCGCGGCCTATCCTCAGCCTGTGTCGAGGGCATGCTGGCAAGCTCGGCACCGTATCTTGCGGTCATGGACGGCGACCTGCAGCACGATGAGAGCCTTCTTCCGCACATGCTGACGGAACTCAAACAAGGCGAGACCGACGTGGTGATCGGCAGCCGCTATGCCGCCGGCGGCGGCACGGGCGACTGGGGCGCGGCGCGCCGGCGCTTGAGCAAATTTGGCACGCGCCTCAGCCGCATGCTGGTCCCTGACACGCTGACTGACCCGATGAGCGGTTTTTTCATGCTGCGCCGCCCCGTATTCGAACGCGCGGCGCGAAAATTGTCGAACATCGGCACAAAAATACTCATGGATCTTTTCGCTTCTTCCCCCGAGCCGCTGCGCTTCAAGGAACTGCCGTACAGTTTCCGGCTGCGTCAGGCCGGCACGAGCAAGCTCGATTCGCTGACCGCGTGGGAATACGTCATGCTGCTGCTCGACAAAATGTTCGGGCACATCGTGCCGGTGCGTTTCGTCGCCTTCTGCATCGTGGGCGCGCTAGGTGTCGCCGTGCACCTCACCATCTTGAGTTTGTTGCGAAATTTTGCGGACGGCAGCTTTTTGGCGGATCAGACCATCGCGACGGTCAGCACCATGACCTTTAATTTCGCCGTGAATAATGTCCTTACCTATCGGGACAAGCGGTTGCGCGGCCTGCGCTGGCTGCGAGGCTGGCTGTCATTCAATGTTGCGTGCAGCTTGGGTGCCTGCATGAACGTCGGGCTTGCGACCTATCTCAATCAAGTCTCCGGCGTTTGGTACGTTGCCGCCTTGGGAGGCATCGCGGTGGGTGCGGTGTGGAATTACGCCGTGACCAAGCGGCTGACCTGGAGCCGGTCGCAAGTCTAGTCATTCGCCGTTGATTGCCTTGAGGATCGCCGCGGTATCCGCCCCCAGCAGCGGCGCCGCGCAGCCGATCCGTCCCGGCGTTTCGGACAATTGCACCGGCACGCCAATGACGCGAATGGGACCTGCGATCGCATGCTCGACGACCGGCGTCATATTGCGCGCGGCAGTTTGCTCATCGTCGATCACTTCCTTGAGATTGCGCACCACGGTTGCAGGCACGCCGTGCCGCGCAAGCAGCTCAACCCAGTGCGCAGCCGGACGCGACCGAAACATCGCGTCGAGCATCGGCTCGAGCACACCGCGGTTCTTCACTCGCATCGGATTGGTGTTGTAGTCGGGATGGGTACCGAGCTCGGCGCGGCCGATCGCCTCGCAAAAGCTTTTCCAAAGTTTGTCGCTGGCCACGGCCAGCGTGATTTCACGGTCCTCGCATACGAAGTTCCGATAAGGCACGATGCCCTCGAACAGCGTGCCCATGGGCTTGGGCACGATGCCAGAAGCCAAGTAGCGCGCGAAGCTTGGCAGCATGGTCGACATCACGGTATCCATCATGGAGACATCCACGAACTGTCCGCGACCGGTGCGATGCCGCGCCTCCAGCGCCATCATCGCGCCGATCAGCGAGAACAGTCCGGCCGTGATGTCCGCAATCGAGTGTCCCGTCTTGACCGTCTCGCCTGCGGCGGTTCCTGTAATGCTCATCAACCCCGAAGCGGATTGGATGATCAAGTCCATGGCCGGTTCCAGGCGTCTGGGGCCGGTCTGTCCGTATCCGGAAATCGAGACATAAATGAGCCGCGGATTCGCCGCCGACAGGGATGCGAAGTCCAGGCCGAGGCGGTTCATGGTGCCGGGCCTGAAATTTTCCACCAGAAAATCGGCCTTAGCGGCCAATTTTCGGCAGACTTCGAGTCCTTCTGTTGTTTTTAAATCGATGGCGAGACTTTGTTTACCGCTGTTGAGGCCGACGAAATAGGACGCATCGGTGCCGTTGAACGGCGGTCCCCAGGTGCGCCCGATATCCCCCTCGGGACCTTCGACTTTGATCACGTTGGCGCCATAGGCCGCCATCAGCATGGTGCAGTAGGGTCCGGCCAGGGCATGGGAAAAATCGAGGACGGTCAAGCCATCCAATGGCGCGCTCGGATTTGTCATGTCCCTCGAATCTTAGTCGATCGACTTCGCCTTGTCCCGCACGGCGCAATCCTGGTGTATCGTTTATGTCTGGAGGTATCGATGCAACCATCGCTATATGCACATCCGTTCGCGTCTTACTGTCAGAAAGTATTGATCGCGCTCTACGAGAACGGCACGCCCTTTACCTATCGCGCGATTGGGCCGGAAGATCCGGCCGCGATGAGCGAATTGACCGAGTTTTGGCCGCTCAAAAAATTCCCCGTGCTGCGCGACGCGGGTCAAACCTACGTGGAATCGAGCGTCATCATCGAGCATCTCGCGCTTCGTTATCCCGGCGCCGTCCAACTGATTCCAAAAGATCCTGAAGCCGCGCTGGAGGTTCGCATGATGGATCGTTTTTTCGACAATTACGTCATGACGCCGATGCAGAGAATCGTCGCGGATTTTCTGCGCGCGCCGGGCGATCGTGACCCGCTGGGAGTTAAGGAAGCACGCTCATCGCTCGATGCGGCCTATGGCTGGCTGAACGATGTGATCGCGACACGGAACTGGGCGAGCGGGAGTGACTTCAGCATGGCCGATTGCGCCGCCGCGCCGTCGCTGTTATATGCCGACTGGGTTCATGAAGTCCCCGAGAGGCTGCCGCGCGTGCGCGCCTATCGCCGCCGGTTGCTGGCGCGACCCTCGGTCGCTCGCACCGTCGATGAGGCCCGGCCCTTTCGCCAATTCTTCCCGCCGGGAGCGCCGGATCGCGACTAGCGACCGCGAAATATCGCCTCTACATTGTTTCCGTCAGGGTCGAGCCAATTTACGCGGCGTGCCGTTGGTGATGCTGCCGTCCGTGATGGAGCGAGCGCTTGGTTGCGCGGGTCGCGAGAATTCCAATGCTCGAGGCAACCAAAACCCCCGTCGCCAGTGCGAGCCAGGGATAGTTCTGCACGTAGTCGTTGAAGGAGGCGGCGACGTCGCGAACCTTCACGTGTTCCGGAGCAGGCGCGCTCTTCAGTGCGACCCGGGTCCGGCCCATGGAACGATGCAGCTTTTCGCGCAGTTCCTGGATTTGCGGACCGCGTTGATCTGCCAGTTTGGCAAGCAATTCTTCGGTTTGGTCAAACAGATCGTTGAGCTTGTGTTCAGAGTCCATCGTTCGCTCCTTGGAAACGCGCTAGATATGCTCGTCTCGGATTTTGCCACCCAACACAGCCGCAACGCTCGCTATAAACGCGCCAATCAGCAGCGAAAGCGCCAGGTATATGGAGGCCTCGGCCGCAGCTTTTCTTGCCGCATCCGCCTGCGCCTTCAACTTCGCCTGCGCTTGGGTGAGGGCGGCGACGAAATTGTCCACCCGCGCCTGCGCATCGGCCTGCGAGGCCCCTGTGCGCGCACTTACTTGATCGATGAGGTAGGTGCGGTCGGCGCTGGAGATGCTGCCGTTGGCAAAGGCGTTGGCCGCAATGTGCGTCGTTTCCAGGCGCGCATCAGATAACAATGCTGCTCCACCAAAATTCGAGGTCCTGAACAATTTGTCGATCTCATATGGCGAGATCGAACTGGTATTCGCGACGGCTTCGGTGGCGCCGGCGCTCGCCGCACGACCGGCCCCAGCCGCCGCTGACATGAACGAACTCGCGCCGACTGCAACCACCAGCATGGTGGCTACCGCCCAAGTGATGAGCCCATGTGCCGTGTCTCGAAAGAACACCTCGTGCGGATGTGTTCCCATCCAGCGAGTGCGCAGTCTTCCGGCGATATAGCCGCCGAGGGCTGCGGAAATCCATTGCGTCACGATGAGCCAGATCGCCGTCGTCACGGCAAAGCTCGTTACCGACGCGCCATGACCTGGCCAGGGAGAAATGGACGCAAAGCCGACTCCCGACCCCAATGCCACGAGAATGGCCGTCGTGGCCGCCGCCACGAAGGCACCGGCGATGATGGATGGCCAAGATGCGGCGGATTTTGCGGGCGATCCCGCATCCATCGCGACCGCGGTTCCAGCGAGAATGGTGTCTGACACGAGGTTCTCCCCTAGCGATGCGAACACATCGCCAGCAGCAGAATGACCGGGAGAGGTACGCCCAACAGCCAAAGCAATATTCCGCGACCCATGCTAAACCCCTTTTGTAGCGTTATGGAGCGAGCGCCCCGGATTCCTCAAGGAATGTTGCGGCGGATTATTTGGCCGCGGTATCGCTGCAACGATGCAAGAGATGTAAGGGGTTTCTTACGGCGCACCGCAAAACTCATTGCGGCGGAGCGGCCTTGCTGTCTTGGTTTGCGCGATGAATGATGAAATTGCGGATGGCGGTGACATCGTCGCGACTCAAGGCACTCTTGAAGGAAGCCATTCCGGCATCTTTCAGCGCGCCATCGAGGACGATGTTATAGAAGAAATCCATGCTCAAGAAATTCGAAGCACGCAGATCGGACACGACGCCGCCGCCGATTGCATGCTCGCCGTGGCAGGCGCTGCAATACTGATCGAATAGCGGTTCGCCGCGAGCAATGGATGCCGCGTCGACGGGATCGGGCGGAGGATTAATGACGATGGCGCGCGGCTCGAGCGGCGGCAATGCGCCGGTAGCGCCGAGCTTGAATACCAGCAAGCGGCTGACATTGCGCAAATTACCCGACATGGCCGCGGCCTTGCCGCCGCTCAGGGCATAGCTGCCGCCCCAGCCGCTGAGCACTGCGATGTATTGTTCGCCTGCGACCTCGAACGTGCTGGGGGCGGCGATGATCCCTGACTGCGCGAACATCGACCATAACTTCTGGCCATTATCGGCGCGGTACACATTGAAGTTTCCCGCCGCGTCGCCCTGCGCCACGATGTTGCCGGCGGTGGTGACAACGCCGCCATTCCACGGCCCCTTGTAGGCGACCCGCCAGGCTTCGCGCTGACGCACCGGGTCCCAGGCGAGCAGAAATCCCTCGTTTTGCGAGCTTAGCCCTGAGGGTGCAACGCCCAAATTCCAGCCGATTGACGCGACCGGCAAGGCCGGCAGCGGTGTGTAGCGCACCGGCACCTGTTGCGCCGGAATATACATCAGGCCGGTTTTCACGTTGAACGCCATCGGCTGCCAATTATGCGCACCCAAGGGGCCGGGCTTGATATCGACCGGTTTGCCGGTTTCGCTGTAACGAGCTTCTTTGTTTTCGATCGGACGACCGGTGTTCAAATCGACGCCGCTCGCCCAGTTCACCGGTACGATCGCTTTTGCAGAGATCAACGCGCCCGTCTTGCGATCCAGCACGTAAAAGAAACCGTTCTTGTTGGCCTGCATGAGCACCTGGCGAGGCTTGCCATCGATTTTCAGATCGGCCAGCACCAATTGCTGAACGGCGTCGAAGTCCCACTCCTCCCCGGGCGTGGCCTGGTAGTGCCAGGCGTACTCGCCCGTGTCGGCGTGCAACGCGACAATCGAGGCGACATACAAATTATCCCCCTTTCCGTCGCTGCGCGCGGAACGCGCCCATTGCACGCCGTTGCCTGTCCCGAAATAAAGCAGATTGAGTTTCGGATCATAGGAAATCGCGTCCCACGCGGGACCGCCGCCGCCCAATTTCCACCACTCTCCCGACCAAGTTTTAGCCGCGCGCGCCATCGCGTCGTTTTCAAAGGGCTGGGACGGATCGCCGGGGACGGTGAAGAACCGCCAGGCCAACTTTCCTGTCTCCGCATCGTAGGCGGAGATATAACCGCGCGTGCCGTACTCGCCGCCGCTGTTGCCGATGATCACGCGCCCGCGGACAACCCGCGGGGCTTGCGTGATGGTGTAGGGCTTGGTGGTGTCGACGGTGAGCGCGCTCCAGACCGGCTTGCCCGTCGCCGCATCCAGCGCCACGAGGCGTCCGTCGTAAGCTCCGACGTAGATTTTGTGATTCCACACGGCGACACCGCGATTGCCCACATCGCAGCAGGCATTCACGCCGAGTTCGCGATGCACCTGCGGGTCATACGCCCAAAGCAATTTGCCGGTGCGCGCGTCATAGGCTTTAACCAAGCTCCATGCGGTGGAGACGTACATCACGCCATCCACGACCAGTGGCGTTGCTTCCTGCGCCCGATTGGTGTCAAGGTCCGCGAACCAAGCGAGGCCTAAATTTTGTGCATTTCTGTCGTTGATGCGGGCCAGCGGGCTGTAACGCTGTTCGCTGTAGGTGCGGCCATAGGTAAGCCAATTGCCGGGCTCTGCATCCGCATTCGCGATGCGTTCGCCGTCCACCGGCTTGCCGCTGCCTTCCGCTGAGCGCGCGGCGCCGGCGGCAAGGCCGCAAAGCAAAGCGACAGATAGGAGCAACGCACTGTGTCGTGCGTATCGGCGGCTGTTCATACTTCTCCCCAAATGGTCTTTTTATGACCGACTCTTGCTTAGCCCGGTCCGCGGGCCTTGTATGTGAATTTTTGGCCGGCAAGCGCCGCGGCATACATCAAACCGCCCTTGGCGATGGTAAATACCGCCATGCCATCGTTGTAGACGCCATCGGTGTTGGCATCTCTCTTTCCGGCGCTCGCGCCGGAGGTGGCGCCGTTCGTTCCCACGCTGGCATTCGCCCCCGCCGTGACCGCGATGGCGCTCGCACCCGCTGAGAACTCAAAGCTGCCTGACTCGAATTTATCGAGCGCGCGCTTGTCCTGGAAAAAGATGATTTGGCTGTAGTCCTTGCCGCCGGCCTGGAATCCCACGCTTAGCTGCTTCATGGTCGCATCGCCGACGAGCTGCCCTTGAGCGTACACGCGGCCTTTGCCGAACGCACCGCCCACGACAAATCCCCCCTCACCGATATTTGGGAATACGGCATAGGCATAGCTGTGTTGAAAAAATGCCGCACTCTCGCCCGCATTCTTGAACAGCGAAATCGTGTCCGTATAATTGGCAGCGTTGGCAGCGCCGATCACGGCGAATAGCGCGGCCAAAATCACCCAAATCCGATTGCATCGCTTCATAACGGGGAATCCTTGCCGAAATGCTCGGCCGTTATTGGGGTAACACCACTTCGATCTCATCGATGAAGCACCAGCTCCAGTCTTCCCCAGGTTCAAATGAGGAAATGATCGGATGACCGGACCCGCCGGCATGCTTGCGCGCGTGACGATTTTTTGAGTCGTCACAACATCCCACATGCCCGCAAGTACGGCACAAGCGTAGGTGTACCCACGTGTCGCCTGTTGCCAGGCATTCCACGCAGCCGTCGCCGGAGGGCACCACGCGCCGGACGCTGTTCAAGTGAGTGCATGCCGTATGTGCCCTGCGCATTGTCCCCTCTCTCTCAAATGCATAGTATGTAGCCCGAGTTATAGCAGAGCGCGCAGAAAAATGGACCACTCCCAGCTCCCCGACCTTCGCAGTGGAATGGATATCGGCGATATTTCGGACGCTGCCATCGTGCCGTGCCGCGTCGACACCGAAGAGGCGATTCTGGTGAGGCGCGGCGAGGAGTTTTTCGCGGTGGGCGCACAATGCACCCATTATCACGGCGCCCTCGCCGACGGAATGGCGGTCGGCGACACGGTACGATGTCCCTTGCACCACGCCTGCTTCAGTCTTCGCTCCGGCGCCGCGCTGCATGCGCCGGCTTTCGATCCGGTGGCCTGCTGGCGCGTAGAACGGACGGGCAGCAAGGTGTACGCCCGCGAACGCAAGCCGGAGCCTAAGCCTTCCGCGCCTCCCACCGGCAACCTACCCGCTTCTGTGACCATCATCGGCGGTGGGGCGGCCGGCTTGGCCGCCGCGGACCGCCTGCGCCGCGAAGGCTATCCAGGCCGCATCACCATGATCAGCGCGGATACGGCGGCGCCCTATGACCGCCCCAATTTATCCAAGGATTTCTTGATGGGCACGGCACCCGCGGAATGGATGCCCCTGCGCAGCGCCGATGACTACCCGGCCCGCAAAATCGAGCTGCTGCTCGACTCGCGGGTGCAATCGCTGGACCTCAAGCAGCGCAGCGTGCGGCTGGAGGGCGGCGGAAAGATCGACTTCGACACGCTGCTGCTCGCGACCGGCGCCGAGCCGGTGCGACTGGATATTCCCGTTGCCGGCGGCGCACGGCTCCTGTACTTGCGCACTTTTGCCGATTCCCAAGCCATCGTCGCGGCCGCCGCAGCGGCGAAGCGCGTGGTGGTGGTGGGGGCGAGTTTTATCGGCCTTGAGGTGGCCGCGTCGCTGCGGCATCGAGGCATCGACGTACATGTCGTCGGGCTGGAGCGCGTTCTGTTTGAACGCGTGCTGGGTGCACAGCTCGGCACGCTGGTGCGCGAAGTTCACGAATCCCACGGGGTGGTTTTTCATTTGGGCACCTCCGTCGCCAGGGTCGAGGGCACGCGCGCGACGCTGAAGGACGGCTCGAGCATCGAAGCGGATTTTGTCGTCGTCGGTGTGGGCGTGCGTCCCGCCATCAAGCTGGCCGAGGAAGCAGGACTGGCGATCGATCGCGGCGTTCGAGTCAATGAGTACCTCGAAACCAGCGCAGCCGGCATTTTCGCCGCCGGCGACATCTGCCGCTGGCCCGATCCTCATTCCGGCGATCGCATCCGTGTCGAGCACTGGGTGGTCGCGGAACGGCAAGGCCAGGTCGCGGCGCTGAATATCCTTGGGCACCGGCAGCCCTTCGACGCGGTCCCCTTCTTTTGGAGCCAGCACTACGACCTTACGGTCAATTATGTCGGCCACGCCGAATCCTGGGACGCCATCGACATCGACGGTTCGCTGAGCTCGCGCGATTGCACGGCGACCTACCGGCGCGGCGGCCGCGTTCTGGCGGTCGCCAGCATCGCTCGCGATCTGGAGAGCCTCCAGGCCGAGCTCGATCTAGAGCAAACAAAAGTGAACACCTGATGCGCCGGCGTGAATTTCTCATCGCGGCGGCCGCCGCGGCTGCGGCCGCCGCGGCTGCGGCCGCCGCCGGAGCCGAACAAAGCACGTCCAGCCCGTCGACGACCGCGGCTCACGCGCCGGCCGACGCGCTTGAGGAACTGTCGCTCGCGGATATAGCCGCCGCCTTTGCAGACGGCCGCTTGAGCTCACAGCAGCTGACGCAGAGCTACCTGGCTCGCATCGACAAGCTTGACCGTCGCGGCCCGTGCTTAGGGGCAGTCATCGAAATCAATCCTCGCGCGCTTGAGATCGCGTCCGCACTCGACGCCGAGCGCAAGACGCACGGAGTCCGCGGACCGCTGCACGGCGTGCCGGTGCTGATCAAAGACAATGTCGAGACTTCCGATCACATGATGTCGACGGCCGGTTCGTTGGCGCTGGCGGGGTGGTACTCGCCCAAGGATGCGCCGCTGGTCGAGCGACTGCGGGCGGCGGGTGCGGTGATTTTGGGCAAGAGCAACTTGAGCGAGTGGGCCAACTTTCGCTCGACCCACTCGATAAGCGGCTGGAGCGGTCGAGGCGGCCAGTGCCGAAATCCTTACGCGACTGACCGTACGCCTTCGGGATCGAGCTCCGGCTCGGCAGTCGCGGTGTCGGCGAATTTGTGCGCCATTGCCGTGGGCACCGAGACCGACGGCTCGATAGTGAGTCCTGCTTCGGTCAATGGCGTCGTCGGATTGAAGCCCACCGTCGGTCTGGTCAGCCGTCGCGGCATCGCGCCGATTTCGCATAGCCAGGACACCGCCGGACCCTTGACGCGCAGCGTCCGCGACGCCGCCGTGATGCTCTCGGTTATGGCAGGTCTGGATAGCGCCGATGCGGCGAGCGCTGCTGTGGGCGATCGGTTCCGGACCGACTACGCGCGTTACGTCGACCCGAATGGCTTGGAAGGAGCGCGCTTGGGTGTAGCCCGCAAGTTTTTTGCCGACAACGCGCCCTTAAATGGTTTTCTGGATGCCTGCATCGCAGCGCTGAAAGCCGCGGGCGCCGTCATCGTTGATCCGGCGGATTTGCCCATGCACGGTTCGACCGGCGCCCCCGAACAGGAAGTGTTGTTGTACGAATTCAAGGCCGACTTGAATGCATACCTCAAGCGCCTACCGCCCACGTTCCCGGTGCGCTCTCTGGCGGCATTGATTCGCTTCAATGAGGCTCACAAAGATACTGAGATGCCGCTATTCGATCAGGAATTGCTGCGACAGGCGCAAGCGAAGGGACCGCTGACCGAGAAGGCGTATCAGGACGCACGCTCCGCATGCCTAAAAGCGACCCGCAGCAATGGCATCGATGCGGTACTGGCCGAGCACAAGCTCGACGCGATGGTGAGCTTAACCGCCGGTGCTGCTTGGCTGATTGATACCGTCAACGGCGATTCCGATACCGGCGGCTGTTCCTCACCGGCGGCGATCGCCGGCTATCCGCATATCACTGTGCCGGCGGGCCTGTTCCGCGGACTGCCCGTCGGCTTGTCCTTCTTCGGCGCCGCGTTCAGCGAACCGACACTCATCAAGTTAGGTTCGGGGTTTGAGGCCGTGGCGCATGGGCGCAAGCCGCCGCGCCTTTAGATGCCTTTGTTGGGATCGATCAGGTATTTCTTGCCGGTGGCGCGTTTGGAGTATGCGGCGATGACATCCGGCCGCAGCGCTTCTGCCAATGAGATGACTTGCGAATATTGGCTGGCAAACGTGGTTTTGAGCTCCCTCGCCACCCGCTCCTTCAGTTCCTGAAACGCCAGCGGGCCGATCTTCTCGATGTACGGCGTCACCAGCCAGCCGCCAATACCCCATGCCATGCCGTAATTGCGGTTGAGCACCGTGGGACTCATGTCCAACGAGCCGTAGAGATACACCTGTTTGTGGGTGGTCGATCCGTAGCGGCTGTACACCTTCACGCCGCGGTTCACGGCTGCTTCCATACAGCCCAAGATTTGCCCGGCCAGTGGGCCGCCGCCAATCGCGTCGAAGGCAATCGTGGCGCCGGTCGTTGCCAGCGCATCGGTGAGATCCGTTAGAAACGTGGCCGAATCCGTGCGGCACACATGAAGAGCGCCGGCGGCCCTCAACAAGTCCTCTTGTTCCTTCTTGCGGACGATATTCACCAAGCTGACGCCATCGGTGAGGCAGAGACGATTGAGCATCTGGCCGAGATTGGACGCAGCGGCCGTGTGCACCAGAGCCTTGTGGCCCTCGCGCCGCATCGTGCCGATCATGCCCAGCGCCGTGAGTGGATTGACGAAACAGGACGCGCCGTCGGCCGCACTGGCGCGTTCGGGCAATACCAGACATTGGTTGATCTTGACGCATCGGTATTGGGCGTACATGGCCCCACCGAGCACCGCGACGGTCTTGCCTATCAGGGCTTGCGCGGCAGCGGATGCTCCCGCCTCGGTCACCACGCCGGCTCCCTCATTGCCGACCGGCATGGAAATGTCGATGCGTGCCGCCATCGCCTGCACCGCATGGGCGCTCAAGGGCGCGGTCAGCACCGGTTGCAGCGGTGTGCCGGAAACCTTGGCTTGACTCCAATCCGCGTTTGCGAGCAGCAGCCCTAAATCCGAGGGGTTGATCGGGGCCGCCTGGATCTTGACGATAACCTCGTCTTGCGCAGGGGCAGGAATCGACGTGGTTTGCAGCGAAAGCTCCATCTCCCCGGTTTTCCTGGCAAGAGAACGGAGCTGTAGAAAAGACAGATGCGTGGATGCGTTCATGGGGCCGTAGCATACGGCGGGATTCATTCCCGTGGTAGCCAGGCCCCGGGGCGGGCGTCGCGCGACCCTAAGCCGCCTTCTTCTTCGGGACCTTTTTGCCGGCGCGCCGCGCTTCCGATAAGCCGATGGCGATCGCTTGCTTGCGGCTGGTCACTTTCTTACCCGAACGGCCGCTGCGCAGCGTGCCGGCCTTGCGTTCCTTCATGACTTTCTCGACCTTTTTTTGGCTGCCCTTGCTGTATTTTCGCGCCATTTGTGCATCTCCAATGATGAGGTGTCTGCCACCATCGAGGATCGCACTGGATTTCAGAATCGGGAATCTGCCGAACCGCATGTCAGAAGATTCCCAGTGCCAGGCCGCTCGCAATCGTCCGGCCCAACTCTTCACAGCGCGCCAAGCATGCCGCAGCGATTGTCTTGGGCTTCAGAATTTCTTCCGGCGTCTGCGCACGCGTGCACACGATGTAAGGATCGGCGATCGGCTTGAGGCGCCAACCCGCGGCGATGCGGTCTATTTGCTGCGCGGCGTTGCGGCCATCGCTGCCGGCACAGATCAGGGTTACGAATGGCCGGCCGTTAATTCTTTCAAAGGCCGCATAGTAGGTACGGTCGAAGAAGTCCTTCATCATCCCGGACATCCCAGCAAGATTTTCCGGTGTTGCGAACACATAGCCGTCGGCCGCGAGCACGTCTTCCCCCCGCGCCTCAGCTGCGCGCAACAGGGAGACCGCTACGTTGGGTTCAGCGCGTGCGCCCGCGGCTGCGGCATGTGCCATCTGCTGCGTGCCACCCGTCATCGAGTGATAAATGATCAACAGCGCTTTCATGGGCTCAAATCCGTGGGCTAAGTCCTACGCTTGGGGAAGCCGCTCACCGACTGCAATAACGCTTTGCTTTCCAGATACTTCCGCCACCCGCAGCCTGCTGCTCAAGATTCATTCGAGGTGCGCACATGCTTCACTACGCCGTCGTGTTTTTCGTTATTGCGCTGATTGCCGCTTTCTTCGGCTTCGGTGGAATCGCTGCCGGCGCCGCCGGTATCGCGAAGATCCTATTCATCGTGTTCCTGATCGGCGCAATTGTCACTTTTTTGATGAGCCTGGGCCGCAGGGCCTAAGGTGAAGGAGAACGCGATGCAAACAGTATCGGGCACTGCAAAGAACGCCGGCGACTTCGCGAATGGCCAGGTGAGGAGTTTTCTCGATAATGTCGAGGATTTGACCAAGGCATTGAAGGATGTCGACTCCCCCGACATTGCGAAACTGCGGGCCAAGGTAAAGATCGCGTTGGCGGCAGCGAAGAGCGCGGTCGCGGATACGGCATCGCAGCTGCGCGACCAGGCGCAGCAGGTCGGCAGGCAGACTGATACGTTCGTGCGCGACAATCCCTGGCAAGTGATCGGAATCGCTGCTCTGGTAGGCCTGGCGGTGGGAATCTTCGCTTCACGCCGCTATGACTAGACAGGCGCCTCGCGGCGCTGGAATGGCGGCGCCTTAAGCGCGCCGCCATTCCGTTCGGCCTCCGGGCTTATCCTCGAGCAGGATTCCCGCCGCGCTGAGCACGTCCCGGATCCGATCCGACTCTGCAAAATCCTTGCTGGTGCGCGCCTCGCGGCGCGACGCCAGCAGCGTTTCGATTTCGCCATCGGATAAGCCCTTGTTTCCGGCACTGCGCTTCAAATAGGTGTCCGGGTCTTGCTGCAATACCCCCAATATCGCGCCCAACGCGCGCAGCGTGGCGGCGCCGTTTGACGCCGCCGATACGTCTCCGCCCGCCTTCGCCAAATTTAGACCCCGCGCGACGCCCTGAATGACTGCAAGGGCTTCCGGCGTATTGAAGTCATCGTCCATGGCGGCGCGAAAGCGCTCGACCTCCGCCGCATCCACGACGCCATGCGGCACCGCGTCCTTCAGCGCCCGGTACAGGCCCAACAAGGTCTCGTCCGCCTGGGCAAGTTGCGCCGCGGAATAGTTGATGGGGCCACGATAGTGGCTGCTCAGCAGGAAGAAGCGCAACACCTCAGGATCGCGCAACGTTTTCAGCACTTCGCGCACGGTAAAAAAATTGCCGAGCGATTTCGACATCTTCTCGTCATTGACGCGGACGAAGCCGTTGTGCATCCACGTACGCACGAACGGCGCATCGCACGCCGCGCACGACTGCGCGATTTCATTTTCATGGTGCGGAAATTTCAAATCCTCGCCGCCGCCGTGCAAATCGAAGTAATTTCCCAACAGGCTCGTCGACATCGCGGAACATTCGATGTGCCAGCCCGGCCTGCCGGCTCCCCAAGGCGACGGCCACGATGGCTCGCCGGGCTTCGCATGTTTCCACAGGACGAAGTCGAGAGGGTCGTGTTTCGCCTCGTCGACCTGCACCCGCGAACCGGCGCGCAGGTCATCGATCTTCTTGCGGGAAAGCCGGCCATAGTTGGGAAACTTGCGCACCGAAAACATGACATCGCCGTTGTCGGCGGCATAGGCGAAGCCTTTGTCGATCAGGGTCTGAATCATGGCAATCATCGGCGCGATGAACTCGGTGGCGCGCGGCTCGAGGTCGGGATTTTGCAGCCCCAGGGTGGCGCAGTCCTCATGCATGGCCGCGGTAAAGCGTCGCGCCAGCTCGGCCCAGTTCTCGCCGTTCGCGGCGGCGCGCTCGATGATCTTGTCATCGATATCCGTGACGTTGCGCACGTACGTGACTTTGTAGCCGAGCGAGCGCAGATAGCGCTGCACCAGATCGAACGCAACCAGCATGCGCGCGTGGCCGACGTGAATATAGTCGTAGTTCGTCATGCCGCAGACGTACATGCGCACTTCATTCGGCCGAAGCGGCCTGAACTCTTCTTTCTCGCCGCTTAATGTGTTATGGATTTTGAGCATGACTATCCAGCCGCCGCCGTACCGTGTCCGTGGGCATGAGCTTCAGAAGCTGTGCCAGCTCGGGCCCGTGCGCCTGGCCGGTCAATGCCACCCGCAGCGGCATGAACAGTTCCGGCCCCTTGCGGCCCGTCTGCTCCTTCAACCGCTGGGTAAGCGATTTCAAGTCGCGGTTCGAGTGCTCGTAGGCCTCGAGAGCCGCGGAAAAAAATTCCGCGCCCGCGGCCGCGACGATGCGCCGCTCTTCCGCGCCGAGCGGTGCGAGCTCGCCGTTCACCACGTCGCGCCAGGCAACCGCGTCGGCCGGCAGCATCACATTGTGGCGCACGAGATCGATGAACTCGATTGAGTCGTCCGCAGCCAGCCAGGATCGGATTTCCGCCGCTGACAGACGTTCCAAGGATTCCTTCTGCCAATGCATCAATTGGGACACTTCGAAGCGCGCCGGCGCCCGGCCCAAATGCTGCGGCCTGAAATGCCCGGGCATCTCGGCGGCGGGCAGCCACCCATCGATATCGCTCGCATGACCCAGCCGAAACAAATGATTGAGCACCGCGATGCTCAAGAATCCCCGCTCGCGAAACTCATGCACGCTGGCGCTGCCGTGGCGCTTCGACAGCGGCGCGCCGTCTTCTCCCACCAAGAGCCCGAGATGCCCGTAGGCCGGGCTGCGCATGCCGAGCGCCTCCAACAGCATGAGTTGCCGCGGGGTATTGGTCAGATGATCATCGCCGCGCAACACCTGCGTGACGCCCATGGCGGAATCATCGACCGCGTTGCAAAAGAAAAACTGCGGCGTGCCGTCTTCGCGGCGAATGATGAAATCGCCGATATCGTTGCTCGCGAATCGCTGCGGCCCGTGCACAGCGTCCGTGAATTCAATCACTCGATCGACCGGCACGGCAAAGCGCAGCGTCGGCTTTAAGCCCCGCGTCTCCCGCTCGCCTCGCTCCGCCGCGGTCAGCGACCTGCAGGTCCCCGCATAGCGCGGCGGCTTACCCGACATGCGCTGCAGCTTGCGCGACAGTTCCAGCTCCTCTGCTGTGCAGTAGCACGGATAGGCTTGGGCACGCGCCAATAATTGCGCATACAAATCCCGATAGAATTCGCCCCGCTCCGCTTGGTAGTATGGGCCCGAGGGTCCTCCCACATCCGGCCCCTCGTCCCAATCCAGCCCCAGCCAGCGCATGTCGGTCATGAGCTCGTCGCAAAAACGGTCCTGGCTGCGCTCCAAGTCGGTATCTTCGATGCGTAAAATGAACTTTCCACCGGTTTTGCGGGCCCAAAGATGGCTGAAAAGAGCCGTCCGCGCATTCCCCAGGTGCAAAGATCCCGTGGGACTGGGCGCAAACCGCGTGATGACCGGCGACTCGTTGATTGCGGACATATCTCAAGATTGTACCTATTCGAGTAGAATTGCGGCGTATGAAACAACCTCTACTGACCCTTGCCTTGCTCGGCCTCGTCTGCTTGCACCCGTCGTTCGCGGCTGAAAAGGCCGCCGCTGAGAAAGCCCCCGTCAAGCCCGCGCCTGCGTATTCGCCGCAGGTCCAGGTGTTCACATCGATGGGAAACTTCACGATCGAATTGAACGCGGAACGCGCACCCCTGACCGTGACCAACTTTTTGGCCTATGTCGACGCCGGCCACTACACCAACACGCTGATTCATCGCGTGGTCTCTAACTTTGTCATTCAAGGCGGCGGCTTCAATGTCGACTACGCACCGAAATCGGCGCCGTTGAAAGTACCCAACGAATCCGGGAATGGCTTGAGCAATGTGCGCGGCACAGTGGGTTTGGCCCGCACGGCCGATCCCCATGGGGGCAACGCTCAGTTCTATGTGAACTTGAACGACAACGCCGCACTGGATCCTAATGCCACGCGCTGGGGTTACGCAGTCTTCGGTAAGGTGATCGACGGCATGGATGTGGTCGACCGGATCGGCAACGTGGCGACGGGCGCGCACGGCCCGCTCAAAGAGGAGACGCCGGTAAAACCGGTGGTGATACTGAAGATCGAGCGTGCGACCGGCTCGAGCGGCGGCGGCGCTGCCAAGCCCTAGGAACCCCTGTAACGAGTCATCCGCGGTGAGCACGCTTTTCATCTCGGATTTGCACATCGACGCCGCCCAGCCGGCGATCATCGGGCAATTCTTGGAATTCCTGCGGACCGAGGCAAAGGGCGCCTCGGCCCTGTACATCTTGGGCGATCTGTTCGAGTCGTGGATCGGGGATGATGCGCCCGATGCCGCGCAATCGGCGGCCATTGCAGGGCTTCGCACCCTCACCTCGAGCGGAGTGCCCTGCTTCGTCATGCATGGCAATCGGGACTTTTTATTGTCGCAGCAATTCTGCGCTATGAGCGGCGCGCAATTGCTGCACGATCCCCTGATCATCACGCTATACGGCGAGGCCGTGTTGGTCATGCACGGCGATGCGCTGTGTACGGACGACCACGCTTATCAAAGATTGCGCGCAACGGTAAGAGACGTCGACTGGCAGCGCCAGTTCCTGGCGCTCTCGATCGAGTCGCGCCGCGCGCTTGCCGGAGCGGCCCGCGCCGGCAGCCAAGCGCACACCGCCGCAATGGAACATGCCATCACCGATGTCAATGCGGACAGCGTTGCCATGGCATTGCGTGAAGCGGGAACTTCGACTCTATTGCACGGCCACACGCATCGGCCGGCCATTCATGCTTTGGAGGTCGATTGGCGGCCCCGCACCCGCATCGTATTGGGGGACTGGTACGATCAAGGCAGTGTGCTGCGCTGGGATCAGCGCGGCCCCGAGCTTCAATCGTTGCCGCGAGGGCCATCGAGCATGCTGCGCAGCGCCGCGACATGATCGCGCGCACTTCTGGAAGGATCATCTGCCTTGGCGCAGACCAATGCAGCCTCCATCACCGCGCCCATGACAAGATGCGCAATCGCGTCGATTTCGCGTGATGCTAAATTTTTGCCCAGCGCATGCGCAAGCACCGACTTGGTGCTCGCGCCGAAATAGCGATCGTCGATCTCGCGCCACTTGCCCCACCCGATCACGGCGGGTCCGTCCAGCAGCAGTATCCGCTTGACCCCAGGCTGCATTGCGAAGTCCAGATAGCGCAGCACCGCAGCGGCAAGACGGTCCAATGCGTCCGGAATTTGCCGTATTGCAGGTGGAATGGGCGCTGCAGCGATCTCCGCCTGCAAGCTCTCGAGCACCTGGGTAAAGATTTCCTCCTTCGACGCGAAGTGATGGTAGAGCGCGCCTTTCGCAACGCCCGCCTGCGCCGCGATGTCATCCATGCTGGTGGCATCGAAGCCTCGCGTCGCGAAAAGCTTGCGCGCCGACGCGTGGATGGCGCCAATGGTTGCGCTGCTGCGATCGACTTGTCGAATCATGTGCGCTTTTCTAGCATACTTGACAAACCGACTATAAGTCGGTAACTTCTCGTGCATGACATCCGACAAAATATCCTCCCTGCTTTGCTTCGCCGGGGTGTTGCTGTTTGCCCTGGGCCTGGTCAGCGGCTTCGGCATCCCTTTGGCCCGCGCGCCGCGGATCGGCGTGTCGGCTCATCTCGCCGCGACTCAGTGCGGCGTCGCCCTCATCGCGTTTGGTTTTCTTTGGCCTCATCTGACCCTGTGGAAGGGCTGGGGCGCGCCCCTCGCGAACGTGATCTGGATTTCCTTCTACCTCATCTGGATCGGGCTTAGCTTGGGTGCGTTTTGGGGCACCGGCCGCTCGCTCCCGCTCGCGGGCGCCGGTCACGCGGCAGCCTTATGGCAGGAGCGCAGCGCGATCGCGCCGATCGCCATCGGCTCCTTCGGCAGTCTGGGCGCCATCACGATGCTGCTGGTGCAGTGGCGCTGGAACCCGGTGTAGCACCGGTTGCCGGCTCCGGCGGGCCGGAATGAAATCTGAACACCGGATCCGGGTCCATGACCAGCTGTGCCTCGCGCGCCGCAAAAGCTGCGATGCGCGCATCGACGCTCAGGGCAGCTCGCGCCGCGGCCCGCCCGGCCAGGTCCAAATAGAGTTGATAGTGCCGCGCTTCCGCTTCGTGTAGGCCGCGAAACAGCTCATCCAGCGGTGCATCGATGGCCGCGCCCAGCGCGGCGAAGCGCTCGCACGAGCGCGCCTCGATGAACGCGCCGCAAATCATCAGGTCCACTTCGCGCTGGGGTTCAGTGCTTGCCACGAGGCGCCGCAATTGCGCCGCATACCGCCCCGGCGCCAGGCGCCGCGGCGCGATTTTCAGCGCGCCGATCAGCTTGGCGACCTGTTCGTAGTGCCGCAGCTCTTCGCGCGCCAGCCGCGACATTTTGTCGGTCAGCTCCAGATCCTCCGCGTAAGCGAACATCAGCGCGAGCGCTGTCGACGCTGCCTTTTTCTCGCAATTCGCGTGGTCGATCAGCAACAGATCGGGAAGCGTGCACGCCGCCGCAATCCAGGCCTCAGGCGTCGCCGCGCGCAGCAACGGGTGGGCGAAGGCCGCGGCGCCGCTCATGCCGGAATTTTCAAGGTCGAGAGGGCCGCCAGCAGTTCGCCGGCGGATTGATAGCGATCGCCGGGGGCCTTGGCGAGCAATCGGCGCAACACCGCTTCGTAGGCGGCAAATTGCGGCGCAATTTCCGGCAACTCGGCACGCTTGTGCTTGTAAATGACTTCCATTGCGGTCGCGCCGTTGTAGGGCTTGCGGCCGATCAACATCTCGTAGAACACCACGCCGAGGCTGTAAAGATCGCTGCGCGCGTCGATGATCTCCGCGTGGCCCTGCTCCGGGCTCATATAGTAAGGTGTGCCGAAAATCTCGCGCGTACCGGTGAGCGAGATATCGTTCTCGTTCGCCTTGGCCAAACCGAAATCGATCAGGCTGACGCTGTCATCGGCGCGCAGCATCACATTGGCGGGCTTCAGGTCCCGATGCAGCACTCCCACCGAATGAATGGCGTCGAGCGCGCTGGCAATTTGCCGCAAGAAACCGAGCGCCGTGACCGGCATCAGCGCCTCCTTGAGCATGCGCTGGCGCAGGTCGCCCGCAGGGAAATGTTCCATGGCGATATAAGCATGATCATCGGCAATGCCCAGATCATAAATGCGCACGATGTTCTTGTGGTTCAGCCCGGCGACGATTTCATATTCCTGCAGGAAGCGATCGAAGCTGACAAAACGTTCCGAAACGTCGGGAACCTGGCTGAACACTTTCAGCACCACCAGCGTTCCCGCGCGTTCGCTTTCGGCCAGATAGATCTTGCACATGCCGCCGCTGCCGACCTGCCGGATGCAGCGGTGGCCGCGGATGATCACCGTGCCGAAACGATAGCGATTCTCGTACTCGGGATTGGCGCGCAACAAAGCGAGCGCCTTGCGGTGCTCATTCGAGGCGGTGACGATCATCTTGAGCAGCCGGTTGCGGTCGATCTTACGGCCGTAGAGCCGTGTTACACCGCCGGTCTCAGGCAGCGGAAATGGCGGGGTATCTTCGAGCAGCAGCAATATGATGGGCGCAAATTCCGCCTTGGCGGCCTGCGCCGCCGCGAAATCAATGGCTGCGTCGGTCGGTGGGGCGGCGACGATGATGACCGCATCGAAACCGGCCGCGGCAAAATGGCTGTCGAAATCGGGTTCCTTGTCGAGGGCATGCTCGACAATGGCGGCGTCCATCCATTGGATCTCAACATGCTTTCGGACCAGCAGTCTATGTTCATCGCGGGATGCAATCACCAATAGGCGCATAATCTTGGCTGAAAACCGGCGCCGGCGATGGGAGCCGATCCGGCGCGGGTTTCTACAGTATCTGGACGGATTTGAGGCCGCGGCCGGCACCGTGCCGGCGCTGCTCCTTCGCCTCGTCGGACCGCTCTTCCTGCAGGCGCGCCAGATACTCCGGCGTTACATCCCCGGTCACGTACTCGCCCGAAAAGCACGAAGTATCGAAGTTCTCGATCTTCGCATTGTCGTGGCGGACCGCATGTTCCAGGTCATCCAAATCCTGATAAATGAGCCAATCGGCGCCGATGATGTCGCGCACTTCTTCGTCCGTGTGTCCGGCTGCCACCAATTCGGAAGCATCGGGCATGTCGATGCCATAAACGTTCGGGTAGCGCACGGGCGGTGCCGCCGAGGCGAAAAAAACTTTCCGGGCGCCCGCTTCGCGCGCCATGTCGATGATCTGAGCTGAGGTGGTGCCGCGCACGATGGAGTCATCGACCAGCAGCACGTTCTTGCCGCGGAATTCCAAATCGATGGCGTTGAGTTTGCTGCGCACCGACTTGGCGCGTTGCTCCTGACCGGGCATGATGAAGGTGCGGCCAATGTAGCGATTCTTGATGAATCCCTCGCGGTATTTGACGCCGAGCAATTGCGCGACCTGCACGGCACTGGTCCGGCTGGTGTCGGGAATCGGAATCACCACATCGATGCCGTGCTCGGGCCGCTCGCGCTTGATCTTCTCCGCGAGACGCTCGCCCATGCGCAGGCGCGCCTTGTAGACCGAAATGTTGTCGATGATGGAATCGGGCCGTGCGAAATACACGTACTCAAAAATGCACGGTGTATGACGCGCCATGGCCACGCATTGCTGGGCATAAAATCGTCCCTGTTCGTCGATGAACACGGCTTCGCCGGGCGCCACGTCGCGCACCATATCGAAGCCCAGCATGTCCAGCGCCACGCTCTCGGACGCCAGCATCCATTCGCTGCCCTTCTTGGTGTCGCGTTTGCCGACCACCAGCGGCCGGATGCCGTTAGGATCGCGAAACCCCAAAATGCCGTGGCCGATCACCATGGCCGTCACCGCATAGCCGCCCCGGCAGCGACGGTACACGGCGTTGGCCGCCGCAAAAACGTCAGCCGGCGTGACCCGCGGCGTTCCAACCCGCTCGAGCTCGGAGGCCAGGACATTGAGAAGAACTTCCGAATCGGACCTGGTGTTCAAGTGGCGGCGATCCTCGCGCACCAGAACTTCGGTGAGTTCGCGCGCATTCGTCAGGTTGCCGTTGTGCCCGAGACAAATTCCGTAGGGAGAGTTGACGTAGAAAGGTTGCGCATCATGGGCGCTGTCGCAGCCGGCGGTCGGATATCGCACATGGCCGATACCGATGTTGCCCTTCAGCTTCAGCATGTGCTTCTGTTGAAACACATCGCGCACCAGGCCTGAGTCCTTGCGCATGAACAATTCGCCGTCCTGCGCGGTCATGATGCCCGCGGCGTCTTGGCCGCGGTGCTGCAACACGGTCAGCGCGTCATAGATGCGTTGATTGACCGCGCTGGTTCCGACCATTCCGACGATTCCGCACATGAAGCATCTCCGCTACTTAGGTCTGACTTTCACCCCGGTCAGGCGCTCGAGCTTTGCCCAAGGCTCGCCTTTCTCGCCGACCATCGCGCGCAACCAATCGCCGACAGTCTCGCCGTACGGGACCAGCTTCGAGTGGTCCCACCAATCCTCGCCATTCATATGCAGCAATTCGCCGCCGATCACCAACAGGCCCACCAACACCATGCCGCGCACGATGCCGAAAAAAAGCCCTATGACGCGATCCAAAGGTCCCAGCCCCATGCTGCGCGTGAAGTAGCTCAAGATCATGCCCACGACCCAGCCGATCAGAAGGACAATCACCAAAATGACGAATCGTCCAACCCAGGGCGCGATGTTCGGATTCGCGAGCAGACCGCCCAGATGCGGTTCGATGATGGGACCGAATTGCCAGGCGGCCCAGATGGCGAGAACCCAAAAGGCAACCGAGACCGCTTCTCGAATAAAGCCGCGCAGCGCACCAATAAGTGTTGATCCCAACAAAATCAACAGAATTAGAACGTCGGCACCGGTCAATATTCGGCCTCCTTCTGCCTGTCATATATTCTACCGGACCCATGCGAGCGCCGCGCTGAATCGACGCCAAAATGAGAAATCAAGCTGCAGGGGCCACCAGGCTCCCTATGTGCCCCAGCGATTTGAGCTTGGCGGCCGTCCGCTCGGCTGATCCGCGGTCGGCCAAGGGGCCTACACGCACACGATAGCGCACCGAGGTTCCCGCCCCGCCCGGCAAGACAAACACCGAAAACCCTTGCCCCTTTACCTGGCGGGTCAGGTTATCGGCGTTCGTCCGGCTGGCAAAGCTGCCGAGCTGCACGGACCAACCACGCCCGGAAGATGTGGGGGAAGGCACGGCAGATTCAACGCTTGCGGAGCGCGCCACTGCCCTGGGCTGGGGCTTCGCGGCAGCGGGACGAGGCATGGCGGATGAAGCCCCAGCAGCGCCGGACGGCGCCGAGCTTGGGACGTCGGCAGATTGCGCAGCGGGTGTATTGGCGGCGGACGAGGCGGCAGTCGAAGCGGCGGACGCCGGGTCGGATGTAGCGCTCGCCTGCGGCGCCGCCGGCTCGGCTTCCGCGTTTGCCGGCGCTTTGCTGGTGGTCAAGTCCACCGTCACGTTTCGAATCGGGTCGGGCGCGGCGGCTGGAAGAGTTGGCGCAGGCGCGGTAGTCGGTTTTGGGCCCGACAACAATTCCGGCACGACCAGCACAACAAGCGCAACCAGGATCGATGCGCCGATCAGCCGTTCTTTGACGCGACGGTCCATTACCGTGAAGTATATTCGGGTCGCACCGCCGCCGGCAGCAATCCTCTCAATTCAAGCCAATCGATCGCCGGCCCCACGGTATGAAAGGATCCAAATACGACGATTCGATCCTGGCGCCCGGCGGCTTCCAAGGCTCGGGAACAGGCGCTCGCGACGCTGTCCTCGGCGATCACCGGGGCTCGCACCTCTTCTCGCACTACTTCGGCGAGCGCCGGTCCGCTGCGGCCGCGGGTGCCGTCGACTGACGCGCACCACCACGAATCGATGCAGGGGTCGAGCATGGAGACGATTCCCGCCGCATCCTTGTCGGCCAGAATCCCGCATACCGCGAACGTCTTGCCCGAGATGGGGTTGGCGTTTAGATTTCGTGCCAGCACTCGCGCGGCGTCCGGATTGTGCGCGACATCCAAGACCCACGCCGGCGAGTACTCGCCGGGGCTGATGAGTTGGAAGCGGCCAACCAAGCGCGCGCTGGTCAGGCCCCGTGCAATGGCGGTGGCGGGTATGTTCAACCGCGGGGAAATTTCCTCGAGCGCGGCCAGCGCGGTAGCCGCATTGGTGAATTGAACATCGCCTTTGAGCGCGGGCGCGGGCAGGTGCGGCAAGTCCCAGTGCGTGCCGCGGTAGCGCCATCCCGCACCGTCGAGAACGTAGTTGTATTCGATGGCGAGGCGCTTCAGCGGCGAATTCAAGCCGCGCGCAACGCTCTCGAGAATCAAGGACGGCTCGCGGCCGCCGATCACCGCGGTCTTCCCGGCGCGAAAGATACCGGCCTTCTCGCGCGCGATGGCCTCGAGTGTGTCGCCCAGGTATTCCTGATGATCCAGGCCGATGCTGGTGACGACGGCAACATCCGGATCAACCGCATTGACGGCATCCAACCGGCCGCCCATACCGACTTCCAGCACCCACGCATCGAGCTTGGCCGCCTCGAATATCAAAAGTGCCGCCAGCGCGTTGAATTCGAAAAAAGTCAAGGCCACCGAGCCGCGCGCGATGTCGATTTTCTCGAACGCCGCCACCAGTTCTTCGGCATGCGCCAAGCGGTCATGGACCAGCACGCGCTCGCGGTAGTCGCGCAGATGCGGCGAGGTAAAGGTTCCGACCTTATAGCCGGCGGCGCTCAAGATGGCCGCGCAATAGGCGCTGACCGAGCCCTTCCCGTTCGTGCCGGCGACGGTGATGACGGGGACGGTAGGCTGCCGCCATTTCAGCCGCTCGAGCACCACGCGCAGCCGCTCCAATCCCAAATCGATTGCCTGCGGGTGCACCTGTGCTTGGTATGCCAACCACTGATCGAGGCTCCGCATGTGATTGGGGCTCTTCTTAGGCCGCAGCCGGTTCTTTGCCGCCCAGCAAGCGCAGCATGGCGCCGATGCGGTCGCGCAACTCGCGCCGGTCGACGATCATGTCGAGAGCCCCATGCTCGAGCAGAAACTCGCTGCGTTGAAAGCCTTCCGGCAACGTTTCGCGCACGGTCTGTTGAATGACGCGGGGCCCGGCGAAACCGATCAGCGCCTTGGGTTCGCCGATATTGATATCGCCGAGCATGGCAAGGCTGGCCGATACCCCGCCCATGGTCGGATCGGTCATCACGGAAATAAACGGCAGCCGCGCCTCAGACAGACGTTTGAGCGCCGCGCTGGTTTTCGCCATTTGCAGCAAGGAATACAGCGCTTCCTGCATGCGCGCGCCGCCGCTGGCCGCGAAACACACCAGGGGCATGCGGTGCTCCAGGCAATGCTCGACCGCGCGCACGAATTTCTCGCCCACCACCGAGCCCATGGAACCGCCGAGAAATCGGAACTCGAAGGCGCAGGCAACCACGTCGAGGTCCTCGAGTTTTCCGGCCATGACGATGAGCGCGTCGCGCTCGCCGGTCTGCTTCTGCGATTGCACCAGGCGGTCTTTGTAGCGCTTGGAATCCTTGAATTTAAGCGGATCCTCTGGCTCGACCTTGGCGGCGATCTCGGTGGTGGAGCCGGTATCGAGAAATTTCATGACGCGCTCGCGGCCGTTGATGCGCATGTGATGGCTGCACTTGGGACAGACGTACAAATTGCGTTCGATCTCGGCCTTGTACAATACGGCATCGCAGGCGGGACACTTGGTCCACAAGCCTTCGGGCACGGAGCGGGTACGGCGCTCGGTTTTGATCCGCGAGGGGACGATTCGCTCGAACCAGGACATGCTAAGAGCCTATCGGATACTAGAGACAGGGTCGCAGTTTAAACCAATTTGGCCGGTCGGCGCGGGGATCGCGAAGTCCTTGGGATATTCGACCCGCCACAGATACAGGCCCTCGGCAGGCGCCGTAGCCCCAGCCTGACGCCGATCGGCGCCGGCCAGCACTGCGGCCATGGCGGCCCTAGGATCCGCTTCCAGCTGAACATCGAGCAGCGTCCCGACAATATTGCGCACCATGTGGTGCAGATACGCATTCGCGGTGATTTGCAGCGAAACCAAGTCGCCCGCGCGCGTCACCTCGATGACATCGACTCGCCTGATCGGGGTCTGCGACTGGCATTCAATCGAGCGGAATGCGGAGAAATCGTGCTCGCCGATGAGCGCCTGTGCGGCCGTGTGCATGGCCTCTGCGTCGAGCGGCCTGTGAATCCAAGCCGTATGCGCGCGCTGCAACGCGGATCGGGCACTGCGATTCAAGATGAGATAGCGATAGATGCGCCGCGACGCCTTGTGGCGCGCGTGAAACCCCTGGCTGACCTCGCCCGCCCATTGCAGGGCAATGCTGGGCGAAAGCCGGGTGTTCGCGCCCAGGACCCACGCCCGGGGCGTTCGCTCGGCATGCGTATCGAAGTGAATGACTTGCCCGATCGCATGCACACCGGCATCGGTTCGCCCGGCGCAGATCGCCACGACCGGATGCCCGGCCACGAAGGATAGCGCTGCCTGGACGGCGTCTTGAATCGAGGTGGAATGCGCTTGCGACTGCCAACCGGCGTAGTCGGTGCCGTCATACTCGATGATGGCGGCAACGCGTCGGCCAGGCGTCGTCACCTTGGAGCTAGCCGGGCAGATTCTCGATCAGGCGCTGCGCTTCCTGTTTCTGGCTCGCAGAACCTTCGCTCACCACTTCCTCGAGAATGCTGCGCGCACCTTCCGGATCGCCCATGTCCATATAGGCCCGCGCCAAATCCAGCTTGGTTCCCACTTCGCTCATCGTCACCGGCTCCAGTTCCGGCAGCGCGAGCTCTTCGGTCTTGATCTTGCTGGTGCGCTGGGTGGAAATCGTCTTGAGCTTGTTGGTGGCGGCCGCCTCCGAGCCATTGAGCGCTTCGCCGACGTCCAAATCGACCTTGCGGTTGCGCTGGCTGGCCTCGAACACCTCGGTGGAAAAAACTTCGTCTTCCGCACGCGGTTGTTCGACGGTGTCGCCTGAGCCTAAAGCGTTGGCGAGTCGGTCTAGGTCCAGGTCGATGCTGTCGGCGTTGAGGCCGCGCAAGCGAGACGTGGAATCCACATCGGGCCGCTCCGGCTCTTGAACGTCCGAATACTCGGGCGACTTGAAGCGCGAGGTCGCGGCAGGATCCTGAGAGGTGCCGCGCGGCATCTGCACGGTGGGCGCCGATTCCGGTCCCAACACAGCCGTCTTGATTTCCTCATGGTCGCTGCCCAGATCGGCAACGAATGAGGCTTCCAACTCGCGCTCCAGTTCCGTCAGGTCCTTGTCGCGCGCACGGCTCTCGGCTTCCGCCATCATGCGCCGCGATTTTTCATCGAGACCGGCTACCATCGTGGGCGCGTCCGACGGATGATCGGTTTCCTCGAGCCGCGGGATGCTGATCGAAGCGCCCGACGCCGCGCCTTCAAGATGATCCAAGTCCAAACCCAGATCATCGATCGACAACTCGGCGGTTTGATCCGCCTTGTTGACCTTGTCGAGCTTGGACGAAATGCGGTCGCGCAAATCCGTGGGCTTCAAGGTCGGCGACTCCGCCGTCGGCGCATCGGAGAAATTCATCAGTTCGGATTCGACCGTCGGTTCGTCGCGGGGCGGCATGTCGCGCGTCGGCGAATCATCCGCGCCGCGTTCCGCATGATCGAGCGTGAAATCCAAATCGGTGCTGGGATGCAAGCTCGGCGATTCGCCGGTGGCCGCCGTGTCGTCGCTGTCCTTGGCGATGGTCTGATCGATGCTGCGCTCACCTTCCGGGTCGCCGAACAGGTCGATGTCGACGCGGTTCTCGCCGCCTTCGAGATTCAGGTCGACCAACGCACCGGCGCCGCGGCCGCTGCCGGCGTTGGACGCGAATAGCGGTTCGTCCGGGCAGATCTGCTTGCCCATGATGACAATCTTGTCCCACTCGCCGGCCGGCGCGCGGTCGCGGGTGGCCTCCAGGCTCTTCGCGGTTTGCAGGAAGGCTTCCTTGTTGCCCCACACGAAATAGATTTCCAACAGCTTCAGGCGCAGATCCCGTCGATCCGGTTCGCGCTCGAGTGCAATGCGCACCAAATCGGCAGCCTGATCGTAAAGACCGTACGCCATATGGAAATCGGCTTCGGCCAAAGGATCGCCCTGGTCGAGATTGACAGCGCTCTCGCTCGACATCGTGTCGTCGGGTGCTTTCAGGTCCGCGGTGGTTTCACCGTAGGCCTGCGCGGGCTCGTTGAAATCCGGCATCCGATGCTCGCCCGATTCCTCGACGACGAATGAATCATCGGCCCGGCTGCTCGCGACTCGCGCGCTCGGATCGCGGAATTCAGAAATGTCGGTCGAATCCAGTCCCGGGAAGTCCCCGCCGCCACCGCTGTTTGCCTGTCGGCGGCGCCACGAGACAATCGCCAGGCCGACGATCAATGCAAGGATCACCAGGGCCGGCAGCATCCAATTGTTCTGCAGCCAATCGATCCACGATCCGCTCGGCGCGGCCGGAGCCGGCTTCTTCGCAACCGCCGGCTTGGGAGTCGGCGCAGGTGCGGGTGTCGGAGGCGGAGTGGCGGTATTTTCAACGGGCGCGGGCGACGGTGCCGGAGCGGGGGCCGTTGCTTCAGGCGTACTCGGCTTCGTTTCCGTCGGCGCAGGCGTCGGTGCCGGAGCGGGCGTGGGCGCCACTGCCGTTGGTGGCTGCGTGGGTGCCGCTGTCGCCTGCGCGCCCAGCTTGCGCTGCAGTTCGCTCAGTTCATTGTTCTTCAGGTCAAGCAGGCGATGCGCGTCCGCCAGCTGTCCTTCCAAATCCTTGACGCGGCCCTGCAAGGCTTGCGCCTCACTGCTGGACGCGGACTCGCTGTTGCTGTTGCCGGCGCCGCTGCCGGCACCCGGCGTCACGAGGCGCAAGTGGCCGCTCGACGCGCTGGTGCTGTTGCCGCGCCAGGCATCCATTTGACGATGCACCTCGCTCATCGCCTCGGATTGGTTCAGCGCCGCGATTTCATCGCCGCCCGGCACGCGCAACACTGCACCGCGCCGCAAGATATTGATGTTGCCGCCGAACGCTTCGGGATTCGCTCGATACATGGCGATCATGGTCTGATCGATGTCGCTTCGCGATGTGGCATGCAAGCTGCGCGCGATCTTGGTCAGCGTGTCGCCCTGCGCGACACGATACGTGCCCTCGGCGGCCGGCGCTGCGCTCTCCGCGCTGCTTGGAGTTGAACTGCTCTCCGGCGGCGTGCTCGGAGCCGGATTGCTTGGGGCCGCGCTCGCGACGCGATTCGCGGCTCGGCCTCCGCGGCCGGAACGCTTCGGCGTCGCGGCAGGGGTGCTGGTGTCACTCGGCGTCGGCGTCGCGGGAAGAGGGCTCGTCCTGATGCGCGGAGTCGCTGTGGCCGGCGCAGCCGGCGCCGTGGTCGCCGCCGCGACGGGCGCGGCGCTGCTGGCTCGCTCGCCGGGCGTGTAGACCGGGGGGTCGAGCAGCACGGTGTACTCGCGCATCAGGCGCCCGCGGGCCCAGTTCACTTCAACCAAGAACGTGACGAAGGGCTCGGGAATCGAATCGGTTGACCGCACCAACAATACGTCGCGGCCGTCCTTGCTCTTGCCGACTTTAAAGGTCAGCGTCGACAGGAAGGGCGGCCGATCGATACCATAGCGGGTGAAGGCATCCTTCGGCGCCAAAGCGGCTCGCAAGGCGGCCAATTCTTCAGGCCCGGCCGCAATCAGGTCGATTTCGGCGTTCATTGGCTCGTTCAGCGCCGAGTTCAGGTGTATCTCACCCAGCCCTAAGCCCCACGACAAAGATGGGATCAGCAGGCACGCCATCAGCATGAGGCGAGACAAGGTCACAAACA
>DASXMG010000046.1:0-14780 GCA_036495805.1 Steroidobacteraceae bacterium | reverse complement strand
TGAGCAGCAAGGAAGCCGCCGAGGCCGCCATCAAGAAGATCAAGGGCGGCGCGAAGTTTGAAGACGTCGCCAAGGCGCAATCCACCGACAGCTCCAAAGCCAACGGCGGCGATCTGGGTTGGTTCACGTTGGCACGCATGGCCAAACCGTTCGGCGATGCGGTAAAGGGTTTGAAGAAGGGCGAGATGACTGCGACGCCCGTGCAGACGCAATTCGGCTGGCATGTGATCAAGCTCGAAGATACGCGCGAGACGTCGCCGCCGCCGTTCGAACAGGTCAAGCAGCAGGTGAACAACGGCGTGATTCAGAAGAAACTGCAGGCGTATGTGGACGATCTGAAGAAGACCGCGAAAATCGAGAAAACGCTGTAATCGAAAGGCCGAAACGACGTAGCGGACTGGCGCGAGTCCGCTACGTTTTCAATAATTTCAAGAAGCCCGCCTCGTCGAGAATCTCAATGCCGAGCTGGGCGGCTTTTTTGAGCTTGGACCCCGCCTCCGCGCCCGCCACCACATAGTCGGTTTTTTTCGAAACGCTGCCGCTCACTTTTCCGCCCAATCGTTGAATTGCGTCGGTCGCCTCATCGCGGGTCAGCGAGCTCAAGGTCCCGGTCAGGACGAAGCTCTTATCCTGCAGAGCGCCGC
The DNA here is from genome assembly GCA_036495805.1 of Steroidobacteraceae bacterium. Lineage (GTDB taxonomy): Bacteria > Pseudomonadota > Gammaproteobacteria > Steroidobacterales > Steroidobacteraceae > Bog-1198. The sequence goes on along the minus strand of DASXMG010000046.1, from coordinate 14,136 downwards.
CGCCGGCCGGTACGATAGGCGGCCAGCTGATCCCCGCGGCGAGCAGACGATCGACGGCGGCGGCATTGTCCGCGTCGCGAAAATAGGCGGCGACCTGCTTCGCCACCACCGGACCCACGTCCGGTACGCGCTGTATTTCCTCCTCGCCGGCGCTGCGCAGATCCGCGATCTCGGGAAAATATTGCGCCAGCGCCAGGGCGGTCGCCTCGCCCACATCACGGATGCCCAGTGCGTACAGGAAGCGCGGCAGCGTCGTGTTTTTTGCCGAATCGATGGCCGCTTGCAATTTCAGCGCGGATTTCTCGCCCATGCGTTCGAGCGTCGCCAGCCGCTGCGCCTGCAGGGAAAACAAATCCGCCGGGGTTTGGACCCAATCGCTGTCGACCAGTTGCTCCACGAGCTTGTCGCCGAGCCCCTGGATGTCCATGGCGCGACGCGAGGCGAAATGCTGTATCTCGCCCTTGCGCTGCGCCGCGCAGCACCGGCCGCCGCTGCAGCGCGCCACCGCTTGATCGCCTTCGCGCACGACCGGATTGCCGCACACCGGACAAACACTGGGCAGGAGCACCAGCTGGGCGCCGGGTACGCGCCGCTCAGGCAGCACGCGGGCAACTTCGGGTATCACGTCGCCCGCGCGGCGGATGACGACGGTATCGCCCACGCGCACGTCCTTGCGCGTCAACTCATCCATGTTGTGCAGCGTCGCGTTGCTCACCGTGACGCCGCCGACGAACGTCGGCTCGAGGCGCGCAACCGGTGTCAGTGCGCCGGTTCGGCCTACTTGAAATTCGATGCCGCGTATCACGCTGAGCGCCTCTTCGGCCGGGAATTTGTGCGCGATGGCCCAGCGCGGCGCCCGCGAAATGAATCCCAGCTTGCGCTGTAGAGTCACATCGTCCACCTTGTAAACCACGCCATCGATCTGGTAGGGCAGTGTCGCGCGCGCCGCGCCCATTTCGCGATAGTATTGAAGGCACCCCTCGATCGATTCGACCACGGTGGACTGGGGACAAATCTTGAAACCCAGCGCGCGCAGCTGCTTCAAGGTTTCGCTGTGATAGGGAGGCAGTTCACCGCCCTCGATCACGCCGACACCATAGATGAACAGATCGAGCGGGCGTGCCGCGGTCATACGCGGATCGAGCTGGCGTAGGCTGCCGGCGGCGGCGTTGCGCGGATTGATGAAGGTTTTTTCGCCGCGGGCCGCCGCCTCCTCGTTGAAGCGGCGAAATCCGGCGAATGGCATGAACACCTCGCCCCGGACCTCGAGCACTTTCGGAAATTTCGGCCCGCGCAACGTCATGGGCAGTGCCTTGATGGTTCTCAGATTCTGCGTGATATCTTCGCCCGTCTCCCCGTCGCCGCGGGTCGCACCCTGCACGTAACTGCCATCCTCGTAGCGTGCGCTGACGGCAAGACCGTCCAATTTCGGCTCCGCCGAATAACGAATCGGTCCGCCGGCCGCCAGCCGTTCCTGGATGCGCCGATCGAAATCGCGCACCTCCGCGTCGCTGAAGGCATTGTCGAGGGACAGCATGGCGACCCGGTGCTTCACGGCGCCGAAGGCCGATATGGGCGCCGCGCCCACGCGCTGCGTCGGTGAATTGGCGGTCAGCAGCTGCGGAAACCGCGTCTCCAGCGCCCGCAGTTCAAGCATGAGCTTGTCGTACTCGGCATCGGGAACTTCGGGGTCATCGAGCGCGTGATAGCGGTAGTTGTAGTGCTCCAGCAATTCGCGCAACTGCGCCGCGCGCGCCGCCTCCTTCTTGGTCGGCGGGATTGTCTTCTCCGCACACACGGTCAAGCTCGCGGCAGCGATGCCTGAAAGCGCGCCACGTCATCGCGCAGCGCCGCCGCGCGCTGCGGCGAGAGCGGCATGCCCTTGTGGTCCTGTACCATGCCCGACAGTTCCTGTGCGAGGCCGCGCGCAGCGCCGAGCAACTCATCCACAGTCAGTAGCGGCTCGACCGGACCCGGCAGCACCGCGAACAGTGTGACGCCGCGATACTCTTCGGTCGACATCCGCGCCACATCGAAAGTCCCCGGTTCGATCAGGCTGGCGACGCAAAATAAACTACGGCCATCCACATGCCGGCGATGAAAAACTTGGTAGCGTCCATAGGCAAGGCCATGCAGCTCCAGCGCCGACAGCAGCGTCGCGCCGGGCCAGCGCACCTCGCCGGGCGCGCAGACGCGAACCGTCACTATTTTCTGCTGCTCGCTGGCATTGGCCGTCTCGGGCAGCAGCGTCGGAACACGGCCCGGAATGAGCTCTGCGCCAGGCGCCGCAATGGGCGTCGCAGGGTGCGTCGCACTCATCGCGGGAGCTGCCGCGCCGGAAGCCAGGACAGGCGCGGGATCCGCGCTCACCATCATGGGACCATCCAGCACGGGAACGCGTTCGTATTCCTGGGTGTGGATGCTGAGCGGCTCGAACGGCGGTACGCCCCATTGCTTCTCGGCTTCGATCTCAGTCTCGATCTCAGGCTCGATTTCAGCCTCGATCTCCGTCTCGGCCTCAGGACGCTGCAATTCGATGCTCGATGTCATTTCGCGCAGCTGCGCGTCGCCCGGAGCCTGCGATGAGCGGCGCCTGCCCCACCACCAAATGCCGCCCAGCAACACCAGGCTTAACGCCAATAAAATCCAACGCAGCTCGGCAGCCATGAAAGTTGCGCGCTACATCGCAGCCATGCGCACGGCCTCATCGACATCCACCGACACCAGGCGCGACACGCCGGGCTCGTTCATGGTGACGCCAACCAATTGCGAGGCCATTTCCATGGTGCTCTTGTTGTGGGTGATGAATATGAACTGCACGCTGCGCGACATGTCGCGCACGATGTCGCAGAAGCGTCCGACGTTGTTGTCGTCCAACGGCGCATCAACCTCGTCCAGCAGACAGAACGGCGCGGGGTTCAGGTCAAAAATGGCGAATACCAACGCAACGGCGGTCAACGCCTTCTCACCGCCCGACAATTGACTGATGGTACTGTTGCGTTTGCCGGGCGGGCGCGCCATGACCGAGACGCCCGCGGCATTGCCCTCCTCGCCGGTCAGCTCCAGATAGGCATGGCCGCCGCCGAACAGGCGCGGGAATTTCTCCTTCAAGCCGGCGTTGACGCGATCGAAGGTATCCTGAAACCGCGTGCGCGTCTCGCGATCAATTTTGCGCATCGCCGATTCGAGCGTTTCCAACGCATCGGTCAAGTCCTTGCACTGCCGATCCAGGTACTCCTTGCGCTCGGATTGCTCCTTGAATTCGCCGATCGCCGCCAGATTGACCTGGCCCAGGCGTTCGATCTTGCCTTTGGTGTCCTCGAGTTGCGCCTCCCATGCCGTCACAGTGGCATCCGCCGCGAATTGCGCGGCCAGCGCCGCAAATTCGTAATTGGTGGCGGCGAGTTGTTCCGCCACGCCCTCGCGGCGTACGCGCACCTGCTGGGCTGCCAGGCGTGCCTCATCGAGGCTGGAGCGCGCCGCTTCCAGGCGCTGCTCGAGCGCATAGCGCGTCGCATCGTGCTCGCGCAGCAAGCCATCCAACTCATCGCTGGCAATGCGCGCGGCTCGCAGTTCGGCCTCGACTTCCGCACGCTGGCGCAATTCGCGTTCCAGCTGTGCCTGAGCCTCAGCCAGGGGCGCCTCGCCTTCGGCAATTTGCCCGAGCAGTTCCAGACGGCGTGCCTGCAAGTCCTCGAGCTGCTTCTCCAGCCGGCCCAGCGTGGTGATCAGTGCCGTGTGCGAGGAGCGCCGCGACTCCACCTGAACGGCCAGCTCGCGCGCATGCTGTTGCGCCGCCGTGGCCGCGTTTCGCGCCTCGCCCAATCCCAAGCGCATCCGCTCACGGTCCTGCTCGAGCTCCATGCGCTGCGGCTCGAGGGCTGCGAGCGCGTCGATCGCCGTCTCCATCCGCGCGCGCGAGGCGCGCAACTCGGCTTCGCTGCGCGACAATTCCACGCGCACGTCGGCAAGCTCGGATTCCAGCTGTTCCAATCGCCGCGCCGCATCGTCGGTGCGGGACTGCGCGGAGCTAAGTTCGGCGCGGCGGTCGACATGTTCCCGATGCAGCCGATTGACTTCCGTCTGACAGCGCTCGCGGCGGTCCTCATGCTCACGGACCCGTTCGCGGGTCTCTTCCAGGCGAATTTCCAGCTCCTGTACTTCGCTCGCGAGCGAATTGACCTGCACGCCGATATCTCGCAGGATTTCTTCCCGCTCGATCACCCCGGCATGCGGATCGGCGTCGCGCGACACGCGCAACCAGTCGTTGCCCAGCCAAATTCCATCGCGCGTGACCACGGACTCGCCCGCCTGGAGCTGCCGCCGCAGCTGCAGAGCCTCGCCCAATGTGTCGGCGGTCAACACCGACGACAGCACCGAGCCGAGCACGCTCGTGCCTTGCACCTTGGCCTGCAGCGAGGCGGCATGGCCGCGCGATTCTGCGGTAACCGCGCCTGTGCTCACCACTGCCAAGTACCCGCCGTCGAAACTCGCCAACAGATCCGTGACGCTGTCCAAGCCCTCGACGCACACCGCCTCGAGGTAGGAACCCAGCACGGTCTCCACCGCGCGTTCCCAACCCTTGTCTACCCGCAACTGCTGCGCAACCCGCGGGTTACGGTCGAGCGACTGAGACTTGAGCCATTGCGTCACGCGGCCGGAGGCCTTACCGAGTGCGGCCTGCTGCAGCGCTTCGGTCGAGACCAGCTCGCCTTGCGCTTGTTGCAGGCGGCCTCGCAGCGCATTGAGCGACTGACTCTGTTCGCGCTCGCGTTCTCGCGTTGCCGAGATGTCGGACAAGAGTTCCTGCAACTCGGCCGCAGCGCTCTCGCCCGCCGCGCGTGCCGCATCGGCGCGCTCCGCCAGGCTATCCAAGGCCGCAGGCGGCTGCAGCTGCGTAAACGACTCGCGTTCCGATTCCTGGCGCTCCTGCTGCTGCAGCAGGCGCCGCTGCTGGCTTTCCAATTGCTCGATGCGCGCCCGCTCCACCTGCGTCTCGCGCTGGCCCAACGCGACCGCTTGAGCGTGGTTGTCCCAGGAGAACTGCCAGGATGTCAGCGCCTGCTCGCAGCGCACGAGGGCCTGCGATGCAACTCGTTCGCGCTCGTGCGCCTGGTCCAGTCCGGGCACCATGGTCGACAGCTCCATGGACAGGGCCTCCATCTGTACCCGGTCAAGCTGCACCACCCGGTCGAGCTCGCTGCTCTGCGAATCGACCTGCTCCAGGTCCGCGCGTTGCCGCAGGCGCAGCTCGCGCGCATACTCGATTCCCTGCTCGATCCGCGTCACCTCGGCGCCGGCCTCGTAATACCGGCCTTGAATTGCATTCAACGCGTCCGCCTTGGCCGCTTGGTCCGCGCGAATGCGCTCGATCCGTGCCTCGGCTTCACGCAAATCCGCAAGTACCGCTTGCATCGCGGTCTCGCAGCCGGATGCCGCGGCATCGCGGACGCCGGCCTCCAAATCGAGGCTCTGCAGCCGCAACGCCAGCAATTCCGCGGAAAGCTTGCGTTCCTCTTCTTTCAGCGTCTGATAGCGGCGCGCGGTGGCGGCTTGGCGCTGCAAGTGGCGGATCTGCTTTTCCACCTCTTCGCGCAAATCGTTCAGCCGATCCAGATTCTCGCGCGTGTGGCCGATGCGGCTTTCGGTCTCGCGGCGCCGTTCCTTGTAGCGGGAAATGCCCGCCGCCTCTTCCAGGAAAGCGCGCAAATCTTCGGGCCGCGCCTCGATCACACGCGAGATCATGCCTTGCTCGATGATGGCATAGCTGCGCGTGCCCAATCCGGTGCCGAGAAACAGCTGCGTTATGTCCTTGCGGCGCACCTTGAGGCCATTGATAAAATAATCGGACGTGCCATCGCGGCTCACCGCACGCTTCAGCGCGACCTCGTTGTAGCTCGCGTAAGGACCGCCGATTTTTCCATCGGAATTGTCGAACACCAATTCCACCGACGCTTGACCTAAGGGCTTGCGCGATGAAGAGCCATTGAAAATCACATCGGCCATCGATTCGCCGCGTAAATGCTTGGCGGAAATTTCCCCCATCACCCAGCGCACGGCATCGATGATGTTGGATTTACCGCAGCCGTTAGGACCCACCACGCCCGTCAGGCTGCTGGGAAAGGTGACGGTCGTCGGATCAACGAACGTCTTGAAGCCGGCAAGTTTAAGTTTCGTTAAACGCATTGTTCACGCGGTGTCGTGGGCCACTTGTGGCGCGTAGTGTAAAGTAAACGTCACACAGGTAAACCCCTCAGGAGCATCCGATTCTCCGATGACAGAACCAATCCCGCGTCTTGAAGTGTTTGACAATCCCGCCTCCGAGCGGGACTACACCATTCGCATGAGCATTCCGGAGTTCACCTGTCTGTGCCCGAAAACCGGCCAGCCCGACTTTGCCACGCTGGAACTCGAGTACGTGCCGAACCTGCGATGCATCGAATTGAAGTCCCTGAAACTCTACATTTGGTCGTTTCGTAGCCGCGGCGCATTCCATGAAGCGGTCACCAACGAGATTTTGCGCGATCTCGTGGCCGCGACGGCCCCCCGATTCATGCGGATTTCGGCCAAATTCAACGTGCGTGGGGGCATTTACACCACCGTCGTGGCCGAGCACCGCAGCCCCGCCTGGCTGCCCGCCGCGCCGGTCGAACTGCCGTAGCGACAGGCTAACCGCAGGGCAGCAAAGTTTTGCTTCTTAATCATAGGGTTAAGTTCGCAAAATATGTTTCGCCGCTGCTCTGTACACGCCTGAATGCGTCGGTATAATCGCGCGCTCTTTCGTTAGGAGGCGGAAAATTCAAATGCCCTCGAAGAAACCAAATAAAGCGGCTAAGCGGCCAGGCAAGGCGACACCCAAAAAAGCGACTCATAAAGCAGCCGCTCCTAAGAAGGCGGCGCGGCCGCCGACGAAAGCAAAGCCAATCGCCACATCAAAGGTAACAGTGAAACCGAGTAAACCCGCAGTCAAATCCGTGAGCGCAAAACCCGCGATCACCAAAGCACCGCACGCAAAACCGGCGGCGCTCAAGCCCGTGCCGACACCGGCGCCTAAAGTCACAGCCGAAAAAATCGCCCCCATCAAGTTCGATCCTCGACCGCTGGTCATGCCGCCGCGCGCCCTGCAAAACGACGAAGACGGCGATCCCGAGGCCTCATCGTCCGCCAGCTTGTTGGCCGGGCCGCGCAATGTGAAGCCGTATATTGCCCGCCGCGGCGAGCAATACATGAACAAGGAGCAGTTGGAGCACTTCGCCCGCATCCTGCAGACTTGGAAACGCGACCTGATGGTAGAAGTGGATCGCACCGTGCTGCACATGAAGGACGAGGCCGCCAACTTTCCCGATCCCAACGATCGCGCCACCCAAGAGGAAGAGTTCAGCCTCGAGCTTCGGACGCGTGATCGGGAGCGCAAGTTGATTCGCAAAATCGACGAAGCGCTCAAGCGCATCGAAGACGGCTCGTATGGCTATTGCCTGGAAACCGGCGAAGAAATAGGGATCAAGCGCTTGGAAGCCCGTCCGGTCGCAACGCTCTCGGTCGAAGCCCAGGAGCGGCGCGAGCGGCGCGAGAAGCAATACGGCGACCGCGACGACCGGTACCGGTAGCAGCCCGTCAAGGCTGGCGTCGGCGCCCTATATCGGCCGGTTCGCCCCGACCCCGTCGGGCGATCTGCACTTCGGCTCCCTCTACGCGGCCGTCGCAAGCTTCCTGGATGCGCGCGCACATGGCGGGCGCTGGTTGCTGCGTATGGAGGATCTCGATCGCCCCAGAGAAGTCGCAGGGTCGGCCGATGGCATCCTGCGTACCCTGGAGCGATTCGGCTTCGAGTGGGACGGCGCGGTTACCCGCCAATCTGAGCGCGCTGCGCACTACGAAGCGGCGCTCTCCGACTTGCGCGCACAACAACGAACCTTTGCCTGTTCTTGCAGCCGCGCGCAGCTGGAGGACGAGCTGCGTTATCCCGGGACTTGCCGCGCCCGTGAGCTTAGCTTAGGAACGCCGGCAGCCATTCGCTTGCGGGTCGAGCCCGGACAGGTCCTGTTTACCGACCGCATCCAAGGTACTTATCGACAAGACGTCGCGCATGCCGTGGGCGACATCATTCTGAAGCGCCGCGATCAGATCTATGCGTACGTGCTTGCCGTGGCGGTCGATGACGCCGCGCAGGGCATCACCCACATCGTGCGCGGCGCCGATCTCTTGGACAACACGCCGCGCCAGATCTATCTGCAGCGGCTTTTGGGATTTCCCGAACCCAGCTATGCGCATGTGCCGGTGCTGACGGAGCCCGACGGCGCCAAGCTCGCCAAGTCGCGCCGCAGTGTGCGCCTCAGCGCGGATTCGCCCCTGCCGCAGCTCTGCGCCGTGTTTTCACTGCTGGGGCTGGCGCCGCCGCCATCCCTTGCCTCCTCGGCAATCTCCGAGGCATGGCGCTGGTCGATCGGGCAATGGGATCTCAACAAAGTCCCGAAACGTCTCGATTTGCGTGTAAACGGCTAATATCCTTAGGGAAAAATGCCGATTTGCCTTGGCGCTGCATTGCGCTATTCTTGGGCTGTAGCCCATAAATAGATCAGACGTGGACTGGCACGAACCGGCATCCTCCGGCAGTGCCAGCCAACACGAGCGAGGAGCCCCATGAGCGAACCGCGAGTGATTAAAAAATATCCGAATCGACGCCTCTATGACACGGTCGAGAGCCGGTACATCACCCTGGCTGATGTCAGGCGCCTGGTAGTCGAGAGGATAGAATTCGTCGTTGTCGACAAGAAAAACAGTGCCGACATTACGCGCAGCATTTTACTGCAGGTCATTGCCGAACAAGAGCATTTGGCGGAGCCGATCTTGAGCCAGGAATTCATGGTCAGCGTGATCCGCTCTTACGGCACGAGTCTGCAAGGCCAGCTGAGTCCGCATCTGGAACAGAGCCTCAAGCAGCTCCTGAACCAGCAGCCGACGCCGCAACTTCGGGATCGCGTAAAGACCGTGGCAGGCGGAGAGATTCCGCGTCCGCGAGTCGCGTCGAATGTAGTGCGAGAGGGCTAGCCGAAAGCTGGCCTCGCATTGGACGCGCGGCAGTTCCAACTGCCGCGCCCGTGAATCTACGCTGCGTCGACGTTGCGCATGGAGAGCCGCACGCGGCCCTGCCGGTCGACCTCGAGCACCTTGACGCGCACCACGTCGCCTTCCTTGAGCTTATCTCCGACGCGCTCAACGCGCTCCTCGGAAATCTGCGAGATGTGCACCAAGCCGTCACGGCCGGGCAGGATCGTCACGAAGGCGCCGAAATCCATCAGCCGCGCGACTTTGCCCTCGTACACCCGGCCGACTTCGACGTCTGCGGTGATCAATTCGATGCGGCGCTGCGCCTCGCGGCCCGCCGCGCCCTGCACCGAGGCAATTTTCACAGTACCGTCATTCTCGATATCAATGGAAGTCCCGGTCTCTTCGGTGATCTGACGGATGACTGCGCCGCCCTTGCCGATCACATCGCGGATTTTCTCCGGATCGATCTTCAAGGTAATGATGGTCGGTGCCCATTCCGACATGTTCTCGCGCGGCTTGGACAGCACCTTGTTCATTTCTCCCAGGATGTGCAGGCGGCCGTCGCGCGCCTGATCGAGCGCAACTTTCATGATCTCGCGCGTGATGCTCGTGATCTTGATGTCCATCTGCAGCGCCGTGATGCCATCCTTGGTGCCCGCCACCTTGAAATCCATGTCGCCGAGATGATCCTCGTCGCCCAAAATATCGGTCAGCACTTGGAAGCGCGAGCCTTCCTTGACCAGCCCCATCGCCACCCCGGCAACCGGCGCCTTGATCGGCACGCCTGCGTCCATCAGCGCGAGGCTGGTGCCGCACACCGAAGCCATGGAACTCGAGCCATTGGATTCAAGAATTTCCGAGACAACACGAATGACATACGGAAATTTATCGACGCCCGGCATGACCGCTTTCACGCCGCGCTTCGCCAGGTTGCCGTGGCCTATTTCGCGCCGCTTCGGCGAGCCCATCATGCCGGTCTCACCGACGCTGAAGGGAGGGAAATTGTAGTGCAGCATGAACGGCTCTTTGCGCTCGCCGGTCAAGCCGTCGATGATCTGCGCATCCCGTCCCGTGCCCAGCGTGGTCACGACCAACGCCTGGGTTTCACCGCGGGTGAACAGCGCCGAACCGTGGGTTCGCGCCAGAACGCCGGTGCGGATGTTGATGCCGCGCACCGTCTTGGTATCGCGTCCATCGATACGCGGCTGGCCGTCGAGAATCTTCGCGCGTACCAGCCGATATTCCAGATTGGAAAACTCGGCGCCGACTTGGTCGGCGGTAAACTTCGGCGTCTCGCCTTTGCTCAAGGCCTCGACCGCCGCGGCCTTGATCTCTTTGATCTTGGCGTAACGCTGCATTTTTTCCGTGAGCGTGTACGCGGCGGCCACCGCCGACTCGGCGAATACGCTGACCGCCGACTGTAGTTCTTTGTTCGCTTCCGGCGCGACCCAGCTCCACTTCGGCTTACCGGCTTCCGCCGCCAGCTCGTTGATGGCCTTGATGGCGATCTGCATTTGCTCGTGGCCAAAGGTCACCGCGCCGAGCATGACTTCCTCGTTCAGCCCGTCGGCCTCCGATTCCACCATCAGCACGCCTTCGCCGGTGCCTGCCACAACGAGGTCCAGCTTCGAGCTCGTCAATTGCGTGGCAGTCGGGTTCAATACGTACTTGCCATCGATGTATCCGACGCGCGCGGCGCCGATCGGACCCAAGAACGGCATTCCGGAAATCGCCAGCGCCGCCGAGGCGCCGATCAAGGAGGCAATATCCGGATCCACGTCGGCATTCACGGAGATCACCGAGGCGACGACCTGCACGTCGTTGATGAATCCTTCCGGGAACAGCGGCCGAATCGGACGATCGATGAGCCGCGAGGTGAGCGTTTCCTTTTCCGTGGGGCGGCCTTCACGCTTGAAGAATCCACCGGGGATGCGGCCCGCGGCATAAGTCTTTTCTTGATAGTTCACGGTGAGCGGGAAGAAATCACGGCCGGGAGTCGGCTTCTTCAGGCCCACCGCAGTCACCAGGACCACTGTTTCGCTCATGGATACAAGAACGGCACCGTCGGCCTGACGGGCAAGTTCGCCCGTCTCGAGGGTTACCGTGTGATCCCCGTATTTAAAACTTTTTTTGATAGCGCTCACTTAGAGCCCCTTTGCGTAATCCGAAGTGAAAGACGCAGGCGCAAAGCGCCTGCAGCGGCGCCTGTTAGCGGCGTAACCCTAAGCGTTCGACCAATTGCGTGTACTTGTCCGGGGTTCTGCTCTTCAAGTAATCGAGCAGCTTGCGGCGCTGATTGACCATCTTGAGCAGCCCGCGACGCGATGCGTGGTCGGCTTTGTGCGTGGTGAAATGCTGGCTCAAGCCGTTAATGCGCTCGGACAACAAGGCAATTTGAACTTCGGGAGATCCGGTATCTTGCGCGCTGCGCTGAAATTTACCGACGACGCCCGTCTTTTCTTCACGAGTAAGTGGCATTGAAATCGAACCCTCAATCAATAACTTAGGACCTTTTAAGAAGCGGCGCATTGTACGCGTCGCGGCACCCGCCCTCAAGCACGATTCGTTGCCGATGAAATGAGGCGCAGGGGCCTAAGATGGCCGGCGGCCTCGATTTCGCCCAAGCCCAAAAACCCTAAGTCGGCCGCGTAGATACGCACCATTCCGGGGAGTTCCAGGGCCACGTTGAGGGACTGGCCCTGACGCAGGGCGCTCACCCCCCCAGCGGGCAGCTCAAAACGGCGCCAGGCGCTCAAGGCGGCATCCACCGGCAGCAGGAGCCTGCGCCGTTCCTCCAAGCTCATCGCCTCCAAGGCCTCGAACGGCCATTGGGGCTCGGCGACAAAGGGCGCCACCGCGAGCCGGCGCAGTGCCGCCAAGTGGCCGATGGTCCCAAGCTGCGCCGCCAAATCCTCGGCCAGTACCCGGATGTAGGTCCCCTTCGTGCAGCGCACATCGAAGGACAGATCGGGGGTCTGCCAATCGAGCATCCGCAGCTCGCGAATGGTGATCGCGCGCGCCGCCCGCTCCCGGGTGATGCCGGCTCGCGCGTACTCGTACAACGGTTTGCCGTCCTGCTTCAGCGCGGAATGCATCGGCGGGATCTGCTGATAGTCGCGCGGAAAAGCGGCCAGCGCTTCTTGCAAGTGCTCGCGCGCGAGCGCGGGCAGCACGCGCGTCTCAATCACCTCGGACTCGCGGTCCGCGCTCGCGGTGCGCTCGCCCAGTCGTACCGTCACGCGATAGGTCTTGTCGGCTTCCAGCAACTGGGTGCCGAACTTGGTGGCCTCGCCGAAGCAAATCGGCAAGAGGCCCGACGCCAGCGGGTCGAGCGATCCGGTATGCCCGGCCTTGCGCGCATCGAACAGGCGCTTCACGCGTGCGACCGCACCCGCCGAACTCAGGCCGAGCGGCTTATCCAGAAGAAGAATGCCATGGATGTCGGCTGGCATCAGGAGCCTAGCCCTCGTCGATGATATGGTCGTGCTCATCCGTACCCGCAGCGGCCGCCTGATCGGGGTCCGCCGGTTTCTTCAGCGAGTCGATCAGCTGGGTCAGACGCACGCCATGCTCGATGGTCGTGTCGAGCTCGAACGTCAATGTCGGCGTGTAGCGAATCATCAGCGCCTTCGACAGAGCGTTGCGCAGGAAGCCCGCCGCGCTCGTCAGCCCCTGCTGCACCTTCGGGTCCGCGCCCTCCTTGCCGAATATCAGGTAGTAAACCCGCGCGGTACGCAAATCTCCGCTGACGTCGACCGCGGTGATCGTGACGTTGCCGATACGCTCGTCCTTGACGTCGCGGCGCAGAAGCTCGGTGAGCTCGCGCTGGATCTGCTCGCCGAGGCGCTTCGCCCGTGGATTATGTTTGTCGGGCACGCTTCTTACGCTCGCGAAGCGAGCGCCATAGGACGGGGTTGCCTCAACCCCGTTTGAAGGTGGCGCCCCGCGCCTTTAAAGGGTTCTGGCAACTTCCACACGCGAATAGCACTCGATCTGATCGCCTTCCTTGACGTCGTTGTAGTTCTTCACGCCGATGCCGCATTCGGTGCCGGCGCGCACCTCGTTGACGTCGTCCTTGAAGCGCTTCAAGGATTCCAACGCGCCCTCGAAAATCACCACGTTGTTGCGCAACACGCGGATCGGGAAGTTGCGGCGAACGTAGCCGTCGATGACCATGCAACCGGCCACCGTGCCGAACTTGCTCGAACGGAAAACGCTCCGCACCTCGGCCAAGCCGACGATTTGCTCCTTGACCTCCGGGGACAGCATGCCCGTCAGCACGGCTTTGATGTCATCGATGGCTTCGTAAATGATGCTGTAGTAGCGCACATCCACGCCATGTTCCTTGATGGCCGCGCGTGCCGCGGCATCGCCACGCACGTTGAAGGCAATGATGCGCGCCTTTGACGCCGCAGCCAGGGTTACGTCCGACTCGGTGAGCCCGCCGACCCCGGAGGCGACGATATTCACCGCGACCTCGGGCGGCGACAATCCATTCAGGGAATCGCGCAAGGCTTCAGCGCTCCCCTGCACGTCCGCCTTCACCAGGAGCTGCACCAGATCGGCCTTGTTCTCGCCCATGGTCGAGAACACGTCCTGCATGTTCGTGGCCTTTTGCGCCAGCTTGACGTCGCGTGACTTCGACTGACGATGCGTCGCCACTTCACGCGCCTTGCGCTCGCTCTCCACCACCAGGAGCTCATCGCCCGCATTGGGCGCGCCGGAAAGACCGAGTACGACCACCGGGATCGAAGGGCCTATCATTCCAACCGGGCGAGAGGTTCAGTTGACGAAGCGGCGAATTCGCACGTTCATCACCAGCCCTAAAGCCAGAAACACGAACAACGTGGCCGAGCCGCCGTAACTCATGAGCGGCAGCGGAATTCCGGTGACCGGCATGAACCCGATCACCATGGCCACATTCACCAAAACGTGAAACCCTAAAACCGCCGTTACGCCCATGATCAAAAACATGCCCGCGCGGTCGTGCGCGCGTTGGGCGTTATGAACCAGGCGCAGCAGCAAGAACATGTACAGCAGCAGCGCCACGAAAACTCCCGCAAATCCAAGCTCTTCCGCAAGCGCCGC
>DASXMG010000045.1:0-36477 GCA_036495805.1 Steroidobacteraceae bacterium | reverse complement strand
CCCGCCGCGGCGGGCACCACCATCGTCCAGGTAACCGACAAAACTGCTGCGACTGCTAAAGCCTCGCTACAAATCATCGCTGTGGCATTCGTCAACACCACCGCCACCGTCGATTCAGCCACAACCACGACACAGGGCGCCACGGGCGGTGCGCCTCCCTATTCCTATTCCATCGAGACAGGCGGCGGCAACATTGACGCGTCGGGGCATTTCACTTCACCAACCGGCCCGGCGACGGTCACTCTTGAGGTCACCGATTCCAAAGGCGCGACCGCCCAAGAGTCGATCGTTGTCAACGCGCCGCTGCTGGCAAATCAACCGACACCGACCGTGGGCGGCGGCACGACACTCGTGATAGGCGCGGCCGGAGGACAAGGCCCGTTTTCTTACCAAGTAGCCTCAGGCGGCGGAAGCGTCGATGCATCCGGTCGCTTTACGGCGCCGGTGACGCCGGGCACCAGCGTCGTGAGCATCACCGATGCCCTCGGGTCCTCAACGCTGGTTACGATCACTATCAATCCGCCTCTCTCGATCAGTCCTGCGTCAGCCACGCTCACTGCGAGCAGCAAGCAAACCACGCCGTTTGCAGCCATGAATGGTGTGCCTCCGTATAGCTATTCCGTGCTATCGGGCGCCGGCGCGGTAACCCCTCAAGGGATTTACACGGTCGGCGCGGTCAGCGGTGTCAACGTCGTGCAGGTCACTGATGCTCAAGGAACGACGGCCACGGCACAGGTGCGCGCATTGCGAATTCGGGTCAATGCTGCCGTATTCGCCGCTGCGACGGACGGTACCAATTTCTACGTCGGCGGCCGCTTCAGCGCAGTTAACCCTTATTCTGCGCCGCGGCTCGCCATCATGGATCAGGTCTCCGGAAATCTGGCCACCACCTGCGATCTCGGCACGGGCTTTCTCGACGGTTACGTCAGCTCCATTGCGACTGTCGGAAATTCGATCTACGTGGCTGGAAATTTCAGTCAGTACCGCGGCGCAGCTGTCGGCAAGCTCGCGAAAATAGATGCTACCACCTGCGCGCTCGACCCGGTCTTTATCGGCGGCGGCGGCTTCGGTTCGGATCCCGGGCTAACGATATATGCGCTCGCCGTCTCCGGATCCAGCCTGTACGTGCTGGGAAACCTCACCAGCTATCGCGGGGTCCCAAACGGCGGGCTAGTAAAACTGGATCTCACTACAGGCGCCTCGGATCCAGCGTTTGTGGTTGGCATTCATCCCGACGCGCAGAGTTCGGCGCTCGCGGTTTCCGGCAACTCCGTGTATGTCGGCGGGTACTTCCTCAACTATAACGGCGTCGCCTCGCCCTATATCGCGAAGCTCGATGCAGCGACCGGCACAGTCGACGCCGGCTTTGCGGCCATGGCTGCGGGTGGGGGTGGGGCCGACGGACCCGTAGCGACGCTGGCAGTGTCGGGAAATAAGCTGTACGTCGGCGGTTCGTTCATGCACTACGCGGGCCTGCAGACGGCTCTGGCGCGAGTGGATGCGACGAGCGGTGCACTCGATCTGACCTTTACTCAGAGTGTCGCAAACGCCTCACCGGTATCATCCCTGTTGATATCCGGCACTTCTTTGTATGTCAGCA
The DNA here is from genome assembly GCA_036495805.1 of Steroidobacteraceae bacterium. Classification (GTDB taxonomy): domain Bacteria; phylum Pseudomonadota; class Gammaproteobacteria; order Steroidobacterales; family Steroidobacteraceae; genus Bog-1198. Next base: position 34,877 of record DASXMG010000045.1, on the reverse strand, counting down.
AGATGGCCGTACCGGTACTCCAAAAAATCGATACGACCACTGGCTTATCGGACGCCGTCTTCAGTGCAGGCGCAGGCTTTGACTTTGGCGTGAACGCGCTTCTGATGGCGAATTCAAGCCTGTATGTCGGCGGTGCCTTCACCAACTACCGGGGTACGCCCGCCTACAGCGTCGCCAAGCTCGACCCAACAACCGGGGCGCTCGATACCACATTCACTCATCCTACTGGGGGCAACGATACTGTCTACGCACTCGCAGCCGCAGGATCGCAAATAATCGCTGGCGGTGTTTTCAGCACATACCGTGGCACGCCGGCGAGCAATATCGCCAAATTTCTACTGGCAACGGATGAGCCCGATCTGACATTCAACGCAGCTGCAGGAACCAACAGCAACGTAATCGCAATGGCTCTCAACGGAAGCTCTCTGTACCTGGGAGGCGTATTTTCGAGTTGCGGCGGTACTACAAATATTTATGTCGCAAAGGTCGATGCGACAACCGGCGCCTGCGACGCGGCATTCGCAGCGGGCGGTGGTGCGCCGTTCTTCATCGAAGCCATGCTGATTCATGGGAATGCTCTTTACATCGGCGGCGGCAATTTATCCGCAACCCATCTTGCGAAAATGGACTTGGTGAGCGGGCAGACCGACCCCGCCTTTGGGGTCAGCGGACTGCCCGGCGCCATTGTCATGGCACTCGCCGATTCGCCGACGGCGATTTATGTCGGCGGCCAATTCCAGAGTTACGGCGCTTTCCCCGCACAAAATCTCGCGAAAATCGATCCGGCCACGGGCGCGCTTGACCGAACGTTCACACAATCGACGGGAGCGGGGGGCGCCACGGAGTACGTTCAGTCGCTGCTGGTTGCTGGAAGTTCGCTCTACGTCGGCGGCTACATCAACTCATATCGCGGTAGCAACGCTCAAGGCCTGCTCAAAGTCGACCCTGTGACCGGCGCATTGGACACATCGTTTTCGCAATCGATGGGCTTTCCGGGCACCGTGGCGGCACTTCTCAGTACCGGCTCATCCATTGTGGCCGCCGGCAATTTCAATGGTTATCGCGGGGCAAAATCCTCCAACCTTGCCAAAGTAGATGCGGCCAGCGGTGCCCCCGACACAGCGTTTGCAGGCAACCTGCCGTGCGATTCCTGTGGTGGTTACTTCCATTCGCTCACTCTCGTCGGTACACATGTCTACGTTGGCGCGGATGTGCCCGAGACGCCCTATCTAGGGACGTACAATTACGGCATCTTCCCGATTGACCTTTCAACCGGAACGCCGACGGATCCGTAGGTCAGTCGTTGCTCAATCGCGCAGCGATGTTGCGCCCTAGCGCGATGTTACACTGCGGCCATGGTCTCGAAGCGTGCGAATCCTCGCTGCATCATCACCGGACCCAATGGCTCCGGCAAAACGGCCTTCGCGAGGGGCTACTCGAGTAGCAGCGCCGGTACGATCCATTCGTGACCGCTCGAACCAAGCAAACCAAGCGACCTAAGCGAAAGGAAAGCTTCGCCGCGGGTGTTGGCCGCGGACTCCGGCGCGCCGCGCGTGCCGCACGCGAAGTTGCCCGCATGCACGGCACCCCGATTTACATTTGGGGAAATGGCAAAGGCGTCGCCAAAGACCCGGACGACATATAAAAGAGTAACGCACCATGAAAATGAACCTAGACCGTCGCACCTTCCTCGCCGGCACCACCGGCGCCCTGTCTCTCTCGCTGTTGCCGCCAAAGCTTTGGTCGGCCACTGCCACTGCGGCTAAAAATACCGCGCCCGCCGCGCCGGTCGCGCGAATCAACGTGGTGAAAGACACCTACTTCGGCGAAACCGTGAGCGATCCCTATCGCTGGATGGAAAACAGCAAGGATCCCGACTGGCTGCCGTTCTTGAAGGGGCAAAACGACCACACCCGCGCGATCATCGATGCACTGCCTGGCCGCGAGGCCCTGTTCAAGCGCATCCAACAGCTCTCCGGCGAAGCGGTGGCGACGACACGCGTGCAGCGCGCCGGTGGCATGACCTTCATCCAGCAGCGCCCCTTGGGCGCCGACAACTTCAAGCTGTTCGTGCGCCAGGGCCTCAACGGCGCGAACCGCGTGCTGGTCGATCCCACCGCCATGAGCAGCGCCAAGAGCCACGTCTCGCTCGACTGGTGGCGCGCCTCGCCCGACGGCAAGTATGTGGTGTACGGCCTGTCGAAGGACGGCAGCGAAGATTCCCTGCTGCACGTGCTCACGGTCGCCGACGGCAAGGATCTGCCCGAGACGATTCCCAATACCGAAGGCGCCAATCCGCAATGGCTCGATGACGCCAGCGGTTTCTTCTACACGCAGCTCACCGGCGCCCTCGCCACCCCCGAGCGCTACCTGGATGCTCAGGCTCGCTTCCACAAATTGGGCACCGATCCTAAGTCGGATCCGATCCTGATGAAGCGTGGTTTGGTCGCGGGGGTGGAGTACGACAAGATCCAAGTGCCGAGCATCCTCACCTTCGAGGGTTCGCACTTCGCAATTCTGGAGCTTGGTGACGTCAGGCCCGAGGGCCGCTACTTCATCGCGCCCTTGAGCGATGCGATTGCCGGCAAGGCCAAATGGGTTTCATTCGCCGGCTTCGAGGACGAAGTCACCGATCTCGAGCTCGATGGCAACGATTTGTACTTGCTGGTCAACAAGGGCTCGCCGCGCGGACGCATCGTCAAGACATCCGCCACTGCCCCCAGCATCGCAACCGGCGCGGTCGTGGTCCCGCAGCACGCCACCCTCGTGATCGACAACACGGCCCGCGCGCATGACGGCATTTATTTGAAAATCATGGATGGCGGCATCAGCCGGCTGCAGCGCTTGAATCACGACGGCAAAGTCGTCGACATCTCCCTGCCCTTCGACGGCACCATCGGCGCCGTGTTCGCTGTACCAGACGAGGTCGGCGTCTTGCTGTCATTCCAAGGATGGCTCGCGCCCGCGGGCATTTGGTCGGTGGATGTTGCCGGCCATCTGACCGACACCGGCATCACGCCCAAACCCGCCATCGACGTCAGCGCCTATGAGGCCAAGCGTTTCTTCGCTGCCGCGAAGGATGGCGTCAAGATTCCTTACACGCTGATTTATCGCAAAGGCACGAAACAGGACGGCAGCAATCCGACCTGGATCTCCGCCTATGGTTCCTACGGCCTATCCGCCTATACACCCACATTTGCCGGACGCACGCTGGCATTGGTCGATGCAGGCGCGATCGTCGGTTATGCCAACGTACGCGGCGGCGGTGAATACGGTCGGGAATGGCACAAGGCCGGGCAGCTCGCCAACAAGCCCAACACCTGGCGCGACCTGATCGCCGTGTGTGAAGAACTCATCGCAAAAAAATACACCTCAGCGAAACACCTCGCCATCGGCGGGCGTTCCGCCGGCGGCATCACAGTGGGTCGCGCGCTGACCGAGCGTCCCGATCTGTTCGCGGCCGTGATCGACGGCGTCGGCTGGTCCAACCCGCTGCGCTATGTGGTCGAGCAGAACGGCTATGGCGAAGAGCCCGAATGGGGCGCCATCGCCGATCCCGCCGGCTACAAGGCATTGAAGATGATCGACAGCTATCAGTCGGTGAAGGATGGCACGGCCTATCCTGCCGTGCTGCTCACCACCGGGGTCACCGATCCACGCGTCGCACCGTTCCACGTCGCCAAAATGACCGCGCGGCTGCAAGCCGCCACCACCTCCGGAAAACCCATTCTGCTGCGCGTGGACTATGACGCGGGTCACGGCATCGGCTCGACCCGCGCGCAGCAGGACCGGGAAGCGGCCGACACCTATGCCTTCTTGTTGTGGCAGCTCAAGGGCGCCAAGAGCTAACTCAAGATGGAACCGCAGGTTCGCATATTGACGCCGCGGACGCCCGTGCGCGTGGACGCGGGATTTATTGCGCGCATCGCTCGCGGGTTTTAACCACGATTTAGGGACCCAGCTGCTGGAGCAGTACGAAGTGGGCAAAAAATCTCGGCATAGCAACGAAAGTTGGCCGCGCATCAAGATCGCCGTGGCGGGCGACTACGGCCGCGAGGCCGCCGCAGCCTTTGTGTCACTGCAGCGGTAGATGACGCCGGTCGAGGGGCCGGTACCCCAAGCTTCCTCTGCCGACCGGGTCGTATCTAAAACGACGTTGCCGCCAGCGCCCACCGCTTGATTGCGCATCTGTCCCCTGGGATCGCTGTTCCGTTGTTGTTGGTCGAGCGCGATGTTGCCGACCGGCGAACAGGAAGACACCGTGCTGGAGTCCCGTGTAATTATCACTGCACCCGCGCCCGGCGCGAGGGGCACACTGACACATCCTGCGGTGAGTAACAGGACAGTTCCTCCAATCAGCATCCTTCGACGTATCTTCATTTCTAGCTCCCTCGTATTTCTGCTCGGCGGCCTGTACTTGCACGATATAATAAAGCAATCGAGAAAGCTCACGAATTGCCGGGCGTTGCATCACCCGCTCTACTCCGCCGGCCTCGCGATTCGATTCGCTGAGAGGGTCATCAACCACCGAGTGAGGTTTTCCATTAGCGAAGTTCCCGTGGTCCTGCGAAGGCGACCACCCACTTCCCACTGTATGTGTTAAATCCTTCAATTCCCCAAGTGCGCGCGGGTTCCTCGTAAACAACCAAGAGCGCTGCCCCTCTGCCGCAAAGAATCCGGGCGGCGTTGCACCCGCAGAAAGATGCGTTTGGTGTACCCTCAACGCTTGTGCCTTAATTCTCGTGATTTACATAAGCCAAGGATCGGTACATGGGACACTTCCGGCGTTGGCGGTCTGACGACAGCGGATTATGCGAGCATATTGGCGGCGGATCCATTCTCGGTAGCCACGTATAACCCTAATACAGATCCGGGATACCGATTCGATTTACAAGGCGGCCAGACTTTCGCTTATGAGCCACCTCCTCCCGGCGGACAGCCAATCACTGAACAATATTCGGCTTCAACGCAAACAACCTCAACCCAGGGTCAGGGAGCGAAAACGACTTCGACCGTGGGCTACTCAATCGACTTTACAACGGGAGTTACAATTTTTGGCGAGATTGGCGCAGATTTCAAAGCTTCAAATAGCTACACAACTACGGATCAGTGGAGTTCAGCAGTAAATTCCGTAGTAGGAAAAACTGCGGCACTTTCAATAACGGGTCCAGCGACTTCAGACAATTACACGGGCCCCACGACTATCCAGGTGTGGCGCGACAATATTTACGGTTCCTTCATGTTCTATCCGGTGAACTAGTGTTCGAGAAGCGGCCCGAGGATTTCCCGGGCCGCTTCTTTATTTGGGCGCCCCGAAAATGACCATGCGTGAATCTCTCTTCGTAGTGGTCCCACATGCTTGGGCCGGGGAAGCGAAATCTGGCCCACTCAGCAGGTAAAAGGCTTCCGCCCACCTGATCAGATCTCTACCCAGCCGCGAAATCATTTTCGCATAATGCACGGTATGTGGAACCCGAACTATTTGCGCTGCGCCGCGACGCGCTGCTCGATTCGCCGTTCGCATTTCTGGCATCCCCCAGCGATGATTTGGCCGCCTCGGAGGCCGCGGTTAGCGAAATGCTAAAACGCGCGCCAAGCTCCGTGGTGTTTGCAGCCGGCACGCCGCGACTGGTCGGCATGCTGGGGTTGCATCGTGCGCATCAGCTCAAGGCCGCTCACAAGGTCAATCTGTGGGGCATGTATGTCGTGCCCGCGTGGCGAAAGCGCGGGCTCGGAGAGAAGCTGCTCCAGGCTGCCATTTCTTATGCACGCACCCTGCCCGGCGTGAGCACCGTGCGTTTGAGTGTCAGCGGCTCAGCGAGCGCCGCCCGCCATCTGTATGAAAAGATCGGCTTCACGTGCTGGGGCGAAGAGCCGGACGCCATGCGAATCGACGGGCTCCCTGCCAGTGAGCATCACATGAGCCTCTCTCTGGACCCGTCCTAGTCGATTTTCGTTGCTAGCTCGCATTCGACCGCAATGCTGCATAAGCCTCTTTCTGGAAATTCTGCGTGGCGACGGTTCCCGGCATGCGCGGCGCCTTGCCCGAACGCTGGGCCGCCGTGTTCAGCAGCGCCAGCAGTCGCGGCGAAGAGAATACCCAGCGCAGCAATGTTTCGGCCATGCGCGAGTCGCCCTTGGTGCCGCTGCCCGGAATAGTCTGGGGCATCGTTTGCTGCAACCACAACATCACCGTCTGCTCAGCCGGGTCCGCCTGCCACCAACCGCCAAAAAGACCCGGCCAACCAAACGCGCCGTGTCTTCCCGTTCCCATCCAGGCGTTGCGTTTTGCATCGTCAATCACAGACAGTCCCAAGCCGAACCCCTGGCCCATAAAGAACGGGATGCCGAATTGCAAATTTCGGCGCTGCGCCGGCGTCAATCGATTGGCGGCCATCAGTCGGGTCGATTCTTCCGAGAGTACCCGTATGCCGTTCGACTCGCCCCCCTGCAGCAGCATGCGCGCAAAGGCGAGATAGTCGTCCGCGGTCGAGACCAGCCCTTGCCCACCGGCGCTGAAGGACGGCGGTACCTGCTCCATGAAGCCCGGCAGATCAATGCGCACGAAGTTTCCCGGCGCCGATGACCGGTAGAGCACCGCGGCGCGATGGTGCTTTTCCGGCGGAATCCAAAAATCCGTATCGACCATGCCCAGTGGATCGAACAGCAACTGCTGCATCGCCGCTCGCGTACCCAAGCCCGTCGCGCGGCCGATGATGACACCGAGCAGATCAGTCGCGTAGCTGTAGTTGAATCGCTCGCCGGGGGCATAGCTCAAGGGCAGCGAGGCCAGCATTTTCATCCAATCATCGGGCGAGCGCGCACTGTCGAACTCCAATCCGAAGCGCTCTTTCAGCGCTTCAGCCAGCGGTCCTCGCGCCGTGAAACCGTACGCAAGGCCCGAGCGGTGCGTCATCAAATCTTCAATGGTGATGGCGCGCGGCGCGGGGTAAGTGTCCTGCAAAGGACCCTCGGCTCGGCGCAACACGCGCATCGCGGCGAATTCAGGGGCCCACCGGGTAATGGGATCCTCGAGCCGCCACACGCCCCGCTCCATCAAGATCATCGCCGCCGCGCTCGTCAGCGGCTTGCTCATGGATGCGATGCGAAAGATCGTATTACGCTCGACCGGCCGTCGAGCCTCGATATCGCGCAGCCCCACCGAGTCCATTTGCAGCAATTCACCGCGCCGCCAGACGAGGCACACGACGCCGGGAATATCGCCGCTGGCAACCGCATGCTGGGCCGGGGCTGCGATGCGCGTGGCGAAGCTCTTCGGGTCAGGCGTGGCGGGCGAGTCATTCAATCAGCAGCAACCCTCGTTTCTTCTGCGCAGTCGCATCGACCGTGTTCATCGCTTCATACAGCCGGTCCGACTTGACCAGCCAGGGCCCGTATTTCTTGTTGACGTCGAGAACGAGAACCAGGTCTTCCTGCATCAGGTACGCGGCAAGGGGTGAGTGATGGCCGCCGCCCGTCCCGAACAGCGGTCCGCGCGAGAAATTGATGACATAGCGGCGCGCCGGGTCATTGACGTGACTCAGTTGCGCACGGAACGCCGCCAAATCCAGATCGCGCAACACCGTGACTTTTCTTTGCAGCTTCTGCCGGGCGATGTCGGCGAGCTGATCGAGGGTGAGGCCCTGCGGCAAATATCCCATGACGGTCGAGAAGCCCGAGCCCTGCAAAACGCTCTCCTGGTTTCCCGGTTGCTTAAGCGAGTGCAGCACATTGGCGAGACTCGTAGGACCACAGACGCTGCCGTTTTGCTGAGACTCGATATCCGCCTGGTAGGCGGTCGCGACGGGCAGCGCCCAGGCTTTCTTGAGCAGCGCGGGGTCTTGGTAATCGCGCGTGTCCTTGATCGAGACAACGCGGGCGTAGTCGGCGTGCCCTTCGGAGACGAATATCGGCAGAACGACGGCAGTGCCGCCCAGCAGCAGAGCGACTGCTGCTGTCCATAAGACAATTTTGCGGCTTCGTGCCATCCGCTCTTAAGACGCCGCCGGGCTCTGCAGATTGCGCACCATCTTCAACACCATGGCGCGGGGTAGAAACGGGACCATTCTGGCGGTGCGATGGTTTCCCTTGCCGGTAATGACGATTCGCTGGTTTTCGCGAAAGCCTTGGTAGCCGGCTTGAGCGACGGGCATGGAGTCCATCACGACCGCGGTCTGGCCGAATCGCGTGACGCCGGTTCCGGCGCGCTCGCGAAACTGACTCTTGGTCGCTCCGGGGCACAAGCAGCTGACATGCACGCCCGTGTCGCGCGCCTCTTCCCACAGGGCTTCGGAGAACGACAGGACAAAAGCCTTGGACGCGTAGTAGATCGCCATCAGAGGCCCGGGCACGAAGGCCGCCATGGAGGCAACGTTCAAGATGCCGCCGCGTTTTCGAGCGAGCATCTGCGCCCAATAAATGTGGGTCAATTCCACCAGCGCACGATCGTTCAAATCGATCATGCCCAGTTGCAACTCGATGCTGGAGCCGGCGAACGCCCCGGCCTTGCCAAATCCCGCATTGTTGACCAGCACATCGACCTCGAGTCCCGCCGCCTTGATCGCTTCCGCCAGACGGCTTCCTCCGCCCCGCTCGGCCAAGTCGATGGTAAAGACATTGGCTTTCACGCCGTAGGTTTGCGACAGCCGCGCGGCGACTTCTTGCAATGCCGCCGCGCTGCGAGCGGCAAGGATGAGATCGTAGCCATCCTTCGCAAAGCATTCCGCCAGATCCACCCCAATCCCCATCGATGCACCGGTTACCAGCGCCGTCTGCCCTGCTCCGGGTTTCTCATTGTTCATAGTTATACTCCCGCCCCGTTCAGATGCCCCTCGTTAAGCTACTTTGACCATCCGCTTGCCGATATTATCGCCGGCGAGAAGTCCAACGAGCGCCGCCGGTAAATTCTCGAATCCCTCGACGATGTCCTCGAGCACTTTCAGCTGACCGCTGCGTACCCAACCTTCCAGCTCTGAGCTCGCCTGTGCTGCTTGATCGAAAAAGTCGGTGACAATGAATCCCCGCACCGTAATTCGCTTTGAGATGATCATCGGCGTGCCCTGCACCCCATAGGGCGGCGCCCCGTCATAGCGCGACACCGCGCCACAAGCCGCAATGCGCCCATGCGCTTTCATGCCAAATAAGCACGCGTCCAAGGTCTCACCGCCGACATTGTCGAAATAGACGTCAATGCCTCCGCCGCAGGCCGCCTGCAGCGCCTGATAGAATTCCATGGGATTTCCGGCAAAGCGCTTGTAGTCGACCGCGGCGTCGAATCCTAACTGCGAGGTCACGAGCGCGCACTTCTCAGCGCCGCCCGCGATGCCGACGACGCGGCAGCCCTTAATGCGCGCGATCTGCCCAACGATGGAACCGACCGAGCCGGCGGCCGCCGAGACCACGACTGTCTCTCCGGTCTTCGGTCGCCCGCATTCGAGCAGGCCAAAATAGGCGGTAAGCCCGGCAACCCCATAGACACTCACGGCGTGGCTTAGCGGCTCGCGCGGCGCCACCTTCCTCACGGCCGCCGCGGGCAACGCCGCGTATTCCCGCCAGCCGACATCGCCAAACACCAGGTCCCCCGGCTTAAATCCATTGCCGCGGCTCTCAATCACCTGCGCCAGCGCACCGCCCGCCATCACCTCACCTGCCCTCAACGCGGCGCGATAGGTCGGACCCAGCATCCACGCGCGATTCGCCGCATCCAAGGACACATAGCGCACCCGCAATAGAACCTCACCTTCGCCGGCTGACGGAATGGGCGCGTCCGTGAGACGGAAATGCTCCCTGCCGAGTTTTCCTTTGGGTATCTGGTCGAGTATGAACTGACGATTCTTCTGGCTCATCGCAAATGCTCCCGGGTCGACGCCTCGAACATTATGCGTCCAAGCTCGGCGCCTTGCCGGCCAAAGCTGCAGCCTCGCCGCGCGACTGCACACCCAGCTTGGACAAGATCGCCGACACATGGCGATCGACGGTCCTGGTCGAGACGAACAGACGCTTGGCGATGGTGGAATTTCGCATACCTTGGGATACCAACGTCAGAATCTCCGCCTCGCGACGCGTCAACCCGAGGCGGTTACTGCGGGTCGATGTCCGTAGGCCGCGCGGAACTGCGCGGATGCCTTCTGCGCGCATTCGCTTGCGCAGGGCCAGGGATGCGGGGGCGGCGCCAAGCCGTTCGAGGATTTCCAGCGCCTCGCGCTGTTCGGATTCGGTGCCGCGCAATGCCAGCAGGCACGCGTGCTCGTAGGGACAACCCAATTGCTTCCATGCGGACGCGGCCGCACGCCAGTCGCCGGCGATCTCCTGCGCATAAGGCTCCGCAATCTCGCCCGGTTGCCCGCTAAGAGCCCCGACCCGCCACAACCAGGCCGCGAGTTCGCCCTTCATCCGCGGATCGCGCCGCTGACACACCAATTCGTAGGCGGCCTCGACTACCCGTCGCACACCTTCGCGATCGCCGGCAAGCCACGCAGCCTCGGCGCGGATTGCCGCCAGCGTGCCGACGCGCTGCAGTTCCTGCGTCGTGCCGCCGAGTGCCCACGCTTCTTCCAGTGCAGCTTCTGCCTGCGGATCGCCGCGGCGAATTCGGATGTGGCCCAGCGTGCGCAGCGCGGGAATGCGCGTGATCAGCGTGGCAAGCGGATGGCGCAGCACGGCCTCGGCATCGTCGCTGGCGCTCTGCCAGTCGCCTTGCTCGAAACTCTTACGCGCGCGATACGCGAGCATGTAGAGACGCAGGGAAGCCATATCGTGCTTTTCGCAATACAGCAGTCCCTCATTAAGCCAGTGCGCCGCCTTGTCGTAGTGCCGGTAGGAAACGGCCATCGCCGCCAAGTCGTTGTAGGAACTCGCCACTTGCTCTTGCAAATTACCGTCGAGGGCCAGGCGCAAAGCCCGCTCCAGGTCGGCCGCTCCTGAAGCATCGCCGCCGATCAGCCGAGAGATGCCCAGCGCTCCCAACGCATCGCAGAGAATTTCAGTTTCCGCCCATGGCTCCGCCAGTTCGATGGCGCGCCGTGCCCAGGCGATGCTCGATTCCAACTCGTGATCTTCCATGTCCAGTTGCGCGCGATTGCTGTAGGCCCTGGCCAGTTCCGGGCTGGGCGGCAGCGATTCGAGCGTTGAAACCGCCTCCGCGGCGTAGCGGTTGGCATCCACACGACGTCCGAAAAACCAGCTAAAGCGGGACAGCCACTGCAGCGCACCGCCCTCGCGCATGCGCTCGCCCAACGCGCGCCAAATCTGCAACGCTGCGCGGCGCGCTTCGATGGCCCGCTCGTATTGCGCCGTCAAATGGCATTCGTACGACAATTGTTCATGCAGACGCGCGCGCTCAAGCGGCGCGATTTCTTGCGCATAATCGATTGCCACCCGGTACAGCGCGGCGGCCTCGCGGTGTGAACCCACTGATGCCGCCTGCATGGCCGCGAGCGGCGCGAATTGCAACACCGCGGCTGCATTGCGCGCACCCGCGGCATGATGCGCCAGGCGTGCCGCTGAGATCTGGGCTCGCGTGGACAGCGCCGCGAAAACCTTCGCGTGCAGGAGCTGCCGGTGCGACGGCGATAACGAATCTTCGAAAGCTCGCCGTGCCAGCTCGTGCCGAAAGCAGAGCGCGCCATCAGGCGCTCGCACCATGCCTATCCCCAGGCATCCTTCGATGGAGACTTCATCGAACTCAACCGCCTGCGCCAGCAGCCAGGATTCCGCGCTGCCGGGCACGACGCTGGCAAGCTCGGCGAGTTTGCGTGCATCCGGGGTCAGTCGCATGGCGCGCGCAAGCACCGCGTCGCGCACGCTGGCCGGCACGGTGTCGGCAACCGCAGCCAGCGCTTCGGTGACGAAAAATGGATTGCCGCCGGTGATGCGATGCAAGCCCGCCGACGGTTGGCCGGCCTGCCGAGCGAGCTGGGCAACTGCGGCCTCCGACAGGGGGAAAAGCGACATTCTGTGCGTGGCGGCGCGCGGCAGGTCGCCAATGACGAACCGCAACGGATGCTGCGGCCCGACCTCATCGTCACGATAGCTGACGACCAGCATCGCGCGCGTGCGCTGAATGCGCCGCCCCAGATATTTGAGCAGGTCCAGCGTGGCTTCGTCCGCCCAATGCATATCTTCGAAGACGATCAGGGTCTGCGCGCGCTCCAGCTCGTCCAGGGCCGCCGCGAAAATGACTTCGCGATTGGCCTTAGCGCCGATGGCGGCCAAGAGCTCGCCTTTTGCCTGACGTGCGATGTCGTACAGCGGTCCGAGCGGTCGAGGCGCGAACAGGGCATCGCAGCTTCCCCAGAGCACGCGAGCACCAAGCGGTGCCTTCGCGAATTCCTGCAAAAGCGCCGTCTTGCCGATCCCTGCCTCCGCGCCGAGCAGGGCGATGCAGCCCGCACCCCCGATCGCGCGCCGCAGCCAGTCAGTGAGTTCGGCCAGGCTTTTTTTGCGCTCGAGCAACTCCATTGAAAACGCAGTCTCCAGCGTTGAGCGTAGAGGGAGGTTGTAACTCATCCCAAGCGTGCGCGCAAAAATCCAGCAATGTGGGTATGCGCCCGGTGCAAATTGGGTAGATCCTCTGATTCGCCCGCTCTCTCCGGCAAAGCATGCTTCCCGACGGTTGGTTTGCAGGGGAGATTTTCAGATGTCCCGGTATCTCATCGAACGAGAGTTCCCCGACGGTCTTCACATCCCGCTCGATGAGAGCGGCGCCCTATTGTGTCGAAACGTCATCGATAGCAACGCGGAGGATGGCGTCACCTGGCTGCACTCCTACGTAACGCCCGATCGCAAGCGCACCTTCTGTATTTACGACGGACCGACGCCGGAGGCTGTGCGGCGCGCGGCAGTTCGCAGCCAACTGCCGATCACGCAAATCACCGAGGTTCGAGTCCTGGATCCGTACTTCTACAAATGACGACTTTTCATCCACTCGCCGTTAGCCATTCCAAAGGGAGATCATCGATGAACATTGCAGGCCGCTCGATATTGAGTTTGTTATTGCTATCCGTTCCTTTCATCGTGAGCGCGGGTGAATCCCCGCACACCATGACGATGAGCGCAGTCGAGCAAAATTCGCCGCTCGTGAACAAGGTTCACAAAGCCACCGCCCAGTTCAGGGACATCAATGCTGCGCTCGCCGCCGGCTTCGCGCAGGCCACACCTTGCGTCAGCGGGCCGGATTTCGGCGCAATGGGCGTGCACTTCGTATTGGGCTCGCGAATCGCTGCGGGGACTCTCAACGCAACCGAACCCGAAGCGCTGATCTACGAGCCGCAACCGAACGGTTCCTTTCGCCTGGTTGGCGTGGAATTCATCATTCTCGCCAGCGTTTGGCAAACCCAGATTCCGCAAGGCAGCACTGCCACACCCGCATTGGAAGGGCATTTGATGAACTTCGTGGACGCACCGAATCGCTACGGTTTACCCGCGTTTTACGAATTGCATGTTTGGGCCTGGGAACACAATCCCGTGGGCAGCTTTGCGGACTGGAACACCCAAGTGACCTGCGATCAGCAGGCCACCAACTGAAGCATCGCGTTCCTGTCGGTTCATTGGCCTTGGTCCGGCATCTAAGCACTCGCCTTAGATGTCCGGATCGAGGCCGACACTGAAATCCCCGTTTATCCCTACCTTGAGGCCGGCTCGACCCAATAGGCCGCGGTCGCATCCAAATGGAACTTTGGCACTATACTGGAGGTCACGAGTTACCAGTCCACGCAAGGAAGTCCCCTCATGGCAGCTCCCAAACTCGCAACGCGCCAGCCGCCCGCTTTCCAATTGTCGCTACGGATCAAGCATCCCTTCATGGATCCGGCGGACATCTCACGAGAGCTGGGTATCGAAGCTGAGCATTCCTTTAAAGCAGGCCAGCCGCGGCATTCAAAAAGCGGCCTCGCGCCGGCTGCGGTTCACGCCGAATCCTATTGGTTGGCCCCCTTGAACCCCACGTCGTGGTTCGTCAACGTGCCGTTCGAGCCGCTTCCCAACATACCCATTTCACCGGGCGCCATCGAGACTGGCATCGCACGAAATCTGGCCTGGGCGCTCGGCTTGTGCGCCACGCGATTCAACAAAGCGCAGGCGTTGCTACAAACGATTCACTCAGAAGGCGGCGAGATCAGTCTGCTCGTGACAGTCTCCCCCACTGCCACGAACAGCTTCAGCCTTCCTCCAGAGGTCAGCCGGATGTTCGGCGAGCTGGGAATCGCGCTTGAATTCGAAATAACGGATGAGTGATGACGCTTCGTCGCGCCGCTTATTCTCGCACCAGCAGAACCCGCGCATCCTTCAGCGACCACTTACCCTGCACCGGCGTCGCCGCGCACGAGTAGTCTGCCGCGACATTTGTGGTGGCCACCTTGAGCGCGTCCCGGCACTGCTCCAGGTTCGGATACGCCCCCACCGTCTGCGCCCCGCCGGAGTGTAGTTGCGCTACGAGAATGAACACTATGGACTTCATGCGATCCCCTCCATCGATATGACTTCGTTGTGAATCCACGGGCACCGTGGATCGACTCGCCGATTGACTATCGCTAACCGCGCCGTCTGTTGAGCGGCGCGCCGACGGGCAGGATCTCTGCCGCAATTCTGGACATGTGCAGCCGCCAGCCGAGACCAATCGACATCGGAAATGGCATGGAAGCCCATCTCACCAGCGGACCGTTACTGCTGCGTTGCATTACAGCACCTCGAATCTCAGCGCGCCCAAAAGCAATGACCCTTGAGAACCATGCTGGTGCGATCTTCGATTCGTGGCAAGCCGGTGCTGCAAATTTACGGCGCCTGTCGCAGCTTGAAAAACGTTATGTCAACGTTGAAGGCGCTCCGTTTTCAGGCTTTGATTTCCTGCTCTGGGTCTGCCGTCGCCGGCAGCGCCAAGCAATCGCGCAACTCGCTCCACTCGTCATCCACCATGTAGGCGAAACCGCAAAGGCCCGCCATGACGCCGACGACCACACTGACTGCTTCCTGGCCGCCGAACCAACGCAGCGCCCCGAACGTGAGCGCAAAGCAGATGCCGCCGCACACCAAGCCGACGCCGAGCACGGCGATCAGTGAAGCCATCAGCTTTTCCACTTGGCGCCATACGGTCGCGCTCGCACGCCAGCGGGCAAAATGATAGCCCAATAAGCTCAAGGCCACGGCCGCCGCCAGAAACAGTCCGGCTTTAAGCGCCGGCTTGTGCGTCAGCAATTGGTACAGCCACAGCAGCCCGCCGCCGGCAATCGCGAGGTTCGCGACGAGATACAGCAGCTCAAAAACGCCGCGACGCAGGACCTCGCGTGCCCGGCGCACCTCTTCTTGCGCTTCGCGCTCCACGCGTTCCTTGGGCCAATGGAATTGCACGTGCGGATAGGAGATGCGCAGTTGGCGCAGGGTTAGCAGCGGATGTAGCTTTTGCAATTCGGTGCAGGCGCGCTCGTGGGCGAATTCCATTCCGGGGTGATCGCGCGCGACCTGCTCCCAACACTTCTGCCGGTCATCCGCTGCGCTGCCGTCCGATCCTGTGAGGTCCTTCACGCAACTCTCCCTGACACGCAAGCCAGCCTAAGGGTACGACGGCGAAGCGTCTGCGATCTGAGCCCGGCCAGGAGCCTTTTGTTGTGACGGAGTTAACAGCCCGGGCCGTAGCTGCGCATCATACCAAGATTGCAGGCGCATGCACGCGCTGCGCGACAGCACTTGAGCGGTCGTAAAACAGTGCCAATCGCTATTTTCTAAGGCTGGCCGCCGCCGCCCGAAGAGCCATAGATTTGGCCGGTCGCAAAGCTGGCCTGATTGTCGGCAAGCTGCACGTAGATCCCGGCGAGTTCAGCCGGCATCCCCGCTCGTCCCAACGCCGATTGACTGCCGAACTTCTGTTGCTTCTCGGGAAATGCGCCGCCGCTCACTTGCAGCGGCGTCCACACGGGTCCGGGCGCGACACCGTTGACGCGAATTCCTTGAGCGGCCAGTTGCTTGGAGAGCGACTTCACGAAATTCATCGTCGCCGCCTTCGTCTGCGCGTAATCATAGAGATCCGGGCTTGGATCGTAAGCTTGCTCGGAGGCGGTGGCGATGATCGACGATCCTGCGGGCAATGATGGCAGCGCCGCTTTGATGATCCAAAATGGCGCATAAATATTTGTTTTCATGGTCCAGTCGAACTGCTCGGTCGAAATGTCGAGAATCGACTTGTTCGCCTGCTGCCGCCCCGCATTGCTGACCAGAATATCCAGGCCGCCGAGTGCCTTGATTGCCTGCGCGACCAAGGATTGGCAAAACGACTCATTGCGAATATCGCCCGGAATGGCCACAGCCTTCCGGCCGGTCTCGCGGATCAAGGCAAGGACCTCGTCTGCGTCCGCCTGCTCGTCCGGATGATAGTTGATCGCAACATCGGCGCCTTCGCGCGCATACGCAATCGCCGCCGCGCGCCCCATTCCGGAATCACCGCCGGTGATGAGCGCTTTGCGTCCCTTGAGCCGGCCCGAACCGCGGTAACTTTTTTCTCCATGGTCGGGACGCGGCTGCATTTTCGACGCGAGCCCCGGCCACGGTTGCCGCTGCTCCGGGAAGGGCGGTTTGGGGTATTTGTTGCGCGGGTCCTGCAGGCCGGCTTCTGAGCCACCCTGATCATCGAAAGGATCGAGGCTTCTATTCATGGCGGGCTCTCCGGCAAAAAGGTTTCGGCATCGCCGCAATATCCGCGATGTTGCCCAATGGGAGCGACGGCTTCTGTAGGCAGATTTCCCGACCCAGCGTAAGTTAGCGCTAGCGGTCCCGCAGATTGGTGGTGAAGAAGTCCACGACCGACTGGTTAAACGCGCGATGAAAGGCGGCGCGGTCGAAACCGGCGGCGTCCCGGCAAATTTGCGCAGCGGCCGCGGCCAACGCTTCGCTGCACGGCGCGAGAAACACGAAGTGATCCGCGCCCTGGACCAGATGCGAATCCGGATGCACTTTCAGGTTGTCGCGCACCACCGCGCCGTTCCAGGCATCCGGCGCTTGGCTATCGTTTTCCACGCGCCACAATTGAATCGGCACGCTCACCTCGCGTAGATCGCCAGGCCCGAATAAATAACTCGCCGCGGGTGCCGCGATGACCGCGGCCTTGATGCGCGCATCGTGAACCCAAATGGGAGCTTCAGTGCTGGGACTCAATTGATCGCCGTTCGCATTCTTGATGAATGCACACTCCGGCGCGCCCGGAGTCGAATTGCAGAGCTGCGCCATTCGCGCAATCTCCGGCGTCCCGCCGATCAATACCAAGCTCGTGAAACCGCCGAGCGAGAAACCAAATACGCCGACGCGCCGCGGATTTAAGTTCAAGCGGCCCGGCCACGACGACAGTACCCAATCAAGCGCCGCCTTGGCCTGCCGCGGCCGGTCGATCAGGTCGATCCGATTTCCGGCGTAGCTTTGATCTTGAGTGTTGTCGCCCTCGTGCGTCACCGCAACCACGACGAATCCGGCGCGCGCCAACGCATTGGCGGTGTCGATATGGCTGGACAGCGAGCCGCCCGTCCCATGTGAAATCAGCACCAGGGGCAGCCCTTGGCCCGCGACAGGACCATTCAGCGCCACCTCCTGCGTGAACATTCCGAGCGGATGCGCCACCGGCTGCGTGTTGCTGGGGTACCAAATGCCCGCCTGCATCGACTTGCCGCCGCGATCCGGTATGGTGACCTGTTGATAGCCGACCGCGGCGAACGACGCGGCCGCCAACAGATTCCCGGCGAGCAACAGGGTTGCCAAAAGGGATGTTCTCGGCCCGTGCGCCTTCGGCAATTCCGATTCTCCTTGGATGCTCGCGCATCCATGATATCCGCTCTGCGGGTCGGCCGGTTTCGTTATCATCCAGCACCCGTTATAAACGGGCAGCCGACACGATCTGACCAGAATAAAGCGCAAATCGGGGAGAGCCATTGAAAAATTCACGCAGACGTTTCCTGGCCAACGCATCCTTAGGCATGGTCGGCGCCACCCTCGGCGTCGAAGCGGCCCGTGCACAGAGCGCGACCCCAGCGCCGAGCGGAGTGCCCGCCACCGCCAACACGCCGCCCCCGGGCGCGCCCTCGGCATTCGCTACCTCGCCGCCGGTGGGGCCGGAAGTTTCCGCTGCCACTTTCTTGGAGGCAGAGAAGTTGATGCAGGTCCAATTGACCGCTCAGGAGGCTCGTGACGCTGCCGGCAGTTGGCGAGCGGCGATGGCCCCGCTGTATGAGCGGCGCACCGGACCGAAAAAGATCCAGTTGGAGGCGACGCTGCAGCCGGCTTCGCGCTGGGAACCCAATCAATTCGCAACCAGGACCGATCGCGGTCGAAACCATTTCGTCCGCAGCAAGCTCGAGGAGCGGCCCCTGCCTGCGCACGATTCAGAGATCGCTTTTGCGTCCGTGGCGCAACTGTCGCGCTGGATCGAGACGCGGCAGCTCACCTCTGAGCGGCTCACACAGATTTATCTAGCGCGCTTGGAGCGCTACGATCCAAAGCTTAGGTGCGTCATCACGCTGACGCGTGAGCTGGCGCTCAAACAGGCCAAAGCCGCGGATGCCGCGATTGCGGCCGGAAAGTATCGCGGGCCCTTGCATGGCATCCCCTGGGGAGCCAAGGATTTGCTCGATACCGCGGGCATCGCGACCACGTACGGCGCGGAGCCCTTCAAGAATCGCAAGCCCGAAAAAGATGCCACCGTGGTGCGGCGGCTGCAGGAAGCGGGGGCGGTGCTGGTGGCCAAGTTGAGCTTGGGCGCGCTGGCACTCAACGATATCTGGTTCGGCGGACAGACCATGAATCCCTGGCTGCTCGAGGAAGGCTCCTCCGGATCCAGCGCCGGTCCGGGCGCCGCCACTGCCGCGGGCCTGGTGGGATTTGCCGTCGGCAGCGAGACCGGCGGCAGCATCGTGGCCCCGAGCATGCGTTGCGGTGTCAATGGCTTGCGGCCCACGTATGGCCGAGTGCCGCGCACCGGTGCCATGACGCTGTGCTGGTCGCTCGACAAGCTCGGGCCCATGGCGCGCAGCGTCGAAGACACGTTGTTCGTCTTGCAGGCGATCTCGGGTCCCGACAAAACAGACCTCGCTTGCGTCCCGAGCACGCTGGACTATGACGCCGACGCGCCGATCAAGGGATTGCGCGTCGGCTATTTTCCGGCCTGGATGAAGCAAGCGACCGCCGTGGACCGCGCCGCGCTCGATGCGGTGCGAAAGCTGGGCGCCACGGCCGTCGAAGTGGCCATCCCCGACTGGCCTTATGATTCGCTCAACGTGATTCTGTTCGCCGAGGGGGCCGCCGCCTTCGAGGAACTGACCTTGAGCGGCGGCGTGAATCAGCTGAAGATGCAGGTCCCCGATGCCTGGCCGAATATTTTCCGCCAATCCAGATTCCTCTCGGCGGTGGATTTCGTGCAAGCCGATCGCTTCCGGCGCAAAGTGGCGATCGAAATGGCGCGAGTCTTTTCTCAGGTAGATCTGCTGCTGGTGCCCTCGTTGCAGGACGAAATACTGGTCATCACCAACGCCACGGGCCACCCTTCGCTCACCCTGCGCGCGGGATTTGTCGAAGTCTCCGAGGCGCGCAGTGATTGGGCGCCGGATCCCAAGCATCCCCTGCCGAAGTTCAATCCGCCGCGCCGTGTACCGCATGGGGTCACCCTGATCGGCCGTCTGTTCGACGAGGGAACCATCGGCCGGGTCGGACTGGCGCTGGAGCGAGCGTTTGGCGTCGCGGCGGAAAAGCCGCCGGGATTCGATGCCTGATAATCTCGACGAAGAATAGTTGCGTAGAAAATTTACCTTTGCCGAAAGATCCGCCTAGCGACGCGAGCCGATGCGTTGCTCCAATTGAAGGGTCTGCGCTGCCGCGAGGCCGCCATAACGGGTGTCCAATTTGGTCAGCGAGCGCCAGGCGTCGTGGGGCTTGTCCCGGTCGATAAGCTGCGCGACGTGCTGTAAATCCGCCGCCATCTCCTTGGCGATGCGTGCCCGGCACGCGGCGAGCTTCTCTTGATCCACCGGCGTGTGCTGATCGAGCGCCGCGAGGGCGCGACGCAATGAGTACGCGGTTGCCGCGTCGTGACCCGCTTTCAACATGGTCTCGATGTGCACCGCGGACACGCACCAGGTCTGCATTGAATCCCAGCTCAGCCGATCGTGCTGAATGTTCCAACTGTCATCCGAGCCAGTCACATACACCAGGCGAGTCGAGCTCTGAAATTGCGCGAACAAGTCATCGGGCGGCACCAGCGCTTCGCCGCTTCCGATCGGGTCGCTACCGGCGTTCAGCAGCGCACCATGGAACAAGTCCGGGTACGCGAGCGCGATTCTCATGGCAATCCGTGATCCTCCCGAGAATCCACCGACGTAGACTCGATCGGGGTCGACGGGATAGCGCTGCATCACGTTGTACGCGCCGAGCAGCGCCAACGGAATGCGGCGATCGATGACGTTTTCCTCGTTGCCGGATTTCGCCGCGCTGACGAAGATCGCGCCCTCCTCATCCAAAGCCGCCGCCCAGCCCGGCGGCACGCGCGCATCCTGCCACGGCGGAATGAACGCCAACAGCGCGTAACCCCGCGCGGGACGCTGTGGCGGAACATACACGACGAAACTTTCCTGCGCTAACTCGATCGCCTGGGGGCGGAGGCGCGCGCTGACCCGCGCGACCTCAGCGTCGGCGAGCGGGCTCAAGGTGCGACGGGCCACTTCCAAACTTCCGGATAGCGGCGAATACGCCGTAAAAATGACGTTTCGCTGCAGGCCCGTGACCGACTCGGTCGTTTCCTGTGCGCCCGCGGTCAATGGCAGCATCAATATCGCCAGCGCCGCTCGCCATGTTCGCGTCATGCTGCCAATAATACCCGACGCTGCCCTCGGAACATTTCGTTATCGGTCGAAACATGCCTTGATCGATTCGTCGAAGCTATTACGGCGCGCTTCCCTTCGCGCCCGCGTCCAGTTGCTTGCGCATGTCCTTGAAGAGATCGGTCTCCGGCTTGGGCGGATCCTTGCAGACTTTGGTCGTCTGTGGCATCCCAAACGTCGTAATACCACGCGTCGTGTAATAGCATTTGTCGCTCACCCAGGTGATCAGCTCGCCGCCGGCGGCACGTTCGTCATCGCCTAACTGGTGATACCCACGAACCGACGGGGTATTGTTTCTCGACCACTCGAGCTGTGATTCCGAGGGTCCCGCAAGATTTCTCCAGCGTCTTTCAGCACCGTCCTTGTCTGACTGGCGCCGCGCCGCCGCATCGGCGTCGACACTCAGATCAAGCGGCAGGGTAATGGCGTTGCTCGGCTCAGGTGTCGTCGCGGGCGGCCGCTCGATGTTTTGCGGGACTTCTCGCTTTGTGCGATCGCGTTCCGGGGTTGACGCTGTCGATATGGGAGGTCGCGGCGGGCTTTCTCGAGGGAGCCACAGCAGGGATAACGGGGACTCGACCGCGCCTACCCGGCCAATTCTAATTCTGCCGCTCGCGAGCAACAGCAATCCCGCGGCGACATGCAGGCCGAGCACCGCAATAAAAACAGCGGCTCGCCATCTCTCGGATTGATCGGGTCGCCGCAACCGCATCCCTTTTTCAGGTCTACGGGCTGTTTGGACTTAAGGCTTTGCTGCTAGTTCCGCTTGCGAATTTTCGGCATTGAACAGTGCCTCGCGAATTTACCCACCCGGCGCGTCGCGCGACCCCACCTTTGGAATCTCCCGCTGCTTTTCATACGGCGGGTTGGCCAGTTTAATCGGCGCGGGTTTCGCCTCGCCTTTGTTCCCGCCGCGCACGGCCGCCTCGATCGTGGCGACGTCGATCTTTCCCATCTCCATCATTGCGTCGAAGGCGCGCTTGGCCACATCGCCGCCCCTGGCCATCGCGTCGGTCAGAACGCGCGGCGTGATCTGCCATGACAGGCCCCATTTGTCCTTGCACCAGCCGCATGCGCTTTCTGCGCCGCCGTTGCCGACGATCGCGTTCCAATAACGGTCGGTTTCCAACTGATTGTCGGTGGCGATCTGAAAAGAGAACGCCTCGCTTTGCTTGAAGGTGTTGCCGCCGTTGAGACCAAGGCATGGCACGCCGCACACCGTGAACTCGACCGTCAGGACGTCGCCTTTCTTGCCGCCCGGAAAGTCGGACGGCGCCCGCTGCACCGCGCCGACCTTGCTGTCGGGAAACGTCTGGGCGTAAAAGCGCGCGGCCGCTTCCGCGTCCCGCTCGTACCACAGGCAGATGGTGTTCTTGCTCATCATGGCTCTCCTCTGTTTGCCGCCGACTGATTTGCCCCGCACGCGCCGCCGCGCCAGCGTCCAAATATGGCAGCGGATTTACGGGAGCTGTGTAGGAGCGGGGGCCATACTGCTGTCAGCGCATCGATTACATCGTTCGCCAGTCGTTGCGGGCGAACTCAAATCTCAGTCCACGCCTTGAGCAGGCCGTGATAGTGCGCCGTCAGCCGCAGCAAGGAATCCGCATCCGCGCCGGTTTCAGTGAGGCGTTGAATGGTGCCGTCGAGCTCAAACAGTTGCGCGCGGCGCGCATCGTCCCGGATCAGGCTCTGTATCCAAAACACGCTCGCCAAGCGTTCCCCGCGCGCGATCGCATTCACGCGATGTCGCCAAGTCGAGGAATACACCACCATATCTCCGGCCGCGAATTTCGCGCACTGCGTGCCGTAGTCGCTTTCGACCAAGAGTTCGCCGCCCTCATAGGACTCCGGCGCGGCGAGAAACAAGGTTGCCGACAGGTCGGTGCGGATTTTTTGGGGGCTACCGGGAATCATGCGCACCGTCCCGTCCACGTGCGTGCCGAAATGCATCCCCTCGCCGTAGCGATTGAACATCGGCGGATACACTTTGTTGGGCAACACCGCGCTCACGAATAGCGCGTTGCGCTCCAGTTGACTCAATATGAAATTGCCCAGCTCGCGCGCCATCGGACTGGCCTCATCCAGCTGACGATTATTCTTCACGGGCGCACCCTGATGTCCCGCCGTGACGCGCCCGTCCACCCACGGCGCCTTGTCGCTGCCGAGCGAGGCGCGCACGGTGGCCAGTTGCGCCTCGTTCAAGATCTTCGCAATGCGCGCGAACATGATCGCCGCCGGCCGCTTAAATGCCGGCCGGAGCTACGCGCCCCGCCTTCAGTTGCGCAGCCAACGCCTGCAACGGCCGCGGCGACCCTGCGCGCGCGATCAATTCCATCACCGCCCGGCGCACCGCCGCCGTGCCGCCGATCGCCGCGCACTCGAACCACTTCGCCGACTCCTCCAAGCGGCCCGCCCGGAGCAGTATGCTGGCCCAGTTGTATTGGCCGCGAAAATAGCCCGCCTCCGCCGAGCGCCTATACCAGTCCGCGGCCGCATCCAAATCGCGCGGCGTGCCCCAGCCTTCCTCGCAACAACGGCCCACCAAACTCATGGCGCGCTCATGCTGCTGCTCCGCCGCCTTCAAATAATAAAGATAGGCCAGCGTCCGATCGCGCCGCACGCCCCGCCCGTCCAAGTACATGTGCCCCACGTTGTACTGCGCCCACGCATGGCCCATCTGCGCCGCGTGTTGAAAATGTTCCGCCGCAGCCACCGCGTCTTCCGCCGCGCCCCAGCCGCTGTCGAGGCAGCGCCCCACAATGTTGATGCCATCGGCATCGCCCGCCGCTGCGGCGCGCCGAAACCACTTCAGCGCCTGCTCCGGATTTTTGGAAACGCCAGTTCCCTCGAGCAACATGCGGCCGTAGCACACTTGCGCCTGCGCCAGACCTTCGATCGCGGCGACGAATACCCACTCCGCCGCGCGCCGCGCGTCCTGCGCGAATAACGCCTCCAGTCGCGGGGTGCTCATTTGACCCAGCAGCGATGTGATTGATATCGAGCTCATGGCATCCCAAGCGTCCACCGGGCATCCCAGAATAGAACGAGATGCTAACACGAATCATTATTATTTACATTACGGCTGGTGTCTCAGTTTGATGCTCGGGGCCGCGAAGCAGGTCTCGGGTGAAGGATCGCACCGGCTCAAGCTATGCTTGAAGAGCTCGGCAAGGAGATTTGCGGCATGGCGAAACTTGTCTTTGGAATGAACCAGTCCCTGGATGGCTACGTCGACCACATGAAGTTGGGGCCGCCTGTGCCCTCGGCCTTTCGTCATTTCGTCGGGCATGTGCGTGGCCTGACCGGCTGCATATATGGTCGCGGCCTGTACGAGATCATGCGTTATTGGGACGAAGACCTTCCTGACTGGGACGCGGAGGAGCGCGACTTCGCAGTGGCCTGGCGGAGCAAACCCAAGTGGGTTGTGTCGCATTCACTCAAGTCAGTTGGCCCCAACGCCACGCTGATCGCGGATGACTTCGAGGCTGCGATACGCAGGCTGAAGGCTGAACTGACCGGCGAGATTGACGTTGGCGGCCCAGTCCTGGCGCGAAGCCTGACCGAGGCCGGTCTTATCGATGAGTATCGACTCTACCTCCGCCCCGTCGTGCTTGGGAGCGGCAAGCCATTCTTCGCCGGCCCCCGGCCGCCGCTCCACCTGATGGGCAGCGATCTCATCGCCGAGGATCTGATTCGGTTGACGTACGTTCCTGCTTAATCCGGTTTCGTCAGGACTGCTTACGCAATCCGGCCGGAATCAACGCAAGTCCTAGTACCTCGAACAGCCCGTAGGCGATGAGCGCCATCAGGGCCGCCGGTATCGCCCCCGTGAGAATGGTCGGCACGTCATTGAGCGACAGCCCGGACACGATGGGCGCCCCATACCCGCCCGCCCCCACCAGGGCCGCCAGCGTGGCGGTGCCGATGCTCACGATCGTCGCCGTTTTAATTCCCGCGAGAATGGTCGGGCTCGCCAGCGGCAGCACGATACGCAGCAGCACTTGCCTGCGCGTCAGCCCAAACGCGCGCGCATTTTCCAAGTGTTTCGGATCGACGCTGCGAATTCCCGTGAACGTGTTCAGCACGACCGGCAGCAAGCTGTACATGCAGAGTGCCGCCAAGGCCGGCCTCATGCCGACGCCGAACAGCGGTATCAAGAAGCACAGCAGCGCCAGCGAAGGCACCGTCTGAATGAGGGCGCTCGCGATGAGAATGGCCTGGCCCGCGGCGTGAAAGCGTACGGCGACGAGACCCAACGGGATCCCCACCAACACCGAGAACAGCAGCGCGATGCCGACCAGCCACAAATGTTCGCGCGTGCGCTGCAGAATGTTGCTCTTCAAGGATTGCGAGCGCGGCGCTTCGGCGCCCAAGAATTGCGCCGCAATTTTTGCAAAGCTCACATGCTGAATGTCGGCCTGCGCGTTCATGTCGATCATGGCCCGCTCGCTGATCGCACCTTGCAACTTCAAGAGCGCCTCCCAGGCGCGCGGCTGCTGCTCGGTAAAGGCCCGGCGCGCCACCCACACGGCCTGATACACCGGGAAATAACCGCGATCATCCTTGAGGACCCGTAATTTGGATTTTTCGATCTTGGCGTCGGTGGAATACAAATCGATCAGATCCACCGCGCCATCATCGATCGCTTGAAATGTCAGGCTATGCTCCATGCGGTTGATCTTCTGCGGCGCCAGACGCAGCCGATAGGCGGCCACCATCCCCTGAAATCCATCCTGGCGATCCATGAATTCATAGCTGAACGCGGCGCGAATGCGCCCTTGGAGCTTCGACAAATCGCTGATGGAGTTAAGGCCATTCTCCCGCGCGAATGTCTCCTTCACCGCCAGCGCGTAGGTATCGTCAAAGCCCAAGGGCGCCGACATCACCAGACCCATTGCCGCGAGCGCACGCTGAATCTCATCGAGCGATCTCAAGTCCGGTCGCTTCAGAATGGCTTCCGCCAGCGTTCCCGTGTAGTCCGAATACACATCGATGGCACCGCTCTTCAGCGCCTGGAACACTATCCCGGTGCTGCCCATGCCGAGCTTGCGTGTCACCGGCGTTCGGGTCGCGGACTCCACGGTTTGCGCCGCGATCTCCCCCAGCACATACCCTTCGGTAAAGGCCTTCGAACCGACCACGATCCGATCCGCCGCGAACAGCGGCGCGGCCGCCAACCCTAGGCCGGCGATCAGGAATCCCGCCGCTGCGCCCAGCCTCATGCGACTTCGGCCGCGTCCGGCAACGTGCGCTGCGCATTGATGAAGGCCGTGACGAAGGGATCTGCCGGCTTTTGCAACAAATCGCGATATGCGCCGGTTTGTATGATTTTGCCTTCATGCAGCAAGGTGATCTGTTCCGCAAGAAACACCGCTTCGCCAAGATCATGCGTGACCAACAGCACGGTCTTGCCCAAGCGCTGAAAGATGGATTTCAATTCCTGCTGCAGGCTGCGCCGAATGAGCGGATCCAGCGCCGCCATCGGCTCATCGAGCAACATCACGGCCGGATCCATCATCGCCGCGCGCATGATGGCCACGCGTTGCTGCTGGCCGCCGCTCAACTCAAACGGAAACTGTGCCAACAGCTGCGCCTCGAGCCCGACGAGCTTGCGCAACTCCTCGACCCGAGCCTCGATCTTCTGTTTGTTCCAGCCGCGCAACTTGGCGATCAAGGACACATTGTCGAAGCCGTTGATGTGCGGAAACAGGCCGCCATCCTGCGGCACATAGCCAATTCGATCCGCCCACTCCACGGGCGTGAACGACAGCAGGGCCTGTTCGTTGATTTTGACGTAGCCCTTGTCGAACGGGATCAGCCCTAAGGTGATTCGCAGCAAGGTCGTTTTTCCCGAACCGCTCGAGCCGATCAGCGCATGCGTCCCGCCCTTGGGGACGATGAGGTTGACGTCGGTCAGCACCCGCTTACCCTCAAACGTCTTATATATGTTCTGCAGCGTCAGCATGAATTGGGTACGTAATGCGGATGCGATTACGTCGGGGGCTCGCAGAGGGTGCCTTGGTGATACAGGATCTTCCAGCCGGCGGCGGTTCGACGCCAGAGGGTCGCGCGGCGCGTGACCCGCTTCCCCTGCTGCAGGGTATAGGTAATCAGATAATTGTCCGCGGAAATCTCGCGGCATTGAAAATCCCGCGTCAACCAAGCGGATTCGTCGGGGTCAGGGGCGCGATTCTCCAGCGTATCCAAAACAAATTCCCGGCTGTAACGCCGGCCCGAGGCGCCCACCTCCCAGAACTCCGGATCGGTCATGGCCTCGTAGTCCCGGCGCGTGGTTCCGAATTCCGGGTGATGGAAAATGGGCTCGCGCAGCTTCAGCTCCTCGAGGACCGCAAGCAGTTCCGGCGAGGTCACGGACGCGATGCGCGGCCCGCTTGGGTTTCGTTCGTTCCTCAGAAGCCCTCCTTTGAAGCGGTTGCGTGACACCTGCTTACGGCTATACGATCCCTGCGCCTTCATTGCAAGCCCCTCTATCGGAGTGATCATGGATTTAGGCATCCGCGGGCGAACCGCCATTGTCTGTGCCTCGAGTCAAGGCCTCGGTAAGGGCTGCGCTCGAGCGCTGGCCGAGGCAGGGGTTGCGCTCGTGATCAACGGACGCAATCAGGCGCTGCTCGAGCAAACCGCGCAAGAGATTCGCCAAGCCTGGAATGTTGCCGTGACGCCCGTGCTCGCCGATGTCTCCACCGCCGAAGGCCAGGCGGCACTGCTCCGGGCCTGTCCTACACCGGACATCCTGGTCAACAACAACGCCGGACCGCCGGTGAAGAATTTCCGCGAGCTCGACCGGCAGGCGATTCTCAGCGGCGTGACCATGAACATGGTGACGCCCATCGAGCTCATTCAAAAAGTCATCGACTCCATGGTGAGCCGCGGCTTCGGCCGAATCGTCAACATCACCTCGTACAGCGTGAAAATGCCGATCATCGGTCTGGATCTGTCGAGCGGCGCACGCGCCGGTCTCACCGCCTTCATGGCCGGGGTCTGCCGCAGCGTCGCCGACAAAAACGTCACCATCAACAACCTGCTGCCCGGCAGCTTCGATACCCAGCGCCTGCGCAGCAACTTGAGTCTCGCCGCGAAACGCAACCAAGTAAGCGAAGCCGATGCCGTGGCTCGTGCCATGGCGAATATCCCCGCCAAGCGATTCGGTACGCCGGCCGAGTTCGGCCAAGCCTGCGCGTTCCTCTGCAGCGTGCATGCCGGATACATGACCGGCCAGAACGTGCTGTTGGATGGCGGCGCTTACCCGGCCGCGTTCTAGCCGCACGCACACCGCCGCAGGGTACTGCAACAACCAGCCCCCATATGTCATATGCGGGCGCAAGTCGCTCGCCGCTCGCGAACGTACACGGCTGGACTCGCAGCAGTTGTAATTGATTCCGGTACCGGATCTAATGTCTCGTACATAGGGAAGTGTCCTTCAGGACCGCGAAAAAGAACTAATAGTGCCAGCTCAGGGACGAATTCATCCGATGCTCATGCCCGGCGTGCATCGCAAGTGCATCCTGGTTGCGCTCTGGGCTATCGCTGCCGTGTGCAGGGCCGGCCAACCTCATCTCGTTTTCGACATCAACCCCATGCCCGTCGGGGCGGGCGCTTTCCCGAGTAGCTTCCAGACGTCGGGAACCTGGTCCTACTTCTCTGCCGGCGACGGGACGCATGGCTATTCGCCCTGGGTGACCGACGGCACGTTGCTGGGAACATTTCTCTGGGGAAGAGTCAGCCAGTCGGACACGGTCGGCTTTCCGAGCATCCAGGCGGGAAACAAAATCTATCTGTCGGTTCTGACGACTCCGAATGTGGACGCCATCCTCTGGGTATCGGACGGCACCAGGGCCGGCTCTCACATCGTGGGGCCGCTGCTGTCGGATCCCAATTGGAACAACGTCGGGACAGTCGGCGCACTCGGTTCCCGGTTGGTGTTCACGGCTGCAAGCACCACCACGGGCAGTCGCGAGCTATGGATCGCAGACGGCCTGGGAGACGTCGGTACGCACGTCGCGAGCAATACAGGCGAATCTTATTCAGTTGCCAACAGCCTGATCGTCAACAACCAGATCTATTTTCTTTCGCTTGATTCCAGCGGCATCTATGAGCCTTGGGTCAGCGACGGCACCGTGCCCGGAACAAAGCGTCTTCTCGCCGTGCCGCAGTCGGTCGTCGATAACAACCTCAGCCCGGAACTCGCTTTGGTCGGCAAGTACATCATCTTTGCTCAAACGACCGTGAGCAGCGGCCGCGAGTTGTGGCGAATCGACACGACGAACAATTCAGTCGCGCAGGTAGCGGATATCGCCGCCGGCTCGGCACCCGGCCTGAGCTTCTATCCGCGATTTGCCTCGACCGGATCGGCTGCCGTCTTCATCGCCACACCCGATGGCGTGACACCGAGCCTCTGGCGTACCGACGGCACGTCCGCCGGCACCTACCAAATCGCAGCGTCCGCTCCGAATCCCGGCGACCCGCAATTCTTTGCGCCGGCCGGCACGCCGCGCGTGATTTACTTTCCGATCGTCGGCGGCGTGCCCCAGGCTTGGGCCACCGACGGTTCCGTCGCCGGCACCGTACAGCTGCCGATACCGGGTGTCGTCCAGGGCGACGTTCACTTGGTCGGCACGCACTTCTACTTCTTCTCCTTTCAAGGAAACTCCCACCTCGTCTGGAGGAGCGACGGCACCGTGGCGGGAACCACCATGGTCAGCGGCCTGAACCCGTCGAATAGCCCCCAAGCGAGCTCGCCGCTCGACGTGGCGGGCGATGAGTCCAAAGTATTTATCCGCATACCCAATGCCGATGAATTGGGCGGGACTCTCTACCTTTACCAGCCGGCAAGCGGCACCAGCACGCAGTTGCTGCCCTATTCCCTCAAGGCACCTCCGCAGGTGGGCTTCGACATTTTTGCCTACGTCAACGGACTTCTATATTTCGACAATGAGGACTCGACCACCGGGCACGAGGTATGGACCAGCGATGGCTCGGTCTTGGGAACGCACATTCTGAAAAACATCGCGCCCGATGTACCCACTCACACGCAGGCTTCGGATCCGTCCGAGCTTGTCGAGTTCAACGGACAGTTGTACTTCGCCGCCAACGACGGCAACGTGGGGCGCGAACTATGGTCTTCGGACGGAATCAACACCCAGCTGGTGGCCGACTTGTATGGCGGCGTTCCCGATTCGAATCCCACGGATCTCTTCGTCGCCAATGGCAGCTTATTCCTTTTCGCGCTGGATGGAACCAACACAGCGCGGCTGTGGCGTTCGGACGGGACCGCCGCCGGCACCGTGCCCATCGCGGCGGTGGCGCCGCGTCCCGTGCCGTTCCGCTCGCCGGGTTGCGACAGCAAAGGGGTCTTGGTCGGGAACACCATTTACTTCGCCGGCTACGACACGACGGCCGGCGTGCAATTGTGGAAGACGGACGGGACCGCCGCCGGCACGCAGCGGGTGACTGCCACGCCATCCACCACCCACGGGTCGTTCGGCGTCTGCTATCTGACGGCCTTCAACGGCCGCATCTACTTCAGCGCCGGCGATGCCTCGTCGGGGTTTGGACGAGAGCTCTGGGTGTCGGACGGGACCGCGGCCGGCACGATGATGCTCGACGACATCAATTCGGGTCCGGCGGATTCCTCACCGCAGTTCCTCACTGCGTTCGCCAGCCATTTATACTTCAGCGCCGATGACGGCAGCCACGGCCGGAACCTTTGGGCTTCCGACGGTACGGCAACCGGTTCGGCGCAACAGGCCGCCTTCGCGACCGGTCCGGTTGCGGCGATCTTGGGCTCTGCATCGGGCGAATTGTTCGTTTCGGCCACCAATGGCACCACTACCGACTTGTGGTCAACCGACGGAACCGTCGGCGGCCGCACTTCGCTCATCCAAGGCTTGACCGGCGTCAGCGCGCTGGTCGCGCACGGTGATGTGTATTTCGGAGCAAGCACCGGCGCCGGTTCGACGGCCGCGGCAAGTGTCTACGTCAGCGACGGTACCGCGAGCGCAACCCGCAGTATTTTCACCATGCCAGGAGTCTCCATAACACCCGATTCGCTGGCGGACTTTCACGGCGTTACGCTGTTTCAGACCAGCGACCAAACGAGCACCGGGAATCTTTGGCGCACCGATGGGACCGCTTCTGGCACGAAGGCGCTGGGCAATATCGCGGTCGGCGCGGGCGGACTGACAGTCGGCCAGAATTTCTTCTTCGTCGGCGATGACGGCACGACAGGTGCCGAACTCTGGGAAATCACGAACGAGCCGCCATTCGTGCCCGAGGTTGACCTCGGCAGCGTGGCGGCGGGACAGTCGATCTCCGGAAATCTGCTCACCGGCGCCACTGACCCCGATGGGAGCATCGACACTCAGAGCTTGAGCATCAGCCAACCGCCCATCGGCGGCACGCTGACGCTCGGCGCCGGTGGACAGGTCACGTACGCGGCGAACGCCGGATTTTCCGGTCAGGACACATTCACGTTCACCGTGGCCGATAACCAAGGGCTTGCGACCAGCGGCGCCGGGCACGTGACCGTGACCGCCGCCTCCAATCCCGGCGGTCCACCGACCCAGCCGCCGCCCGCCACAGGCTCCGGAGGCGGGGGAGCTCTTAGCGTCGATATCCTGTTGCTGCTGCTCGGCGCCGGCGCAGCGCGGCTGCGCAAGAAAAAAGTCGCGGTCCGCGACGTTTAGGACGCTGTGCCGACCTGAAGCGCCCCGCCGAATTGCCGCATGCGCGATTGCAGATCCTTACGGAAGCGGCGGCTCAAGCGTAATTTCCGCCCGCTCTCGAGTATCACCTCGTATTCACCCGCGCCGTTCATTTGCAGCGCCCGCACCCGTCGCAAGTTGACGATGGTCGAGCGATGGATGCGGCAAAAGATATGCGGATCCAAATCCTGCTCCAGCTCCGCCATGCTCCGGCGCAGCAGGTGCGACCTGCCTCCCACGTGCAGGCACACATAGTAATCCGCCGCCTCCACCCAATCGATGTCCGGGATTCGCACATAGACCTCACGGCCGGCGCTGCGCACCATCAGCCGAGGTAATTCCGGCGTCCCTGCCGACTGTCGGGCAGCCACTTTCTCCTTGGCACGCTGCAGCGCCAAGGCAAATCGCGTGTCATCGAAGGGTTTGAGCAGATAGTCGAGAGCGCCGGCGTCGAATGCGCGCAACGCATACTCATCATAGGCGGTGACGAAGACGATGACCGGCAGCACACCGTCCGTCTTCAGAGTTTCCAATACTTCGAATCCGCCGCACTCCGGCATCTGCACATCGAGAAACACCAGGTCGGGGCGCGTGCCGCGGATTTCGGCAACCGCCTCGAGGCCCGAGCCCGCTTCCGCGATCGACGCGATCTCCGGATCCTGCTGCAATAAGCACTTTAAATTGCTGCGCGCCAGCGGTTCATCGTCGACGAGCAGCGCACGAATTTTCGTCATCGCCTCACGCCTCGCGGTAGGGCAGCGCCACGCTGACCTGCACTCCAGTGATGCCGTAATTTTCCAGCCGCAGATTGCAATCGTGGCCATACAGCAGCTTCAGGCGCGTGCGCAGGTTCGACAGGCCGATTCCATCCTTGACGGCACGTCCATCCCGATCCAACAGCGGCCCGTCGTTATAGACGCTCAAGTGCAGCAGGCCATCGGCGCGCGAGGCAGCGACGCGCACTTCTCCGCCTTGGGCCCGCTGTGCGATACCGTGCTTGATGGCATTCTCGGCCAGCGGCTGCAGGATGAGGCTCGGGATCTGGGCCTTGCGCAGCTCCTCTGGTATTTGAATATCCAGCTTGAGCCGGCCTGCGAAGCGCACTTCTTGAATCTGCAGATATCTCTCAACAAACTCCACTTCCTGTGAAAGCAGCGCCTGCGGATCGTGGGAACCGGCCGCGACGCTTCTTAGGAAATCGCTGAGCGCAACGATCATGCTCACCGCCGCATCGTTTTTGCGCTCGCGCACCAGGCCCGCAACGGCATTGAGGGCGTTAAAAATAAAATGCGGTTCGACCTGCCGCTGCAAAGCATTCAACTTCGCATAGGACAACTGCTCATTGAGGCGCGCGGTGTCGGTCTCCTGCGCGGCCGCCCGCGCCTTCGAATCGAGCACGTAGGTCACGGCCAGAATGACGGCATACAATATGAATGCCGGCAGCAGGCCGCCGGAAATCTTCAGCGGCCAGGTGGTGAGGAATGGCCGCGATGCAAAGTCCGGCAGCCAAGGCTGAACCGCCAATTCGAGCGCCGAGCGCCATGCCGCTGCCGCGACGTCGATGGCGACGATGAAGCCAAGATGCACCAGCCCGGCCTGCGGCGATTTCCAAGATGGGGGGTAGCGGCGCCCCAGCGAAATCACCAGGGGCGTGACCAACGCCCAGGGCAGCCAGTCGAAAGTTAGCACGATGAACACTTTCAGCCACGCGTGATGCATCCCTTCATGGCGCATGGCGAACACATTCTGCGTGGCGTCCAAAATGGCGAGTCCCGCCCACAGCGCGGCGATCCAGAACCAGTTGTATGAATCGCGTCGGACGGTGGTTTCCATGCGATTCGAATCGTACTCCAGGGCGCAAGTCCTGGCGCGACGATGCAGCGAATCAGCGGCTGGCTGCAGCGAATGGGCTAGTGGCAGGGGCGCCCTGCCGCCATACTCACACCATGAACACCAAAAGAATCGCCCTCGCAGCCTTGACGCTCGTTTGCTCCGTCGCCGTCAGCGACTCCACCGAAACCACGATTCGCAACCCGGTCTATACCGAAGACGGCCGCCTGTCGCTGCCGGAAAATTATCGCGAATGGGTGTACTTGAGCTCAGGATTCGACATGGCGTACAGCCCCATGGCGATGGGACATCATATGTTCGACAACGTGTTCGTCGAGCCGGGCGCTTACAAGGCGTTCTTGGCGACCGGCACCTGGCCCGACAAGAGCATGCTGGTGCTCGAGGTGCGTGGTGCGATGGACAAGGGTTCGATCAACAAGAACGGCAACTATCAAAGCACCGAGGTCATGGGCAGAGAAGTCCACGTGAAGGACAGCGCAAATTTGCAAGGATGGGCGTTCTTTGGTTTCGAGAACGAGAAGCCCGCCAAGATGATCCCCCGAACTGCGGATTGCTATTCTTGTCACGCCGCTCACGCCGCAGTCGACAATACCTTTGTGCAGTTCTATCCGACCTTACTGCCGATCGCGACCGCCAAGGGGACCTTGTCGGCGGCGTACAAGACCGAGAGCAGCGTCAAGAATTGACGCCGACTTTAAGATCCAGCCCAGGCGTGGATCTTAGGGCATCCGCCGTCAGGCGGCGTCTTGCTCCTGCAGTTCCAGCTGCTCTTGCGCTGACGCTTCCAACTGCTCCAGCTCTTCCAGCGCCACCATGCGCGAAATAATCGCCGTCTTTCGTGCCTCGAGTTGTTGCCACGTCATTTTTGCGCGCGAGATCGCAGCGGGCGTCGAGCTAAGATCGCCACGCAGCGCAAGATAACGCGACTTGGCGGCGACCGCACCGCTCAATGCATAGCTGAACAACGTTTGAAGCCTCTTCAGTCGATCCTCAATATCCACAGGTTTAACCTCATTGAAGGCCGCCCAAGCGGTTTGTCAGAGTCTGCCGGCACTGAAACCGTGACGTAACCGGCGAATACGGCAAGTCGCTATAGGATCTGTCCTATAGCGCATTGCGACTTGTCGAGGCGTTCTGCACTATGCGCAAGCTGGACAAATGAACGAAATAGGGATGTTCATATATGACGCATCTGCCCAACGCCGTACGCTTGGTTATGCCTCTTGTTGGCGCTGCCATTTTGAGCTCCTGCGGCGGTGGCGGCTCAGGTGCGGGCAGCCCGCCACCCGCCGGATGGGTCCAGGGCCAATTCGCACCCGAATCGAACTTCGCTGCCATGTGCGTCACGCCGCGCACCGGCATTGATCCGGGGACCCAGAAGGCCTATCCCGACGTGCAGGGCACGATGCTCGACGAACTGAACTGGCTGCGCTCGTGGAACAACGATCTATATCTGTGGTTC
>DASXMG010000044.1:0-25015 GCA_036495805.1 Steroidobacteraceae bacterium | reverse complement strand
GCCCAAAGATCTCGGCGAGGAGCTGCTCAAGCTGCGCCGCGAACAATTCAATTTGCGCATGGCCCGCGCCACGGGACAGGCGGCGAAGCCGGATCAATTTTCGAAGGTGCGTAAGAACATTGCGCGCGTAAAGACGGTGCTGGCGCAGGTGCGTAAATGAATAAAGTCATCGGACGAGGTCGCTTCGACCTCGTTGAAAGTTGCGCGAAGCGCATGACAAGTTGCGCGAAGCGCATGAAAAGTCTGGAGACCACGTGATGTCGACCGAAGCACAATCAACCGAAGATGCGGCGCCGGGCGAAGCGCCGGTCCGCGGGCAACGCCTGCTGACGGGCAAGGTGGTCAGCAACAAGATGGACAAGACCATCGCGGTTTCAGTCGAGCGCCTGGTCAAGCATCCGACCTATGGCAAGTACATTCGCCGCACCACCAAGCTGCTGGCGCATGATGAGAGCAACGAGTGCAAGGAAGGCGACACGGTTTCGATCAAGCCATGCCGGCCCATGTCGCGCCGTAAATCCTGGGTGTTGGTGCGCGTCGTCGATCGCGCCCGCGCCGAATAGGGGCTGACATGATCCAAATGCGAACCATTTTGAACGTGGCCGACAACAGCGGCGCCAAACGCTTGATGTGCATCAAGGTGCTCGGCGGCTCGAAGCGCCGCTACGCGGCGGTCGGCGATGTCATCAAAGTCAGCGTCAAGGATGCGATCCCGCGCGGCAAGGTGAAGAAAGGCGAGGTGTACGACGCTGTGGTGGTGCGCACCAAGAGCGGCGTGCGGCGCGCGGACGGATCGTTGATCCGCTTCGATACCAATGCCGCGGTGCTCCTGACCAACAAGCTCGAGCCCATCGGTACGCGTATTTTCGGGCCGGTGACGCGCGAGCTGCGCAACGTCCAGTTCATGAAGATTATCTCGCTGGCGCCAGAGGTATTGTGAACATGAAAAAGATTCGCAAAGGCGACACGGTGATTTTGATCGCCGGCCGCGACAAGGGCCGCAAAGGCGCCGTCATCGAAGTGCTCGGCGACGACCGCCTGCGCGTCGAGGGCTTGAACATGTCCAAGCGGCATCAGAAGCCCAATCCGCAGATGGGCGTGCAGGGCGGCATCATCGAAACCGAGGCGCCGCTGCACGTGTCGAACGTGATGGTCTTCAATCCGGCGACACAAAAGGGCGATCGGATCGGGTTCAAGTCGCTCGAGAACGGCCGCAAGGTGCGCCTGTTCAAGTCGAACAAAGAAATGGTCGACGCGAAATAACGAGTAATTTATGGCAGCAAGACTTAAACAAGTTTTCAACGAAAAGATCGTGCCGGAGCTCAAGAAAAAGCTCGAGCTGAAGAACACCATGGAAGTGCCGCGGATCTTGAAGATCACGGTGAACATGGGCGTGGGCGAGGCCGTGGCCGACAAGAAGGTCATGGACGCAGCCACCGCCGACATGGCGAAGATCACGGGCCAGAAGCCGGCGGTCACCAAAGCCAAGAAGTCGGTCGCCACCTTCAAGGTGCGCGATGGGCAGGCGATCGGCTGCAAGGTGACGCTGCGCGGCGATCGCATGTATGAGTTTCTCGACCGCTTGGTGAGCATCGCCATTCCGCGCATCCGGGATTTTCGCGGCATCAGCACCCGTTCGTTCGACGGCCGCGGCAACTACAGCTTAGGGGTCAAAGAGCAGATCATTTTCCCCGAGATTCAGTACGACCAGATCGATCAAATCCGTGGCATGGACATCACCATCTCCACGTCGGCGCGCGATGACAAGCACGGGCGCGCGTTGTTAGAAGCCTTTAACTTTCCGTTCCGCAAGTAGGTAGCCCATGGCCAAGACGAATATGCTCATGCGCGAGAAAAAACGCCTCAAGATTGCGAAGAAATTCGCCAAGCGGCGCGCTGAGCTCAAAGAGCTGATCCGCGACCCGAAGACCGGGCAGGAGGCTCGCGAAGCCGCACAAGCCGCACTGCAGAAGCAGCCGCGCGACGCGGGCGCTACCCGGCAGCGCAATCGCTGCTCGATCACCGGCCGCTCACGCGGCGTGTACCGCAAATTCGGCTTAGGCCGAACCAAGCTGCGCGAAGCGGCGAATCGCGGCGAGATTCCAGGCCTGTCGAAGGCGAGTTGGTGAGGCGCGCACAATGAGCATGACTGATCCAATTGCTGATCTCTTAACGCGCATTCGCAATGCGCAGGCCGCGGGCAAGCCGACCGTGGGCATGGGCGCCTCGAAGCTGAAGGTGGCAATTCTCAAGGTGCTGAAGGCCGAGGGCTACATCGCCGACTTCGGTGTCGACAGCACGGGCGCCAAGAGCACCTTGTCGATCGAATTGAAGTATCACGACGGCCGCCCCGTCATCGATCGCATCGAGCGCATCAGCCGGCCGGGGCTGCGAATCTATCGCGGCAAGGATGAGCTGCCCAAGGTGCTGGGCGGTTTGGGCGTCGCGGTGGTCTCCACTCCTCAGGGCATCATGTCCGACAAGCAAGCGCGCGCAGCCGGCACCGGCGGCGAAGTGCTGTTCGTCGTTCAATAAGGCTAGGTAGGTTTAACTATGTCTCGAGTTGCAAAAATGCCGGTCGACCTGCCGCAGGGCGTGACCGCCAC
Organism: Steroidobacteraceae bacterium; assembly: GCA_036495805.1. Taxonomy (GTDB): domain Bacteria; phylum Pseudomonadota; class Gammaproteobacteria; order Steroidobacterales; family Steroidobacteraceae; genus Bog-1198. The sequence continues at coordinate 22,409 of DASXMG010000044.1, read as the reverse complement.
GATCGGCGCGGAAGCCGTGACGCTGAAGGGCGCGAAAGGCTCGCTGACACTGCCGCTCAAGGCAGGCATCAAGGTCGTGCAGCAGGATAAGCACTTGGAAGTGCAGGCGGACACCGCGGCCGAGGGCATGAATGCCGTCGCCGGCGCGACGCGCGCGCATCTGGCCAACATGGTCATGGGCGTGACCAAGGGCTACGAAAAGAAGCTGGAGCTGGTGGGCGTCGGCTATCGCGCGGCGGTTCAGGCCAAGAGCTTGACCCTCACGCTGGGCTATTCGCATTTGATCAACTTTGCGATTCCGGACGGCATCACCATCGAGACGCCAAGCCAGACGGAGATCATCGTCAAGGGCATCGACCGGCAACGTGTCGGCCAGACGGCTGCGGAAATTCGCGGCTATCGGCCGCCGGAACCCTACAAGGGCAAGGGCGTGAAGTATTCCGACGAGAAAATTTCGCTGAAAGAGGCGAAGAAGAAGTAATCATGAAATTGACCAAGCAAGACACCCGCTTGCGCCGCGCGCTGCGAGGCCGGGTAAAGATCAAGGAACTGGCCGCGGTGCGCCTGTCGGTACATCGCACGCCGCAGCATATGTATGCGCAGATCATTGCGCCCGAAGGCGACAAGGTCCTGGTCGCCGCCTCGACCTTGCAGAAGGACGTGCGCGGGGAATTGAAGTCCACCGGAAATATCGAAGCGGCGAAAGCCGTGGGCCGCGCCATCGCGGAGCGCGCGAAAGCGAAGGGCATCGAGAAGGTCGCATTCGATCGTTCCGGTTTTATGTACCACGGGCGCGTCAAGGCGCTGGCCGAGGCCGCTCGCGAAGCCGGTCTCGAGTTCTAACAGAAGGTCTTAAGGGCAACATATGGCGAGAGTAGAAAAACCCATGTCCGGCGACGACCTGCTCGAGAAGCTGGTCGCGGTGAACCGAGTCGCCAAGGTGGTCAAGGGCGGCAAGCAGTTCGGCTTTACCGCGCTCACCGTGGTGGGCGATGGCGCCGGCCGCGTCGGATTCGGCTATGGCAAGGCGCGCGAGGTGCCGGTCGCGATCTCCAAAGCCATGATGCAGGCCCGCAAGAGCCTGGTTACCGTGTCTTTGAAGAACGAAACCCTGTTCTACGCTGTCAAAGGACGGCATGGAACCACGCGGGTCTACATGCAGCCGGCAGCGGACGGTACGGGCGTGATCGCCGGCGGCGGCATGCGCGCGGTGTTCGAGTGCGCCGGCGTGCGCAACGTCTTGGCCAAGAGCTACGGTTCGCGCAACCCCATCAATGTGGTGCGGGCGACCATGGACGCGTTGGGCAAGCTGCGTACACCCGACGACATCGCCGCGAAGCGCGGCAAGTCGATCGAAGAGATCGTAGGTTGAGTATGGCGAGCAAAGCACAGGCATCCAAGGCCGCGGAAAAGACGATCAAAGTCACTTTGGTCAAGAGCGTCTATGGGCAGCTGGCCAATATCCGCCATTCGGTGAAGGGCTTAGGGCTGCGCAGGATCGGCCATAGCGTGGTGGTGGCGGATACGCCGTCCAATCGCGGCATGGTCAATACCGCCTGTCACGTGCTCAGAGTCGAGCCCGCACTGGGGAAGGTCTGATGAGATTAAATACCATTAAGCCGGGTGCCGGCTCCAAACGAACCCGCTTGCGCGTGGGCCGCGGCGCCTCCGCCGGCCAGGGCAAGACCTGCGGCCGCGGCGTCAAGGGACAGCGCGCGCGCAAGGGCGGGTACCACAAGGTCGGATTCGAAGGCGGTCAGATGCCTTTGCAACGCCGTTTGCCGAAGACCGGCTTCCGCTCCGCCATGAAGGCCACACGGGCCGAGCTGACGCTGTCGGACCTGATGCGCGTGTCGGGCGGCGACGTCACTTTGGCAGGGCTGATCGAGGCGAACCTGGTGCCCGAAAACACCAAGCTCGTGAAAATCATTTTGTCCGGCAAGGTGACCAAGCCGTTTGCCATCAAGGACAAGGTCATCACGGCGACCAAGGGCGCCAAGAGCGCCGTTGAATCCGCCGGCGGAAAATTCGAGGCTTAAGAGGCTAAGAGAAGGTACCTGTGGCCACATCCACCACCAATGCTGCTGCCGCCTTAGGGGACATCACTCGCTTCGCCGAAATGCGCAAGCGGCTGCTGTTCCTGGTCGGCGCGCTCATCGTGTATCGGATCGGCACCTTCATTCCGGTTCCGGGGATCGATGCGGCCAAATTTGCCGCGTTCTTCTCCACCCAGAACGGCACGCTGCTGGGCATGTTCAACATGTTCTCAGGCGGCGCGTTGCAGCGTTTCAGCATTTTCGCGTTGAACGTAATGCCATACATCACGGCGTCCATCATCGTGCAGATGGCATCGATGGTGTATCCGCCGTGGAACCAGATCCGCAAGGACGGCGAATCCGGCCGGCGCAAATTGATGCAGTACACGCGCTACGGCACCGTCGGCCTCGCCGCCTTTCAAGGTTTCGGCGCGGCGCTCGCCATCCAGAATTCGGGCAGCAATTTGGTCCCGAGCCCAGGCCCGCAGTTCCTGTTCGTCGCCACCGTCTCGATTACCACCGGCACCCTGTTCGTCATGTGGCTGGGCGAGCAGATCACTGAGCGCGGCATCGGCAACGGCATCACCATGATCATCGTCGCGGGCATCATCGCCGGGCTGCCGCGCGCCATCGGCAATACGCTGGAGATGGTTCGAACGGGCGAAATGAACGCCCTGGTCGTTGCCCTCATCGTCGTGGTGGTGGGCCTGGTGACCCTGTTCTGCGTATTCGTGGAGCGCGCGCAGCGCAAGATCCAAGTGAACTACGCCAAGCGCCAGATGGGGCGGCGCATGATGCAGGGGCAGAGCACCCATCTGCCCTTCAAGCTGAACATGGCGGGCGTCATTCCGCCGATTTTCGCCTCCAGCCTGCTGGTATTTCCGGCCACGATTGCCCAGTTTTTCGGCAACAGCCCTAACCCGAATGTCATCCAGCGGACCTTGCAAAAGATCGCTGCCATCCTCAATTATGGGCAACCGCTGCACGTTGTCCTGTTCGGCCTGTTGGTGGTCGGATTTGCGTTCTTTTACGTGGCCCTGGTGTATGACGCCCGGGATACCGCCGAGAACCTCAAGAAGGCCGGCGCCTTCATTCCCGGCATCCGTCCGGGCCTGCAGACGGGCGAATATTTGGACAAGGTGCTGACGCGCCTGACCTTGTGGGGCGGCCTGTACATCATGGCCGTCTGTTTGCTGCCTGAGATCATCCGCATGGTGAATCCGGCGATTCCCTTCCAGTTCGGCGGGACCTCGCTTCTGATCATCGTGGTCGGTGTCATGGATTTCGTCGCGCAGCTGCAGTCCCACATGATGTCGCAGCAATACGAGGGCCTGATGAAAAAGGCCAGCCTTCGAGGCATTGGAGCTAAGAAATGAAAGTTCGTCCTTCGGTGAAAAAGATCTGCAAGAACTGCAAAGTCGTGCGGCGACGCGGCATCGTTTACATCATTTGTTCGTCGGATGCCCGCCACAAACAGAGACAAGGTTAAGTGGCGATTTCCTTTGCGCGCGCAGCGCGCCTATCAGCCGGGGCGTTTCGCCCGGCTGAAGGGTGGCGCGAAGCGCCTAAAAAGGCTAACAAATTGATCTTTATTGGGTTTTCTAATATACTAGCGCGCTTTTTTTCGAGGGCGCGGGTGGAGAAATAGATGGCGCGTATCGCCGGCATCAACATACCGATGAACAAGCATGTCGTCATCGGCCTGACTCACATTTTCGGCATCGGCAACAGCCGGGCCGGGCGCATCTGCGATGCCGCCGGCGTGAAGTATCACGTGAAAGTGAAGGACCTGACCGACGCGGAAGTGGCGTCGCTGCGTTCCCAGGTGGCGAAGTTCGCGGTCGAGGGCGACCTGCGCCGCGAAGTGTCGATGAACATCAAGCGCTTGATGGATTTGGGCTGCTATCGGGGCATCAGGCATCGCAAGGGCCTGCCGATGCGCGGCCAGCGCACGCGGACGAATGCGCGCACACGCAAGGGCCCGCGCAAGCAAGCGGTCAAGATGAATGCGCCGCCGGGCAAGGTCTGAGGGCTTGGGTAAGATTTTTTCGGTCGGGGTCGCCCCGACCCCGTTTAAAGGTGGCGCGCAGCGCCTAGGAAGCACAATCAATGGCTGATCAGAAGCAAAACGCGCAGCAGGCTGCCGCGGCCGCCGCTCCGGGTGCAAAACCGGCGCGCAAGAAGGTCCGCAAGAACGTGCTCGATGCGATCGCGCACGTGCATGCCTCGTTCAACAACACCATCATCACGATCACCGATCGACAGGGAAACACCCTGTCCTGGGCGACTTCCGGCGGTTGCGGCTACCGTGGCTCGCGCAAGTCCACGCCATTCGCAGCGCAGGTCGCCGCCGAGCGCGCGGGCACAGCGGCTCAAGAGCACGGCGTCAAGAACGTCGAGGTTCGAGTCATGGGCCCCGGGCCCGGGCGCGAATCCGCAGTGCGTGCCTTGAACGGCTGCGGGCTGAAAATCACCAACATCGAAGACGTCACGCCGATTCCGCATAACGGCTGCCGTCCGCCCAAGAAGCGTCGCGTTTAAAAGGTTCGCAATGGCAAAATATACCGGTCCGAAGTGCAAGCTATCCCGTCGCGAGGGAACCGATCTGTTCCTGAAGAGCGGCGTGAAGCCTCTCGAGTCGAAGTGCAAGCTTGAAGTGCCGCCGGGCGGCGTGAAGAGCGAGCGCAAGCAGCGCTTGTCGGAATACGGACTGCAGCTGCGCGAGAAGCAGAAATTGCGGCGCATGTACGGAGTCTTGGAGCGTCAGTTTCGGAACTATTACCAAAAGGCAGCGGGCCGCCCCGGTGCGACCGGCGAGACCTTGCTGCAGTTCTTGGAATGCCGCCTGGACAATGTGGTTTACCGCATGGGATTCGCGGCCACGCGCGCCGAGGCCCGGCAATTGGTAAGCCACAAGGGCGTGTCGGTCAACGACAAGCTGGTCAACATCGCCTCCTATCAGTGCAAGGCGGGCGATGTGATCAACTTGCGCGATCGCGCCAAGAAACAAACACGCGTGACAGCGGCCCTGACCATTGCCAGTCAGGTCGGGTTTCCCGATTGGGTCGAAGTCGACGACAAGAAGTTCTCCGGAATTTTGAAATCCGTTCCGGATCGCCAGGAAATTCTGCCGGACATCAACGAGAGCCTGGTCGTCGAGTTGTATTCCAAGTAGCAATTGGCAAGTTATGCAACGCAGCGCGTCGCTGCGTTGTCCCAAGGTTTTGTCAACGTAGGTGAAATCCATGCAGGGATCGATCAATGAATTTTTGAAACCGCGGGTCGTCAAAGTACAGCCCGTGTCGCCGCGCCATGCCCGCATCGTGATCGAACCGTTCGAACGCGGTTTCGGCCACACTCTCGGCAATGCGCTGCGCCGGGTGCTGCTGTCCTCCTTGCCGGGGGCGGCGATCACCGAGATCGAAATCGAGGGCGTGCTGCACGAGTACACCGCGATCGAAGGCGTCCAAGAGGATGTCGTCGACATTTTGCTGAACTTGAAGGCGGTGGCGATCCGCATGCATACGCGTGACGTCGCCGAAGTGCGCCTGCATAAGAAGGGCCCTGGGCCCGTGACTGCCGGCGATATCGCCGGTGACCACGATATCGAAATCCTGAACCCGGACCTGGTCATCGCGAACCTGACCAAGGCCGGCGAGTTGTCGATGTCCCTCAAGGTGGAGCGCGGACGCGGCTATCGTCCCGCCGCGCAGCGCATGGCCTTCGAAGAGCAGACGCGCGCCATCGGCCGCCTGCAGCTGGACGCTTCGTTCAGCCCGGTGCGCAAAGTGACCTACAACGTCGAGAGCGCGCGCGTCGAACAGCGCACCGATCTGGACAAGCTCATCCTCGATATCGAGACCAACGGCACCATCGATCCCGAAGAGGCAATCCGGCGGGCCGGCGGCATCCTCAAGGATCAGCTCTCGGTCTTCGTCGATCTACAGGGTCAGGATGAATCGACCACCAAGGCCACCGAAACGCAGTTCGATCCGATTCTGCTGCGCCCGGTGGATGAGCTCGAGCTCACCGTGCGTTCGGCGAACTGCCTGAAGGCGGAAAATATCCACTACATCGGCGATCTCGTACAACGCACCGAGGTCGAATTGCTGCGCACGCCGAACTTGGGCAAGAAATCCTTGACCGAAATCAAGGAAGTCCTGGAAAGCCACGGATTGACGCTGGGAATGCGGATCGACAATTGGCCGCCGCCGGGATTGAAGCGCGACGACGAGCGCGACGGTATTTGAATTTAGCGATCAAGAGTTAAGAGAAGACTATGCGTCACAGAAACAGCGGGCGTCAGCTATCGCGGAATGCCTCTCATCGTCATGCGATGTTGCGCAACATGGCCACCTCGCTGCTGCGCCACGAAACCATTCGCACCACCGTGCCGAAGGCCAAGGAACTGCGCCGCGTGGTCGAGCCGTTGATCACACTCGCCAAGGTCGATTCCATCGGCCTGCGCCGCTTGGCGTACGCACGCTTGCGCGACGAGAACGTGGTGGAAAAGCTGTTCGCGGACTTGGGCCCGCGCTTCAAGGCGCGTGCCGGCGGTTATACGCGAATTCTGAAGATGGAACCGCGGCCGGGCGATTCGGCCGACATGGCGCTCGTGCAGTTGACCGAGTCCGCCGTGGTCGCGACCGAAAAGAAAGAAGATAAAAAGGCGGCCAAAGCAGCGAAGGCCGAGCCGAAGAAAACCAAGGGCAAGAAAGCCGCGCCCGCCGCCGAGGAGAGCGAGGCGGAGGCCAAGCCCAAGCGCCGCAAAACGAAGAAAGCGGCTGCCTGATCCAAGGAGCCTGCCGGGCAGGCTCTTGCGATCCTACGCCGCCGCGCCTTGCGCATCGGCGACCCGTGCGAAGGCGTCCCGCGTCATGTTTTCGGGCTTGCCGGCCGTCGCCGCGACATTGTCCTCGATGCGAATTCCACCGTAGGGCTTGAGCTCATCGACCACGGCCCAATCGATATGGGCGCGCCGTTCGTCCGCGTGAGCCGCGGCGAGCAGGGACTCGATGAAATAGAGCCCCGGTTCCACCGTCACGACCACGCCGGGCTCGAGCATGCGGGTAAGGCGCAGATACGGATGACCTTTCGGCCGCTCGCGTTCATGTCCTTTGGCATCGCCCATCACGCCGCCCACATCGTGGACCTGAAGCCCCAGCAAGTGCCCGATTCCGTGGGGGAAGAACACACCGGTGACGCCGGCCTCCAAGGCTTGCTGGCCGGCCAATTTGGTGAGCCCGATCTTTTGCATGACATCGCCCAAGACCCGATGGGCCGACAGGTGCACATCGCGATAATCGCGGCCCGCGACGATTTCCTCGCAGAGCGACAATTGCGCCTTGTCCATGGCCTTGACCAGATCGGCAAAGCGTCCTGAGGTGCGCGCATAAGACCGGGTGATATCCGCCGCATAGCCGCGGTATTGGGCGCCGGCATCGATCAAAAAAGAGCGCAGCGGCGAGGGCGCGGTCCGTTCCAGATGCTGGTAGTGCAGGACCGCCGCATTCTCGTTATAGGCCACGATGTTGTTGTAGGGCATCTCCTCTTCGCGCTGCCGGCATGCCGCCAGATAGCTCATGTGCGCGTCGTATTCGGAGCCGCCGCGGTGAAACGCCGCAAGCGCGGCCGCATGCCCACGAGCTCCCATCTCACTGGCTTGGCGCAGACAGGCCAGCTCATAGGGCGTCTTGACCGCGCGCTCGTAATCCAGGAGCACCAACAGCTCCTTGGGATTGAGGCACTTTGGATCGGCCCCGGAGGCAGTGCCTTCGGGGCTCAAGAAGGCAACGCAGCCCAATTTATCCCAGTGGGACGAGGCTTTCGCGTCATCCTCCATGGGGACCAAATTGACAGCGGCAGTCCAAGCCGCGCTCGGCGGTTTCGCCGGTTTGTGCCAGTAGTCGTTGGGTTGATAGAACAGGACCGTGGGACGGACGCCGGGCTTGTACACCAAGATGCAGCGCGGATTGTCGACAATGGGAACCCACGCTTTGAACTGCGGATTGACCTTGTAGGGATAGTCTTGGTCGTCTAGAAACATCTGCGGCGGACGCCCCGCGTGTACCACTAAAGCATCAAAGCCGCTTAGCGCCAGCGCGCGATCGGTGCGGGCCATGAGCGTCGCCAAATGACTGGCATAGAGCTGATCAAGGCTGGAATCGCTCACCGGACCTCCCGCGCTCAAAATGGCGCGTGAATTATGCGCCCGTGCGCAACTAACCCATAGACCATTAACCCCTGCCGCGGTTTCCTGCGTTAAAGGCGTAGCGTGGCAGGCGAAAGAGATATGAAATTGCGCCAAAACACTCTAAAATCGGCCGGGACATTTGGGTCTAGGCCCAAAAACAACACGCTCGGCCTAAATTTTTTACCTTTAAATTTTCTGGGGTATCGATAGATGAAGACCAAACTTGCTCTGACCGCCCTTGTCGCTGCATTCATGCTGAGTGCCTGCGGCAGCAAGACCGAGGCTCCTGCCCCGGCCGCTGCTCCTCCTCCGGCCGCTGCGCCTGCCGCGGATTCTGCTGCCTCTGCCGCCGCTGATTCGGCTGCTGCTGCGAGCGCTGCCGCCGATGCGGCTGCCAGTGCAGCGTCAGCTGCGAAGCCGTAATACGCTTCGAAGCCGGCTGATCCCACAAGCCCGGGCGGGCTGCCATCAGGCATGTTCGTCCGGGCTGTGTCTTTTTTAGATTGGGGACGAAGTTTGCTCGTCAGCATTCGCGACGTCAGACATTCGAAACAGGATCGCCAGTGGATCCAGAGTGTCTACGGCGAGTACATCGAGTCCCTGGCTGATTTAAATACGGGATTATTCTCAGTCATCGGCGCGAACAATCCGCACGAAGCGGAGATTTTCGCCAACTGGTTCTCCAACGATCAATCGCACCCCCTGCTGATTCTGAAGGGGACCGACCCGGTGGGGTTTGCGCTGGTCACTCGTCCGCGTATTCCGAAGGCCGGGGAAAAAGCGGCGGACTATCGGATGTCGGAATTCTTCGTGCGCATGCAGTACCGGCGTGCGGGCATTGGCCGCGATGCCGCGACCCTGATATTCGATCGCTTCGCCGGCGATTGGGAAATAGTCGAATATATGCGCCACCCCGGCTCGGTGGCCTTCTGGCGCCAGGTGGTTGCGCGCTATAGCGCCGGGCGCTTTACGGAAAGCTCGCGCAACGGCGAGATACAGCAACGATTCTCGACCCGGCCCTCCGCTGCAAAAAAGTAGGGGTGTGTGCCTGGTTTATTGCATTATGTCCCTCAAGAATGAGGCAGATTGGTCGATCCATTGAGTCCTGTGCAATCCCCATCCAACGTCGCATTTGATTTCATACGCAGCCTTGCCGAGGAACTATCCGGCGGCCACGTCGACCTGCCTTCGTTCCCGGAAATAGCGCTGCAAGTCAGACGCATCCTGTCCGATCCCGATACGCGGCTCGAACAAATCGTGCGCGTGGTGGGATCGGAGCCGGCGCTGGCCGCGCGCCTGTTGCGCATTGCGAATTCCGCCGCCATCAATCGTAGCGGCAAAAACGTCACGGATCTGCGCACCGCCATCGCGCGCATCGGCCACAACATGGTGCGCAGCGCGTCGATGTCCTTCTCGATGAACCAGATCCGCAAGGCCAACAAGCTGGCGAGCCTCGCGCCGCATTTGAACGATTTGTGGGAGCGCAGCACTTATGTGGCCGCGTACGCCTATGTGCTCGCGCGGACCTGCACCCGCGTGAACCCTGATGAAGCGATGCTCACGGGCATGATGCATGGTATCGGCAAGCTGTACATCTTGACCCGCGCGACCGGGCATCCCGAATTGTTTGCCAGTGAAGATGTGCTGAACGACATCATCAACGACTGGTATCCGTCCATCGGCAAGGCGATTTTGGAGAATTGGAAGTTCTCCGAGGTCATGGCGCGCGCGGTGGGGCAGGAGGATTTTTCCCGCACCGAGATCGAGGCTCCCGACCTGACCGACGTGGTCGGTGTCGCCATCTTGATGGTCTCGTACGGCACCGATATCGCCGGCCTCGAGCAAACGCTGCAAGATTTGCCCGCCGCAAAGCGGCTCGGCATGGATCAGTCGAAGACCTTGAGCGTGATGCAGGATTCGGCCGCGGAAGTCACCGCCTTGAGCCAGGCGCTGGCTAATTAGGACCCGGCGATAGGAAGCTTCAAGGCACTGTTGCCTCCATGCCTTGAATCTTTTTAGCTTCCCGGCTCTCCGCGGCGAATGCTTCCGCCACGTAGGCCACGTTGTCCGGCAGTATGCCGGCGAGATTCATGCGGCTGTCGGAAGTCATATAGATGTGGTGCTTCTCGCGCAGCCGCTCGACGGCATCGCGCGACACTCCCAGCAGCGAGAACATGCCGTGCTGTGCGCGAATAAAATCAAAAGCGTCGCCACCCGTTACTTGCCGCAGCCGGTTGGCCAACAGAGTCCGCATGTCCTGGATCCGCGTTCGCATCGCGTCGAGTTCCTGCACCCACTGTTGCCTCAACAGCGGCTCGGCAAAGATTCTGGCGGCGATGGCCGCGCCATGGTCGGGCGGCATGGAGTAAATGCTGCGCGCGATGTGCAGCATGTGGGTTTGCACGGCATCGGCGCGCGACGCGGTTTCGCTGACGACGATCAAACCGCCGACGCGCTCGCGATACAACCCCAGGTTCTTGGAGAACGACACGGCAATGAGCGCTTCGGGCACCTGCTCCACGACCCTGCGGACGGGAGCGGCATCGGCTTCGAGCGAGGCGCCGAATCCCTGGTACGCCAGGTCCAGATAGGGGACCAGCTTGCGGCGCAGCAGGAGCTCGGTGACCGCCTGCCACTGTTCGGCGTTGAGGTCGGCGCCCGTGGGGTTGTGGCAGCAGGCGTGGATCAATACGACATCGCCTTCCGAGGCCGCCTGGAGGCGCTGCAGCATGGCATCGAAGCGCAGTTCGTGCGCGCCTGATTCGTAGTAAGGATAACGCTCGAGTTTCAGCCCGCAGCCTCCCAGCAAGGGCGCATGGTTTCCCCAGGTGGGATCGCTCAAGTACACCGTGGCGGTAGGCGAGGCCGCCTTGATGAGCTCCGCCACTACCCGCAGGGCCACGCAGCCGCCCGGACACTGCAGCGTCCGCGCTCGCCGATCCTTGCGCGTCGGGTGGCCGGCGCCGAGCACCAACTCCTCCAGGGCGGTATTGAATTCCTCACGGCCGGCGGCGCCGACGTAAGCCTTGGTGGTTTGGGCCGCCAAAACCTCTTTTTCCGCCCTGCGGACACATTCCAGTATGGGCGTGTTCCCAGACAGATCGCGATAAACGCCCACCCCCAGGTCGACCTTATGCTTGAAAGGGTCTGCGCGATATTTCGCCATCAATCCGAGAATGGAATCGGAAACCAGCCGCTCAAGTTGTTGAAACAAAAGTTAACACCCCTGTCTTAAGTGCCGCGCATTATAGCGTTCGCGGGAGACTCAAAAACTTACCGTCTCCAATAAAAGACAGTAGGCCGATGACATTTGCCAGGGTTAGCGTGTACGCTTTAGCCACTCACTAGCGGGAGAAATACTTTATGGCGCTTTGGAAAGAAAACCCCACGCCCGTCCCTGCGGGTTCATCCGGTCCTACATCGGCAATGGCCCCGGAAAGAAGCCCGCCGGAGCGCATCGTCAACGATCCGGGGCTGGCTGTTTCGCCGCGCCGCCCCACACCGAAAACCGCCGTTGAGGGCGGAGAATCGGTAATTGCGGCGAACCTGACGATCGAAGGCAAGATTGAAGGCTCGGGAAACGTGCGAATGGCGGGCCGTTTCAAGGGCGATGTGCGAATCGACGGCAATTTCACCATGGACAGCGGCGCCCACCTGACCGGCCAAGTATTGGCGGGCATCGTGGTCGTCGGCGGTGAATTGCAAGGCAACATCGAATCCGCCAAGCGGGTCGATGTGCTCGAGGGCGGCGTCATCGTCGGGGACGTGAAGGCAGGCTCCATCACGGTTGCGGCCGGCTCGCGCATGCGCGGGCACGTCGAGTTCGGCTGGGAAGACGAGAAAGGGAAAATCAAGGGCCTCGTCAGCAACGGCAGCTAAGGGCTCCCTATGAGCGTCGCTCGTCAGAGCACACTGGGCGCAACCCGGGTATGTCCGCACTGTAAGGCCACGGTTTTACAAAGCGCGAACATCTGCCCGGGGTGCCACCACAACCTGCGTTTCAATACCGTCAACGCGGAACCGGCCGCTCAGGCGGTGTCCGCCATGCGAATCGAGGGAACGATTCATCATCCCGCGCGCGGCGAGCAGTGCGAATACTGCGTGGTGATCGCAATCAGCAACGAAAAGGGCGAGAAAATCACGCGCCAAGTCGTCGGTGTCGGCGCGCTGCAACCCGGGGAGCGGCACAAATACAGCTTCTCGGTCGAGCTCGTGCCCGTGCGCGCGCTGCCCAAGGTGCCGCCCCCGAGAAACTAGACCGCCGGTCTAAGTTCGAAGTTACTTCTGGTTGGCGCCTTCAATGGCGATGAAGCGCAGAAACTCGGCGCGCGTGCTGGCATCCGCACGGAACGTGCCGAGCATTTTGCTGGTCACCATGGATACGCCGCGCTTGTGGACCCCGCGCGTCGTCATGCATTGATGAACCGCGTCAATCACGACGCCCACGCCTCGGGGCTTGAGCACTTCATTGATGCACCCCGCAATTTGCGCGGTGAGTTTTTCCTGAACCTGGAAACGGCGCGCGTAGCCATCGACAACCCGCGCCAACTTGCTGATGCCCACCACCCGGTCGCTCGGCAGATAACCGACGTGCGCGCGGCCGATGATGGGCGCCATATGATGCTCGCAGAACGATTCGAACGAGATATCGCGCAGGACCACCATTTCGTCGTAGCCCTCGACCTCCTCGAAGGTGCGGCGCAGATAGGCCCCGGGATCGCTGGAATAGCCTGAGAACCAGTCGCGATAGGCGTTCACGACCCATTTAGGCGTTTCTCGCAGGCCCTCGCGCTGCGGATCCTCGCCGGCCCAGCGCAACAAGGTACGGACCGCTGCTTCCGCGGCGCCGTGGGTCACTGCGCGACTCTTCTTTTTAGCCATTCACCGCTCTCCAATGCGCCGCATCCCAAATGATCGCATAACATAGCATGGCTGGTTGAGGCCCGATCCTCGTGTCCATTTGGGAGAATAATTCTTGAATATTCGTTTTGCCGCAGGCGGCATTGCCGCGATTCTTTTTGGCCTGTGCGCGCAGGCGGCCGGTCCCGCGAGTTCGGAACTCGATGCTGTTACGCGCAAGGACGCGCACGACATTTTTAAGCAGCTCATAGAAATCAACACCACCGATTCGGTGGGCAGCACGACCGTGGCTGCACAAGCGATGGCGCAACGTCTGCTCGATGCGGGATTTCCCAAAGCCGATGTGGTCGTGCTCGGACCCAACGACCGCAAGGGCAACATGGTTGCCCGTTATCGCGGCAAGGCCGGCTCGAAATTAAAACCGATCCTGATCATTGGGCACCTGGACGTCGTTGAGGCGAAGCGCGAGGATTGGAGCACCGATCCGTTCAAGTTCGTCGAGAAGGACGGCTACTTCTATGGCCGCGGTACCCAGGACATGAAGGATAGCGATGCCATTGCGGTAACCGACTTGATCCGCTTGAAGAAGGAAGGCTTCGTTCCCGATCGGGACATCATCCTGGCGCTGACGGCCGACGAGGAAAACGGCAAGTCCAACGGCGTCGACTGGCTGCTGAAAAACCACCGCGAACTCATCGATGCGGAATATGCCTTGAATCCGGACTCCGGCGGCGTGCGGCCGGACAAGCCGCAGGTCGTGGGATTTGAAGCGACCGAGAAACTCTACGGTGACTTCCAAGTGCTCGCCACGAACCCGGGCGGGCACAGCTCGCTGCCGACACCCGACAATGCGATTTACCACGTGGCCGACGCGCTCGCGGCCTTGCAGAAGTTCACATTCCCGTTCGAGCTGAATCCGGTAACGCGCGAGTATTTCGCGCAGATGGCCAAGATCGAGACCGGGCAGACGGCCGCCGATATACGGGCCATTCTGGCGACGCCCCCCGACGCGAAGGCGGCGCGGCGGCTGTCGCAGGATACGCATATGAACTCCATCATGCGTACCACCTGCGTCGCGACCATGTTGAGCGGCGGTCATGCACCCAACGCGCTGCCGGGACGGGCCGAGGCCAACGTGAACTGCCGTATTTTCCCCGGGCATTCCCAGGAAGAGATCCGCCTGCAGCTGATCAAGCTGTTCAACGATCCGACACTCACCGTTCGCTACCGCAGCGACACCGGAGAATTGAGCGATCACGGATCGGGCCGAAAATCCATGGCGCCGCCGCCGCTGCGCGACGATGTCATGAATTCCTTGCGCTCCGTCGCCGCCAAGCTGTGGCCCGGTTTCGTGGTGCTGCCGATCATGGAAGCCGGTGCATCGGACAGCATCTACACCATGAATGCCGGAATCCCCAGCTACGGCATTTGCGGAGTCGCGATCGAGCGTGCCGATGACCGGGCGCACGGCCGGGACGAGCGCGTCAAGAGCGATGCCTACTACACGGGCGTCGAATTTTACTATCAGTTCCTGAAAGCGCTGACGACTCCCGCGGCTTGAAAGCGTCATGGCCGACATAAAGCATGTCTTCGTCCTCATGCTCGAGAATCGTTCGTTCGATCATCTGTTTGCATTCTCCGGGCGAAGCGGCGTTCCGCCTCCCGATCCAATCTGGGGCATGACCCCGGATGCGCCGGATCGGGCGCCGCTTGATCCGCCGCACGAGTTCGAGGACGTGGCGGCGCAATCCGGCGGGAGTCCGCCCATGTCGGGATTTGCACAGCAGTCCTACTGGAACGTATCCAGGCAGGGATTCGCCGCCGGCACGCTGCCGGTCTTGGGGTCACTGGCCGATCAGTATTTTCTGTTCGACAACTGGTATTCGTCGATGCCGGGCCCGACCTGGCCGAATCGATTTTTTGTGCACGCAGGTTCCTCGGGAGGACTCGACAACAGTCCTTCGGCGGCCACCACCATCGAGAGCGAGACCATCGACTCGTTGAGCTTCAGCTTTCCGAACGGCACCCTGTTCACACGCTTGCAGCAGGCGAACCGCACCTGGCGCGTCTATCACGACGATGTATTTCCGCAGGTGCTCGCCATCAAGGACATGATCGATCCGTTTCGCTTGAACAACGGGCGCTTCTCCTGGCTTCGGGTCGGTGAGAAGGATTTCTTCGTCGACGATCTGGCCGACGGCTTCGATGTCGATTACACCTTCATCGAACCCAACTATGGGTTGGCATCCGGCGGCTTCGAGAACGGCAATTGTCAGCATCCGACCGGATCGATGGCCGCGGGCGAGGCTCTCATCAAGTACGTCTATGAGGCGATACGAAACTCTCCCGTCTGGCCGCAAAGCCTGTTGATCATCACCTATGACGAACACGGTGCTTTCTTCGATCATCAAAACCCGCCCTCCGCAATTGCGCCGAATGACGGGACGCAGAACCACGATCGAGCCGAAAATCCGCAGAATTGTGCATTCGATCGCTTGGGGGTCAGGGTGCCCTGCGTTGCCATTTCACCGTGGATTGCGCGAGGCGGGCTCGGCAGTCAAGCGTACCCCGGCGAAGTCTTCGATCACACCTCGATCATCAAGACCGTGATGAACTTGTTCGGCGTCGACGCCGGCCTGGGCGCGCGCCAGCAATCGGCAAATTCCTTCGAGTCCATTTGTTCGCTCGCCGCCATGAGAAACGACGGCGATGCGGTTGCCTCGCTCCTTCAGCAATCCGCGCCGGCGGCGACTCGGCCGGTGCCTGCGGCGCCAAGCTCCCAAATTCCAGATCACGCGACAAACGCATTCTCGAGAATCGCCATGAGTCTTGACCTGTCGATGAAGGCGGACACACCGCTGCCTCCCGTGGCGGTCACGCACCCATCGTTTGCAATGGACGCGACGCATGGGCAATTGATGCCGCACGCCATCACCGGGGGCCGCACCAAGCAGCAGACGTTGGACTATATTCAGGCGGTCGCTGCGCGCGTCGAGCGGCTGCGGCCGACGCGCGGATAAAATGACGGATGAAGCCCGCAACTAACGACGCGAAACCGCCTGTGCGGTGACACCGCTGCGCGAAAATTCGAATTGCAGCAGCCACTCGCGCGGCGACGGATTGTCCGCCGGCGCAAACTTCCACTTCTTCGCGGCGTCGCCGGCAAGGCGCGCAAAATATTTGCTCGAACCATGGACTTCCAGATTCTCGGCGACGACATTTCCGGCGCGATCGACCGTGACGCGAACCGCGACTTTAATTTGGCCGCGGATCGAATCGCGCGCGCCGTGCGAGACGGCGGGAAGCTCTTCATGCACCACCGGCGTCGATTGCGGCTGGGTTGTTTCGGCGGATTGCGCGGCCGTGGGCGAGGGGGCCGGTTGCGAAGCCGTCGGGACCGCGATTGGCCGCGGGCCGGCATGGCTTCGCAATATCCGGCTGCCGGCCCAGACTGCAAGCAATACAAGCCCCAGCGCCGCGGCGGGGACGAGCCAGCGCTCGTACGGCGACCGGGTTGAAATCGGTTCGCCGGGCGGCGCTACCGCTGGAGCGGGCGCGGGAGTCGGCGCGGTAGCCGGCGCGGGAGTCGCCGCAGCCTGCGGCGGCGCGGGCGGTGACACGGGCGGGGGAGGCGCCCCGGATGCAGGGTCGATGAGCTTCCGCAGCTCGGAAACGGTGGGGCGGTTGCCCGGCTCCGGGCTCAAGCTTCGCCGCAAGGCATCGGCAAATTCCATGGAAAGCGTCGACGGCAACGAGAGGGCGCTTGCGGAAGCCTCGAGACCCGGCCGGGTCTGGGTCAACGCCTCTACGATGGTGGCGCCGAGTGCGCGCACGTCTCCGGCGAGATCAGTGCCGGCGGCATCGCTTGCCGCCTGGATCGTATCGCTCGCCAGCTTCAACTGATCATTGACGACCAAAAAGTTTGGCGCCTTCAGCTGGCCCTGTACCAGGTTTTGACCGTGCAGGAAGGCCAGGGCATCGAGGCTGGGCGCGAGCATTTCGCGCACTTCCGAAGGGGTAAGGGCCCGATGCGGAAGAATTTGTGCGAGGTTTTGCTCAGCATATTCCGTAACGACGAAAAGGAACGGGTGCCCACCCAGCTTGCAGCGCCCGCTCTCCACGAGGCGGATTAGATGGGGATGAGACAGCGTCGCGGCGCGCTGCCAGCGCGAGAGTTGTGATTCCGCGCCCGCCGGGTCGGCCGGAATGATTTTTATGGCGGCATTGACGAGGTTATGCGCCCGGCACTCGGTAAGAAATACGACGCTGTGGTTTGACCTGCCCAAAAAGCGGCGCAGGGGAAAGATGCCGTTGACAACTTGGCTCTCCCACTTCGTCCAGATCTCGGTCTCGGTCATGGTTTGGCCTCTGGACCCAAGTACTCCCATAGCCATACGAACATATCATCAAGAGCCGCTCAAGAACCGGCGGCCCGTGTCAGCGTTTAACGACAGCTTGATCGCAGCCTAAGCCTACGGGCTGTCCTTAGAACTTAAAAGCCCCCCGGATCTCAAATGCCATAATGATCGCAGCGAGGACTACAAAAGAGCGGCCCATGGGTATTTTACAGCTGGTCGATGCGCGGCAGCGCGACCTTGGCGGTTTCGTCGTGCGCCGAGTATTGCCCGCCGCAGGCCTTCAGATGGTGGGTCCATTCATTTTTTTTGATCATATGGGGCCCGCGCAATTCGAGCCGGGTCATGGAATCGACGTGCGGCCGCATCCGCACATTGCACTCGCCACGGTGACCTATTTGTTCTCAGGTTCGCTCGAACATCGTGACAGTCTCGGCAACGTGCGTGAGATCTGTCCCGGGGACGTCAATTGGATGACCGCCGGCCGCGGCATCGCGCACTCAGAGCGCACACCGCGTCTCGCGCGCGCTGCGGGCGTGAAAATTCACGGCATCCAAAGTTGGGTGGCGCTGCCCGACGGCCACGAGGATGACGAGCCGAACTTCACGCACTATCCGGCGAGTGTGATCCCGCAGCGCTTGCTCGAGGGAGTGACGCTATCGGTGGTTGCCGGAGATGCCTTCGGATTGCGCTCTCCGGTCGTCACTGCGTGGCCGACGCTGTATGTGCACGCGCAGTTTAGGCCAGGCGCGGTGTTGGAAGTGCCGGCCGAGCACGATGAGCGTGGCGTGTACGTAGTGCAGGGTGAGCTCGCCATCGATGAAGGCAAGATTGTCGAGGGTCAACTCGCCGCACTCACCCCTGCGTCTACGGTCCGCCTGCGCGCGATCGGCGAGGTGCGCGCCATGCTGCTCGGCGGCAGTCGCTTTCCCACGGCACGCCATATCTGGTGGAATTTTGTGGCTTCCTCTGAGGAGCGCATTGAGCGCGCCAAAGAGCGTTGGGCCAAGCGTGAATTTCCGGCGGTGCCGGGCGAAACGGAATTCATCCCGCTGCCTTCACCTTGAGCAGGAACTCTTAAATGGTCATAACAGGAGACTTCCATGAGCGATAAAACCGCGACGGTACACTGGGAGGGTCGGGGCAAGCAGGGCATGGGCAAGATCAGCACTGAGACCCAGGCACTGAAAGCCTATCCATACGGCTTCGCCAGCCGTTTCGAAGATGATAAGCGCGGCACCAATCCCGAGGAATTGTTGGCGGCAGCGCATGCCGCCTGCTTCACCATGGCGTTTTCCTTCGGTTGCGATGCGGCAGGGTTTTCGACGACGGCGGTCGACACCCAAGCGGCGGTGCGATTAGTGCTGAAGGGCGGCGGCTTCTCGATTGAGCACATCGGCCTGAAGCTCGAGGCCAGCGTACCGGGAATCGATGAAGCAACGTTTCAAAAGATCGCTGCCAAAGCTAAACAGGACTGCCCATTGTCCAAAGCGCTGGCCGGCGTTCCGGAGATCACGCTGACGGCTACTTTGCGACGGGAGCCTGTCTGAGTATTCAGACAGGCTCCTGCTCCTACGTGATCAGCGGCGGCCGGCGAAACGTGCGCAGCAAGCCAATGATCCAAGCCGCGGCAATCCCCATGAACACGAGCAGGCCGCCCATGACCAACCGATTGGACAGATGCGGCGGCACGCTGCGGTGCGCGGTCAACACCAGCCAATGCATATAACAGACCATGGCGACCATGAGGCAGCCGAACCAAACGGCGTGTGCAACCAGCAGCGCCCGCGTTTGCGCGATGCGTTCAGGCGCCAGCCAGTAATCGCGATTCGGCATTTTCATGTCATTGGCTTTCGAATAGACCAGGCTTAGCAGCGCCACCATGGCAATGGGCAATCCGATTCCCATCCCGAACACGAATTTCGTGTAGGACTCGCGCGTCATCTGCGACGTGGGAACGCCGGCCGCGTCGAAATGAGAAGCGACCAAGGCCGGCAGGCTCGACACCGTATTGGAGATATAAAGAATAGCGAACAGCAACGCCAGCGCGAATGCAATCCAGGGAGTTTTATTCATGGTTGCGAGCACCATAGCATGGGAAAAAGACTGTGATTCATCGGCGCCCCGGCCGGCAACTCGTCCGCCAGGCCGGGAAATTCCGGCGATGTTTTCCAGCGGCGCGGCATATGCCTGATGTCATCGCCCAGAAACCGCACTGAGAACACCCGGCGCCGCTGCGTGCCGGAGACGCCGCGCGCGCCGTGAAGCATCAGCATGTGGAAACACACGGCATCGCCCGGCTGCAATTCCCAGCCGAGGATGCGATATCTTTCGCGCGACGCATCGATATCCGGTAAATCGGCAAGCGAGCCCTCGGGAAACCATTTGGCCTCGGCGTCCATGAACGTGCGGGGCATCAACCAGGGTCCCAAGTGCGAGCCTGCGACGAGTTCCAGCGTCGATTCCCGGGAGATTGGATCCACGGGAATCCAAAAGCTGACATTCTGCCGGCCTTCGATGTTGTAGTAAGGCTGATCTTGGTGCCATGGGGTCGCCTGCCGGGTTCCCGGTTCCTTCGTGAGCATATGATCGTGATACAACCGCGCGGTTGAGCTGCGCATCAGCCGGCCCGCGGTTTCGGCCAGAGCGGATTTAAAAATGAAATGGCGATAGTGGGCGTTGTTCTGCCAGTTGCAGAAATCTTCTACGAACCGCCCCGGGTCATCGGCTGCGCTGGCAACGATGGCTCGCTGACTCAAGTTCGAGAGATTCAATTCGATGCCCGCTCGCAGCATGGCCATCTCGTCGCGCCCAAAGAGCTGTCGAATGCATATTGCGCCGTCGCGCTGATATTGCTCGACCCATCCCTCGTCAATCATTTGGCCAGCGCATTCACTATTTCCTCGACCAATGCAGCGCCTCGATACGCGAAGCCCGTATAAATCTGCAACAGATTCGCGCCGGCGCGCAAGCTCGCGCGCGCATGTTCCGCGCTGATGATGCCGCCGACGCCGATAATGGGGAAGTCGGCGCCCAATTCGGCCCGCAACTGAGAGATGATTTTGACCGAGGAGGGATGCAGCGGCGCCCCGCTCAAGCCGCCGCGCCGCTCCGCCGCGGGCGGCGTCTGAAGCAGCCCTAGGTCCGTCGAGGTATTGGTGGCGATGACGCCGTCGAGTTGCACCGAACGTACTTCGTGGACCAGCGCGGAGAGTTGCTCCGGGTTCAAGTCGGGCGCGACCTTTACCAGCAAGGGGACGCGCTTCGTAAAGCGCTGCTGCAGCTTGAGCCGTTCCTCGAGCAACATGCTCAATAGGCGTTGCAAGCCATCGCGGGCTTGCAGTTCACGCAAGCGCTCCGTGTTGGGAGAGGAGACGTTGATTGCCACGTAGTCCGCATGCGGGTAGACCTTGCGCAAGCAAGCTACGTAGTCGTCCTGCGCATTCTCGATGGGCGTATCGAAGTTCTTGCCGATGCTGATGCCGCGGACCCCGCGGTAGCGAGCGCGTGCGAGCCGGGAGACCAAGTGGTCGACGCCCTTGTTGTTGAACCCCATGCGATTGATCAGCGCTTCGCTGCCTGCAATTCTGAACATGCGAGGCTTCGGATTGCCTGGTTGCGGACGCGGCGTCACGGTGCCCAGCTCAATGTGGCTGAAACCCAAAACGCCGAGGGCATCCAGATAGTCGCCGTTCTTGTCGAAGCCGGCCGCCAGCCCCAAGGGATGTGCAAACTGCAATCCAAAACAGCCTACCGCAAGCGCTGCCGGAATGGGCAATGCCGGCCAGAGGGGCTGGACGCATTTCAAGGCCGCCAATCCCAGATCGTGCGCGAGCTCCGGATCGAGACGCCGCAGCAGGGGCAGCGCGGCGCGCGCCATGAGTGTTGCGCCGCTCAAACGTATTTCCACGTCGCCAGAGCGCCCAAATAGAAGCAAGCCTCGGTGACCAGCTGCGTCGCGTCTTGGCTAGCGCCCGTGGCGCTGATTTTTTTGTATTTGAAGACGGCAATGAATCCCAAGCCAGCCACTAGTGCGGCCGCCAATCCCATGAGGCCCGGAATACCCAGGAGCACTGCGGGCGCAAATCCGATCAGCAGCGCAAGGCTCAAGGGGCCGGCGCCGACTTTCGGCGCCGACCTTTCGCCGCGCGTCGCCATGACGGACACTTGCAGCGCGAAGCTGGCGGCATAGCCGCAAATCATGATCAATGCCAGCGGCGTGTTTGCCGGAGCCGCAAAAGGCAGCTTGGCGGCGGACAGGGCCATCAGGGCGTTGTACTTGATCAGCAGGCACAAAACGCGGCCCAGGAGATCGAGGCGCGTTGCCGGCAGAGCTCCAAACTCGGTGGTCAGCAGTGCCGTGGCTCCCATCGACAAGATGACGGCAACGCTCGAAGGCCAAATCTGCACCGCCAGCCAATAAATTGCGCCGCCCAGTGCTCCAATCAAGATGCCGGTCAACGGCGCGAATTGGCCGGTCACGCGCACTTGGAGCCTGTCTGAGTATTCAACGTGAGCCGCGTTGGCAGCGCGAGGGAGCGGATGCAAGGCGCGCGGCGCAGGTCGTGGGGGTCCCACGGCCAAGCCGCGCAACACCGCAGACGCCCCTCTCGTTGCCAACCCTTCGGGACCGGGAAGATTTCGCTTCATGCATCGTTGTCGCCTCCTTATTGGGATCTAACCCAACCGCGTCGGCTCCGCCTCGCCTGAAGCGAAATCTGCCACGGTCGCGGCCACGTTGAATACTCAGACAGGCTCCTAAGCCACCACGCGTTCCGGCGCGGCCGCGTGGAACTGCTCCGTCTCAGTGCTGCCCGCCATCGCGACGGTCGAGCTCTTGGCGCTGATCGCGGTCTGAACCGCATCGAAGTAGCCGGTGCCGACGAATGCCTGATGCTTGGTGGCGCGATAACCCGAGGCTTCCTGGCTGAATTCGCGCTGTTGCAGGTAGGAATAGCCCAACAT
>DASXMG010000043.1:0-64380 GCA_036495805.1 Steroidobacteraceae bacterium | reverse complement strand
TCCGATCATCGCCACTTTGGACAGCCTCGGGGTGGCCGCCGGCAAGAGCCGCATCACCGTCTGGTCGGTGTTGAAGCTGCTGTTCACGCTGACGTTGTTCATGCTGGTCGCCACCTGGACCAGCCGCTGGGTCGAACGGCGGGTAAAACGGCTCACCAGCGTCGCGATGTCGACACGCATCGGCATCGCGAAATTCGCCAATGCATTCCTGATCGGCCTGAGCATTCTCATCGGCCTGAATGCAGCGGGCGTCGACCTGACCGCACTCACCGTGCTCACCGGCGCCGTCGGCTTAGGACTAGGTTTCGGCCTGCAGTCGATCGCGGCCAATTTTGTCAGCGGCTTCGTGCTGCTCATGGACCGATCCATCAAGCCGGGCGATGTCATCAGTCTTTCGGGGCAATCCGGCACCAGCACCGAGAACTTCGGCTGGGTGCAGGAACTGCGCGGGCGCTACGTGGTGGTGCGCGACCGCGACGGCGTGGAAATGCTGGTGCCGAATCAGCAGCTCATCTCCAACGCCGTGATCAACTGGAGCTATACCGATCCGCGCATCCGCCTGAAGCTGCCCATCCGCATCAGCTATCGCGACGATCCGGAATTGGCGCTGAAAATACTGCTCGAGGCATGCGAGGGCCAGGCGCGAGTGCTGCGCGAGCCTGCTCCCGTGTCGCGCTTGATGCACTTCAGCGACAGCGGCATCGAGCTCGAGCTGCGCTTCTGGATTTCCGATCCGCAAGAAGGCGTCAACAACGTACGCTCGGAAGTCAATCGGGCGATATGGCGCCTGTTCAAGGAACACCAAATCACCATTCCGACGGCGCAACGCGAAATCATCGTACGCAATGCCGCCTCGGAACTCGACTGAAGCCCTAGTGCCGATCCAGATCACAGCGCACATCGCCATCCCCGATGAGGAGCTGGAATGGAAGTTCATCCGCGCCTCTGGGCCCGGTGGTCAGAACGTCAATAAAGTCTCGAGCGCGGTGCAGCTGCGGTTTCTTCTGCCGCTCAATTCGAGCGTACCGGTGGCGGCCCGCAATCGGCTGCGCGCCATCGCGGGACAGAAAATGGTCGACGACGGCAGCATATTGTTCACGGCGCGCAGCGAACGCAGCCAGGAACAGAATCGGCGCGCGGCAGCCGAGCGTCTCGCGGCGCTGATCCGCGCGGCGCTGGTTGAACCGAAGGTCCGCAAGAAGACGCGCCCGACCAAGGGGTCGCAGGAACGCCGCATTGAGTCGAAAAAACGGCGCGGCGCGACGAAATCGCAACGTGGCCGGCAGGGCTGGGATTAGCCGCCTTTCGCGGACTCACTGTCCCAGCGTCACCTGCAGGATGCTGTGGCGAATTTGTTCCGACAACACCAGCTGCGCATCCGCCGCGACGCCGAGCAGCGGCTCGCCGAACAGCAGTTTCTGGTCCGCCGACATCTGGATCACATTGCGCCGGACAAGCAGGTCGATAAAATTGCGGAACAGACTCTTGTCGACGAACTCCGGCGAATTCAACCCATAGAGCACCGTCATTCGCTGCGCCATCAAGTGGCAGCGCTCCTCCAATGCCGCGGGGTGGATCGCCCCGCTCCCCGCCTGCAGCAGCAGCGCGATCGCCAGGTAGTACCGCTCGAGGGTTTGGATGGTGGCCTGCGCGAGCAACGACAAGCGGATCGCCTCGAGCGAGGTGGGCGGCGGGCGCTGCCACTCGCTGCGATCTGCATTGCCCTGCAGGAGATTGAGCTGCGCAAACGTCTCGAGCAGCGAGTCCGTCACCGCGGCGATCTGCGACTCGTCCCAGCGCAGGAACAGTTCCGCGGAAATGTACGGATACACGCGCCACACCAGCCGTTGAATATCCACGGTGCGCATGCGTGCATTGCTGACGAAGGCGCAGGCCAGGAGCGACGGCATTGCGAACAAATGCAGGATGTTGTTGCGGTAATAGGTGGCCAACACGGCATTTTCCGCGCTCATGCGCATGATGTCACCGAGCGGATGCTTTTGGCGCTCCAGCAAACCGAACGCTTCCGCATAGGCCACGATCTGCCGGCCGCTATCGGGCGTCACGGTGACCAGCGGCGAGTACGGTGCGTCGCGCAGCAAGCGTTGGTACAGCTCGATCTGGCCGGCCAAATCCGCCTCGGGCAATGCCTGGCGCTGCGTCGCCAAAATCGCCGTCGCCACCAAATTTATCGGCGTCACCGCGGCCGCCGCGTTGATCTCGATATTGATGCGCACGGCGAGCTCCGTGATCGCGTGACCGATCCAGCCGGGCCGCGAATCATCGTTCGCGGAGGGTTCCGAGCGCCAATGCGGGTTGTGCTTTTGCAGCAGCGCGTCGAGGTCGATGGGCTGGCCCAAATTCACATGAACTTTACCGAATTTGCTGCGTAGGACCGAGACGATCGACTTGAACAAAACGAATGCGCTTTCCTTTTGTTTCGGTTGCCCAGACAGCTCGCCGATATAGGTCCTGCCTTCCACGATGCGCTCGTAGCCGAAGTACACCGGCATGAATTTCACCGGCCGCTTTGGGTCGCGCAAATAGCTGCGCACCGTCATCGACAGCATGCCGGTGCGCGGCGAAAGCAGCCGTCCGGTTCGGCTGCGCCCGCCTTCGATGAAATATTCGAGCGGATGGCCGCGCGCCATCATGAAACCGAGGTACTTGGCGAACACCACGGCATACAGCGCATCGCCCTTGAAACTGCGCCGCAAGAAGAAGGCGCCGCCCTTGCGCAGAAAACGCCCGATCAGCGGCATGTTGAGATTCGCGCCGGCGGCGACATGCGGCACGGCGAATCCCTTGCGATAAATGATGTACGACAACAGCAGATAATCCATATGGCTGCGATGGCAAGGGACATAGATGATTTCAACCCCGTCGCCCACTGCGCTCAAATTCTCGAGGTGCTCGAGTTCCACGCCGTCGTACAGCGAATTCCACAAGCGCCCCAACGCCATGGCCATGAAGGTGACGAAGGCCTGGGAATAATTCGCGGCGATTTCCAACGCGTACTTGCGCGCCAGCAGCAATGCGGGGCGCCGTTGCAGTTGACGAGCCTGCATTTCATTGCGCACCGCCTGGCGCACGGCCTGGGTCTTCAAGACCTGCAACACCATGGTGCGTCGGTGCGAGAGGTCCGGCCCGATGCTCGAGGCCCGCTGCGCGCGCAATATCGTGCGCAGCGAACGCAGTACGCGCCGCACGCTGCGCGGCTCGCTCAATCCCTCGTCCAGGACCTCGCGCAGCCGTATCGGCTCGCCGAAATACACCAGCGTGTTGCGGCCATTGAAGAGCACGCTCAAGAATTTTCGAAAGCGCCCGACCAAGATCCAATCTTCAGTGAACGGCAGACGCCACCAGCTGATTTCCTTGTGCGGCGCGCGGCCCCAGAAAATCGCCACCGGCACCAGATCGACGTCAAAATCGTCGTGCGCCCCCGCCGCGTCGATCAGTTGCACCAGGTAGCGCGGCGCCCGCGCCGCGTTGCGGCCGCTGAAGAGGCTGCGGCGCGTCAGCTCGAAGTAGGCGCGATCGGCGCGCCTGGCGCCCATCATCAGGCGCCGCGTCGGGCGCGGCAGATTGTGCTCGGCGCAGACATTGTTGAGCACGGCGAAGTCTGTGAGGCTCTCGCGTTCCAACACGTAGCATACGGGACGGGGCCGCGCCGCAATCGCCGCCACGGCATCCTCGGGCTTGATGGTGACGCGCACCCACAGGCCTAAAATCTTGCGAACACTCCAGCGCCACGCCTGGCCCAAGCCGACAAGAGGGTTCATGACTTATCGATTAGGGCGTGGGTGCGCCGCGTTCTTCGGCATCGATCGCTTTGCGGGTTTTCTCTGCTTCTTCATCCACCGTCTTCTGCACTTCACGAGCCTTGTCGACTTGTTGAGTC
The DNA here is from genome assembly GCA_036495805.1 of Steroidobacteraceae bacterium. GTDB lineage: Bacteria > Pseudomonadota > Gammaproteobacteria > Steroidobacterales > Steroidobacteraceae > Bog-1198. The sequence continues at coordinate 60,479 of DASXMG010000043.1, read as the reverse complement.
AGCGGATCGAACACGGTCTTCGACGGCGGAGGTGGTTCTTGCGACGAGCAGCCGGCAATGAACAAAACCGACAGCGCCATTGTCCAACATTTAACGTAACCCATGGTGCACCTAGCCATGCCGGCCCTTCAGGAGCTTGAGTGTACAATACAGCCATGTTTCGCTTTGCACTGCTCCTGAGTCTCGCCGGTTTCGCTCAGGCCGGCGTGCCGCCGGTCGATATGGACACCGCGGCTCAGCTCTATCAGGAGGCGGGCATTCGCGAGCAGGTGCGCGCTTCGTTGGGCTCGATGCCGGGACATATTCGCAAATTGTTCCAAGGCAACACGTCGACGCCGCTGACGGATCCGCAATTGGAGGCCGTGAATAAGGCTGCGATCCGTGCATTTCGCATCGATGTCTTCGAAGCCCCGGCCTTGAGCGCGTTCGCGGCAAATCTCGATGCCGACACGCTTAAAAAAGCCGAAGCTTTCCTGGTCACGGATGCCGGCAAGCGCATGGTGGCGGCGGATGTCGGCTTGGCAGCGCTCAGCGATGCGGACGCCGACAAGGTCATGAATGGCGAAATCTCGGCTCCCAGCAACCCGCAGCGCGACGCCTTGTTCGAGAAGCTGGAGCGCGCCGAACGCTCTGCCGAGTCCACTGTGCAGATTCTTGTCACCATGGGAACGGCCGTCGCGGCCGGGACCGCAGTCGGATCCGGAATGGATCCCGGGCCTGTCGAACAACGGGCCCGCAAATCCGGCGAAGCCAGCCGTCAAACCATGGAAGAGAAGATGCGCGAGCCTTCGCGGCGCTACCTGGCATACGGCTATCGCGACTTGAGCGACGCTGACTTGAAGAAGGCGCTGTCATTTCTGCAATCGACGGCCGGCAGACAATACATCTCTGCATATCTGGCCTCACTGGGGGCCGGCTTTTACGCCATGGGCAGGCGCTGCGGCGAACAGCTCGGCGAGAGCCTGCGCGAATTGGCGATGGCGCAGATCGCGACTGAAAGCGCCGAGCCGGCGCAACCGGCGCCCGCGCCCGCGCCCGCCAAACCCCGACCTTAGGCGATCGCATCTCGCGCGATCAAGAAATTGCGCAGCAGGGTGCAGATCGCGCCGATTTGATCTTCCAGTCGATGATCGGAATCGAGAATGTGCAGCGTCGCCCGATGCTCTCTCGCCCAACGGATGCTGTTCTCGACCGGCACGACGGCGTCGTGCCAGCCATGCACGATGGCCGTGGGCACGGCGACGTTTTGCGGGGTATATTTTTCGAAACCCGGCATATAGAAGGCCGGTGCCAGCAAAAATAGCGCTGCGGCGCCCAGGCGGTTCGCGGCGGCCGCGGCCACATGTCCGCCCATGCTGGAACCCACCAGGACGACTGGCCCATTGAACTCGCGGCCTACGGCCAGAAGTTTCTCGACCCTGAGCGCCGGATCGTCCAGGCCGCGGTAATCCACCGATTCCACCGCTAAATCGAGGTCGCGGACCACGGCGGCCATCGCAGTGATTTTGGCGCCCCAGGGACCGCTTTCTTTGCCATGCGAAAACACCACAGTATCGACGGTCAGACTCAAGAAATACCCCCTCGCGGCCGCTACAGACGCATGGCATTGGATGAAGAACAGTCGAGCGCGACACCCGAAATGTCACGCGCAATCGACTGGCTGCGCGATTGTGCCGATATTGCCGGCGTGGATGCCTTAAGCCTCGAGTCTTTGGCGGCCGGCGCCCTGCACTTCTCGCTGCCGGCCGGCTATCTGCTGTTCGAAGCCGGCTCGGACCCCGACGGAGTATATCTACTGACCAGCGGCCGGTTGGGCGTCAAGACACCGCTCAAGTCCGGCTTGACCGCCGAGATCGAGCGCGGTGAGCTGGTCGGTGAGGCCGGCTGGCTGTTGGAAACGCCGCGCAGCGCCACGGTTGTTGCACTGCGGGACAGCGAGCTTCTGCTGATCCCGAATACAGTCCTGGACCACATCGCTGCCCGATCCACGCACTTTTCCTTGGCCCTGGCTCGCCTGTGCGCGCGGCGCCTGCGGCACAGCAACCGGCAGGAATACCGGCCCAAGCGGGCGCACATCTTTGCGCTGGTTCCCAACAGCATCGAGCTGGACGTCGCCGACCTGGCCACTCGCCTGGTTGAAGAACTCAGCAAGACCGGCCGTACCGAATTGGTGTGGGATGCGCGCGCCACCACGCACACCGCGACCTGGTTCAACCGCATTGAAGAGGTCAACGACTTTGTCGTGTATGTCGCGAATTGGGCCGCGTCCGGTTGGACGCGCCAGTGTTGCCGCCAAGCCGACGTGATCCTCATGGCGGCGCCGGCCGGCGGCACTGTGATGCCGTGGCCTGCCGGCATCGTCGAGGCGGCGATGGCGCGCGGCGCGCGCGTTGAGCTGGCGTTGGTGCATCAGGGCGGCATCGATGCCGGCGGCAGCACCACTTGGCTGAAGACTCTGACCGTCACGCAACACCATCACATCGTCGAACCCGCCGACCTCGGCAGGCTTGCTCGTTTGCTGATGCGCCGCGGTGTGGGATTGGTGCTGTCGGGCGGCGGTGCTCGCGGTTTCGCGCACCTAGGCATTGTCCGTGCTCTGCGCGAAGCCAAGGTCCCGATCGATTTTTTGGGCGGTGCCAGCATCGGCGCCATCATTGCCGCCGGTGTGGCGATGGGTTGGAGCGATGAAGAGATGCAGCTGCGCTATCGCAGAAGCTTCGTTCATACCAACCCCGTCAACGACTATACCTTCCCCTTCCTTGCCCTGACGCGCGGCAAGAAAGTGTCGCGATTGCTCGAGCGCGAGTATGGCAGCACCCTCATCGAGGACCTGCGCTTCCCGTATTTCTGCGTGAGCGCCAATCTCACCACCGGCCGGCTGTTCGAGCATCGCTTGGGGTCCGTCGCGCAAGCCTTGCGCGCATCCGTGGCCATCCCCGGTGTCATGCCGCCGGTGTTTCACGACGATGGGGTGCTGGTGGATGGCGCCGCCATCAACAACTTGCCGGTCGATGTCATGCAGGGCCACGCGCCCGGCTTCGTGATCGGCTGCGATGTCGGCGCCGATCGCAATTTCGGCGAGCGCCGCGTCAACATATTTGAGGTATTGATGCGCGCCGGCATGATCAACAGCACCGCCAGCGAACGCGCGCAACGCGAACTGGCGGATGTGTTGATGAAGCCACCACTCGCGAATATCGATCTTTTGAACTGGCAGGCATTCGATCGCGCGATCCAAGCCGGATATGACTACGCGCGCAGGGCTCTCGATGAGCTGCCGAGCATACCGCGCATCATGCCGCCGACCGCCGGCAGCGCCAAAGCCAACTCCGCCGTGGTCGAATTGGAAAGACGTATCGCAGCAACGCTGGCAGCCGGCTAACTTAGGGTTGCCGCCGCCCCATGGCTAGGATTGCAGCTGACTCGCGATGCTGTCCACCCACTCCAGCTCCGCCGGGCTGTACTGCGAGAAATTGAGCCGATTGAGGCTGACGGGTTGGACTTTGCTGCCCGCCGCCGACTGCGAAATTCGAAAGCAGTGAAATTCATGCTCGCGGCTCGCCGCATAACCGATCACGAATTGCAGCTCACCGCAGCTTGTAGCCGAGGCGTTGTTGACCCGCTCGTCGCAAATGACGAAGAACGCATCTTCCAGCCGCCGCGTCCCGAAGGCGCCCGCTTCATGCAATCCTTCGAAGAACACCCGTACTTGCGCTGCCAGGGTTTCGGCAACCTCAGGGATGGAACCCGCCGCGGCGACCCAGCGGGTACCCTGTTCGATGCTGTTCAAGATGAACAGCGCGAGCCGCCGCGAAGTCAAATAGCGCCACTCGGCGTTGGCCGTGTTGCCGGCGGCCAAGGTCCGCAGACGTACGTTGATGCGGGCCGCCGAGCGGACCGCCTGCAGTGTATTGACGCCCAATTCCGCCAACCGGATGCGCCGGTCCTCGCCGACCAGGCAGGCTGGGCGAAATCCGGGCCGCAGGATGGGTTCTTCACGATCCGCGGCAAGCCATGGCGGCGCGCCCTCATCGTAGCGAGCCAACATGCCGGCGACCGCGCCGCAGGGCGCAAAGGATTCGAAATGTCCCCGCAGCTTGTCGTGCGCCAGTACCCGCGGAAAGTACATCACCGCGTTCTCATTTGAAAAATTCCAATCGCGCAATCCGTGGAGCGCCTCATCCGCGGTCTGCCAGGCGCACGGCGGATCGGCGATCAGCAGCGCGCGGCGCTCCTTGCAGTAGCGCGCCGCGACCAACAAAACGCTTGGCCCGACGTCTTGCTCCCGGGACAACGGTGGAATGCACAGAAAATTGAAGTACTCGGCCAGCTGCAGAGCGAATAAGCCGGTATGGTCGAGGCTCGAGCCGATCAAATCGTAATCAGTCAGCGGCGCGCCGTCATCGCCATCCGAATTGGAGTTCACATAGGCGGTGGCAAGACCGCTCGCCGGATCCAGGGTTCGATCCGGCCGCTGCCTGGGCATCTCGCCGACCAGGCGAATCAGCGCGGATTGTGCGATCGCGTTTGGGAAGTAGCGTTCGTCGGTCGCGGATACCGACAGTCGATGGAATATTTCCTGATCATCCACCTGCCCGGTGCCTTGGGCACGCACGCGCTGCACCGTGAGGTTGAAAACGTCGGGCTCGTCCGACGCGATATTGTCGAAGTCGATGCTCGCCCGCAAATATTCGCGTGTGCCCGGCCGGAGTGCCTGTAGTTGCAGCGCCTGCTCGCCGGCTTTCAAGGTCAGCGTCGCGGAACGCGCGCCGTTCACGACCCGCACGATGAGGGCCTCGCGCCCGCCGTTATCGAAGAATTGCTCGATGGCGTAGCCCAACAGACTGGGCTGCCAGAGGCCGCCGAACATGTGCTGGAATTCCGCGAAACTTTTGATGAATACCGGCCGATTGACCGGTCCGCGCAACGTGCGGCCGACGAAGGCGGTGCGCGCCGCTGCCAGACGCGGGATGGAATGATCGGGGCCGCGTTCTTCGGCGACCTGTAGCGCTTGTTTGCTTGGCGTCACCAAATTGTAGTCATCTGGAACTTTCGCGAACTGTAACACAACAGCTCTACTTCGAGCGCGAGCTTGAGCCCTCGTCGCGCCGTCGTTGTTCCTCGGCGCGCACCTGGTCCTCTTCGGCTTTCTTGCGCGCGATCTCCTCGAGCATGATCTTCAGCCACTCGCTGACCGTAGCTTCGGCGGTCACTCGCTGGTCTCCTCTTTCGGCGCGACGATGGCTTCGATGGCCTTGACGGTTTCCGGATGATAGCCAGGAACTGCCTTGGCAAACACGCGCTTGGCCACCGCCGTACCCGAAGGGGTTTTCATCAGAGATTCGTATAGCGGCTCGATCAGCTTGCGCCGTCCAATGGTTTTCAAATACTCCTCGAGACGCGGAAAGCTGGGCTGGTAGTCATTGACGATGACCAATTTGAACCAGCTGTGCCCGATCTCCGCATTGGGGCTTTTGCTAAGACTGAAGGTCTTGTCGAGCTCGGCCAATTGCGCCGCCGTCAGCTTCGGCGGCATGCCGTCGAGAAAATACAGCCATTGCTGCGCCACCCACTGTGCGCCGATTGCCTTCGCCGGCAGCTTGCCCGCGAGCCACTGCTCCCGCGCCGCATCGACCGGTTGGAACAGATTGCTGACGGGCAGCACCGCGTCGGCCGGCAGGCCGGGGGATAAAACCCATGTGTTCGCCTGCGCGCGACTCACGATGCCCGGGAACCGATCGAGCAGATTCTCCTGCAAGTAAGACATGAACTGTTCGCTGTTGACGCTCCTGAAGGCGAAGTGATCGAAATAGCCGCGCAAAAACGTATCGAAGCGTTCGCGGCCGAATTTGGCGTCCAGATAATTCAAGAACAAGCGGCCTTTTTCATACGGAATATAGGTGAAGCCCTCGCCGGGGTCGCGGTCACGCAGGTCGATGGCCAGGATTTGATCGGCAGGTTTGAGTTTTGCAAGGTCGCCCTGCAAGGACTTCAATCCCAGCACCGCCTCCATGGAGGCGCGCGGCTCACCGTATACCGCGGTCATGATGCGGCTTTCCATGTAGTCCGTGAACCCCTCGTTGAGCCAGAAATCCCGCCAGGTCGCATTGCCCACCAGATTTCCCGCCCAGGAGTGCGCCAGTTCATGCGCGATCACGGAAACCAGGCTCTTGTCGCCGACAATCACCGTTGGCGTGATGAAGGACAGGCGCGGATTCTCCATGCCACCTTCCGGAAAGCTCGGCGGCATGACCAAGATGTCGTACCGCGACCAGCGATAGGGCCCGAACATCTTTTCGTTGGCCTGGATCATGGACTCGGTATCCGCGAACTCCTTGGCCGCCGCCTTGATCATGGATTTCTCGGCATACACGCCGGTGCGCGGTCCGGTTTCCTGAAATTCCAGAGCGCCCACGGCTAGGGCGATCAAATAGGATGGCACGGCTTGCGGCATCACAAAAATGTATGCACCGGCCACTCCGGGTTTGGCCTTCGGGTCACCCTCCGCGCTCATGACGGCACGCAGCCGGTCATCGTCGTGGATTTTAGCTCTGTAAGGGGCCCGGATCTGAGGGGTATCCTGAAGAGGGATCCAAGTGCGTGCGCCGATGGGCTCCGATTCGGTGTACAAGAATGGTTTGTGGCTCGAGGTTTGCTTTCCCGTCAGCCACTGCAGAGCCGATGAGGATTCAGTGGTTTCGTAGTCGATCTTGACGGACTCCGTGCCCCTCTTCGACGGCGGTAGGTCGATCACCAGCGCGCTGCCGAGAATCGGATCGGGTTTTTCCAGATGGAACGGACGACTGACCCAGATCGTTTGATTCTTGGCCGTGGCACCGAGGACATCGTTGGCCTTTTGGGTGACATCCAGAATCATGAGGTTTTTGGTGTCGAGCACCAGTTGCGTCGAACGCGGATCCAACCGCTTCAAGTCCAGCGTGACCGAACCGGAAATGTTCTTGAGTTGAAAATCGACCCGAAGATCCAGGTCCAAATGCGTGGTTCGAAACTGATCCACATTGGCGTACGAGTGATAATCAAACGCCGGATCGATCGGACCCGAATCGGTGGGCGACGCGCTGCAACTGAAGGCCGCGGCGATGGCGAGCGAACCCGCCGGCAGCCAACGGCTCATGGGATGCCTACTGGCGCCTTGTCACGTCCGTTGAGCAAATCGTTGAAGGTCTTCTCGTCCACCAAGAGACCGGACTGTCCATCCCAGTTGGAACCCTCGGGCAGGACGTTCTCGACCAGCACGCTTTGCGCGATGATGCCATCGACGCCGTCGAGGCCGCCGGTGACCGGAACCGGCACGGCACGCGGCGCGTGCGCCAGATCGCCGACGCGTTGCCAATCGATTTCTTCGTCGTGCTGCGCGATCTTGCCTCGTTCCTTGGGATGCAGCAATTTCGCGAGCAAGCGCTTGCGATCCTTGCTCCAATTACGCGAATCGTCTTCCATGACCGCGTAGGCTTGCAAATACAAAGTGCCGTCGCGCCAGCCGAACAAATAAGGCTGGTTGACCACGGTCACTTTCGTGCCGATCGGAATCAGGTCGAAGAACACCGCGATGTCCTCCGGATACAGGCGCATGCAGCCGTGACTCGAGCGCATGCCGACGCCGTAAGGCTTGTTGGTTCCATGAATGAGATAGCTCGGCCAGCCGAGGCGAAACTCGAATTGGCCCAGCGGATTGTCCGGTCCCGCGGGTACCTGCGCGGGCAGCTGCTCGCCGTTATCCTGGTGCTCCTCACGCACCGACTTCGGCACCACCCACACGGGATCCTTTTGCCGGCTGACGATCTTGGTCGTCCCCTCCGGCGTCTTCCAGCCCACTTTGCCGATGCCGATGGGATGCGTGTAGACCGTCTCGGGTTCCCCCTTTTTGTGAGGCGGATAATAAAAAATCCGCATCGCGGCAACGTTGACCACGACCCCTTCGTGCGGTGCTGCGGGCAGGATGAACTGCGTGGGAACGACGACTTCGCGACCGACCCCCGGCAGCCAAGGATCGACGCCGGGATTTGCCGTTAGAATCTCTTCATAGCCCACATCGAAGCGCCGTGCGATGTCGGGCAGCGTGTCGTCCTTGCCGATAACGGTCTTTTGCACATAACCGACGATGTCGCTGCCGGGATCCACGTCAAAGTGATGCGTGGCTTTGGGCTTGGGCAGTACGGGCTTCGGCGGCGGCAATGCTTTGGCCACGGGGGGCGGTTCCTTCGGAACCGGGTGAAACAACGAACATCCGGCGCTGACGAGCGCGCTCAAGGCCACGCACAGGCATACGCCGGGAACCCCGCGAAACACAGACATGAATGGAGCTGACATGGTTCTATCTACAACAAAGTCGGGCGGTCAGGCAATTGATTAGAATGCATCCCCTTAGCCGGGCCTTGCGGAAAGTGACGCGCCAATAGGTTGCCGATCGCGTCCACGCCTGCAATTGCACCGACTTGGAAGCGGCCGGCGCGAAAATGCTCCTCCATGAGACGGCATACGGCCTCCCACTCCGCGGGACTGACGCGTCCTTGAAAGCCCCGATCGGCGACGATTTCGACATTGCGGTCTGCCAGTTGGACGTAGATCAGCACGCCGTTGTTGGCCTCGGTGTCCCAGACGCGCAAATGCGCGAACACTTCCAACGCATGGGCGCGCGGCGTGACGTCGTTCAAGATGTGTCGCGGGGTCAATGCAGTTTCGATCGCAAAGCGAATCTCCCCGACATGCGTCAGCTCCGCCCGCTGGATGGCCTGCTCGATCGCGTCGAGCGTCGCCGCGGGGAACAGCATTCGCGTGCGCCAATGCGTCGCCGTTGCGTGCCGAATCAGCCGTCCGATTTGCATCACCAGCTACCCGAGGCGCCGCCGCCGCTGAATCCCCCACCACCGCCGCTGAATCCACCGCCACCGCCGCCGCCCCCGCCGAACCCACCGCCGCCGAAGCCGCCCCCAAAGCCGCCCATGCCGCCGCCCCAGCCGCGGCCGGTCGACCATCCGCTACGCGAACCGCCTGTCAGCAGCGCGAATAAGAACGCGAGCACGCCGGCGCCGATGCCGATGGGGATCACGTGGCTCAAGATCCACACGATGCCGGCGGTCAGGCCGCCGGTGGCGACCGATCCGAACAGCCGGCCGAAAATGGCGCGCAGTACGCCGCTGACGACGAAAACCACGACCAAGAGCAAGGGCAGCATATTTCCCAGGCCGCCGTGCCGTTCCCATTTCTTGTCCGGCTGCGGCAACGGTTCGCCGTTGACCACCGAGATCATTTGCGCGACGCCGCCTTCCACCCCGCCGTCATAATCGCCCTGCTTGAAGTGCGGCGTAATGGTCTCGGTAATGATCCGGTTCGCAATCGCATCGGGCAACGCGCCTTCCAAGCCCTGTCCCACTTCAATGCGTACTCGGCGGTCGTCCTTCGCCACGAGCAGGATTGCGCCGTCGTCCACATCCTTGCGGCCGGGCTTCCACGCCTCCGCGACGCGGATGCCGTACTGTTCGATTTCCTCAGGCTGCGTCGTCGGGACGATGAGCACGACGATCTGACTGCCCTTCTTGGCCTCTAGGTCGGCGAGCTTGGCCTCGATGCGCGCGACCGCCCCGCCGGACAAGGTTCCGGTCAGGTCGGTGACCCGCGCAGTGAGAGGCGGCACGGCGACTTCCGCGTTGGCGAGCGCAAAGCCGAACAGCAGCACCAGCCCTGCCCCGAGGCGGGCAACGCGCATGACGGCAGACTGTCCGAGTATTTGCGGCTCCTAGTGTGCGGGCGCAGGCGGCGGCTGCGTTGTCGGCGGCGGTTGCGTTGGCGGCGCCTGCGCCGGCGGGGGCGCGAAGTCCACCGAAGGCGGTTTGGAAATCGCGGCTTCGTTTTCCACCGCAAAATTCGCCTTGGTCTTGTAGCCGAACATCATCGCCGTCAGGTTCGACGGGAAGGAGCGGATTGCCAGATTGTAGGTCTGCACGGCCTGGATATAGCGGTTGCGGGCCACGGTAATGCGGTTTTCCGTGCCTTCGAGCTGCGCCTGCAGATCGCGGAAATTTTGATCCGACTTCAGTTGCGGATAATTTTCCGTCACCACCAACAGCCTGGATAGGGCGCTGGTCAGTTGCGACTGAGCCGCTTGAAACTTGGCCATCGCCGCCGGGTCATTGACCAATTCGGGTGTCGCCTGAATGGAGCCGACTTTTGCCCGCGCTTCGGTCACGCCCAATAACACGGTTTGCTCCTGGGCGGCGTAGCCCTGGACGGTCTTCACCAAATTGGGGATGAGGTCGGCGCGCCGTTGGTATTGATTGAGCACCTCGGACCAGGCGGCTTTGGTCTGTTCATCCGTCGACTGGATTCTGTTATAGCCGCACCCCGACAAGAGCAGTCCGGCAACAGCAACCAAGGCAAGCGCAAATTTACCCATCTTCCCCTCCTGCCCCTTTTTATGGGCGTTGGGCGAAGTCTACCACTTGGTAAAAAAAAGCCCCGAGTGTTAGCTCGGGGCATGAGAGGCGGACTTCAATGAAGGGAAGTAAAGCCCGCTAGGGGATCGGTCGCCTTCAGTGCAATTGGTGCCACTGCAGGACTTGGATGTCGGTCTCCTCGAGATCGAAGCTGCGCGCCAGCATGCGAGCGATTTCTCGATCGCCTTCCACACTTGCCGCTTGGCCGAGCAATTCGACGACGCCGCGATATTCGTTGTACTCGATGGCGTCTTCTGATTGCGCGATAAAGTGGGTGTAGTATTTAGCGCTCATGGGTGAGAGCTTATGTTTCGCGCCTGCCGCAATCTGTGAGCAACTGCTCAGTCGGCTGTAGTCCCGCTAGAACCAATTCACGTCCTTGAAAGGTCTTTGTAGATTATTGCACCGTGTCAAGATACCGCCCGCCCACACCACCCGGCTCGAAATACATCACCCCGGAAGGCGCCAAGCGGCTGCAAAAGGAGCTTGATCAGCTCTGGCATGAGGAACGTCCGCGGGTCACTCAAGCAGTCTCCGAGGCGGCCGCGCAGGGAGATCGCTCGGAGAATGCCGAATACACCTACGGCAAAAAACGGCTGCACGAAATCGACCGGCGCGTGCGCTTCCTGCGCAAGCGGCTCGAGGGAATGGCCGTCGTCGATCCCGTGGCGAGCCTCGCGCGCCGCGACCCGAAACGCGTCTATTTTGGAGCGTGGGTGCAGATCGAAAGCAGCGCCGGCGCGCTGCGCTGGCATCGTATCGTCGGTCCGGACGAATTCGACATGGACGGCGACTACGTCAGCATGGATTCACCCTTGGGGCGCGGTCTCATGGGCAAGGGGCTGGACGACGAGGTCACGGTCGAATTGCCGGGAGGCGCGGCCACCTTCACGGTGGCCGCTATCAGCTATGCCTTCAGACCACCCGAATGTTCTTGAATTGCCAGGGGTCCGATTGATCGAGGTCTTCCGCGAACAGCTCGCCGCGCTGATACAAAGGCGTCCAGTCGGTGTACTGGCCCACGACCGGCCCGAGGTAGGGCAGGCAAATCTGCAACGGCCGCTGGTGGTCCATGTCATCCGGTTCCACCACACCGCGATTCGGATTCTCGATCGCCCAGATCATGCCGGCGAGCGCGGCCGCGGTGACCTGAAGGCTGGTCGCGCTGTTGTAAGGGGCCAAGGCGCGTGCCTCGCCGATGGATAGTTGCGAGCCGTACCAGTAGGCATTTTTCGCGTGTCCGGCGAGCAGCACACCCAGTTCATCGATGCCCTCGGTGATCTCGCCCATCATGATGCGTTTGCGGTCTTGCAGGTGCCAATTCCGGCCGGCCAATTCGTGCACCGACAACACCGCATTATCGCTCGGGTGGTAGGCATAGTGAGTCGTGGGCCGGTAGACCACGCGCGCCCCTTCCATCACCGTGTAGTAATCGGCCAAGGAAATCGCTTCCGAATGGGTGATGAGAAATCCGTGAAAGTACCCCGCCGCCGGCGTCCACGTGCGCACACGGGTGCTGGCCCCCGGCCGATTTAAATAGATGGCGCAACGCGAGCCGGCTTTGTGCCGCCCTCCGTCGGCAGGAAAGTGCTTCTCATGCGTGCCCCATCCCAGTTCCGCCGGCTGCGCGCCTTCGCTGACGAAACCATCGACCGACCAGGTGTTGACGAATTCGTTGAGTTGCTTCGGCACATGGGCAACCTGGGTGTCGCGTTCGGCCACATGGATCACCTTGATGCCCAACGTTTGCGCCAGCGCCGCCCAGCCGGCGCGGTCTTGCGGGACGGCGCTGTTCACGCCCGTGTCCTTGGCAATGTTCAACAGCGCCTGTTTGACCAAGTGCGACACCAAGCCCGGATTGGCGCCATGCGTGAGCACCGCCGTCGGCGCCTTTTCATGGCCCTTGCGCAGCCGCAAGGCGTCCAGGCGCATGGCGTAATTGCTGCGCGCTTCGACCGGCATGTTGGGATCGGTGTAGCCGCCGGCCCACGGTTCAATGCAGGTATCGAGATACAGCGCGCCGCGTTCACGCGCCAATTGAAGCAGCGCAACGCTGGACACGTCGACCGACAAATTCAGCAGGAAATCGCCCGCGGCCAACGCCGGCTCCAGAACCTGGCGGTAGTTCTCCGGTGTCAGCGCCGTCTTGACGAATTTCACGCCAAATTCCCGAGCTTCCGAGTTGCCCTTGTCTTCGGCCGTGACGATGGTGATGCGATCCGCCGAAGTGCCGATGTGACGCAAGATCAAAGGCAAGATTCCCTGTCCGATGCTGCCGAAACCGACCATGACGATCCTGCCCGCAAATTTCACATGCACTTCGTGTGTGCTCATAACGTTTCTGCCATGTTGTTGACCCTTGAGTTTGTTTAGGTGTTGTCGCGCCAATGCGGCGGATAGGTACGTTCGTACCCGGGAAGCGACTCGATGCGATGAATCCAGCGCGCCAATGCGGGGTAGTTGCGTTCCATGGGCAGGAAACGCGCGCCGAGCTCAGCCGCGGCGCTGCGATTCAAGGCCCGCCGCAGTACCTGTATCCAGGGGAAAATCACCATGTCGAGCGCGGAATAATTCGCGCCCACGATCCATTCCTCCTTGCTCAAGCGCCCTTCGATCGTACGCGCCTCGCGCCCGACCAAGTGCATGGCATCGGTGAGGTTGTCGATGTCCGCGGCGACCCGATCGGCGAAAACCGCGCTGACGATTTTTTGTACCGACGGCTCCGCGTAGGCCTGGAACTCGCAGATGACCCGCATGATGACGCCCGCTTCTTCGGGCGTCAGACCAAAGATGGGCGGCTGCGGATACTTCAAGTCCAGGTAGTAGAGAATGGCTACGGATTCGAACACCACGTAATCGCCGTCCTTGAGGACGGGTACGCGGCCGCGCGGGTTCATCTTCAGCATCTGTGGCGATTGATGTTCTTGTTTGTCGAAATGCAGCAGCTGCGATTCGTATTGCAGTCCATTGTGCTCCAGCGCCAGGAGAACCCGCCACGAGAAGGGACTGCCGCTGCCCCAATATAGAGTGAGTGCCATAAGCCTCGATTGTAGCGGATGAGCTTCACCGAGGAGCCTGTCTGAGTATTCAACAGACAGGCTCCTAGCATCGCGCTAAGCTCGATTGGTGACATCTACCACCCTAATCAGCGCCGCCGCGCTTCGCGACTTGGTTGGCAAACCTGATATCTCCGTGGTCGATTGCCGTTCCGATCTGATGAACCCCGCGGGCGGCCGGCAGGCCTACGTTGCGGGACACATCCCCGGCGCGCGGTATGCCGACCTCAACGAGGATTTATCGGCGCCGATCACCCCGACGTCGGGTCGCCATCCGCTGCCTGCACCCCAAAGGTTTGCCGCCACACTCAATCGGCTGGGAGTAGGTCCTGTCACACAAGTGATCGCTTACGATGACAGCTCCGGCGCTTTCGCTGCCAGGCTCTGGTGGATGCTGCGGTGGGTAGGCCACCCCGCCGCAGCCGTGTTGGATGGCGGCCTCAAAGCCTGGGTCAGCGCAGGCGGTCCATTGGAATCGGGCGAGGAAGAACCCCTGCCGGCGGCCAGGACTACCGGCCGCGGCTTGGCAACCCAGGTCGATACGGATGCGGTGATCGGGACAGCCGACGTCGAGCAACGCTTGGCGGATCCGGCGTTTCTGCTGATTGATGCTCGTGCCGGCGAACGCTTTGCCGGGACGGTCGAGCCCATCGACAGCGTCGCCGGCCATATCAAGGGCGCGGTGAACCAGCCTTTTTCCGCCAATCTCGGCGTGGACGGGCGCTTCCTGCCCGCGCCGGCATTGCGCCAAATGTGGGAAAAGCGCCTGGCGGGCCGAAGCCCCACGCAGGTCGCGGCGATGTGCGGCTCAGGGGTCACCGCCTGCCACAACTTGCTCAGTTTGGAGGTCGCGGGTCTCTCCGGCGCGAAGTTGTATGCCGGCTCTTGGAGCGAATGGATTCGTGATCCGCATCGGCCCATTGCCCGCGGTGCTCAGACCGGCTAGCAGGTCATTTACTTGCAGCCACAATTTGTTATCGTGCGCGCCTCATGAACACGCCTGCAAAAGTGCTTAGCGCCGCCAACCATGCCTGGAAGATTGCCGAGTCCCTCGATCTGTACCAGGTCGAGGCTTGGGGCAAGGGATACTTTTCGATCAACGCGGACGGCCACGTGGTCATCCGGCCCAACCTCGATGCGGGCCGCGAAATCGATCTCTACGATGTGGTTCAAGGGCTCAAGGCGCGCGATTTGCATACGCCGGTGGTCATTCGTTTCTCCGATATTCTGGCGCATCGCCTGCGTCATCTGGCCGATGCTTTCGCGACCGCCATTTCGGAAAACGATTACAAGAATCGCTACGCCGCAGTGTTCCCCATCAAGGTCAACCAGCAAAGGCTCGTTGTCGAGGAGGTCTACCGCTACGGCAAGGAATTCGGCTTCGGTCTCGAGGTCGGTTCCAAACCGGAGCTGCTCGCGGTCATGTCCATAACCGAAGATGCACCCGACCGGTTGGTGGTGTGCAACGGTTTCAAGGATGACAGCTATATCGAGGCGGTCATCATCGCCACCAAGCTGGGGCGCACCATCATTCCCGTGGTGGAAAACTACGAGGAGATTCACCTCATCTTGAAACACGCTGAAAAGTACGGCGTGCGGCCCAAGATCGGTGTGCGCGTCAAGCTGGCCAGCGAAGGCGCCGGACGTTGGCGCGAATCCGCCGGCGAGAAATCCAAATTCGGTTTGTTTATCAGCGAAATTCTGGATCTGTACGCGCTCCTGAAGGAGCGCAACATGCTCGATTGCCTGCAGCTCGTGCACTGTCATCCGGGCAGCCAGCTGCAAGATATTCGCCGCGTGAAGGACGCGATTAACGAGCTGGCGCATGTGTACGCCGAGCTGAAGATCATGGGCGCGGGGCTGCAATACATCGATATCGGCGGTGGTTTGGGTGTGGACTATGACGGCAGCGGGACCAATTACGAGTCCTCGATGAACTACACCCTCAACGAGTACGCCGGCGATGTGGTGTATCGCATCAAGAGCGTCTGCGACGCGCGCGACGTGCCGCACCCCATGATCGTGAGCGAATCGGGCCGCGCCATCGCCGCTCACCACAGCCTGTTGGTGTTCGATACCCTGGGGTCCTCCAAGCTGGACCAGTTCAAAGTTTCCGGCCGCCCTGAGGAGGACTATCAGGGAGCCGAAGAGCTGCCGCAGCCGGTGCTCGATTTGTTCGATAGTTATCGATCGGTCAATGAGCGCCGACTGGTGGAGTGCTATCACGACGCGCTGCAGGCACGTGAACAGGTGCTGCAGATGTTCAACTTAGGCTACCTGAGCCTCGAGTTTCGGGGATTGGCGGAAAGGCTGTACTGGGCCACCTGCGCCAGGATCCGCGATTACTGCCGCAAGCTGGATCGGGTTCCCGAAGAGCTGGACAACATCGAGGACATGCTGAGCGATATCTATTTCTGTAATTTTTCGATTTTCCAATCCCTGCCGGACAGCTGGGCCATCGGCCAGGTATTTCCCATTATGCCCATCCAGCGCCTAGGCGAACGGCCGACGCGCAACGCCGTGCTGGCCGACATCACCTGCGATTCCGACGGCAAAATCGATAAGTTCGTGCATCCGCGCATCACCAAACGCACCCTGGAAGTGCATGAGCTCAATCCCGGCGAAGCCTATTACCTGGCGGCATTTCTGGTAGGGGCCTATCAGGAAACGCTCGGTGATTTGCACAACCTGTTCGGCGACACCCACGTGGTGCATATCCGGCTCCAGGACGGCGGCGGCTGGTGGATCGAGGAGATCGTCAAGGGCGATACGGCCAACAAGGTGCTCGAGTACATGGAGTACGACACCGATGAGCTGTATCCGCGCATCGCCCGGGACTGCGAACGGGCCGTGCAGGAAGGACGGATGACCTTGAGCGAGGCACAGGCGGTGAAGCGCTTTTACGAAAACGAGCTCAACGGCTATGCCTACCTCGAAGTCGAATAACGCAGCTTTCCCTCAGCTTTCGCCGGTGTTTGCCAACAATTATCTCAAAGCGTAGCATCGGCCATTAGGTCGATTGCCTAATTCAAAATAGTGCTCGGCCGATGGGACAGACCTCGATGCTGCGACTCGCGCGGGCGTCTGCATGTTGAACCGCGTGCGAGTGGGGATCCGCGAGACACGCACCAGTCAGTGAGACTAGTTGAATGACGACGATCTACGTTGGCAACCTGCCATTCACCGCGACCGAAGACGAAGTGCGTGCGATTTTTGAGCGCCACGGCAAAGTCGAATCCGTCAAACTCATCAACGACCGGGAAACCGGACGTCCGCGCGGATTCGCCTTCGTCGACATGGCTGCCGGTGAAGCGCAAAACGCCATCCAACAGACCAATGGCTTCCAAATGGGTGGTCGACCGCTGCGCGTGAATGAGGCTCAGGAACGCGCTCCGCGAAAACCCGGTGGCGGTGGTGGTGGTGGCGGCGGGAGTGGTGGCGGCGGCGGCGGAGCGCGCCGCTGGTAAGCGCTGACGGGTAGGCCGGGCATTTCACGCGAACTGCTCGGACCAACTCCTAGGCACTCACCACATTTCTTTGAGTTGCGCGACGACGTCGACCGTCGTCGTCTCTCCGGCTTTTAGACTTTCCACTCCCATGCTGGTTCGGACCGAGACCTTTTCCATCGTGTCCAAGACCTTGTCGCTCATGAAGCGGCTCTTGGCGCCGTATACATGGGCGTCGCCATTCTTGGCTTGCTGGGTCACCGCGTACTTGAGCGGCGCGCACAGATGCAATTCGTTGCGCGCACGGGTCATGGCCACGTACAGCAGGCGGCGTTCTTCTTCGATCATCTGCGCCTTGCCGGTCGAAAATTCCGACGGGAAGTTGCCGTCCGAGACATTGAGCACATACACGATGTCCCACTCCTGGCCCTTCGCGGAGTGAATGGTCGATAAGATCACGAAGTCTTCGTCCTTCGAGGCGCCCTGCGATTGATCGCTCGAGGCCACCGGCGGGTCCAAGGTCAGTTCCGTCAGGAACCGCTCGCGGCTGGGCTGCTGCACGGCCAGCGTCTCCAACTGTTCCAGATCGCCCATGCGCGTCCAGCCCGCATCATAGATACGTTCCAGCTGCGGCTTATACCAGTCCTTCACCAAGCCGACCTGCCCCGCCCAGGGCGTCGCCGGATCGGCAAGCTTTTCAAACAGCGCGCAGAATCGCTTCCATTCCATTTTCACCGGCTGCGGCGCGTCGTAGTCCGCGAGAGCCTTGGCCTCGAACCCGCGCGCCTCGAAATGCTCCAGAGCTTGTTTCGCATTCGCGGGGCCGAAGCCGGGTTGCAGCTTCAGAACTCGAAAACCCGCCACCGCGTTGCGCGGATTGTCGGCCCACCGCAGCACCGACATCATGTCCTTCACGTGCGCCGCTTCCAGGAACTTGAGGCCGCCGTATTTCACGAAGGGAATGTTCTTCTTGGCGAGCTCGACCTCCAGCACATCGCTGTGGTGCGAGCTGCGGAACAGAATCGCGTGCCGCTTCAAGGAACCGCCGATTTCGCGCGTCTGCAAAATCTTGCCGCAGATGTATTCAGCTTGCGCTTGGGCATCGTCCAATGCCACATAGAGGGGCTTCTGCGGCGATTGGCGGGTGCCGAGCAGTGTCTTGCGATGCTGTCGCGCGCCATCGGCCATCAGGGCGTTGGCGGAGTCCAACACCTGCTGCGTCGAACGGTAATTCTGCGCCAGCACGACGATCTCGGCCTTCGGCTTGTAGCGGTCCGCGAAGCCAAGAATGTTTTCCACCGCCGCGGCTCGGAACGAGTAGATGGCCTGTGCGTCATCGCCCACGACCGTTAGCCCCAAGCCGTCGGGCTTGAGCGCCTGAACGATGTCGCCCTGCAGGCTGCTGGTGTCCTGATACTCATCGACCAGCACGTGGTCGAAATTTTTGGACAGGCTCTGTGCCAATGCGGGTGTTTGCATCATCACATGCCAGTAGAGCAGCAGGTCATCGAAATCCAAACCGCGATTTTTTTGCTTACGGGCGACGTATTCTCGATACAGACGCGTCAGGTCCGCCTCCCACTCGAGGCACCACGGAAATTGTTCCTCGAGGGTCTGCTTCAGCGACAGCCGGGTGTTGACCCGATAGGAATAAATCGCGAGACAGGTGTCCTTGCGCGGAAAACGCTTCGGTCTGCCGGAGAAACCCAGTTCGCTGCGAATCACGTCCAGGAGATCCGCGGCATCGGAGCGATCCAGCACGGTGAAATTCGGATCGAGCCCGAGGTGTTTGGCGTAGAGCCGTAAAATGCGGCTGCCCACCGAATGAAAGGTGCCGCTCCAAACCAAGCGCGACACGACGCTGCGATCGCCCCCCTTGCCGCGATCCGCCAGCACTTCCGCGACAATTGTCTGCGTGCGCTTGATCATTTCCTGCGCCGCGCGACGCGTGAAGGTCAGCATCATGATGCGCGAGGGATCGGAGCCGTTGAGAACGAGGTGAGCGGTTCGATGCGCCAGGGTGTTGGTCTTGCCGGTACCCGCGCCGGCCAGGATGAGCAGGGGTCCGGCGCTGACGCCCTTCTCGGGAACGACGGTGCCAAAGGTCGCGGCGCGGCGCTGGGCGGGATTCAGCGCGTCGAATGCGTTTGCCTTCACTTTCATCATGGGCGTGCGGTACTGTACGTATATCCAGATTCAGACGCAATGCTTAAGTAAACTCAACGGAGCATCGCGCTTCGGACGGTGGCACGCGAGGAGACAGATCACACACTCGCGCGACTTTCGGCGATGATTCCTCGAATCCTTTGGCTTTTCGGAAGCGTTCCATGCAGAAACCCCAGGTTGTCGCCAGCATCCCGGCGCACAACGGCCGCGTGATCCAAGTCTCAACCGAGCGCCTGCGCTACTCGAACGGCCGCGAGTACGACAACGATTACGTTCGTCATCCGGGCGCCGCCGCGGTGGTGGCCGTCGATGGCGCCTACCGGGTGTGCGTGGTGCGTCAGTATCGGCATGGCGTCCAAGACTTCCTGTGGGAGATTCCTGCGGGAAAACTCGACGCCGGCGAGCGGCCGGAGGTGTGCGCCGTGCGGGAACTCAAGGAGGAGACCGGCGTATCGGCCAATCGCTGGACTTCCCTGGGAATCTACATTCCGGCGCCGGCCATCTTCACCGAGCTGATCCACTTGTATCTGGCGCGCGATCTCGACGTCGGCGCGGCCAGTCCGGACGCAGACGAGGAATTGGAACTCAAGTGGCTGCCACTGGATCAGGCTATCGAGCACGTTCTCAAGGGCGACTGGAACGACGGCAAAACAGCCATGGCATTGTGGCGGGCCCAATATCAGCTGAAAATGTGACTTTGCGCCGCTGCTAAATGTGACTTTGCGCCGCTTTTAGAAGCCTCTGGCTTGACTTAACTCCCGCATCGCCTAAAAAGGTAATGTGAGCAACGAGAAGTCAAAACCGGCTGGCCAGCCCGCCTCCAGCGAGGCTACACCGCCGTCCTCAAAGAATGAGGGCGGCGATAAATCCACTGGGCGCGTCAAATTCGATGAACGCGGCAATGCCGTGTGGGAATGGCAGGTAGAGACAGGTGCCTTTGGCGCCGAAGTCTCGACGCAACGGCTGCAAAAGCTCGAGCATCCGGCGTTGTCGATTGCCGACGATGCGCCGACGCCGTTCGAGACCGTGCGTGCGAACCCGCTGGGCACAAAGAAGGGCTACGATCCGTATGACAGCGGCAGGCTGGGCAAGAAGCCGCCGCCGGCGAAGAAGGACCTGCGCAAGCTGAGCGAATGGTTGAAATTGAAAAAGCAGGCTGAATCCAACAAGGATGAAGAGCCGCAAGAGTAGTCGATGAGTTGGCGCCGCACCGCTCAAGCCAATGCGTGACGTAGCTTCGCGGCGTGTCTCAAGCGGTAGAAGCTACGCAGCTCGCGCACCATCGCCTCGATCTTAAGGATCCCCCGGTTCACGAAACGCCGCTCCAAGCGCCGGCAATAGCGCGCCGCGAGAGCGTGCGCGGTACGGTAGCGTTCATATTGATCGGGCTCAAGGCGCGCATCGAAGCTGACCTGGTCAAACAGGCGGCCGTGCACTTGAGCGGGGTAGCACGCTCCCTCCTGTTGCGCGGCCAGGAGAAAAACCGTTACGGCGTATTTGTCCACTTCGGCCTGTGTCTCGAGCTCCAGCAACGACACCGGCAGGTCGCGCTCCAGACCCCACGCGGAGTAGACAAAATGGCTCACACCCTCGAGCGCCGTGCAGTAATCCGCCAGATTGTGCTCGGTCAAAGCATCGTGTGGATCCGCCGCCTCCAGGCGGCGCAAGACTTCTGGGTCAAGATACAGCGCCACGCCGGCGCCGGCGCCGTCCGTCATTTCCGCCAGCAGCAATTCCTCGTCGAGCGCGCGCCGTTCATTCGCCGACGCGCCGACAACCTGCCGATCCGTGATGAGAAAATCATAGACATCGTACGGTAGGTCGACATCGTACAGGCGCCCCAGCAGGGTCTGCAGGCCGCGTAACACCACGCGCTGACGCTCCTAGTGCTCGCGGCGCGCGCCTGCCGCGGTTACCGGTTGCACGCCCAATTGGCGCAGCAGTCCGCACGCCCGCGGACTGCCGGTTTTCATCCATATCTCGTACAGGCGCAGGATGTCGGCGTCCGTGTACCGATAGGACATGTCGCTCACTTCATTCAGAGCATCGACCAGGCCTTGAAATTTCTGCGCCAACTGCGCGTAAACGGCCGCGACGCAGCGTCCTGACAGGCTGCGTTGCAGAGTATCGGCCAAAGAGCTGTAGGCGTTTCCGCCCATGGCGATGTGATAGTCGATGTCGATCAGCTTGCGCGCGAAGCTGCGTGCGAAGAATCCGGCGATGAACAACGACACATCGCCGAGGCGCTGCAAGCCGCGGTGCCGCGCGCTCGCGCTCGGCGCCTCGAGTGCATCCGAGAGCATGTGGGCCAGGGGCTTGATGCGCAGGCCATCCGGAGTCCGCTCGTACAGCGCATCGGCCCGGGAGAACATGGTCAGCAGATTGACCACGTACTGCTCGGCTTGCTCGTCGATGTCCAGATGCTGGTGTTCACTTGCTGTGTGAAACGCGTCACGAAAAAATTCGCGCAGCGAACTTACCGCAACCAGAGTTCCCGCCGTCGTCGCTTGCATATGGCATCCTCTTCGGACCGACACCATCCTATCGACTACGCTACGCTGAAGTGAATGCAAAAAGCGCGAACTACCGTCAGAAAATGCCTATTTTTACCGGCATTTTCCGATCAGCAATCGCATGCGTAGGCTGCTAATGCATTATGTGCACCGATCTGGCGCTATGTAATTTCTTCCAGCGACAAGATGGTGCGCGGCGGCGGCGGCAGTTGCGCCGGCCAGGATTTCGCGTCGCGATTGAGCCAGACCGCTTGCATGCCCGCAGAGGTCGCGCCGATGACATCGAGATGCGGGTCGTCGCCGATGTGCAGCACCTGCCCAGCCTCGACGCGCGCACCATCCAGCAATCGGCGGAATATGCGAATGTCCGGCTTGGCGGCGCCGGCGGAAATTGCGGTGATGTGGCCTTCGAACCAATGTGCGATTCCGCAGCGCTTCAAGTCAGCATTGCCGTTGCTGATCGCAAACAACCGGTAGCGCGCGCTCAGGCGCTCGAGCGAAGCTTCGACCTCGTCGTAGAGTTGCACGCGATTGCGGGCCGCATAAAACACCTCGAACGCCTCATCGGCGTGGCTCGGGCCGTGCCCGGCTGCCGCGAACATTTCCGCCAGGGCGCGATGGCGCAGGAATGTCATGTCGTGGCTGCGCTCGGGGAATTGCGCGGCGATCTGCGCGCGCATCGCGCGCAGCGATTCACGGTCGTGACCATGCATCAGCAGCGGATGATGTTCCTTGAGCCATGCAAACATGGCGGCTTCGGCGGCGAGCATGAGCGGCTCTACCGCCCACAGCGTGTCGTCCAAATCGAAACTCAATACCAGCGGATCGTTCATTCGCTGAGTCGGCCCTGATAAAATCGCATGATGAGAACCCTACTGATCGGCAGCAAGAACTATTCGAGCTGGTCGCTGCGACCCTGGCTATTCTTGCGCAAAGCGGCCTTCGAGTTCACGGAACAAATCGTTTATTTCGACGAAAACGACTATCAGGCGCAGCTCGCTTCATTATCGCCCTCACGCCGCGTGCCGCTGCTCGTCGACGCAGGCCTCAAGATCTGGGATTCGCTCGCGATTTGTGAATATGCCGCCGAGTCGAGCGGCCGAGGTCTGCCCGGCGATCGCCGGGCGCGCGCGCGTGCGCGCTCCGTCGCCGCGGAAATGCACTCGGGTTTTCAGACCTTGCGGGATGAGTATCCGATGAACGTGCGCGCCACCAATCGGTGTGTGCCGCTGACGTCTACGTTGGGGTCGGACATCGCACGGATCGATGAGATCTGGTCCGGCTGCCGCAAGGAGCACGGCGGTGCCGGCGGCTGGCTGTTCGGCGATTTCAGCATCGCCGATGCGATGTTCGCGCCGGTATTTTTTCGCTTTCAGACTTACGGCGCGACCTTAAGCCCGGCATCGCAAAGCTACATGGACCATGCGCTGCAAGACTCCGACTTGCGCGACTGGCAACAGGCGGCGTTGAACGAAGGCCACCCACTGCCGGAAGTCGACCGGATCGGCGCGCAGTAGCCCGTGCGCGTATAATTGCTGGATATCTCCCTTAAGAGAGCAACCCATGTCCGCCGTACGCTTAAGTCTAGCCTTCAGTCTGGTGTGGGTCGCGGGCGCGTCTGCCGCGGCCGCCGCGGCCGCCGCCCCAGCAGTGCCGACGCAACCCTTTTCTGTCCAAGACATGGTGCGCATGGAACGCATCTCGGACGTTGCCGTTGCACCGGACGGCAAGCACGTGGTCTATACCGAACGCACCACCGACATGGAAGCCAATAAAGGCCGCACCAGCATTTGGATGCTCGACACCGGCAAGCGCGGCGCCACGGCGCTGCGTCTCACCGACGGCGGTCCGAATTCGCACAACCCCGAATGGAGCAAGGACGGCAAATTTATTTACTTTCTGTCCAATCGCAGCGGCAGCGACCAAGTCTGGCGGGTGAACTCCAACGGCACAGGTCCTCGCGGCGATACGCCGGTGGCCGACTCCACCCAAGTGACCAACCTGCCGCTCGACGTCGGCAGCTTCCGGATATCCCCGAAGGGCGATCGGATTTTGGTGAGCATCGAGGTCTTTTTGGATTGTGCGGACCTGGCGTGCAGCAAAAAGCGCCTGGACGATGCCGCGCACTCGGGCGCCACGGGTGTCCTGCACACGCAGTTGTTTGTCAGGCACTGGGACACTTGGAGCGACGGCCGGCGTTCCCAAATTTTTGCCATGGCGTTGAACGATAGCGGCGCGGCCGTTGGCACGCCGGTGAATTTGAGCGGCGGCATCGGCGATGTGCCGGGCAAACCTTTCGGTGGCCGCGAAGACTATGCCTTCAATCCGGACGGTACCGTCGTGGCCTTCTCGGTGAAGAGCATGGCAGGGGAAGCTTGGTCGACGAACTTCGATGTCTATTCGGTCGCTGCCGACGGCAGCGCCCCGCCGAAAAATCTCACCCCCGACAACAAGGCCTCGGACGGACAACCCGCCTTTTCTCCGGATGGCTCGCAGCTTGCGTACGTCGCGATGGATCGACCCGGCTTCGAGGCCGATCGATTCCACTTGGTGCTGCTCAATCTGCAGTCGGGCGTCAAGCGCGCGCTCACGCAGAGTTGGGATCGATCGATCAGCAGCTTTGCGTGGTCTCGAGACGGGAAGACCTTGTTCGCGACGGCCGATCATTTGGGGCAACGCCCGCTATGGGCGGTCGATGTTGCCACGGGCCGGGCATCGGCCATCACGGGCGCAGGCGAAGTCGAAGGATTCAGCGTCGGCTCCTCGAAAATATTTTATACGGCCAGCAACTTGGGTGCTCCGGCGGACCTGTATTCGGTCAGCTTTTCCGGCGGAAAACCGACGCAATGGACGCGCTTGAATCAGGCGCTGACGGAGCAGCGCAAATTCGGCGAATTCCAGCAGTTCAGCTTTCCCGGCTGGAACAATGAAAATGTCTTCGGCTACGTGGTCAAGCCGGCGGATTTCAAACCGGACCGCAAGTATCCGGTGGCATTTCTGATTCACGGCGGTCCGCAGGGAAGTTTCGGCAATGCCTGGAGCTGGCGCTGGAATCCGCAGGCATTTGCCGGCGCAGGCTTCGCGGTGGTCATGGTGGATTTTCACGGCTCGACCGGATACGGTCAGGCCTTCACCGATTCCATCAGCGGTGATTGGGGCGGCAAGCCGCTCGAGGATCTGAAGCTTGGATTGAGTGCTGCGCTCAAAGGCAATCCATGGCTCGATGCCGAGCGCATGTGCGCGCTCGGCGGCTCGTATGGGGGCTTCATGATCAACTGGATCTTAGGGATGTGGCCGGATGGCTTTAAGTGCTTGGTGAGCCACGACGGCATTTTCGACAATCGCACCATGTACTACTCCACCGAAGAACTCTGGTTCCCTGAACATGAGTTTTCCGGACCCGAGTATCAAAACCCGGCGGCGTATGCGAAATTCAATCCCATCGACCACGTGGCCGATTGGAAGACGCCGACGCTGGTGATTCACGGTGAGCAGGACTACCGCGTACCGGATTCGCAGGGCCTGTCGGTGTTTACCGCGCTAAAACGCCGCGGCATCCCGAGCGAGCTGCTGTACTTTCCGCACGAGAATCACTGGGTATTGAAGCCGGCCGACAGGATCGAGTGGTACGACACGGTGCTCGCGTGGCTGAATCGCTGGACGCACCCCTAGGGCGCTCGGGGTCTTAGGGCTCCACCGCGCGCCAGGCCGCCGGATAGTTCTCGCCCAACTGCATGATTCGGTGCAGCAAGTCGTCGTAGCTCATGCCGGCCTTGAGTGCGGAGGCGGAGAAATCTTCCCCCGCTGAGATGTTCGGGTTGGCGTTCGCCTCGAGCACGAACAACTCGCCATCCGCCCGCAAGCGAAAGTCCATGCGCGCGTATCCGGTCAAATGCAGCGCGCGGAAAATGCGCTTCGACAGCTGCTCCAGGCGCGCGACCGTGCCCTCGGGCAATTCTTCGGCGGCCGCCGTGGTGATGCCGTAGCGCTGCTGATAAACGCGATCCCACTTCACCTTGCGTGTGGCGATGGCCGGCAGATTCTCCGGCAAGGATCCGAAAGTCATTTCCCAAACCGGCAGCACCGTGAGCCGATCGTTGCCCATGACCCCCACGTACAGCTCGCGTCCTTCGATGTATTCCTCGACCAGCGCGTCGGAATGCGTCTGTTCGTGGATGAAGGCGATGCGTTCCGTGAGCTGCTTCTGGTCGGTCACGACGGAAGCTTGCGCGATACCCAGCGAAGCATCTTCGGTGGATGATTTCACGAACAGCGGAAAGCGCAGGTTCTTCGGAATGCGCGCCTTCTTGCCGCGCGGGAAGACCATGAATTGCGGCGTGGGCACGCGATGATAGGACAGCAGCTGTTTCGACAGCACCTTGTCGCGCGACAACAGCATGCCGCGCGGATTGCAGCCGGTGTAGGGCTAGTGCATGAGCTCGAGAAACGCCACGACATGCTGATCGTAAGTGACGATGCCGTCGAACTCTTCGAGCAGGTTGAAGACAATGCTCGGCTTCCATTCAGTGATGGCGCGGCGCAGTTCCGACAGGCTGTCGCTCAATCCCAGCGGCATGACTTCGTGGCCGGCCTTCTTTAGATGCGAGATCACATCGTATTCGGTGCGCCACTCTTCGATTTCCTTTTCGGTCGAGCCCTTCAGCGAATCCGGCGGCACCAGCGTGGAATGAACCAATACCAGCGCTCGCACCTTCTTCACGACGCTGCCCTCACAAAGCCACCCGCGGCAACTTGCGTTCTTCGTGCGACTCGGCCAAACGCGCCACGACCCACAGCAGCTGTCCCTTGAGCTCGCGTCGTGAACCGCGCACGTACAGGTTCAAGGCCTCGCAGCGCGCGATCATCAGGCGCAGCACCTGATGCACCAGATACTCGCTGAACGCTCCGGAGCGCTGTATCTGCTGACGCAGCGTCACGCGCATCTCGCGCAGGACGCTGGCCGCCTTGGGCGATGCGCGGGTGCGTGGCGCCGTCGTAAATACCTTGAGCAGCAATTCGTCGGCGCCCGAGCGGCGCGGCAGCCGGTAGCGCGCGAGCTTCTCTTCGTAGTGATCGCGCAGCGTGCCGGTCTCGTGAGTGACATCCTCGATGGTGCTGCGATCCGCGATCAGCGGCTTCTGTTCGCCGATTTCCTGGGCGAGTTGGTCCATGTATTGCAGCTTTGCATAGGCCGGCCAGCCGACGTATTCGCGCCGCCATGCCGAATGCGGCTTGAGCCAGACCGCGAAGGTCTCGGCGAAATCTTCGGTGGGATGCGCCTGCGCGTACCAAGCGCCCAGATGCTGCACGAAACGGCGGCTGCCGGGCCGCGGCCGGTACGTGTCCGGATACGGCAGCGAGGCCGGACCAAATGCCTCGCGCCAGGACTTGAGGCGGCGCAGACGGTATGCAGAATCAACGGCGTGCCCGGCCTCGTGGCGCAGGATGCGCATCAGCCAGTTGCGATTGCCGCCCTCCACCTCGCGCATCAATCGGCGCTCGAGCCGGATCAGCCGCGTGTGGGCCAGATAGAAGGGAATGGCAATGCCGGGAATACCATCGGGCGAGAACCATTCCTGAGCCAGCCAGCAATGCGGTCGAAATCGCAGGCCGCGCATCGACAATTCCCGATAAAGCCGCCCGATGGCGTCCTGCAACTCGGTACCCGCGATGGTTAACTTCAGATCGCAGAATCGCAGGCTCAACAGTTGATCGTCCGACAGTCTTTCCCAGGCAACGGGTCGCGTTCGAGAGCGCCGCTTGAGGCTCATCTTAGGGAAGCCCCATTTCAAGTTCTGCTGCCAGCTGCTCCTCATCCGCTGCGCTCATCGCCTCGATGCGACGGTGTCCCTCGAGCGCTGCGAAGTCGAACAGCTCGGGATCGGCGAGCTGCGAGCCGGACACATTGCAAATGCTGGAAAATATGGCTTCGATGCGGCCGGGAAATTCCTGCTCCCACTTGGACAACATGCCCTTCACCGCCATGCGCTGCATGTTCGGCTGCGAGCCGCACAGCGTGCAAGGGATGATGGGAAACGCGCGGGCCGTCGCATAACGGGCGATCAGTCTCTCCGGCACGTAGCACAGCGGCCGAATCACTATATGGCGCTTATCTTCGCTGAGCAGCTTCGGCGGCATGGCTTTTAATTTGCCGCCGAAAAACATGTTCAGGAACAGCGTCTCGACAATGTCGTCGCGATGATGGCCGAGCGCGATTTTGGTGATGCCGTTTTCCGCTGCATACCGATACAGCGCGCCGCGACGCAGCCTCGAGCACAGGCCGCACATCGTTTTACCTTCGGGAATGACGCGCTTGACCACCGCATAGGTGTTCTGCTCGATGATGCGATGGCGTACGCCGAGAGTTTCCAGGTAATTCGGCAGCACATCGGGCGGAAAGCCCGGCTGCTTCTGGTCGAGATTGACCGCCGTGATCTCAAAGCTCACGGGCGCGCTGCGCTTGAGGCTCAAGAGCATGTCGAGCAGGGTGTAGGAATCCTTGCCGCCGGACAGGCACACCATCACATGATCGCCGTGCGCAATCATGGAGTAGTCGGCGATGGCCTTGCCGACCGATCCACGCAACTGCGCCTGCAGCTTTTTGAAGGTGTTGCTCACGGCGATGTATTGCTCACGGCACTTCCAGATATTTGGCTTCCAGGTATCTTAAGTAAGCGGCCGCGGTCAACGGCTTACCCGTCGCCTGCTTGATGAGTTCCTGCACCGGCAATCGCGCGCCGATGCCATGCACATTGTCGCGCAGCCACTCCATGACGCCGCCGAACTGGCCGGCGGCGATTTCTTCGTCGAGCCCCGGGCGCGCCGCTCGCATGGCTTCGTTGAGCTGGCCCGCGATGACCGCCCCCAAGGCGTATGAGGGAAAGTAGCCGAAGTGGCCCACGGCCCAGTGAATGTCTTGCAGGCAGCCTTCGACATCGTTGGGCGGACGGATGTTCAGGCGTTGTTCAAGGTTTGCATTCCAGGCTTCCGGCAGGTCGGCTACCGGCAACGAGCCCTCGAGCATTTTCTTTTCCAAGTCGTAGCGCAGCATGATGTGCACCGGATAGGTCAGCTCGTCGGCATCCATGCGAATGCAGCTGCGGCGCACCCGAATCAGCAAGCGGTACAGGTTGGCTTCCTCCCACTCCGGCCCGCTGACCTGCAAATATTTCTCCAACAGCGGCCTCAAGTACTTCACGAACGAGCGGCTGCGGCACAGATTCATCTCGAACAGCAGCGACTGGCTCTCTTCGAGCGCCAGCCCGCGATCCCGGCCGACCGGTTGATCACGCCACTTGAGCGGCAGGCCTAAGTCGTACATCGCATGCCCGGTCTCATGCACCGCACCGAGCAGTCCCGAGAAAGGATCGATGGAGTCGAACCTCGTGGTCACCCGGATGTCGCCGGGAACCCCTTCGGTGAAAGGATGCTCGCTCTCATCAAGCCTGCCGCGATCGAATGGGAAACCCAACGCCTTGAGCACCTCGACGGCCAGTGATCGTTGCCGCGAGGCGCTGAATTTACCGCTGAGCGGCGTGGGCGCATGCGCTGCCTGAACCTCGATGGCCTGATTGATGAGGCTCGGCAGCTTGCGCGACAGAGCCTTGAAAATGGTATCGATGTCTGCCGCCGAAATTCCGGGAGTGAAGCCATCGACCAAGGCATCGTACGGAGCCAGGCCGCGTGCCTGACCGAGCAGCGCGGCCTTATCGCGCACCAGATGGACCACTTCTTCCAGATGGGGTGCAAGCAATTTGAAATCGTTCGCTTTCTTGGCCTCCACCCAAAAAACTTCGGCGCGCGCCGTGGCCTTGGCGAGACGCGAAATCAGCGATGGCGGGGTCGCAATGGCATGGTCGCGCTGCCTGCGCATCTCGCGCAAGTTGGCGAGCGGCCAGTCCTCCATTTGCGATGCCCCGGCTTCGGCGCGCTCGAGCAGCCGCGCAACTTTTGGAGTCGTTAGCAAGGCGTGATGCTCGGTTTCCAGCGCCGCCAATTGCTCGCCGCGCACGTCGGCACTGCCGCGGGGCATCATCACCGCGGCGTCCCAGCGCAGCAACGATAACGCGCCGCGAAACGCATGCAGGCGGCGAAACTCTTGTTCCAGTTGTTCGTAAGGCGAGGCGGCCATTAGGCTCCATACCCTTGCAGCGGCAATTGGCCTGCCGCGCTGTTGTTTAACGGGCGAGTTTACCAGACCCACCGCAGCGGGAATCAGCGGTGACCGCGAAAAACTCCCGTTACTTCAATGGGTTACTGCCGCCCGGTAAGTTATTGATTACCCGAGAGCTTGACAGAGCCACTCTGATGGAACGGCAGATTTCGCAGGAACGGCAGGTCGATGCTGGCCGCACCGGTCAGCTCATAGTCGATGGAGTCCAAATGCTGATTGGCCTTGTCGGCGAGCTTGAGCAGCGCCAGCGCGAGGTTGGCCGTGATGGTCATGTCGAACTCGGACTCGCCAAAGGCAGGAACTACCACGGCACGGTCGCTGACGCCGCTGGCAATCAGCTCGCCGCCCACGTTTAATTCCGTGTGCAGGCTGCGCACCGGTAGCGACCGGCCGTTCGGATTCTGAATGTTGAGCTTGACCGC
Organism: Steroidobacteraceae bacterium; assembly: GCA_036495805.1. Taxonomy (GTDB): domain Bacteria; phylum Pseudomonadota; class Gammaproteobacteria; order Steroidobacterales; family Steroidobacteraceae; genus Bog-1198. The sequence goes on along the minus strand of DASXMG010000043.1, from coordinate 30,249 downwards.
GAAATTCTGCTGCAGCAGATTGCCGCCTCGCAGCTCGACGCTGACCACCGTGATGTTGGGCCGGTCGAATTTTGGTGCCAGCAGCGAACAAGCGCCCACGGTGAGGCTTAAGGCGAAAATCTGCAGCAGGCGTGGCAACATATGGAAATGATACCGATTTTCCTAAGACAGGCCCTGATCTTCGCCGCGCTCGCGGCCACGGGGGCGCTCAGCACGGCCGCCTCGGGCGCGCCTGGCAAAACTCAGGCGCCCGCATGCCTTGCATCGGGCGACGGTTACTTGCGTGCAACACTCGCGGGCGCGGTGGACGCGCATCTTAATTGGCCCAATAGCGGCACGCGCTGCGAGGGAGAATCTCGCGACCGACCGCCGGGTGTCCGCTTGAGCTTTCAACGCGCCGCGGGTGGCACGCCGAACCTGCTGCTGGTGTTCGGTTTGACGGGAGTCAGACCGGGCCAGCCGGCGCGCGAAGTCAAAGCGAATTTGACGGTCATCGTACAGGGCACCAGCCGTATCTACGGCACCTTGGGTGATTCGCGCTGCACCGTGGATTCTCTCAGCCAACGCCCTTTGGAGGCGGCCGGCGCCTATCGCATCGAGGCTCGCGGCTTCTGCACGCAGCCGGCCCACGCGGTGCGCGGCAAGGGCGATGTGCTGGTCAGCACCTTCGAGTTCGCGGGGCTCGTCAACTTCACCACGGAAACCACATGATCGAATCTTGGCAAAAGAAACATTTTGCGGTGCGCCTTTTGATGGCAGCCGCGCTGCTGCTCACCACAGGTGCAGCGCTGCCTCAAGACGCCGCGCCGGAGCCGCTGTCGGCGTTTCCACAAAGCTTGCTCGCCATTCGCACCAGTTCCGGCCACGTGGTTAATTTCAAGATTTGGGAGGCCAATACGCCGAAGCGCGAAGAGCAGGGAATGATGTTCATCCGCCGAATGGATGAGCACACCGGCATGCTGTTCATGTTTCCGGAAAACCGCCCCGTGACCATGTGGATGAAGAACACCTACGTTTCGCTCGATCTGTTGTTTCTGGATGCGCACGGCAAGATCGATTACATCGCAGCGCGCGCCACGCCGGAATCGACGGCCATCATCGGACCGCCCACGCCCGAATTTGCAGTGCTCGAACTGAAGGGCGGCGCGTGCGAACAGTTCGGCATCAAGGTCGGCGATAAGGTCTTGCACAAAAACTTCAAGAAACAATAAGTAGCTCCCCTACGTCCGCTCAGGCTCGCACTACGTGAGGAAGGACGATTCGCCTACAGACTAAAATCGCGATGTAGCGGATAAACAACGCTCGGCCAATAGCCGCCGCGACGCAGTCAAAGCTGTGTTGCGTTCCCGCAATTACTGGAGAGCGTATGAGGAGAAAATTTCTTGTTGGCCTGCTGCTTGCCTGCGGCGCCGCCGGTTCGGCGGTGGCGGACGACAGCACCGATCATTCAATCGCTGACGGCACGGGAGCCTGGTACATCAGTCCCTTGGCGCAATATACATTCCTGGACCAGGATCGCATTTCCAAAGACCACGCCGGCTATGATGCTGCCCTCGGCTGGAACTTTGCGCAGAACTGGGCTGCCGAAATCAACGGCAGCATCGGCAGCTTCAAAATTCCAAACTCGGGTGCGAGCCAGCAGCTCGATGCCTACTCGCTCGATTTTCTGTACAAGTTCTTGCCGGATTCGCTCTTCCGCCCCTATCTGATCGCGGGCGGCGGCGGGATGCTTGACCGCGTGGGCGGCGGCTTGACGGATCATCACGCCGGCTTCGCCGAAGCGGGCGCCGGCTTTTTACTGGGCCTCGGTGCGCAGAACACCTCCACGCGGCTGCAATTTCGCATGGAAGGCAAATATCGAAAGGAAATTTTAGCCGCCAACGCCTTCAACCCGAGAGACCCCGGCGACACCGTGGTGAGCGCCGGATTGTTGCTCATGTTCGGTGCGCCGACGCCGCCGCCTCCGGTCGCGAGAGAGGCGCCGCCTCCGCCACCTCCACCGCCCCCGCCGCCGCCTCCACCGCCGCCTCCACCGCCGCCACCGGATAGCGATGGCGACGGCGTGCCGGATTCGATCGATCAGTGCCCGAACACCCCCAAGGGCGATCGGGTCGATGCCGTCGGCTGCACCATCAAGGACGAGATCAAGTTGGAACGCGTGCATTTCGCGACGGACTCCGCCGTCGTGCTGCCCGATTCGCAGCCGACGCTGGACTACGGCGTCGCCACGCTCAAGAAATATCCGGAAATGGTGATTGAGGTGCGTGGCCACACCGACAGCACCGGGTCCAAGCAGCACAACCAAGTGCTGTCGGAACGGCGCGCGGAATCCGTCATGCGCTACCTCAAGGAGCATGGGGTGACCAATTCCATGACCGCCAAGGGCTACGGACAGGAGCTGCCGATCGCTTCGAATAAGACCGCGACGGGGCGGCAGCAAAACCGCAGGGTCAGCCTACAAATAGTGGGCGGTCCGTAAACCGGGGTCCCGCTACGATTGTTTGTTGTCAAACCAGCCCCGAGAATCGCTCGGGGCTGGTTTTACTCTCGTGCTGGTGCGGATTCTTGCAGGATGACATCGCCGAGCGCCTGTTTCAGCTCGCCCAGCCACGGTTCAAAATTGCGCCACTGGTCCACGCTCTCGGCAAATAGCGGCCGGCGTACTTGCTCGGAGCTCGCGGTCTGCACCACCCGCTGCGTTTCATGGAAGCGCAGGCATTGTTCCTCAAAAGGCAGCCCGCAATATTGAAGCAGCTTGCGGACCTCGCTCTCGAAATCGGAGACCAACCGTTCGTATTGCACGCGATGCACGCGCCGAGGCAGCACTCTGTCGTAGCTCTCCATGAGTTCAACGTAGCTGCGGTAAAACCGGCCGATGTCATCGAGGTTGTAGGAAAACCAGACGCCGGCTTGGAAATGCTGCTTGAAGTTCGCGAAACAGCAGGCAAGCGCCGAACGTCGTGCGTCGATGATGCGCGCATTCGGCAGAATCAGCTGAATGAGCCCGATGTGAAGGAAATTGCTCGGCAGCTTGTCGATGAAATAGGGCGTGCCCCCGATCCGGTTGGGCCTCGTCTGGTCCAGATATCTTTCGCCGAGCGCATTGAGCTCATCGCGCGTGAGGCTTTCCAGCTGACGCGCAAACTGCGGCGATTGGCAGCACGACTCTCTGATACCCAGTTCCAGCGCGAATCCTTGGATGTCCGGCAGTTCGCGGGTGCCTTCCACTTGCGAATGACTGGCGAGTATTTGTTCGAGCAGTGTTGAGCCCGACCTCGGCAAGCCGACGATGAAGATCGGATCGCGCGCCTGGCATCCGGATCCGGCCCGTGCGCTGAAGAATTCTGCGCAATACATCTTTTTCAGACTGTTGACGAATTGAGTGTTGAGATCCGCCTGGTAGAGTACCGCGCGGCGGCGCAATGCGTTGCCGCGCGCATAGTGATCGAACGATCTGCCATAGTCGCCGGCGTCCTCGAGCGCTTTGCCGAGCGCGAAATGCAGTTGCAGGCGATCGTCATCGCGCAAATCCGGCAACTGCGCCTGCACGAGCATGATGTGAATTTCCGGCTCGCTGAAGCGAAACGTCTTCAAGTTCGAAAGACAAAACCAGGCTTCGCCATAGCCCGGCCGCAGTTCAGCGCCCTTGCGATAGGCCGCGATCGCTTCCTGCGCCAAGCCGCCGTTGCGCAATACGTTGCCATAGTGGACCCGCAGCGCTTCGTCGCGCGGAAACTCGCTGATGAGAGACTCGAGGATTTGCCGTGCGCGTGCGTTTTGCCCCAACATTCCAAACGCCGAAGCCTGCAGCGAGCGATAAGGCAGGCTGGAGGGCTCCAGCCGCAGCAGCCGTTCGAGCAGCGGCAGCATGGGCTGCGCCTTCTGCTGCATATGCAATGTGCGCGCAAAATCGAATCGCGCACGGCTGTAGCCCGGCGCAATGTCAAAACATTGCGCGTACAACCGCTCGGCCTCGACATAATCCTCGCGCTGCGCCGCGATTTCGGCGAGCATGCGCAGCGCTTCCGGATCCTGGGAGTCGCGCTCGAGCTGGCGCCTCAATAACGCTTCGGCGGCGTCAAGACGCTGGGCTGCCAATGCCGCATGCGCTTCGGCGAGATGCTGTTGCGGAGGCGCGAGGCGGGTGAAATGCGCATAGGCGACGTCGCAGGCATCGGCGTCGCCGTTGCGGGCGTGCAGGACAGCAAGTTCGCGCCACGCCTCCGCAAGATTCGGCTCCAATTCAACCGCCCGCTCGAGCGCCGTCAGTGCTTCTGCGTCGCGTCCCTGAGATGACAGCGTGCGCCCCAACTCCAGTTGCACGGGTGCAGAGTCGGGTTGCGCAGCTGCCAACTCACTGAATGAGGCCGTCGCCTCCGGACTGCCGGTGCCGCGGCGCGCTGTTCCGAGCAGCATCATTGCCGCCGGATGCCCGGGGTGTTCCTTGAGAATTTCGGTCGCCTCGAACGCGGCGGCAGCCGGATCGGTCTCGAGCAGCGCCGCCGCCCGCATCAACCTCGCATCCACCGCCATCGTTCGGGCCAAGCCGCGCTCCATTTTCGAACCGCTAAAACACGCGCCGAATCTTCAAGCGTCCGGCAGCGTGAACCAGCAGTTAAAGGCGACGGTGATGCGCTCGCCTTCGCCCTCGAAGGGCTTGACGTCATGAAGAACCCAGGAGGGGAATATCACCAGCTGGCCCGGCACGAGCGTCAATTGCGTCAGTCCGCTTGCATACGGCCGTTTCATTCTAATGTTGGCGGCGTCCTGATACATGCCGGTCATCAGCGTCGGGCTGACGAAGCTCAACACGCCGCTGCCCTCCTTGCCCGGATCGCTCCTGCCCGGATCCACGCAGTACACGCCGCTCCACGAAGCATTCGGATGATTGTGCAGTCCGAAAAAGCCGCCGCGACGCGTAACATGAAACCAACTGTCATTGAAGATTTCCATACGATTGACGGTCGCCAGGTCATAGCCGTTCAATCCGGCGATCAACGATAACAGCTGATTCCAGCAGAAGGCTTTCAGCTCCTGAATTGCCGGATCGTTCACGCGAAACAAATTGAAATGGCTTTCGTACACCTCGGCATTGCGCTGAGTGATCGGTCGCGGGTTGGATCCGCCGCCGTCCTTTTCGTGCTTGAAGACGTAACGTTTGAGCCCCTCATTCAACCGTTGCTGTTCCGGGTGCACGGAGAACGAGAAAGGCACGGCAAACATGATCATGAGCTCGGGCGGTCGAAATACCATGTCAGGCTTCCGGATAGCGCTCGACCAGGTTGCCGAGAGCCTCCTTTAGGGGTCCGAGCCAAGGCTCGAAATGGCGCCATTGTTCCACTGCGTGCGCAAAGATCGGTTGGCGCACCTGTTCCGCGCTCACCGTTTGGACAACACGGCGAGTCTCGTAATAACGCAGGCACTGATCCTCGAACGGCAATCGACAGTATTGCAGCAAGCTTTGCACTTCTCCTGGCAGATCCGCGACAACCTGCTCGTAGTAGACGCGATGAATCCGGCCCGGCAGCACCGCATCGTAATGCGCCATCAACTCGAGGTAGTCGCCGTAGAAGCGCGCCAAGTCCATCTGGTCATAGGTGAACAGCTGCCCCGACGCGAAATGCTGCTTGAAGGCGGAGAAACAACTCCCCATCGGATGCCGGCGCGCATCGATGATCGCGGCGCGCGGGAACATGAGATGGATGAGGCCGATGTGCAGAAAATTGTTCGGCATCTTGTCGATGAATCGCGGGGCGCCGTTACGGCGGTAAATCCTCGTCTCCTTGAGATAGCGATCCGCCAGCGCCCCGACGCGCGCCGCATCCAGGGAGCACAGTGCCTCCAAAAACCGGCTGTCATCCGCCTCGCCATCTTTCGTCGCCAGTCCGCGCGCAATCGCGGGCATCTCCGCCAGCTCGCGTGTTCCTTCGACCTGCGAATGGCTCGCCAGTATCTGTTCCAGCAACGTCGATCCGGCGCGCGGCAGTCCGACAATGAAAATGGGATCCGAAGCCTGCGAGCCGAAATGCGCGCGTTCGGCGAAGAACTGCGAAGTGCAGATTGCCTTCGAGCGTTGCACATGCAAGGAAATCTTGCCGGCATCGTAATTGGCCTCCGAGCGGCGCAGCGCGTTGCCGGCCGCATAGTGTTCGAACGATTCCGCGAATGAGCGTTGATCCTCGAGCGCTTTGCCGAGGGCGAACTCCAGATCGATGCGATCAGTGGGCTTGAGATCTTCGCGCTGCAGGCCTAAGCGCATCGCGTCGATTTCAGCGGCGTCGAAGCGAAACGTCTTGAGATTTGCCAGGCTCCAATAGGTATCGCCCCGTGAAGGGTCAAGGGCAATCGCTTTGCGATATGCAGCAATGGCCTCCTGCGCACGCCCGGCGGCGTTGAGCTCGTGGCCATAGTTGAGCCATTCGGCATACCCGGCGGTGGGCTCGGCAGCGAGCGCTCTCAAGGTCTCTAGAGCTTGTGCGCCCTGCCCGGTCATGCTGAACACCGACGCCGACAGGTCGCGGTAGAGAGCGTTCTTCGGATCGAGCCGCAACAGGCGCTCCACCAGAGGCAAGGCAGCAGCCAGCATCTGTTGCTTCAGCAGCAGACGCGCGAGATCATGGCGAGCCGCGGAGTAGCCGGGCACAAGATCCAGTGCCTGGCGCAGCACCTTCTCGGCTTCCGCATAGGCTTCACGCCGCGCGAGTGCATCGGCGAGCATGCGCATCGCTGCCACATCCTGAGGCGCATCGCGCAAGATCCGCCTCAGCATCGCCTCGGCGGCGGTTACGCGGTTATCCGCGAGCGCAGCCCTCGGCTCAGCCAGCTGCCAGGGCTGGGGTGCCAGGTCGGCGTAGCGCTGGTAAGCCACGTCCGCGCCGTGTTCATCGCCGGCGGCCGCGAGCTGGGAGGAAAGTTCGCGCCAACCCTCCGCCAACCCGGGTTCGATCGAAAGTGCTTCGCGCAACGCGGCCTGCGACTCGGCCGCCCGTCCCGCTTCGCGGTAGGCCCGTGCCAGCTCCAGGCGGATGAGGCCAGCCGCCGCCGGCTGCGAGCGCGCCAACGCTCGCAGCACCTCGATTGCACGCACCACATCGCCCGTCTTGCTGGCCGCGGTGGCGAGCAACAGACTCGCCGCCGTGTTGTCCGGATTATGCTCAAGAATCTCGGCGGCTGACCGGGCCGCGGCAGCCGGGTCCGTATCCAGCAATGCGGACGCCGACATCAGCTTTATATTCACGTCCGCAATCGAAGCCATGTCCTACGATGAAGTGGCGTCGGCTCGTTTGTCAATCCGGGGCGAATCGGCCCAGGTAGAATCGTGTCTTTGGCCCCCGGCGGCCCGGTCCTCGAGGAGCACTCTATGAATCAACCCAATCCTGTGGCGTTGGACGAAGCCACCATCATCCGCACCCTGCAGGCCTATCGGGAGGCGTCGGCCGCGGGCCGCGGCGCCGAATCCGAGCAGCTGCTGGTGCGGGTCGCCGAGCGCGCGCCGGGCCACCCGGCCGTGCTCAATGAATTGGGAGTGGTCATGATGGGCCGCAGCGAATTCGAAAAAGCCTACTCCATGTTCAGCCGAGCCGCTCAGGCTGATCCGGGCCGTGCGCAGCTCTGGTCGAATCTTGCCGGCAGCTTGCGGATGCTCGGGCGGCGCCAAGAGGAACGAGAAGCGTTGGAGCGCGCCTTGAGCGTCGAGCCGCGTCATCTAGCTTCGCTGCTGCAGAAGGCAAGCCTCTTGGAAGATCTCGGCGATACCCGCAACGCCGCGCGGACATACCAAAATGCGCTGCAGACCATTCCACCGCATGCCGTCACGCCGCCGACGGTCCAGGAACTGCTCAAGCATGCGAAAGAGGCCGTAGCCGCCGATCAACTGGCGCTCAGCGCCGCCCTCGAGGAAAGGCTGGCCGAGATCCGTGTGCGCCACGGCGGCAAGACGCAGTCGAGGGTGGACAAGTGCCTCGAATTGCTCGACGGCCGGCGCTCCGCCTACTTTCCGCGCCCGACATTCATGTATTTTCCCGAGATCCCCGCATTGGAATTTTTCGAGCACGGCGATTTCCCGTGGCTGGATGCCGTCGAGGCGGCCACCGACGACATACGTGCCGAGTTGACCAATGTCCTGATAGCCGACCGAGCTGGCCTGCAGCCCTACATTGACTACCCCGCCGGACTGCCCATCGATCAGTGGAAGGAGCTGAACCATTCGCGCCGCTGGAGCGCATATTTTCTATGGAACCAAGGCAGGCCGGAGCCCGCGCACATCGCGCGCTGCCCGCGAACCATGGCGGCGCTGGCGCACGTCCCACGTTGCGAGGTGGCGGCCCGGGCACCGACGGTATTCTTTTCCATCCTCGATCCTGCCACGAAAATTCCGCCGCATACCGGCGTTACCAACACCCGGCTGACGGTGCATCTGCCGCTGATCGTTCCGCCGGATTGCGGCTTTCGCGTTGGCGGTACCACACGCGAGTTCGAAGCAGGGAAAGCCTGGGTGTTCGACGACACCATCGAGCATGAAGTGTGGAACAACTCGGACGCACCGCGCGCTATTCTGATATTCGACATTTGGAATCCGTTCTTGAACGAGGCGGAACGCGACATGGTGCGCGCCGCCACAGAGGTCGTCGGCAGCTACTATCAACTGCCGGCGGAGGTCTCGCCATGATCACAACACATGCAAAACGCTTCGCCCTGAGCACGGCGATTTTGGCCGCCTGCGCTGCCGGCAGCGCGCCGGCCGAGGATGCCGACGTGCACAAGGCGCTGGCGCCGTGCATCGGCATGTCGAACTCCGCCGACCGCCTCGCGTGCTATGACAAGCTCGCCGGCCGCGTTTCTGAGCCTAAGGCGCGGCCCTCTGCGGCTGCCGTCACGCCCGCACCCGCGGCCGCGCCGGTTGCGGCGGCACCGGCGCCGGCAGCGGCCCCCACGGAGGAAGATTTCGGGCGCAGCAAGGTGCAGAAGGCTGCCATCTCCGGAGCCCCTCCTGAAATCAAATCCGTCACCTCGAAGGTCGCCGGCTTCGGCCGCTCGCCAAACCTTCACACCCAGATCACGCTCGACAACGGCCAGATTTGGGAATATGAGGATGACCCGGATCCGCTGCTGTCGATCGGCGATTCGGTGACCATCAAGCACGGCACGCTCGGCTCGTTCCTCTTGCTGACTCCCACAAAACTCAGCCACCGGGTGCGCCGCATCAACTAGAACCCGTGCGCCCTGCGCCGGGCGCACCCAAAAAAAACGGCGGGCTTTTCAGGCCCGCCGTCCGAGTATCAAAACTTGCGTTTTGATTGATTGCGTTTAGAACTTCGCCTCGAGATGCACATACAAGAACCGACCGGTCGGGTCGTACGTCTGCACCCACGTGTTGTTGTTGCAGGCGCCTACCGGGCAATTTGCCGACAGAATCACCGGCGGGTCCTTATCCAGCACGTTGTTGGCCCCGATGCGAACCGAAACGCTCGAATTGACTGCCACCGAGGCCGAGAGGTCGAGGTAGCTGTAGGTCGGGACATGGTCGTAGCCCGGAAATACCGATCCGGGGTCAGACAACAGAGTGCTCTGGTTCAACGTATCAACCTGGGTGGCGCCGATAAAACGCCACTGAGCATGCAGATCCAAACCCTGCCACGGCGTCGCCCAATCCGCGCTGAAGATGTGGCGCCAGTGCGGCAACGGGCTGCCGCAGGTCACTCCTTCGAAGCCAGCGCAATTGCGTGTGGGTCCCGGCACCAGCAAACCTGTGGTGGGATCCGCCACGTCGGTCGCCGGTTGGGTGGTGTTGGAGATGGTATCCGTGCCCTGCAAGTTGAAGATCAGCCTGCCGAGCGAATCCAGGTTCATGGAATAGTGCAGATTGACGTCCACACCCTTGTTCTCCAGCAACCCGGTGTTCTCCGACAGAGTCGTCACGTATCCAGCATTGGTCAGATACAGAGAGCCGTTGACATCACGGTGAATCAGGCCGCAATCCTGCGCATCGCCGGTCAATGCGCAATTGTTGATGACCGACACGCCTGCCTGCGCCTCGATGGCGCCGGTGATTCTGATGTCGTAATAGTCAACTGTCGCCGAGAAGTTCGGCAGGAAGGTCGGCTGGAATACGACGCCGTACGACCAGGTATGTGCCTTCTCAGGTGAGAGATTCGGATTGCCACCCGTCTGCACGTTGAATTGGCTGGCCGGATTGACGCCCAAGTTTCCATACTGCGTAACGGGGTTGACTCCCGTGTTCGCGCACTGCGCCTTGGTCAGTCCGCTAGCAACCAGCCCGTTTGCGCCTACAGGGCCCCAACACGGATCGATGCTACCGCCCGGTCCTATGGTCTGGGAGGCAAAGAGCTCGCCAATATTGGGTGCGCGTACCGCCTGGTTAAAGCTGGCGCGGAAACGGACATCCTTGATAGGCGCATATTCGACGCCAAACTTATAGGTGTTGGTGGAGAAGCCAAGGGTGTACTTGGAATACCGGTAGCCGCCGTTGAGGGTCAACTGCTCGGCGAACGGCACGCCGTCCAAGATGGGCATGTTGAACTCACTGAAGGCTTCCCAGACGTGGAAATTGCCGGCGATCGGCAGTACCGCGCCCGCACCGCCTGCGATATCGTCCGAGATGTTTTCTTCGTCGGGGCTGAAAGTGGTGCTTTCCGAACGATATTCGGTGCCCGCATTGATCTGCAGGCCGCTCTTCGCCCACGGCGTCTGTACGCCGTACTTGCCAAGATCGCCGGTCACGTCGGCATGCAGGACATATTCCCGGTCGGTTCCCTGTGTCAGCGCCGGAACCTGCAGATAAGTCAGCTGCGCCGGCGTTACGCCGCCCGGCACCCAAGGATTGTAGGGCACGCACCCCGGTGCGCCCGTCACGCCCCCTGCGTTTGCCGCGCAAATCACGGTACCGTTCGGACCCGCCACGGGGTTCTCCGCGAAGGCGAGTTTTGTCACCGAGAAATTGTTCAAATTCAGCGTAGTCCCGTCGGTGACGCCGATCTGCCCATAGGCGTTGTACTTCCATGCGCCTGCGAAATCACCCTTGACGCCGACCACTTGACGGAAGTCGTCGTTGAGATCGTCGGTCAACCGCTGGCCGCCCTCGACGTTTCGTCGCTCGAGGTAGTACGACAGGATTCCGTCGGCCGGCTGCCCCTGCTTAGCAAGGTTGGCCGGACTGCAGAGAATGCTCCGCTCCTGCGCGGTGATCAGCGGGTTGCCCGGCAGGCCCACGCCGACCGCACCGCAATTGATGCCAAGGCCGTTGTTCGCGAAATCGCCGCCCGGCGCGATGCCAGCCTGCGTCTCGTTCCTCATGAACATGAATTCGCTATACACGTCGGTATGCTCGTTCACGTCATAGTGGAGATAGTAGCCCGCCGTCCAGCGCTCGCTCGGGCGTTGGAAGTAGTTCAGAGCGCCGAAATTGAAATTGTCGCTCGCGACGGAGTTGCGCAAGAGACCGGTCTTCGGATCGACGGTCTGATTCGGGAAGACTTTGCCGCCTGCGGAAGCGTAAGCGATGATCGTACCGCCCCTTTGCGTGCCCGATCCGGCGCATTTTGCGGCGCCCGCGACAAACCCGAGGCTGCAAGCGCTGTAGTCGAACTGCGACCCGATGTTCGCCGCTGCCTTATCGTAGGTCGCATATACCGTGGCGTTGCCCGCGCCGTCCGCGAAATTCGAACCGCCGACGAATGACACATCCTTCTGTTGGCCGGAATTCACCGAGCCGCTCGGGGCAGGTTGACCGGCTGCAGACTCGATACCTTGGTAGAGAGACTCGTGATTGTTGTGGTTGTAACCGCCCACCTGGGCGTCGATTTTCACGCCTTCGTAATGGGTGTTCATGATGAAGTTCACGACACCCGAGACGGCATCCGCACCGTAAGTCGACGAAGCACCGCCGGTCAGCACTTCGACTCGGTCAATCAGTTCGGCCGGAATCATGTTGACGTCGGCCGCGCTCGAGCCGCCCGGAACGCCGGGGGCCAGCCGCATGCCGTTGACCAGCACCAAGGTGCGGTTGACACCGAGGTCATGCAAATCGACGGTCGCCGTGCCGGTCGAGCCGTTCGACATGTTGGCGCCCTGGCTGGCAAATACCTGCGGTAAATTGTTAAGCAGGTCTTCAACGCGGGTCAGACCCGACGCTTGAATGTCCAGATTGGTGACGGTGGTGACCGGGCTGGCCGAGATTAGGTTCGCGCTTTGAATGCGTGTGCCGGTTACGACCACTTCTTGGAGCTCTGATGCCCCTCCGGTCGCGGCGGCCGCGGCGGGCGGTGCGGTTTGCGCGTAAGCGGCCGGAACAATTGCGCTTGCCGCGGCTGCAGCAAGGGCGGCGTGAACCGCGTGCTGCAAAATCCGATTCTTTCCCATTTTGATTCCTCCCGAGTTAATCGATTCAGTCCAATCTTGCCGTGCCCGGGCGATTTGCAGGCGCGTCTCCACCGAGTATCACGTCGAGTTATGGACCGATTACAACACGCCGCCAGGGTGTTGCCAAGTCGCATCGGATGGAGAATCGCCGGCTGGTGGCCGCAAACCGGGCTTCAGAGATGGATTTTAATGGGGAGTTTTACGGGCGCAAAGTCGCCTTCAGCGTCGTGGGAACCAAAAAAGGTTGATTCTTTCTGCCGAAATGGTTGTTGCTATCACACAACAACCGGGCAGGGGGTGCTATTTAGACCACATCCGCTGCAAATTCGCGATCACAAACTCCAGCTGCGTGCGGTTCTGCCACTCCATTTTCAAGCCCTCGAGCGCGCGCACTTCTCCTAAGGAATACAGCAATTCCCTTCGCAATTGATCGGGAATTTGGCTCTCGATGAAGGTAATCATCACGATGCGCTCGCCCGAACTGACCGGGACGACCTGATGCACCGTCGTTGAGGGATAGAACAGGGCAGATCCCGCCTGACCCTTGACGCTGACCGTTGCCGTGCCCAAGTGAATGATCAACTCGCCGCCCTGATAGTCCTTCGGATCGCTGATGAATATGGTGCAGGAGACATCGGATCGCAGCGGCTCCTGCGCCAGCGGTAGAAACGCCGCATCCGTATGTGGGCCGTATTTCATGCCGGCTGCATAGCGGGCAAAGGTCGGGGCTGCGACCCGGCGCGGAAAAATAAAATTCCTGGCCTCCTCGTTGCGTTGCAGAGCGCCGAGCGCGATCTGCGACGCCCTCTGCGCCACCGCATCGCCCGGATCCGCGATCACATTCTGCTTGACGATGTTGTGCGGGTTGGAGAGTTTGCCGTCGACAAACTTGCTCTGGCGAGCGATTTGAGCAACCGAGGTAAGCTCGGCTGGGCTCAGAAACTTCTCGATCTGGAGGAACATCAGCTTTCCTTAATGCACTGAGATAAGTGGCAGCAAATCAACTCGCGCCGCTCTCCAGATAGTTCCGTAGCTCGGCGAGTTCTCTCTCATAGTGGCGCGCCCGGCCCGATGATCGCTGATAGAGAGGTTCTCTCACCTGCCAGACGCTGGCGGTTTTTACGGAGCGCCCCGGCGAGACTGTGAGACAGCGTTCATCCCAATCCAATCCTAGGAAGGACAGCAGTTCCTCGACTACCGGCTTCGGCTCTCGGACCAGCGCATCGTAGTCAATGTCCAGAATATCGGCGCCGTACAGCGCCTTCCAGTGCCTCATCAAACGCAAATACTGCCGGTAGTGATGCCCGATATCCATGAGATTCAAGGCGTAGCTCATGCGCTGGTCCAGGTGCAGGAAATAGATCGACAGGCAGTTGTCGAGCGCGTTGCGCGTCGTATGGACGATCTTGGCATCGGGAAACAGCCGCTTGATCAGACCTATATTGAGGTAATTCTCGGGGCGTTTGTCGGTGACATAGGCCGCCGCGGGAAACATGTCGCCCAGAGTTTGTCGATACTCAGCGGCTAGGGTCTTGAGCCGCTGCGGCAAGACGACGCCAATCGACTCGGGGAAGGGCGCCAAGTCGACTTGTACCGCATTCGGCAGGAAGTCGAGTTCGCCACCGGCGGCGAACAGCGGATGGCCGGCGAGCAATTGTTCGGTCAGCGTCGAGCCCGATCGGTACATCCCGCAAACGAATATCGGGCGCGGCAGCGCGTGCGCGGTGATTTCAGCGGTGGCAGCAGCGGCCGTCGCGGCGGCCGCGACCGGCGTGGCCCTATCTGTCAATGCGGCGGGAAATGCCGCGATCAGGCGCTCTGTATATCTCTCGGCGAGCGCGCTGTCATATCCAGCCGTGCCGGGCGGAGCGCTTTGACGACTATGGGCGTTCGCTGCCGAATACATCTCGAAAGCTTCCGGGTAGGCTTGACACTCATCCAACGCTCGACCGAGCGCGAATTCGAGGCTGGCACGATCCGCCAGGGTTATGTCGGTCCGCGTAAGAAACTGGCGCAGCTGCGCGATCAAAGGATCACTCAGATTCTCATAGGTCCGAAGTCCCGCGTAACGCGCCAGCACGCGCGCCGACTGCGGATCCAGCGCGAAGAGACGTTGGTACACCCGCGCCGCCATTTGCCGCCGGCCATAGTCTTCGTGAAGATTGGCGAGATTGAACAGCGCGGGAGCATAGTTGGGATTGCGGGAAAGAGCGGCTCTTAGTTCGCGCTCCGCGGCGTCGTCCTGACGCAAGTAATCGCTATAGATCACGCCGCGATTCAGATGCACCTCCTCGGGCTTCTTGACACCGCGATCGAGGGCCTGCTGATACGAGCTCAACGCCGCGGAGAACTGCCGACTCCTGCGTTGCAATACCGCCAAGTTGTACCAACAATCGGGCAGAGCGGGCCAACTCTCGAGCAGTCGCTCATAAGCGGCGATCGCCTCGGGTATTCGGCCCTGACGATCGAGCAGCAGTGCTTCCCTGAGCATCGGTTCGTGGGATTCCTTTGGGCTTGTCTGCTTAGGCATGGGTTCCCAAGTATAAACGGCGGCTCGCGAAAGGAGCGCGCCGGTGCGAAACTCGCCGCAATGAACGATTTTCAGGAATCGGTGGCGCGCTCGCCGCAACTGTTCCCCTACTCGATGGATCTGGGAAGCGACAGCGTATCCTTCATCCATCTCACCAAGGCCGACTATGAGAAAGCGAGCTTTCTCGATCCTCGAGTCTTGACGCCGCAAACCCGCGCGCGCTCATTGCCGTGGTCCGAGATCGCTCGAGCCATCGATTCTGCGCAACTGAAGGAGCGTTTGGGATTCATCTTCCACATTGGGCACGTAGGTTCCACTCTTCTCTCGAGGCTCATCGGTGCCCATTCGTGTGCATTCTCCTTGCGCGAACCGATGTTGTTGCGTGGATTCGCGCAACTCAAGAATGAGCCCAGGCAGGCGCCGCCAACGTGGGGTAGCGACGGCTTCGAGATGCGAATGACCCGCGCGCTGCAGCTGTTCTCGCGCACGTTTGAGGACAGAGAGCTTGCCGTGGTCAAGGCTTCCAGCTTCGTATCCGACCTGAGCGAGACTCTTTTGTCACGCGCCTCGTCACCGAAAGCCATCATGATGTCGGTGTCGCCCGAGAGCTATATCGCCACGATCCTGGGCGGCCCGAATTCGCGGCAAGAAGCGAAAGTGCTGACGCCGGGGCGGCTGCAGCGGCTGCAGCGGCGCATTGGGGGCGAGCCCTGGCGTGCCGAACAACTCAGCGAGGGTGAAACCTTGGCTCTGGCTTGGGCATGCGAAATGGCCGCGCTGGCACAAGCGGCTGAATCAAGCGCGGCGCGCCTGCTGCGCGTCGATTTCGATCAGTTTTTGATCAATCCCTCATCCCTGCTGGGCATCTTGCGCCATTTCGACATCAACGCGACCGCCACAGAGGTGCAAGCCATTCTGGAGGGGCCCGATATGCGCCGCTATTCCAAGGCCCCTGAATATGCCTACGATGCGGCTCTACGGCTCCAAGTATTGCAGCAAGCGCGCGCATCGCACGCAGCGGAGATTCATCGCGGATTGGCTTGGCTCGATCGCGCAGGGTCAAAATGGCCCGCCATAGGACGGGCCATTGCGCTAGGCGATGCGCCACAGCGGTGCGGCTAGGCAGACCCTTTTGGGGCCGGAGCGATTAGTGCGTTAAACCGTGCTGCATTCTGCTCACCGCTTCCTGGCTATCGATGACCGAGCGCAGAATATCTTCAGCCGGCCCGCACGACTTGTGCTCGAAAAGGCTCCCAATTTGTTCTTCGGAGCGGCAATAAACCACTACGCCGCCCCTCCGTGCCTCCGGCCTATAGCCTGCCACTCGAAGTGTCTTCGCTTGATCTGGCGTGATGCCGCCCGGTTCAGTTTTCGCAGCCGCAGTGCTCTTGGCCTTCTCCGCCGCCGCCTTCTCGGCCGCCGCCTTGTCCGTCGCCGCCTTGTCCGCCGCTGTAGTTGAAGCCGTGTCCGTACTGCCCGGCGGGCTGGCCGCCGTCGTGGCGGGCGGTGTCGGGTCGGCCGCAAAGGCTAGAGCACTTATGCCCATGCACAACGTGGCCAACAGTACTTTTGTAGGACTCATATCAATACCCTCAGAATTTGTTGG
This sequence comes from Steroidobacteraceae bacterium, assembly GCA_036495805.1. Classification (GTDB taxonomy): domain Bacteria; phylum Pseudomonadota; class Gammaproteobacteria; order Steroidobacterales; family Steroidobacteraceae; genus Bog-1198. The sequence continues at coordinate 13,735 of DASXMG010000043.1, read as the reverse complement.
CGGAAGTTTTAGGGACAACTTCGGAGAAGTCAATGATGCAGGAATGGCATAACTTAGTGCGCACGGCTCAGGTCCGACCGCGGGAGAAAACATCAAACTGCGACCACCAAAGACGCTTATTCGAGGGGCCGGCACGATCGGATGAATCGGGCGCAAACATTAAGAAACCGTCATTTAAGGCGCTCCGTTTGGCCGCCTGCCGGTACGCGCTGTCGCCCGATTGAAACAGGCATCAGCTTAGATATTTCGGTAATAATGAGTGTGTTGGCCGGGTCTTTTAATTGAGCAGCAATTCCGCTGCGTTCTAAAACTATTGAAGGAATCAAAAAATGCAGATCAATAAACTGTCGAGCGCTGCCATGGCCGCTGCAGCCGCCATGCTGTTCACTTCCGCGATCAGCACGACTGCGTTTGCAGGCGATGCCGCCACCGTGAAGTGTCAGGGCGTAAATTCCTGCAAGGGTACCTCTGACTGCAAATCCGCGAAGAATAGCTGCAAGGGCATGAACAGCTGCAAGGGTTAGGGCTTCGTCTCCATGACCAAGGATGCTTGTGCCGCTGCTAAAGCGAAGAAGAGCTAAGCGCTGAAGCATTGACTTAAGGGGGCCGGGCTTTGCTGCCCGGCCCTATCTTGATGAAACTTTCCGGCTTCGGCCTTGGCCTGCGAACTCCCCACTATGAGGCCATCCTGAACGAGCCTCATGCGATCGATTGGCTCGAAGTCATCACTGAAAACTATCTGGTTCCCGGCGGCAAGCCGCTCGACTATCTCGAGCGCATCCGCGAACGCTTCCCGATGGTGATGCACGGCGTATCGCTCTCGATCGGCAGCACCGATCCAATCGATTTCGAATACTTACGGACGGTGCGCAGCCTGGCGGCGCGCATCGAACCGCACTGGATTTCCGATCACCTTTGCTGGACCGGTGTCGAAGGACGCAACGTGCATGACCTGCTGCCGCTGCCCTACACCGAAGAGGCGCTGGCCGCGGTGGTGGCACGCGTGGGCCAAGTGCAGGATGCCTTGGGAAGACAGATTCTCCTGGAGAATGTCTCCAGCTATTTGACCTTTCATGCAGACGAGATGAGCGAGTGGGAATTCTTACGCGAAGTTGCAATGCGCGCCGACTGCAACATCTTGCTCGACATCAACAATATCTTCGTCAGCAGCGTCAATCACGGCTTCGATCCGCTGAAGTACCTGCAGGCCATGCCGAAATCGCGCGTGCGCCAGTTCCATCTTGCCGGCCACAGCAACATGGGCGGCCATTTGATCGATACGCATGACCATCCCATCGTCGAGCCGGTATGGGATTTATACCGCCAAGCGCTGACGATCTTTGGCGAGGTGCCGACCATGATCGAGCGCGACGACAACATTCCAGAATTAAGCGAGCTGGTCGCGGAGCTTGACGTGGCCCGCGCCCTTGCCGCGCGGCACTCGCGGCAAGCAGCATGAGCAGCCAGGACATTCCGCTGCGCGATCTGCAGCGGGAAATGCAACGGCATCTCTTGGGAGAGGAAAGCGGCGTCACGGCCGCCATTGTGGATGCACCGCCGTTGCCGGCCGTCGAGCGATTGGCGATTTATCGCAATGCCTATCAAGTGCGCCTGATCGATGCCTTGCACGAGATTTATCCCGTTCTGCATGGGCTGCTGGGCGATGAGGCCTGGGTGGAACTGGGTCAAGCCTACGTTGCAGCGCACCCTTCGGTGTTCCGCTCGATTCGCTGGTATGGACGCGAATTGGCGGATTATCTCGCGGCCTCCGCGCCGTATAGCGAGGCACCGATTCTCTCGGAGGTCGCGCTGCTCGAATGGACATTGGCGGAGGTGTTCGACGCAACCGATGCCCTACCCTTGCCGCGCAGCGCGCTATCCGCGATCGAGCCTACGGCCTGGAGCACTCTGACGCTCGAGTTTCATCCCTCGCTGCGCCGTCTGGCCTTCAGCTGGAATACCGCCGCCGTTTGGAAGGCGATGAGCCAAGACGAGACACCGCCGCAACCGGAAATGGCGCGAACGCCGATGCCATGGCTGCTGTGGCGGCAAAATCTGCAGAATTATTTTCGATCGATGAATGCGGTGGAATCGGCGGCGCTCGATGCGGCGCTGCGCGGCCGCAATTTCGCGCAAGTTTGCGAGGACTTAGGCGCCTTGCTGCCGCAGGAGGAAATTCCGGCCGCCGCCGCAAGCCTGTTGGGCACTTGGGCGGACAGCGGAATTATCGTCAACGTGGGCAGCTCGGACGGCTAATCCTCACAGTAGAGTGCCACCCTCTCCGAGTATTTCCTTGCGCAACAGCGGGATGGGCGGCCCGCCGTAGGACAGGAATTTGTCGTGAAATTCATGCCAGCGGGTCTGATCGTCCGGGTTGGACGGTGCCGCTCCGCTCGCGCCCTTGGCCAGCCAGTCGGTGCGCAGCTTACGGATCATTAGTTTGCCCAGCGTGTAATTCAAATACGCCGGATCGTAGGTGCCGCGTGCCGCCTGCTGCCGTGCGTTGCCCGGATCCTGGAAGGCTTGCTCGCGGAACATCTTTTCCGACTGCGCAACGCTCATGCCATGCGTATGCAATCCGATGGCCGACAGCAAGCGCACATCGCGCAACAGCGCTTCACTCAGCTGACCGATATGCTTTTCAGGATCGCCTTTGGCCAAACCCATTTCAACCATCATTTCTTCGCAGTAATGCGCCCAGCCTTCTGCGAAGGCATAGCCCACCCACAGCCCTTCGAGCTTGTCGGGGTTGGCGTTCGAATGCAGGAATTGCAGAAAATGTCCCGGCCAAACCTCGTGCACCGAGGTGAATAGCAACGCGGCCTCACCGGGAATATACGAGGCCTGCTCGGCTTTGCTCCACTTCGGATCGGGCGGCGCGATGTTATAAACGGACGCCACGCCCTTGTCATAGGGACCGGCGGTGTTGATGAAGGCGGCGTTGGCCCGGTTGTACGGCGGCGCTTCGGCCACCAAGGCTTCGTCGTTGCTCGGGATCGACACGACGTTGTGCTGGACGATGAACTCCTTGAGCATCTTGAGTTGATTGCGCGCTTCCTCGACGGGTCCGCCCTTGGGCTTGTTCGCCGCCATCTTTCCCACACATTGGGCCAGAGAGGCCTTGGGCGCGTACGTGCTGCACTCGGCTTTCAGTGCCGCCGTGTTGCGGTCAAGATCAGCGCGGCCCGCAGCCTCGATTTGTTCGACCGGAAGGTCCACTTGCTCGGTCTGCTTCACCATTTGCGCGAACAAGTCCGGGCCAAACGCGAATTTGTCGGTGGCGTTCTTACGCTCGCTGATCAAGGTATCCTTCAGCGCGGTCATCACCTGCGCCGCCGCTGCATCCGCGTCCTTCAACTGCTTTTGCAGGTCGGCGTCGGACACCGACGCAAACACCGGCGCGACATTTTTCGTATAAAAATCGGCGAGGCCGCCGAATTCTTCGATTCCCAGCTCGAGGTAGGTCTTCGGCATGGGCGATTTCAGGTTCTCCTTGATCGAAGCGGCGATCCTGGGGATGCCCCGTGCGTATTTAATGTACGCCTTCATGCGCACCTCGAGCGGCGCATAGTTGCGGCTCAAGTACACGTCGGGATCGATCTGGCCCAGATACCAGGCCGGATTGCTGAAGGGAAATTGAGTCTTTTCTATCCAGAAAAGATCCTTGTCGACGACCGCCAGCAGGTATTCGCGGTCAAAGCGCTCGCGTGGCTGCAAGTTGGTCGGATCGATCCCCGAAATCTGGTCGTGCTCATCGTGCAGTCGCGCGATCTCGCGCTTCAGACCGTGCGCGCTCACATCCGCCAGTTGACCGTCGAATTCATGACGACCGGATTGTGCGGCGAAGGCCGGCTGAGCCTGCATGTAGTTTTCGATGAACGCGTTGGAAATTTTCAGCCACGCCTGACTCGCCGGCGAGGGAGCCTTCGACTTCGACGGCGGCGGCGATTGTCCGCAGCCGGACACGATGAACAACAGAGCCGCCGACAACGCGGCTCCGTTCGCAAGAGACTTCCACATGGCAGCTTCCCCTCTTAATTATTGATCTAAAACCCAAAAACTTAAGCCGATCGTCTAGTAGTCGTACTTGCCGCCGCGCTCCAGGGCGCGTTTATAAGCGTCGCGCGCATGAATGCGCTCGAGGAAAGCGATCGACTTTGGCCGGCTCGGGCTCAGTCCGGCTCGAGGCACGGCGATTTCCAAGGGAAAACTCATCTGCACATCGGCGGCCGTGAATTGTTCGCCGGCGAACCAGGGATGCGAATTGAGCTCGGACTCGATGTAGTCAAAATGCCGCTTTATGTTCGGCGCAATGAAGGCGCCGGTCACGGTCGCGGCGATGCGCCGCGCGATCGCGCTGATTGGCCAAGGCGCGGGATTCGTGGCAACGCGATCGAACACTAATTTGAGCAGCAGCGGTGTCATTGCAGAGCCTTCCGCGTAGTGCAGCCAGTAGGTATACCGCAGACGCTGCGCCGTTCCCGCAGGAGGCATCAAGCGCCCATCGCCGTATTTTCCCATCAGGTATTCGATGATCGCACCGGATTCGGCGAGGGTGACATCGTCATCGACAATCACCGGCGACTTTCCCAGCGGGTGAATTGCGAGCAATGCCGGCGGCGCCAGCATGGTCTTGGCGTCCCGCTCGTAGCGCTTTACGTCGTAGGGTACGTCGAGTTCCTCGAGCAACCACAACACCCGCTGTGACCGGGAGTTGTTGAGATGGTGAACCACGACCATCGACCGATTGTAGCCTTATGGATTACCGGGCGCGAACCAATCAGCTTTGGACAGCAAGAATTCAGGCAGCGCTTCACATCGAGCCGCCAAGGCGCCCAGGGCCGGGTACACGACTGTCTCCCGATTGATGCCCAACGCATCGCTCAAAAACGTATAGACGCACGCGGTAGTGATATCGGCCTGGGTAATCCGGTTCCCGATCAGCCACTCATCGCCGCGCACCTGGCAAAGTCGGTCCAGTTCCCCGAGCGCCGCATGCGTTTGGGTATGGCAGCGCTCGACCCAGGGCCGATAACGCTTCTCCGGCGGACGAAACGCGCTTTCGTATACCTGGGTTGCCCCCTTTTCCGCGCCGCCGACGGCGATGGCGATGACGCGCAAAGCTTCGCGGCGAAGCTCGCCTGAGCGGGGCAGCAGCGCGCGTTCGGGACCCGCCGCTTCATCGAGGTAATCCAAAATTGCCGCGGACTCAATCAGCGTATCGCCATCCGGCTGCACGAGCGCTGGGACTCGGCCCAGGGGATTGAACTGTCGAATCAGCTCGAAATCCTTGCCCACCGACCAGTTGCGATGCTCAAAAGGCACTTTCAGCAGATTCATGCTGACGGCCACGCGACGCACGAATGGCGAATCGAACATGCCGATGAGAATCATCAGTGACCGCCCTTGACCCGCAATCCGGCTGCGGCCAGCGCCTGCGCCAGTTCCTCTTCGATGCGCGCGGCTTCACTGCGCTTGATAAATTGCAAATGCATGGTCGGTCCAGTAAGCACTTCGATGCCTCGTTTCAATACGCTTCCCGCCGCACGAATGCCTGCCTTGTGCTGATCGAAACGCTGCGCGGGACCGTACTTGCTCATGCCGACGTAGACCCCATACGAGCCATCGCGATCGCTGAAATCCAACAGTACCAGGTAGATGTTCGACCGACCCTTGGCAGAGGATTGAAACTTCAACGAGGTTTCGTAGAGCACGGGCAGCCAATCGATATAGCGCATCGGCAGCCATTCCGGGATGGAGGCCGCCGCGCTTGCCCACAGCTGTTCGAGCGCGCCTTCAATGTTACTGGACACTGCTCCGCGCATCCATAGCTCATGAATGCAATGGGCGCCGCTAAAGCCGTCGGCGGCAGCTACTGCGCGCTTCAGCCGCAGGGCGATGTCGTGCGGCGCGAGATCCTTGAGCGGACGGCTGCCAGGCGGTGTTTTCGCGTCGATACGCAATGTCGGCGCATTATAGGACAGGCGCTGGTTGCTTAGTCTTCAGGGATTTCGCTGCGCATCCCCATACCTCCAGCGGATCTCTCCTCTGCAGGGCTCGAGCACATTCGTAATCTCCGAGACCAACCCCATAGTCCGCAGCAACGCGAATCCTCGAATCTGCGTATTCGGGAACGCTTCGCGCACCCTTGCCGCCGCCGCCAACAAAGTCCGGCCCCGGGTAATGACGTCGTCTATGAGAACGATGCTTCCCCGGCCGAGGTTTGACGACTCCAGCCGAAACGAATCGTAGTGCCGCGCCACGCTGGGCCGCCAGCCTTTCTCAGCCGTTGCAGACTTGCGCACCGCCGAGATTCGCTGCAATCCGGGCCACGTCGCACTGCCTACGCCGGCCTGAACGAGGGCGTGCGCAAGCTCTGCGGCAGCCCAGGTACCTCCGAGCTTCGGGGCGCTTCGCGGCACCGGCATCAGCACATCGTCGCGAAGAAAGAAGCCGGCGAGCACAGCGGCGGGCTCCAACTGCTGGCGTACGCGCATGGCGTACTTGAACATGAAACGCGCGTCACCCTGCTTGAGCAGCGTCCGCAGCAGACGGGATCGCGCGCAAATCGCGCCGTCGCCGGCAGGCGAATAGACGTAACACGAGGCGAAGGGGATGCCCTCGATCATAGTGAGTAATCGTTGCCCTTGTTTTTCGACTGCTTGGCCGAATCGCGAGCAGGCTCGGTTTGCTCGCGCCCCGGCGCTTCTTTGTGCGCTTCTTGGTGCGCTTGCCGATACTGCAGCCACTGCCGCGCGGACTCTTTTTGTATCTCTTCGAGGCTTTTGGGCACGGCGGTCGGCTCATATTGAGCTGCCCTCGCCAGCCGCGCCTCCACCCGTGCCTGGTACTCCGCACGAAGGCGTTCGGCCACGACGCTGCTATATCCGTGCCGCTCCATCTCGAATGCGGCACGCGGAATTTGCGGTCTGGGCTCGCGGTCGATGCCCTGGGCTCGCAGCGTGCGATGGTCGATGCGCGCCGCAACGTGCGCCTGCTCCAGCGCCGTATTGGCGGCAATGGCCCAGCGCTCGCGCACATGTATCAGCTCGCCGACGGCCGGCTCCATCCCGGCTTCGCGCCGCTTGGAATCGTTCCATTCGAGCGTGGTTTTGGCGCCCAATCCCGCCGGCGTCACCTCGCGCGTGGTGGCGAGCAGATGTGCGTGAAAATTGCGCGGATCGCTGCCCGGATAGTCCCGCGGCGCATGAATCGCGACATCGAGTGCGAATCGGTAGCGTTCCACCAGTTCCCGGGAAAATCCGGACACGAGCCCCAGGCGGGCATCGGCCGAGAGTTCGGCCGGCAAAGCCACCAAATACTCGCGCGCGACGCGGGCATTTTTCCGGTCCTCAGATCGCTCCGCCGTATTCCATAGGTTACCGCGGTCCCTCGCCCAGGCCGCCTGTTCGGATGCGAACTCGCTTGGCAGCATGATTTCCTTGTGCAGGACATCCTGACGGTCGGAGTGATCATAAGTCTTGCCGGTTCGCTCATCCCGGATGCGCTCCCCGGCGCGGTAGGCAGCCGCACTCACGGCGCTGCTGTTGTTCGCACGGCCGAACGTTTTCAGGTTCAAGAAATAAATTGCCACGCGGCTAGCGCCTGCGCATCAGCGCAAAGAATTCCGGCTCGAATGCATAGCCGGCAGCACAGGCGCTGAAACCCTCATCGATGCGCGAGAGAAAAATGGCCTCGGCTTCGGCTGCGCTGCTCGGCATGAAGCCTCCCGGCTCGCAATGCAGCTCGTCGTCGCTAAACGGCTCAGCGCAGTGCTCGCAATGGTTGAGCCAACGCGAGTCGGCAAGGTCTTGGCCGCAGTGCGGACGAAACGCCGGGGAGCGCACGAGCAGATGCCGGCTCACGGCATCGGGCAGCGCAGCGACCTCAAAGATGAGGGCATTGCCCTCGGCGTTCTGCCATTCGCCGTCGACCTGTATTTCATGATTCGGAGGGACTGCCAGGGCGAGAACTCGAGCTTGCCGGCCGCACTTTGCACAGCGCGCCTGCGTCTCTGCGATGTAGTAGTTGGAGGACCGGACATTGGCGTTGGGAACTTGCATGGGTCATCGCCTCGAGAAATTGACTTTCCACCACGTTGCGGAAGATGCGCCTTTGAAATAGCCGCAGAGGTCGGGCAATTGCTCGAGTTCGGAGGCCATGACCGCCGTTTCGGTGACATGCTGCTCGGTGACGTTTCGCGAGCGGCGCGCACCGCGGCTCGAAAAGGCCGATTCGCGATCCTTGCCGCGCGAAACCTGGCGCCTCAGCACTTCGCGCTCTCCGATCAGACGCGATGCAAACTGTGAGGTACCGCCGTTTTCGCTGCTCGAGCAGCGCAGAATCAATGTATTGCTGCAATTTTCGACCAAAGTCTGTGCTTCACCAGCCCCATACGTGCTCGAAACCTGCGCGAGCGACTGGAATCCCAAGACGCAGCAGCACCCAAATTTCCGCAACCGCGCCAGCGCGTCCTTGAGTCCGTCGATGGCGCCCAGCGCGTCGAGTTCGTCGACGACAAACCACAGCCTCTGATCATCGCCCGGAGGCTGGCTCATCGCCTCGAAAATGGCGAGATGCATCCAGGTGGCGATCATGGAACGCAAGGCCGCGATCTGGCCGGCGCGATAAGGGATAAACAGGATGCTCGGATAGGCCCGATTTTTCACCCACTCGCGCACGGAAAACGGCGCGGCACGCTGGCTCTGGATGTACTCGAATGCGGCCATGGCCGAGCCGGTCACCGAGCGGATCGATCCAAACATGCGGGCGTTGTCGGGATCGAGAAACGGCTGCGCCGGCGTGCCTTCGACCAAGGGCCGAAGCTCCTCCGCCGGCGCGATCATGAGCAGGCGCCACAGATCCGCGGCACTCTGCGTCCCGGAAAAGCGGCAGCGGCGAAGCACTGCCGCGAGAAACGTGCGGGCGTAGCCGCGCCATTCGCGCGCCGAGGGGTCGTCGCAATTTGGAAAGAGCCCGTTCGCCAATTGCTCGACGTCGAAGCAGTTGTCGATTTCCGCAAACAAATTCCATTTTGCGGATCCCGGTTCGAAGGGATTGAGAATGACATCGCCGCGGAAACGATCGTAGAAATGCTCGAGGTATCCCGCGTCCGGATCGGCAAATACCGCTCTATCGCCGCGCGCGATCGCAGACCCCAGGAGTTCGCGGATCGCGGTGGTTTTGCCGGTGCCGGTGGTACCGATGAGCTTGAAATGTTTGAATTCATCGCCCGGCCGGATGCCGACGCCGGCTAGTGTCAGTAATTCCGGCAACGACTTCTTTCGGCGCGCGCTGCGCCGTTGCATCCGCCTGCCATCTGCGATTCGAACTCCACGCTTCTGGACCTCGCGCCCGTTGTGCCGCATATTTCGTGTGGCCAGCTTGGCGCAGAGCACGGCGCTTAAGGTCAGCGCGGCCGTCAGAACTACGGCGTTCATAGGGTCAATAGCCTTCGATCACGTAGTAGTCGGCTTTGTCGCCATAGGTGGGCGCTTTACGGTCCACCCGAACACAGAGACGCTTCTCCTCGCCGCAGCGCCGCCAATCGATCCGCCCGCCTTGCTGCTCGAGTTTCGCCACGTGAGCGGCGAGTTCATCACGTCTCGCGCGCAACGCCGCGACGTCGGCCGCCGATGGCAGCGCCCAGCGCGCAACCCCGATCGGACCTAAGGTACAGAATGCTGCCGCAGCAAGGCTCCAAAAGCCGGCGCACAGCCCGCCCGATCCCTTGATCTTTTGCAATGCCCGCGTCGCGCGTGCCGCTTCCGCGGTCAGCGCCTGCAACTCCTCGACCAGTGTGCGTCTGATTTCATCTCGTACGACGCTGTCGAGGTCCTGGGTGTGCACCCGGAGCCTTTCGAGCTGCCCCTCCGCGAGCTTCTGATGGGCCTGTGCGCTTTCCATGAGCAGGCCCACCTTGAGTGTCGCGTCGTCGAGCGCAGTCGTCCGCTCACTCACGTTCCGCGCCTTTGAATTCTCGACGCCGCTCATGAGTCGCTGGAAACGCTCCGGAAGACGCCCTGGCGGCACTCCATGTTTTCGTCGCGTCGAGCCGTACGCGCGCCCAAGCAGGATCGGACGCTAACTTCAAATACCCCGCCAGATCCGGAAGTTGCTCGAGCTGCGAAGGCAGCACTGCGGGCTCAATGCTGAAGTGTTGCGACTTGGAGATGGAACCCAGCATCTCGGTGAGTCGGCGGCTTCTCGACGTCGTCGTGCGCAACACCTCGCGCTCTCCGATGAGCTGCGAGGCGAATCGAGCGGTACCGCCGCCCTCGCTGGCGGAGCAGCGCAGTATCAAGGTATTGGCGCAATTCTCGACGATGGTATGCGCTTCGCCTTGCCCGTACGTGCTCGAAACTTGCGCGACACTCTGGAATCCCAGGACGCAGCGGCCCCCAAATTTTCGCAACCGCGCCAGCGCATCTTTCAGGCCGTCAATCTGACCCAAGGCATCCAACTCATCGACCACGAACCAGAGCCTTGCATTCTCCTGGCCCGGATCCATCGTCTCGCCCCGATCCATGGTCTCGAATATCGCCATGCGCATCCACCCGGAGATGGTCGAGCGCAATGCGGCGATTTGACCTGCCTTGTAAGGAATAAACAGCACCCCGGGGTTTTGCTGGTTGACCCAGTCGCGTACCGAGAACCTGGCGGACTTTTGCTGGGCGATATAGTTGAGTGCGCCCACCGCGGAACTCGTTACCGAACGGATGGAGTCGAACATCCGGCTGTTATGCTCTTCCAAGAAGGGCTGCGCCGGGGTTGCGTGCACAAGCGTGCGCAGCTCCGCGGCATCGGCCACCACCAGCAAACGGTACAGTTCGCCGACATCGGAGACCCGCGCGCTGTGCGCCTGGCCGGCAACCGCCGCGAAGAATGTTCTCGCATAGCCGCGCCAGCTGCGATCCTGACCTTCGTGATCGGGTATCAAGGATCGCGCCAGCTGCTCCACGTCATAGGGGTTCCTGATCTCCGCGAATAAGTCCCACTTCACCGAGCGATCATCGAAGGGATTGAGAATGATGTCGCCGCGATCCGCATTGTAGAAACGCCGCAAGTAGCCACCGTCGGGATCCGCAATAACCGCCCGATCGCCACGTGCCAGCGCTTTGCTCAGGATTTCTTGAATGGCCGTGCTCTTGCCCGTACCGGTCGTGCCGATCAGTTTGAAGTGCTTGGACTCATCCTGTGAGGGCACCGCAAATCCTGCCAACGTAATGACCGCATCCCTCGTGGCGGCACGGTCCGCCGTGGCATTCTTGTCGGCCCCCGCGGGCGCACCCTCCGCGATCAGTGTGCCGCGCTGATGAACCCTGTCGGCGGCTGCGCCCTGGACAAGCGCGCGGCCGCCGGCATGCCCAAGCCAGGCACTTACGCCCATGGCGAGGGCTACATGCGCCGCTCCGTGCCCGCCGAACAGTGCCGAACCGACCGCGGCCACTGCGGTCAACGGCAAAGCGGCGATCGGCGAGATCGCGTATTGGTAGAAATTCGCGCGAGACTTGGCCAAGCCGGCGATCATCGGCCCGTACACCGCCGCATATGCCAGGGCGAAGCCGGACCATCCATGCAGGGCGGCGTCGATCATCCCTGCTTACGCTCCGGTTCGTACCAGATTTCCTTGATGAACCGTTCGTGGCGCTCGACGCCGAACTGGATGACGATATCGATCAGCAGGTAGAGCAGACTCTTGATATCACTGCGCGCGAGCTCGCGGCCGCCTTGATTCTGCTTCACCAGCAGCATGAGCTGTTCGAACGCAAGCTCAGCGCTGGTTGCGTGAACGCTGGTAATGGATCCTGGATGCCCGGAATTGACGTTACGCAAATAGTCGAAGGCTTCCTCGGCGCGCAATTCTGCCAACAGAATCCGGTCCGGCTTCATGCGCAGGCAGCACTCCAATAGTTGCTTCGGCGTCACCCGTGCCACGCCTTGATCGTCTTTGGAATAAAACAAGCGCACATGATTCGGATGGCGATCCAGCACCAATTCCCTCGCATCTTCGATCGTCACGAGTCTTTCGGTGCTCGGGATTTCGCAAATGAGCGCCTTGGTCCACGTGGTCTTGCCCGATCCGGTCGGTCCGGAGACTACGATGTTTTTGCGACTTCTCACGGCGAGACGCATGAAGGCCTCGAAGTCGCGGCAACCCAAGAGATCCAGGAGTTCCTGTTCGACCGCATCGAGCATGCGCGCGGCTGGCTTTGTGCGCCGAAAGATGCCTCGCCCCGCCAGTTCCTCGATACTCCAAACCCTGTCTGCCGGACGTCGAATCGCGATCGCGACGCAACCCGCGGTGGTTGCCGGAGGCATGACGATCTGCACGCGTTCTCCGGTCGGAAGCGAAGCGGACAGCAGAGGCGAAGTCGAATCGATGCGTTGTTGCGTGGAGTTGGCAATCAACTTTGCCAGCCGGATGCACCAATCAAAATCCGCAAACGGCAGTTGTTCGCGGCGCCAGCCGGCCGATGTCTCCAGAAACGCCTCGTGCGGCTGGTTGATGCACAGCTCCATCACGTCGTCGGCGAGAAAGGGACGCAACGCGCGCAGTGTCAGGCTGAGCGCAGAAGCATCGATTTCCATATCACCTGCCGCTTGACTTGAGCTCATACACAGACCTGAAATCCAAATCGCGCGCCACCAGCACTTGTATCCGGTCGCCTTGATGTTTCACGACCGTCGGTGGAATGTTGATCGTGCCCTTCAGCACTTCGGTCATCACGTCCTGGGTCGCAGAAGGGTTGACGACCACGGTGCCGTTGCTGCCACGGCTCGATTGAACGGCGGCTTGTATGGCGCCATCGATCACCGACACCAGCATCGCTGCACCAAAGCGTTCCCAAAAATGACGATCGACGACTCCGGGAAGTCCCGCCCGCCCCAATTCATCGGCGCCGGGAGACGCCAGGGGCACAATGACACCCGTCGGGGTACGCGCCTCGTTCCACAGCACGAACACTCGAGCTGATCCTTGCTGTACCTGGCCGCGAGTCTCGCCGACGAGCTTGGTGCCGCGTTCCAACAGCACGACCTCCCCGTCGACGCCAAAAGCGTCGGTTGCCATGACGCAGGTGGTCATCCCCGGCAAGGTGGAATCGATCGCGGTTTCCAGTGTGCAATCGAGAAACGCGCCTTTGGGCAGCAAAAGCCGCTGCGTCGGCAAGACTTGGGCACGAACCGCGGTGGTCACGCTGGGCCGAAGCAACGCGCTCAACTCGCCGGGCTCCTGCGGCGAGACCGGCGGCGGCATGGAGCCGGCAGCCGGTATGATCGGCAGCGAGCTCTGCGACGAGAACACGGCTCCTGATAATTGGCGCTCCTGCGCCAGTTCGGCGGGCGTTTTCGCAGGCGCAGCGCCATATGCGGCCGTCGGCGTCGCCTCGAGCGGAATTTCACGCAGCGGCGTGACTGACAGTGGGCTCGGCTGGCTTCCCAGATCCGGTGGCGGCATCGGTGCTGCGGGTGGATCGATTCTGCCCAAGCTCGGCAGGGGCATGTCGCCGCCCTGCGCGCGCTTGGCGGTCGACGCCTGGGCGGCTTGCCGCGCGTGGCTTTGGCGGCTCATGGCATTGGCGTAGTACCAGCCGAGCATCCCCAAGCCGAGCACGCTCATCAAGCCCATAGCGAGAATGTTGCTGACCCGCGACTGGAGCGAGGGCGGTTGCGCCAGTGCGGCGCTGCTGCGTTCCCCGTGCACCGAGCTGCCTTCGGATTCCTGTTCCTTCAT
>DASXMG010000042.1:0-12687 GCA_036495805.1 Steroidobacteraceae bacterium | reverse complement strand
GGTAGATCACGCGGCGCTGATCGTTCGCCACGTCGTCGTATTCCAACAATTGCTTGCGGGCGTCGAAGTTGTGCTGCTCGACGCGCCGTTGCGCACGCTCGATCTGGCGCGTGAGCATGCCGCTCTCGATCGCCTCGCCGGGCTTCATGCCCACCCGGGTCATGAGTGCCTTCATGCGGGTCGGATCGCCGAAGATGCGCATCAAATTATCTTCGAGCGACAGGTAGAAACGGCTGGATCCGGGATCGCCTTGGCGGCCGGATCGGCCGCGCAATTGGTTGTCGATGCGCCGCGACTCGTGGCGTTCCGTGCCGATGATGTGCAGGCCGCCTGCGGCGATCACCTGCTCATGGCGCTTCTGCCAGTCGGCTTGAATGCCTTTCAGGTCGGCCTCGCTTGGATCCACAATGACGTCGATCGGCGTCTGGCTGCCGCCGAGCACGATGTCGGTGCCGCGGCCGGCCATGTTGGTCGCGATGGTGATGGCGCCGGGGCGTCCGGCCTCGGCCACGATATGCGCCTCGCGTTCGTGCTGCTTCGCATTCAGCACTTCGTGCGGGATCTTCTCGCTCTGCAACAGCTTCGCGATCCGCTCGGAGGCTTCGATCGAGGTGGTGCCCACGAGCACCGGCTGGCCGCGCTTCACGCAGTCCTGGATGTCCTCGAGGATGGCGTGGAACTTGTCGTGCTCGGAAAGAAACACCAGGTCCGACTTGTCTTTGCGGATCATCGGCTTGTGCGTCGGTATGACCACCACTTCCAAGCCGTAGATCTGCTGGAATTCGAAAGCTTCCGTGTCCGCGGTTCCGGTCATGCCGGAAAGCTTCGAATACAGCCGGAAATAATTCTGGAAAGTGATGGACGCGACGGTTTGATTCTCCTCGCGCACCTTCACGCCTTCCTTGGCCTCGACCGCCTGGTGCAGGCCATCGGACCAGCGCCGCCCCTGCATGGTTCGCCCGGTGAATTCATCGACGATGATGACTTCGCCCTGGCGCACGATGTATTCCACATCGCGCTTGTACAGCGAGTGCGCGCGCAGCGCCGCGTTCAAGTGATGCATGAGGCGAATGTTGGTGGCGTCGTACAGGCTCTCGCCTTCGCGCAGCAGTCCGATCTCCGCCATGAGCTGCTCGACCTTTTCATGACCTTCTTCGGTCAAGGTCGCCTGCTTGGTCTTCTCATCGACGGCGTAATCGCCGGGACCCTCTTCCGTTTTCTGCTTCGTCAGGCGGGGGATCAAGGCATTGATCTTGATATAGAGTTCGGTGCTCTCCTCCGCGGGTCCGGAAATGATCAATGGGGTGCGCGCCTCGTCGATCAAAATCGAGTCGACTTCATCGACGATGGCGAAGGACAGCTTGCGCTGGACGCGATCCTCGAGACGGAAGGCGAGGTTGTCGCGCAAATAATCGAATCCGAATTCGTTGTTGGTGCCGTAGGTGATGTCGCAGGCATAGGCCGCGCGCTTCTCCTCCGAGGTCTGGGCGTTCTTGATGACGCCGACTTCCATCCCGAGGAAGCGAAACACCGGGCCCATCCATTCCGAGTCGCGCTGCGCCAGGTATTCGTTCACGGTCACGACGTGCACGCCGTCGCCGGTGAGCGCATTTAAGTAGGCGGGCAGCGTCGCCATGAGCGTCTTGCCTTCACCGGTGCGCATCTCGGAGATTTTGCCGGCGTTCAACGCCAGGCCGCCGATCAGCTGCACGTCGAAATGGCGCATGCCCAATTTGCGTCGCGACGCCTCGCGCACCAGTGCAAAGGCCTCCGGAATGAGCTCATCCAGCGGCGTTCCGGACGCAAAGCGCGCCTTGAGTTCGCGGGTCTTTTCCGGAAATTGCTCATCCTTCAAGGCGCTGACGCCGGCCTCGAAGCCGTTGACGGCCGCCACGGTGCGGCTCATCTCTTTGATGAGGCGCTGATTACGGCTGCCAAATACTTGCGTCAGAAGCTTCCACACGCGCGGGGAGTCCTTTGGAAAACTGGGTATTGTACGGATAGACCGGAAGACCAGGAAATCGTTTCGACATCAGCCTTTTCAAGGGCCTGGCGTCTTGTTAGCGACTAACGTTCCTCTCCGATGAAGCGCAGCGGATCGACCTGGGTGCCATTTTTCAACACTTCAAAATGCAGGTGCGGCCCGGTCGATCGCCCGGTCGAACCAATCAAGGCGACATCCTGGCCCTTGCGCACCATGTCGCCCTGCTTCACCAGCAGTTTCTCATTGTGGCAGTAGCGTGTGGCCAAGCCATTGCCGTGGTTGATTTCCACCATTTGCCCATAACCTGCGCGATCTCCCGCGTAAGTCACGAGCCCGGCAGCGACCGAGGTGACTTTGGTGCCTTCCGGCCCTGCAAAATCCAATCCTTTGTGCACTGCAGAGTAACCGGTGAACGGGTCCGCCCGCCGGCCGAAATAAGACGATATCCAGCCCTCTTGCACCGGGCGGCCTTCGGGGTAGACCTGTTTGTTGAGCTCGCGCGTCAGAATGAGGTTCTCGAGCACCCCTAATTGCTGCTCGCGGCTGGAAAGCTGGCCCTGCAGATCATCCACCATGGCGGTGAGGTTGGGGATCTGGGCCGGCTGCCCGTCCGCACCGCTCTCGGCGCCTCCCAAGGCCGGTGGGTGGCCGAAATCGAACTCGCCATCGTCCAGATTCGCCATGCGCGTCAAGCGCTTACCAAGCGCGTCCAGGCGAATCACGTTGGCATTCATCTGGCCGACGCGCATCGCCAGGGCGTTCACCTTTTCTTGGAGAACGCGCTTGGTGTCTTCGATTTGTGCCTTCTGATGCAGCAGCTCGGCTGACCAGTTGCCCAATTGATCGATGGGGTTGCCGCCGCTGTGACGAGCGCCCAAACCCATGCCGATCGAAAAGGCGGTGCCGACAATGGCCAGCACCAATAGCAACGCAGACGACATAATCACTGGATGTCGCAGGTCAAATTGTTTCACTCGGCCCGACTTGCGGCCGACGAAAATGACATTCATACGGATTTATTCTTCCAAAACCGAGGCGATGCTTACACTAAGGCTTGCCCTCTGGGGCTAGAGATTATGCCCAGAAGGGTATCGGTAGATTATGCAGATAACTGTCTTAAAACAAGGATTTCCGCACGGTTTATACCGGCGGGTCCGCGCTCCGGATTATTGTTCAATGCAAAACTCTAAGAGTCTCAGCGAGTTACTGGCAAGAGGTGGGAAGCGGCTTTCACTCCTTAAGGACCGAGCCACGGAGCGTGCGCAAATTGTGGAGCAGGTCCGCGCTGCGCTCCCCGCCCGCCTCGCTCAGTCGGTGGCCAGTGCGGGCCTCGAAGGAAGCCGTCTGACCATCGGCGTCATGGGCGCGGTGTGGGCTTCGCGGCTGCGTTACTCCACGGACGCGATCCGCAAGCGCGTCGCCAAAGCGTCGGGAAAAGAGATCTTAACGGTTAGGATTCGCGTGGTTCCACCAATAGGGTTATAGCCCCAGCACCAATCGCAGTCCTTCCTCAACTTGCTGCAATATCGGAGCGGGCACCGCGCGGACTCTTTGAGTCAGCACGCCGCGATCGATCGTTAACACCTGTGAAACGTTGATGACCGAAGCGGTCTTGAGGCCCGACTCAGTGCGCGACACTCGTACATTTCCGGGTGCATCGGCCAACGCAAGGTTCGACGTAATAGCCGCTACAATTACAGTCGCGA
The DNA here is from genome assembly GCA_036495805.1 of Steroidobacteraceae bacterium. Lineage (GTDB taxonomy): Bacteria > Pseudomonadota > Gammaproteobacteria > Steroidobacterales > Steroidobacteraceae > Bog-1198. The sequence continues at coordinate 8,997 of DASXMG010000042.1, read as the reverse complement.
TTCGGCTTTCATTGAATGGATTGGATTGAATGACTAGGACGGGGCGCCGGTAACCCGGACCGGATCCCACGGGTGACGCCAGAGACGCCCACCAAATTTCACCACGTTTCATTGCTCAAGATTGCGCTTTGCGCTGCAATGAGTCCGCTGTCCAAATTTGATGAATTCGCACCGTAAACAGCATTCAAGCGCGCTGTAACGGCTTGGGCGCCGCGCGAGCTTAGGTATGAGGCCAGCGCATCGGAATAAAGCTCACTGCGTGAGACTCTTAGCTGCCTAGCCAAGTGCTCTCCGGCCTCGAATACCTCGTCAGGAACTGATATTGCGACTTTCATACCCAAATGGTATCACTCCGGTATGACCCGGGCAATCGCTTGCTAACAGCAAGGAATTGCGGCCGATCGGCCCGGCTTTTAAACGCGCGCCGCCGCAGCAGCAGCGTAGGAAATCGGCGCCTCCGCCAAGCTTTCGAAGGTGACTTCTTCCCAAGCACTTTGCTTAGCCATCAGGCTGCGCAGCAGCTTGTTGTTGAGCGCGTGGCCCGATTTGAAGCCGCTGAATTCCCCGATCAAGCTGTGCCCCAGCAAATATAGATCGCCGATGGCATCGAGAATCTTGTGCTTCACGAATTCATCTTCGTAACGCAGGCCGTCCTCGTTGAGCACACGGTAGTCATCGAGAACGATGGCGTTGTCCATGTTGCCGCCGAGCGCCAAATTGCGGGCGCGCAGGCTTTCCAAATCGCGCATGAATCCGAAGGTTCGCGCGCGGCTGATTTCGCGCAAGAATGAGGTGGTCGAGAAATCCATCGACGCCACTTGGGAATGCTTCTTGAACGTGGGGTGATTGAATTCGATCTCGAAATTCACCTTGAAACCGTCATAGGGATCGAAGCGCGCCCACTTGTCGCCATCGTCGACCTGCAGTTTTTCCAGGATGCGGATGAAGCGCTTCGGCGCTTTCTGTTCCTCGATGCCCGCGGATTGCAGCAGGAACACAAAGGGTCCGGCGCTGCCGTCCATGATCGGTACTTCGCCGGCGCTGACTTCCACCAAGGCGTTGTCGATCCCGAGTCCCGCGAGCGCGGACAACAGGTGTTCCACCGTGGAGACTTTGGTCTCGCCGCGATGAAGCGTGGTGCCCATCATGGTGTCGCCGACATTTTCGGCATGCGCCCGGATATCGACCGGGGATGCTAAATCCGTGCGGCGAAACACAATCCCGGTGTCAGGCGATGCGGGGCGCAAAGTCATGAGAACTTTCTTGCCCGTATGCAGCCCGACCCCGGTGGCACGAATCGAGTTCTTCAGCGTTCGTTGATTCAACATTAAGTGAAACCAGACTATGTTATCTGCCAAAGGTACCACACGCGGCGCCCTACCCTGAACTCCAAAGTCCCTTTTTGGTTGACAGGACGGGCGCTTACGCGAGCGGTGTTCTCTTCACATTTCTCGACAAGACCGGCGCCCTTTAAGGCCTTTCTCCTGCAGGGCGCCAAACCTGGAATGTCGAAAACGTAGTCTCTTTAGTCTGCCTGTCGTCTTAAAAACGCCGGTATATCCAGCAAATCCTCCGAATCGACTTCAGCCCGTAGGCCATCGCCTACCGCGCGTTGCCGCTGCACCGTCGGCTTGTCGAGCATGGCGTAGTCGGTCGGTGCCATCGGCGATCGCTGCCGAACCACCCGCATGGTGAGCGGCGGCGCATGTGCGTGTGCACTTGCGTGTGCCGCAGCCGGCGGCTGGTGAGCGCGCGCGACGGGTTTGCCCAGACCGGTCGCAACGACCGTAACGCGGATCTGGCTGGTCATCTCCGGATCGATCACCGTTCCTACCACCACGGTGGCATCGTCGGAGGCGAACTGCTTGATGACATTGCCCACTTCTTGGAACTCGCCGATCGACAGGTCCATCCCAGCGGTGACGTTTACCAGGATGCCCTGCGCTCCCGAGAGATTGATGTCCTCGAGCAAGGGTGAGGAAACCGCTGCTTCCGCCGCTTCGCGCGCTCGATCATCGCCCGATGCCGTGCCCGATCCCATCATGGCCATGCCGGTCTCCGACATCACCGTGCGTACGTCGGCAAAGTCGACATTGATGAGGCCCGGCCGCGTGATCAATTCCGCGATGCCCTGCACGGCGCCCTGCAATACGGTGTTCGCCGCCTTGAAGGCGTCGAGCAGCGTGGTGGAACTGCCGAGCACCGTCAGCAATTTCTGGTTGGGAATCGTGATCAGCGAGTCGCAATATTTGGACAACTCCAACATACCTTGATCCGCGACGCGCGAACGCTTGTTGCCTTCCATCTCGAAGGGACGCGTGACCACCGCGACGGTGAGAATCCCGAGCTCCTTCGCGACCTGTGCCACCACCGGCGCCGCGCCCGTGCCCGTGCCGCCGCCCATGCCGGCGGTGATGAACAGCATGTCGCAGCCTTCGATCAGCTCGATGATGCGATCACGATCTTCCATCGCCGCCTGCCGGCCCACTTCAGGATCGGCGCCCGCGCCCAAGCCCTTGGTGATGTTGCAGCCGATCTGCAGCGCCGTGCGCACTTTGGAGTGCTTCAGCGCCTGCGCATCGGTGTTGATGCATATGAAATCCACGCCCTCGAGTCCGGCTTGGACCATGTGCGAGACAGCGTTGCCGCCGCCGCCGCCCACGCCCAGCACCTTGATGACGGCGCTTTGGCTATAAGTATCCATCAGTTCGAACATTCCAGTTCTCCTACGTTAGTTGTCATTAACCCGATCAAAAATTGCCCTGAAACCAAGCCTTCATTCGCTCCAGCAGATTTTTCACACCGCCCGCGAGCAGCGGCGCATCCGTGCGTTGCGTTTCCATGGTGCTTTTCGCGTACAGCAAGAGACCCACGCCGGTGGCGTGGATCGGATTGCTCACGACTTCCGATAAACCAGTGACGTATTGCGGCACGCCCAAACGAACGGGCATGTGAAAGACTTCCTCGGCAAGCTCGATGGCGCCTTCCATCTTGGCGCTGCCGCCGGTGAGCACGATGCCTGTGGCCACCTGCTCCTCGAGTCCCGCGCGGCGCAGCTCATCGCGGATCAGCCCGAACAGTTCCTCATAGCGGGGTTCGACGATCTCAGCGAGCGTCTGGCGCGCGAGGCGGCGCGGCGGGCGATCCCCCACGCTCGGGACCTCGATGGTTTCGTCGGGGTTGGCGAGCTGCGATAGAGCGCAGGCGTACCGGATCTTGATGTCTTCGGCATACTGCGTGGGCGTGCGCATGGACACCGCGATGTCGTTGGTGATTTGATCGCCCGCGATCGGGATCACTGCGGTGTGGCGAATCGCGCCGCCGCCGAACACGGCGATGTCGGTGGTGCCGCCGCCGATATCCACCACGCACACGCCGAGATCCTTCTCATCCTCGGTGAGCACCGCATAGCTCGAAGCCAGCTGTTCCAGCACGATGTCATCGACCGCCAGGCCGCAGCGCTGCACGCACTTGACGATGTTCTGCGCGGCGCTGTCGGCGCCGGTGACGATGTGTACCTTGGCCTCCAGGCGCACACCGGACATGCCGATCGGGTCGCGGATGCCCTCCTGCGTATCAATGATGTATTCCTGCGGCAGCACATGCAGGATCTTTTGATCCGCCGGGATGGCCACCGCCTTGGCGGCGTCGATCACGCGCTCGACATCGCCCTGCACCACTTCTTTGTCTTTGATGGCCACGATGCCGTGCGAGTTCAAGCTGCGCACGTGGCTGCCGGCGATGCCGGCATACACCGAATGGATTTCGCACCCGGCCATGAGCTCGGCCTCTTCGACCGCGCGTTGAATCGACTGGACCGTGGACTCGATGTTCACCACCACACCTTTTTTCAGGCCGCGCGAGGGGTGGCTGCCGATGCCGATGATTTCCAGCGCATTATCGGCTTTGAGCTCGCCCACGATGGCGACCACCTTGCTGGTGCCGATGTCGAGGCCTACCAATAAATTGCGATCAGAGCGCTTTGCCATGTCTTTAAGAATTTCCTTTAGGCGTCGGCATCGTCGGGATGTTTGGCCTTACCTAAGGCCGGCGTGCCTTGGTTGCGCCAGCCGATGGCAAAACCATTGGAGTAGCGCATGTCCACGTAACTGATTTCGTCCAAGCGGTGGGCGATGACCTGCGATGCGGTGTGGATGAAGCGATCGATGCGCTCATCGACGTCTCGGCGCCCTAAGCGCACTGTCACGCCGCTGTCCAGGTCCATCTCCCACGCGCCGCGCTCATCGAGACGCAGCGCCGCGATGCGCATGCCGGCCTCGAGCATCCGCCCCTGGACCGACAGAAAGCGCTGCGCCACCTGCGATTCGCTGCCGTCCGGGCCGCTCAGGCGCGGCAGTTCCGCGGGCACATGCGCTGCCTCGCGGACGAACAGTTCGCCGCGCGTATTCAGCAATCCTGATTGGCCCCAGCGCGCCGCCGCCGTCTGCTCGGTCACGGTCACCCGCAAGCTGTTGGGCCAGCGCCGCGCGATGCGCGCATGGTCCACCCACGGCAGCGCCTCGACCGCGCTTTGAATGTCGGCCAGATTGGCGGACATGAAGCCCTCATTGGCGAACGGCGCCACGGCCTTTTCGATCTGCCCGGGACTCACGCGCTGGAAGCTGCCGTCGATGGAAATCACCCGCACCGGCCGATCGAGCGCCCAGGTGAGCGCGCTCAAGGCCCCGATCAAGACCAACAGCAGCGCGCCGCGCCGCGCGTACAGGCGCCAGTCGCGAAGGAACGCCGGCCACTGCAAACGCCGCTTCTCCGCTTTCGGCTTGCTCTTGAATCGATTGCGATGCATGACGCCGATCATCTAAACCGCCGTGTGGTCATTTGCGCTCCCGTGAAAAACTGGTCTCCAGTACGCGCCACACCAGTTCCTCGAAATCGATTCCGGCCTGGCGCGCCGCCATCGGCACCAAGCTGTGGCTGGTCATGCCCGGCGTGGTGTTGATCTCGATGAAAAAGAACTTGTTGCTGACGCTGTCGCGCATGAAATCGACGCGGCCCCAGCCCGAGCAGTCGGTGACCTTGAACGCGCCGAGAGCTGCCGCCTGCAATTCCGCTTCCTCTTTGGCCTTGAGGCCGCTGGGGCAGAAGTACTGCGTGTCGTCGCGGAAATACTTGGCGTCGTAGTCGTAGAACTCGGTCGCCGGCAGGATGCGGATCGACGGCAGCGCCGCGCCCTGCAAGATAGAAACCGTGTATTCGTCGCCGCTCACGAAACGCTCCGCGAACACCACCGGCTCGATGGCCTGCGCCGCCGCGTAGGCGCCGCTGAGCTGCGCCGCGGCTTTGACCTTGGTCATCCCGACGCTCGACCCCTGGCTCGCGGGCTTGACCATCATGGGCAGCCCGACGCGCTGCACCGCGGACTCCAGATCCGCCGCGCTCGACAACACCGCGTACTCGGGTGCGGCGTAGCCGGCACCGACCACCACGCGCTTGGTCTTGAGCTTGTCCATGGTGAGCGCCGAGGCGAGCACGCCGCTGCCGGTGTAGGGCACACCGATCCATTCGAGCGCCCCCTGCATGGTGCCGTCCTCGCCGCCCGGGCCATGCAACGCAATCCATGCCCGCTCGAACCCCTCGCTTAAGAGCGCCTGGATCGGGCGATCCAAAGGATCGAACCCGTGCGCATCGACGCCGCGGCGCTTCAAGGCCTCGAGCACCGCATTACCGCTCAGGAGCGAGATCTCGCGCTCGCTCGAATCTCCGCCCAAGAGCACGGCGGTCTTGCCGAATTCCCGCGCCGAGCTCGCGCGCCGCAGGGCGCTTTCCTGGAGCAGGCTCATGCCGGCTCCCCGACGATGCGCACTTCGGTGTGCAGCAGGGTGCCCTGAGTCGCGGCGACGGTCTTTTGCACGTGCAAAATCACGGCCTCGATGTCGGCCGCGCGCGCGGAGCCATGATTGATGATGAAATTGGCGTGCTTCTGCGACACCGACGCATCGCCGATGCGAAACCCCTTGAGGCCCGCCGCTTCGATCAACCGGGCCGCGTGATCGCCCGGTGGATTGGTGAATACCGAGCCGCAACTCCACTCGCCGATGGGCTGCGTTTCGCGTCGCTTGTCGAGCAGCTCTTTGATGGCATCGGTGTTGATGCCCGGCTTACGCTCGAATTCCAGGCGCGCGCCGATGAACCACTCGTTGTCCGGGCCCTTCACCTGCCGATAGCCGATCTGGTACTCGGCCGGCGCGCGCGTGTGCCGCGTCCCCTTGCGATCCAACACTTCCACTTCGACCACGTGCTTCCAGGTCTCCCCGCCCCATGCCCCGGCGTTCATCGCCAGCGCACCGCCGAGCGTTCCCGGGATGCCGGCAAAAAATTCCGCCGGCCCCAAGCCCCACTTGACGCATTGCCGGGCGATGCGTGCGCAGGGCACGCCCGCTTCCGCGCGGATGCGCGTCGCGCTGTGGCGCTCGAGCGCACCCAACGCCCCGTGCGTGGCCACCACGGCGCCGCGCACGCCGCCATCGCGCACCAGAAGATTGCTGCCCAACCCGAGCCAGAGCAGCGGCACTTCCGGCGGCAGCTGGCGCACGAAGGAGGCGAGATCCATGATGTCGCGCGGCGTGAAGAACAAATCGGCCGTGCCGCCGGCATGCCAGGAGGTGTGCTTGGCCATCGGCACATCGCGCAGCACTCGGGCGCTGAATTCCGGGGCGAGATCGAGGCAATGCTGCGCGCTCATGCCGCGGCTCCCGCCGCAAAGCGGCTCTTCAGATCCAAAGCCACGGCGCCGAGATTGCCGGCGCCCATGGTCAGCACCACATCGCCGTCGTGCAGAACCGCGCGCAACGATTCGGCCAAATCGTCGACGCTCTCGACGAACACCGGCTCCACGACGCCGCGGCTGCGCACCGCGCGGCAGATGGCGCGGCCGTCGGCGCCCGCGATCGGCGCTTCGCCCGCGGCGTAGACCTCCGTCACCAAGAGCACATCGCACTCACCCAATACCCGGCCGAAGTCATCCAACAGATCGCGCGTGCGGCTGTAGCGATGCGGCTGAAACACCAGCACCAGACGCCTCTCCGGCCACCCCTGGCGCACCGCCTCGAGCGTCGCCGCCACTTCCGTCGGGTGATGGCCGTAGTCGTCCACGATCAGCGCGCGTCCGCCGGGCCAGGCAATCTCGCCGAGCTGTTGCAGGCGCCGTTCGATGCCCTGGAAATGCATCAGGGCCCGTTGTATCGCTTCGTCCGGGATATCGAGTTCGGCGGCAACCGCCACCGCGGCCAGGGAATTCAAAACATTGTGCCGGCCCGGCAAATTCAGGGTCAGGCTCAAAGGCGGGCGTCCCTCGCGCAGCGCCTCGTAGCGCGATTGCAGCCCCAGGCGCTGCACATTGACCGCGCGCACATCCGCACCCTCGCCGAAACCATACGTGACGAACGGCCGTCCGACGGCTTCCAAGATGCTTTGTACGTGCGCATCGTCCGCGCACAGCACGGCGAGCCCGTAGAACGGCAGGTTGTGCAGGAAGTCGACGAAACTCTGCTTGAGGCGGGCAAAGTCGCCGTCATGCGTGGCCAGGTGATCGTTGTCGATATTCGTGACGATGGCGATCATCGGCTGCAAATGCAGAAATGACGCATCGCTCTCGTCGGCCTCGGCGACCAGATAGCGGCCCGCACCCAACCGCGCGTTACTGTCGGCGCTCTTCAATCGCCCGCCGATGACGAAGGTGGGATCGAGGCCCGCTTCCGCCAACACGCTCGCCACCAAGCTCGTGGTGGTCGTTTTGCCGTGCGTGCCCGCCACCGCGATCGAGTAGCGAAAGCGCATCAGCTCGCCCAGCATTTCCGCGCGCGGCACCACCGGGATACGCTTGGCCAGCGCCGCGGCCACTTCGGGATTGGCGCGGTTGACGGCGCTCGATACCACCACCACGTCCGAGTCGCCCAGGTGCGCAGCGTCGTGGCCGATGAAAATCTTGACCCCCAAGCGTGCCAGCCGCTCGGTCACCGCGTTGCGCTTGAGGTCCGAGCCTTGGACCGCATAGCCCAAGCTCAGCAGCACTTCGGCGATCCCGCCCATGCCGCTGCCGCCGATGCCGACCAGGTGAATGCACTTGATGCGGCGCATCCGATCTTCCAAGCGTGTGCGCACCGTCATGCGGGCACTCCCGCGGCCATGCACAGATCCGCCAGGCGTGTCGCGGCATCGGTGATGCGTGCGGTGCGTGCCGCTTCCGCCATCTTCAGCAGGGCGGCCCGATCCGCGCAGAGTTCGGCGATGATGCCGCTCAACGCTTCGGGCGTGAGGTCGCGCTCCTGAATGATTCGCGCCGCGCCGACCCCCACCATGACGGCGGCATTTTTGGTTTGGTGATCGTCGGTCGCGATGGGGAGCGGCACGAAGATCGCGCCGAGGCCGGCGGCCTGCAGCTCCGCGACCGTCATGGCGCCCGCACGGCACACCGCGAGATCCGCCCACGCATAGGTTTTCGCCATATCGTCGATGAACGGCAGCACGTCGGCCTCGACCTTCGCTTCCAGGTAAGCCGCGCGGGTCGATTCCAGTCCGCGCTCACCGGACTGATGCAGGACCTGCGGGCGGTCCTGGACTTTAAGCTTCGCGAGCGCCTGCGGCAGCACCACGTTTAGCCGCTGCGCGCCTTGGCTGCCGCCGAAAATCAGCAGCCGCGCGCGCGACTCGCGCCCCGCGAAGCGCTGCGCCGGCGCGGCGATCGCCGCGATGTCCTCGCGCACCGGATTGCCGATGGTGCTGGCGCGCACATGCGGGCCGAAGCTTCCCGGAAAAGCCTCCAACACTTTGGTCGCCACGCGCGCCAGCCAGCGATTCGTCATGCCGGCGATCGCGTTCTGCTCGTGGATGAGCAGGGGAATGCGCATCAGCCACGCCGCGATGCCGCCGGGGCCGCTGACGTAACCGCCCGCGCCCAGCACGGAGCGCGGCTTCACTCGCTTGAGCACACGCATGGCCTGCGCCACGGCATTGGCTAGCGCCGCCGGCGCGAGCAAC
>DASXMG010000041.1:0-35441 GCA_036495805.1 Steroidobacteraceae bacterium | reverse complement strand
CGAGCCGGTGCGGCACACGGCGGACAGGTCACCTCACTGGGGATGGTGATCGGCGCTGTGATGATCGTACCTGTGGGCTACTCGTACAGCGGCACGGCGCTGTTTGCTCCGGCAATTTTGCCTGCGGCGCTGGGGGTCGCGGTGCTATCGAGCGCATTGCCTTATACGCTCGAGATGTATGCCATGCCGCGAGTCCCGACCCGCACTTTTGGGGTGTTGATGAGTTTGAATCCCGCCCTTGGCGCGCTCGCCGGGCTGATTTTTCTGCATGAGACGTTGAGCTGGGTTCAGTGGGGCGCCATCGCCAGCATCGTGGCCGCCTCGGCGGGGAGCGGCGCGACGCGCGACCTAGCGGGCAATTAGCGCAATCGCTACGTAGAGGGCTGCCGCGCCGGCGAGCGTCATGGCGGTGGTCAGAAATTTGGGGTGAGCGTGATAGCTCTCCGGAATGAGATCGCTGGCGCCGATGTAAAGGAAGAATCCGCCGAGCAGACCGAGCACGGCGCCGAAGGATGCGCCGGGCAGCGTGAAGAAATAGGTCGATGCCACGCCGATCACCGGTGCTGTGGCATCCGCCAGCAACCAGCGCATGCCCTGGGTTTTATTGCCCTGATTCTTCAGGACCATATTCATGGTGTTGATACCGTCCGAGAAATCATGGGTGAGCACTGCGATCGCAACGATGATTCCCACCTGATGCGAGGCTTGGAAAGCCACGCCGATGGCAATGCCATCCAGTAGACTATGCAGGCAGAGCACGCCGGCCGCGAAGCGCCCGCGCGACGCGGAGTTGCCGTGAAAGAGCAGAATTCGGTCGAGCACCAGGTAGCACAAGAAGCCGAGGGCGGTCCAGGATAGGACCACGGCCGCGGAATGGTGGGGCGCGGCGAAATCGATTGCCTCCGGCAGCAAATCAAAAAAAGCAACACCGATGACGGCGCCGGCGCTGAAGCCCAAAATCAGATGCAGCTTGTCGCGCAGCCGCAGCGCCAGCAGACCGCCCAACACGGTGCACAGGAACGCCGCGACGGCAATGATTAGAAGCAACACGGTGTTATATTGCGGGCCACGATTTTAACTTCTTTGGGGGCAGCGTGAGTTACGACACGTATCATAAGCGCAAAATCGGCAAACACGTGCTCAAGCCCGAAACCCAGATGATGGGCTACGGGTTCGATCCGAGCCTGTCGGAAGGATCCCTGAAGCCGCCGATCTTCCTGACCTCGACATTCGTTTTCAAGACCGCGCAGGATGGCAAGGATTTCTTCGACTACACCTCGGGTCGACGCGAGCCGGTGGCGGGCCAATCATCAGGCCTCGTGTATTCGCGCTTCAACAATCCCAATCTTGAGGTATTGGAAGATCGCCTGGCCTTATGGGAGGAGGGCGAAGCCGCGGCGGTGTTTTCCAGCGGCATGTCGGCGATATCAACCGTCATTTGGACCCATGTGCGCCCCGGCGATGTGATCCTCATGAGCCAGCCTTTGTACGGCGGCACTGAAACGCTGATCGAAAAGACTCTGCCCGGTTTTGGCGTGAGCGCGGTGGGGTTCAATTTGGGCCACGACCGCGATGCCGTGCTGGAAGCTGCTGCGAATGCCTCAAAAAAGGCGGCGCAGTCCCAGGGCCGAGTTTGCCTCATCATCGTCGAGACGCCGGCAAATCCCACCAACAGCCTGGTGGACCTCAAGCTGATGCGCGAAGTGTCGGAAATGATCGGCGCACGCCAGAAAGGCGGCAGGCCGCCGGTCGCGGTCGACAATACTTTTCTGGGGCCGGTTTTCCAGCGGCCGCTGCTGCATGGCGTCGATCTCGTCATGTATTCCCTGACCAAGTATGTCGGTGGACATTCGGACTTGGTCGCGGGCGGCGTCATAGGCTCGCGCGCCGCGGTGGATCCCGTGAAGAAGCTGCGCGGCGCGCTCGGCACGCAGCTGGATCCCAACACGGCATGGATGATCATGCGGTCGATGGAAACCCTCTCGCTGCGCATGCATAAGGCGGCGGAAAATGCCGCTCTGGTGGCGAATTTTTTGCGCAAGCATCCAAAAGTCGCCGCTGTGAACTATCTTGGCTTTCTCGCCGCGGAGGATCCGCGCTCGGCCGTGTTCAAGCAGCAGTGCGAGAGCGCGGGGTCGACTTTTGGCTTCGCCGTGAAGGGCGGCGAGGCCGAAGCTTTTCGGCTGCTCGATGCCTTGCAGGTGATCAAACTGGCGGTGAGTCTCGGCGGTACCGAAACGCTGATCTCGCATCCGGCGAGCACGACGCATTCGGGCGTGACCAAGCAGACCCGGGATCGGCTCGGAATCACCGACGCATTGATTCGAATTTCAGTCGGCATCGAGAATCCGGATGATTTGATCGCCGACCTGAACGCGGCTTTGGAAAAGGTCTAGGGGCCTGTCCGAATATCCGGACGAGCTCCTAGACCCGGAACACCGGCGCCCTTGCGCTAAATGCTCTTGGATATGCCGAAAAACAGACCGCGCCTCGGCCCAAATTGCGGCGCGCCGACGCCGATGCCGGTGCCGTTGCGGATTTGATAGACCTTGTCGAGTGCGTTGATTAGATCAATGCGCGCGGTCAGCGTGCTCGTCTCCGTGAAGTGGAAGATATGGCTCGCGCCAAGATTTATTTGTGTGTAGTAGGGCAAATGATCGCCGTTGGGAATCGATGTGCCGTCCGGCAAATCCAGGCTGGCGCGCAGTCCCGAGCCTTCCAGGAAATCCGCGCTGAACGTGGTGTGATTCCACAGATACGAGACACCGCCTGAGGCAGTGAACTGCTGCTCGTGGTCCAAGTGAATGTAGTGCGTGGCAATGTAGTCAAGATCGTCTTGCGAGAAGTTGAACTGGGCGGAGTCGATATTCTTGCCCTTGGCGCTTTGATAGGCGAGATTCAAGTAGGCATTGAAACCCTCGGTCGTGAAATTGGCCGTGATTTCGGCGCCGTACTGCTTGCCTTGCGTGTAGTTGAAGGGCGTTAAAATAATGGGTGCTCCGAACTGACCCTCATCGATCAGGTTGTGCGATTGCTTGTAGTAGGTGTCGAGGCCTAACGTGAACTGGCGCGTCAGCTTCTGCTGCACGCCGACATCGTAATAATTGGCCTGTTCCGCCAGGGGCGAATTCGATACGGTGACCCCGGGCGCGGCGGTGGTGTTGAGAAATTTCGAAATCGTCTCCCCGCCCACCAGTTCAAAGGGCGGCGGCGATAAATAACGCGAATAGCCTATATGCACCGTCGTGTCATCCAGCGCCTGCCACACCACGTTGAAACGCGGACTCACCTGATGGGCCGCCGTAAAGGCCGTGAATTTATCGAAGCGCAGGCCGTAATTGAAGGTCAGGGAGGGAATGACCTTCCATTCATCCTGCAGGTACACGCTCTCGATCCACTCTGTCTTTGAGCCGTTGTCGACGATGGTGATCGGCACATCGCTGGTTTGGTTGCCATTCGCATCCAGGGCGAGCACCTGCGAGTCGGTAAGGCTCTTGGAGTGGTCGCTCTGCAGGAAAATGCCGCCGCGCAGCGTGTGCATATCGTTGAGCTTGTAAGCCGCATCGGATTGCAGTGCATAGGCGATGTTCTGCTTATAGGCATCCTGAGCGATGCCGGTGAACAGCACGTCGCCGAGCGGATCGGGCGTAAAGGTCAGGCTCGAGTAGCGAGCCGTCGCGGAAGTCTGCACGTCCAGCGCCCCCTGCGAATGCTGCCAGCTCAAGATCGCGAAGTGATTGAGTTCGCGCTGATTCTCGTTGAGCGCCGCGCTCGGATAGGTCGTTTGGCCGTCAACCGTGAGCGGCGTGCCGTCGGCATTGGTAAGGCTCGGGGTCAATCCGCCGCGATTGGGAATTTGAAAGTCACCGACGGAGCTGCTCAAAACCGCGCTTACGCGGTTGGCGTCATCGAGAATGTACTCGAAGTAGCCGAAGCCGTGATATTGCTTGGTGTGATCATGAATGGGATCGGAGCTGCCGTCCGGGGACTCGATACCCAAATCATTGCGCAGAAAGTCGCCCGAGACGAAGTAATTCAATCGTCCTTCGCTGCCGCCGTAGTTGAAGCTTGGCTCTACGGTGCCGTGGCTGCCGCCGTAGATGGAAACCGACCCGCCCGGATCGATCACGCCACTTTTGGTCTTAAGATCAATGATGCCCGCCGTGCGCAGGCCATACTCGGCCGGCAGCGCTCCGGTGACCAGCGTGAGCGAGGAAATCAGGCGCGGATCCAGGGATTGCCCGAAGACGCTGATGCCCTCCGGCAGGATGATGCCGTTCAGGCGATATTGGAGGCCGTTGTGTTCTCCGCGCACATGGAATTGTCCGAACGAATCCTGGGCGACGTCGGGCGCCTGCATGATCACCTGGTTGAGCAATTGATTGTCGCCGCCGGGTTCTGCGGCGATCGCGCTTTCGTTGATGGTATAGGTCGAAGCACCGGTTTGCGTCTGGATGCCGTTGCGGGCTTCGTTCAGCCGCTGCGCAATCACGACCACTTCGTCGACGGCCGGCGCTGCGCCGTCAGCTTCATCGGCTTGCGCCGCACGCGGTAAAAAAAATAGGGAGAGCAACGCGAGCGCCAAGAGCGCCCGTAGGGAATTGAAATTGAACATGAGTCGAGAACTCCACGCCAAAAAACTTAAGCCGCGGATTTTTGCGGCCGAAAAAATCTTCTTTGAAAGTTAGGGCGTGACGGGAGGAGCGCGGGAACGAAAGGCGAGAAGAAACTTAAGATCGACCAGGCAGGTGATCTGTGCTTGCGGCGCAGGGCTGCAAGCTTGGGGGAGGGCAAAGGGCAGCGCGGCAGGGGCGCCGGCCGCGGACAGAAGCGGTGCGAAATTCAGGCAGTCTTTGCAGAAATCATGAATACCTAAATTTGTTTGCTGCGAGGAAACCGGCGGTTTCTCCGGCACATGCGAATAGGCATGCGTCATCGCCCCCAGCTGGGCAAAGATCAACGCCAGCGCGGCCATGAGCGCGACGCGAAAATCGAGACGATGTGTACGTCTTGGCAAGGGACTACCTGGTGATCGAGACCGCGATCCTATCACCGTCTGCGCAATCGCGGAATTGCTTCACACAATCCGGGGCAGCGAACCGCTCCCGCTCGTGCTCAAAAGCCGTGTAACTGGCCCTAAATTGAGATGGGGCCGGCAGATTGTGCCAAAACTTGAGCCCCAGCTACCCGATCTGAGAGCGCGGTCACAACGATTTAGGGGTATCCAGCAAAAATAGCGTCACTCGGGGTTTCCCGGCAATGACGTCACACGGCAATTTTAGGAGCTTTCATGCATAAGATTCTCACTGCAACCCTCGCAACCGGAGTAATGGCTGCGGGCCTTGCACAAGCTGCCACAACCACCACGACTTTCGCGGTGACTGCGACGGTGCAGTCGACTTGCTCCGCGACGGCCGCGACTTTGGCATTCCCCAACTACACCCCGGGCGGCGGCGCGCAGATCGGTAATACCTCCATCAGCGTCAAGTGCACCAAGAACACGCCGTTCACGGTCGCCCTGAACGCAGGTTCGACCACGGGCGATGCATTCGCGCAGCGTTTGATGGGCTCGGGCGCCAACACGCTGCAATACAACCTGTATACCACCGCGGCGCTGGCAACGATTTTCGGCGACGGCACCGGCGGCACCGGCACGATTCCTGGGACCGGCCTCGGCGTCGCGACGGCCAATACCGTGCAGGTCTTCGGTCAAGTTCCGGACAACGCGACCAACCAGGCGGCGGTTCCCGGGGCGTACACGGACACGATCACGGTCACGGTTACCTATTGATCTTTGGGATTCTTGCGGCGGCAGGATGCCGCCGCAGGAGTTCGGTTTGCTTTCGACTTTTCGAGGATTCGATGCGCAAGATTCAAGCAATGACGCTGATCTGTGGCGGACTGGCATGGGCCGGCGTCGCCGATTCGGCGACCACCACGACGACTTTCGCGGTCACCGAAACGGTGCAAGCGACCTGCTCCGCGACGGCGAGCACACTGGCATTCAGCGCCTACACCCCAGGCGCCGGCGCGAAAAGCAACAACAGCACCGTCAGCGTCAAGTGCACCAAAAATACGCCCTATACGATTTCGCTGAACGGCGGCACCACCACCGGCGGCACGATCGCACAACGCTTGATGGCCTCAGGTGCCAACACGCTGCAGTACAACCTGTTCACCACGGCTGCGTTCAGCCAGATATTCGGCGATGGTTCCGGCACCAGCAAGACGGTGGCGGGCACGGGCGCCGGCGTGGCGACGGCCAATGCCGTGACGGTGTTCGGTCAATTGCCGGACAGCGGAGCGAACCAGGCCGCCGTGCCGGGAAGCTACACCGACACGATTACCGTCACCGTCACTTACTAGGATGCGATCGCTCCTCGCGCTGCTGATCTTCGCCGCCCTGTCGGCACCGGCCAGTGCAAGCACGTTCAATATTTCGCCGATCCGCGCGCAGCTCACCGGCACTCACCGTACCGAAGCGCTGACCATCATGAATGCCGATGACAGTCCGGTGGTGGTCCAGATTCGGGTCGTGCGCTGGTCGCAAAAGGACGGCGCCGAGCAACTCGAGGACACCCGAGAACTGCTGGCGACACCGCCGGTGCTGCAGATTCCGGCCAACGGACAGCAAATCGTTCGAGTCGCGTTGCGGCGCGAGCCGGATAACGCGCAGGAACTCACCTACCGCGTGATCTTCGAGGAGGTGCCGCAGGCGGCGCCGAAGGATTTCACGGGCCTGCGCGTCGCGTTGCGTCTGAGTATTCCCGTGTTCGTCGCGCCTGCTCACGGCAAGGCCAATGCTGAATTGGCCTGGGAATCGCGCTGGCTTGCCAACGGCCAGCTCGAAGTGGCCGCAACCAACAGCGGCAACGGCCATCTGCAAATCACCGACTTCGAGGCGCAATTTCCCGGCTCATTGATGCCGCTGCGCGGAATCACCTCGAAGTACGTGCTGCCGGGAAGCCGCATGAGCTGGACCTTGACCCCGCCGGCGGATGCAAAGAAACAAGGAACGATTCCGATCCGCGGCCACAGCGATCAGGGAGATTTTTCCGCCGACGTTGCGCCCAGCGTTCTCTAAGAGCCGCGATTGGCGCGTGTCCCATGAGAAGGCCACTTCGATTTGCCTACGCGCTGCGGACATATTCCGGACTGCTGATCTTGATGCTGTGCCTTGCGGCACGATCCGCCATGGCCGCCGAGCCGCCGCAACTGACCGAGGCCGTTCTCGAGGTGACGTTGAGCAACAGCGAGCCAGGAGAAATGGTTGTAGTGCTGCGCGGCCCGGAAGGCGAGATCTATCTGGAGGAAAGCGACTTTGCGCGCCTGCGCCTGCAGTTGCCGCGGACGGCGCCCTATGTGCATGAAGGGCGGCGATTTTTTGATCCGAAGGCCATCAGGGGTTGCACGGTAACGATCGACGAGGCTGCGCAACGCGCGGTGATCACGGCGCCGCCGGCGTCGCTGGACACAACGCATTTGAGCGCAGCCGAACGCCGCTCGCCGGACATCACTCCGGCCTCGCCCGGCGCCTTTCTCAACTACCAGCTCTCGGCGCAGCAAATCGGCGGCCAGAACATCGGCGGAGCATTTGCGGAGCTGGGAGTTTTTGCCGGCGCGGGGGTGGTGACGAGCACGGCTGTCGGCCGCTACGGCAATGATGACAACCAAGCGGTCAGATTGGACACCACGTACACACGGGATTTCCCAGCCACGCTCGAGACTTTGAATCTTGGCGATGCCATCAGCGATGGCGGCAGCTGGGGCAATGCCGTGCGCTACGCCGGCGTGCGCTGGAGCCGCAATTTTGGACTGCGGCCTGATTTATTGACGACACCGCTGCTGGCCACATCGGGGACCGCGACCGTGCCCTCGACCGTGGATGTCTTCGTCAACAATCAACTGGTGACGAGCAGCCAGCTGCCTCCCGGGCCCTTCGTCATCGATCGGTTGCCCACGGTATCCGGCACCGGCGATGTCAGCGTGGTGGTGCGCGATGCGCTCGGGCGCGAGGAGGTGCTCACGCAATCTTTTTATTCGAGCGTCACGCTGCTCGCGCCAGGCTTGTCGCAGTACTCTGTCAATGTCGGCAAGATTCGCGACAACTACGCCCTGGAGAGCAATGACTACGGCCCGACGCTCGGCGAGGCCAGCTACCGGCGCGGGATCACCGACGCCATCACCTTGGAGGGCCACGCTGAATATCTGGCGGGCGATGCGCACGCCGCAGGTCTGAATGCGGCGTTTGGCCTGGGGCAAATCGGCGTCATTAATTTCACGGCCGCCGACGGCGGCGATGCATCGGGATCCGGCTGGTTGAGCGGCGTTGCGCTTGAACATCGCGGCACGAATACCAGTTTCATCGCCAGCAGCCTGTGGGCCGGCCGGGATTTCTCCCAGGTGGGCGAACCGCTGGATCCGGGCATGCGTATGCGGCAACGCAGCCTGTTGCAGACCGGCATGGGCTTGGGAAGTTTTGGTTCCCTGTCGCTTGCCTACGTGCGACAGACCTATCGGGATTCGCCGACGCAACAAACGCTGGGCTTGACTCACAGCCTTCGCTTAGGGCGCATCGGGTCGCTGAATCTAACCGTGACGCAAACCCGTACCGCGGCGCAATTCTCAACCGCCGCGCAAAATTCGACCAGCGCCTATTTGATCTTCGTGCTGCCTCTGGATTTTCGACGCGCCGCCACCTTGAGCACGGTCGGCGGCAGCGGCCCCGGCGCTCCCGCCAACGAGGTCATTGCGTCCGTGACGCAGAGTCCACCCGTCGGGCCCGGTACGGGATATCGCGTGAGCGCCTCGACCGCCGGAAATTACGATGCCGATTGGCGTCAACAGTTCAGCGGCGCCGATTTGGAGGTGGAGGCGGCGCGCAATCAGGGGCTCGACGGCCGCAGCGCATATCTTTCCGGCGCGATGACATTCCTCGACGGCCAGCTCAATACCACGCGCTCCGTCAACGGCAGCTTTGCGATGGTGGACGTCGCCGGGCTCGCCGACGTGCCGGTGTACGTGGAAAACCAGCTGACCACGCACACTGATGCCGGCGGCCGTGCGCTGCTTTACAACCTGCGCCCGTACGAGGCGAATCGCATCAGCATCACGCCCGAGGACTTGCCGCTGGATACGGTCATTGCTGCCAGCAGCACCATCATGGCGCCGCCTTACCGCAGCGGCGTGATTGCACGTTTTCCGGTGGAACGCGTGCATAGCGGTACGTTTCGGCTGGTCACCGACGATGGCAAACCCGTGCCCGTGGGCGCGGTCGTAACGCTGAAAGGCACGCAATTCCCAGTTGTTCTCGATGGCATGGTGTATGTGACCGGCTTCGATCATGGGCTGTCCGCGGATGCGAGTTGGTCCGGCGGGCACTGCAGCTTCCGGTTGGAACCGCCGCCGCCCGATGACCCGCTGCCCGACATGGGTACGATTCAATGCCATGAAAATCGCGAGACCACGGTGCACAAACGATGAAAGGTGCACACGGCATTTTCGCTGCGTGCTTGGCCATGTGCTTCGGCGCGCTTTTCGCGCCGCCCGCGCAAGCCGCCACGACCGTGAACTGCACGGCGAGCGCCGGCGGCATTGCATTCGGCATTTACAACCCGTTGAGTGCGCTGGCCGACGCCTCGACCGGCAGCTTGCGGGTGACCTGCAATGGCAGCGGAACCGGCTCGGCGAATGTCACGGTCAACGTGACTTTGAGCACCGGTTTGAGCGGCAGCTACGCCACGCGAAAGATGGTCTCGGGCGTCAATTCGCTCAACTACAACATCTATTGGAGCACCGCGTACAACCAGATCATCGGCGACGGCAGCGGCGGCTCGTTCGGCGGAAGCGCAGGACCTTTCGTCGTGCCGGCCGGCGGCAGCAATTTTGCGACGGGAACCCTATATGGCCTGATCCCAGCGTCCCAGGATGTCGCGCCGGGCGCTTACAGCGATGTCATCACCGTGACGGTGACGTACTAGAACCAGGTTCTGATCATTCCAGCGGACGCACGGCCAATCGCACCGGCCAAGGATAGCTGCCTGCGCTAAGGCCGGGCGCGAGCTCAAAGCGAAACTTCAGCGACAAATTGACCGCCTGAGATTTTTGCCAGCGCTGTACGATGGTGCCGCCTTCCGCCCCTAACACCAGATCGGAACTCAAGCCTTCGACGACCATGGATGAGAGCAGGGGTGCGACCGTGAGGACCTCGAGCGCATAGCCGTTCGGACTATTGCTGCGCACGGTGAGCTGCGTGGGCTGCATCACGTCAATGTAGCCGCGGCGCAGGTCCGCCGGGGAAATATCCAAACCAGTCGGCGCGGATCGCAATTCGAGATTGGCCGCGGGCCGTACAATCACGCTCACCGCCAAGTCCGAGCGAACGTCGCGGGCGCCGGCCGCCGTGACGCTTGCGGCCACGATCAAGACGATACGTGCCGTGTTCAAGCCCTGATTGTGCGAAGATTTGCTCAAGTCCCTAATAGCGGCAAAAGAGGGCGGTACTTTAGGTTCCAGCCGCCACGGACTAAGGTAACTGACGCGGGGAAATCTCACATTTTGAGCCTGAGCAATCGGATTCCACAGGGCGGCATTGCACTATTCGCGGCGCTCATGAGCGCCGCGTGGACGGCTCATGCCGAGGGCAGCGACATATTGGACTCGGTGGTCGTCACCGCCACCCACATAGCGGAACATAGCCGCGATCTGCCGGTGTCGATCGATCGAATCGACGCGCACACCATTCGCAGCGGACAGCTGCAAGTGAATTTGTCGGAATCGTTGATGACCGTGCCGGGTGTCTCGGCGCAAAGCCGCCAGAATTATGCGCAGGATCTGCAGCTGTCGGTGCGCGGCTTCGGTGCCCGCTCGAGTTTCGGCGTGCGCGGCGTGCGGCTGTATTCCGACGGAATTCCCGGCACGATGCCGGATGGTCAGGGGCAGTTTTCACAATTTGACCTGAGCAGCGCCGATCACATTGAGGTGCTGCGCGGCCCCTTCTCTGCGTTATACGGCAACTCGTCGGGCGGTGTCATCGCGATATTTACCGAGGATGCGAAGCCCGGGTATCTGCTCGGCGGAGCGGCGGAGTACGGCGCGTTCAACACGCAGCGATACGCACTGAAGACGACGGGGGACGACGGCCTGGTCAACTATGTCATCGATGCCTCGCACTTCCAAACCGATGGCTATCGCGTTCATTCCGATGCCGAGCGCAATCTCTTCAATGCGAAGGCCAGCGCTTCCTTGGGCGATTCCTCGAAGCTGACGGTCGTGGGCAACGCGGTGCAATCGCCATTTGTGCAAGATCCCTTAGGGCTCACGCGCGCGCAGCTTGCCGCGGATCCAACGCAGGCGGGCGTGAATGCCATCGCGTACAACACGCGCAAGTCGCTCGCTCAGGAACAGCTCGGCGTGCTTTACGACAATAAGCTGAGCGGCGCCGATGATGTGGTCGCCAGCCTCTATACCGGACATCGCGCCACGACTCAGTTTCAGGCGATACCCCAGGCGACGCAGCAGGCGGCTCCGCTTTACCCGGGCGGCGTCATCGATTTGGACCGCGCTTACTGGGGCGTGGATTTGCACATGAGCGATCAACGCAGCATCGGCGGTACGCCGCTGCTGCTCGTCGCGGGCGCGAATTACGACGATCTGGCCGAGGCGCGCAAGGGCTACCTGAATTACATCGGCGCGCAATTGGGTGTGCAAGGAGCGCTACGCCGCGATGAGGCCAACCACGTTTATGATTTCGATCAATACGTCCAGGCGCAATGGGATCCGGCGGATCGTTGGCGCATCGTTGCCGGCGTACGCAACAGCCTGGTGCAGGTCACATCGCACGGACACCTGGCGATACTGGACGCCGCGGATAGTGAAGTCCGATATTCGGCGGTCAATCCAGTAACCGGCATCACGTACCGCGTCAATTCGGCGATCAATGCGTATGTCTCGTATGGCAAGGGCTTCGAAACGCCGACATTGAATGATCTCGCTTACCGGTCCGTCGACGGCAGCCTGCCAGGCCTTAATTTCGGCTTAAAGCCGGCGCGCAGCGATAATTACGAGGCCGGCATCAAAGCAGGCAATGCTTCCATGCATGCCAATCTCGCGGCTTTCTACATCAAAACCGTCGATGAACTGGCGGTGCTGCAAAATTCGAGCGGCCGAACCGTTGACCAAAACATCGGCGAGACCACGCGGCGCGGACTCGAGTTGTCTGTCGATGCAAAATGGCGCGGCGGGTTCAGCGCCGAGCTGGCATATACCTATATCAAGGCCATCGTCGCGCAGCCGTATTTCACCTGCGTGGCGGCGCCCTGCAATCCGCTCACCAATCAGACCGGGCAACCGCCGCCGAATTATTTGCCGGTGAATGAAGGTAATTTCCTACCGGCCGTCGCGCGAAATTCCTTGTACGCGGGAGTGAGCTGGAGCTATGCGCCGCTCGGATTTTCGACGACGGTGGAGACGCTCGGCCGCGCGAAGATTTATGCCGACGATCGCAATAGCGATGCCGCGGCGGGCTATTGGGTCGTCAACTTGCGCGCCGGATTCGAGCAGGAAACCAGGCACTGGCGATTTAGTGAATTCGCCCGGCTTGATAATCTGGCAAATCGAGCTTATGTAGGTTCTGTGATCGTGAATGAGACGAATTCGAGGTTTTTCGAGCCGGCGCCCGGCCGGGCGGCCTACGTGATGTTCAATGCCGCGCTGCGTAATTAAGCCGGCGTTATGTGCACCAAATGCCCTGAACCGCGTTATACAAATAGGGTCTTATTAGTTATGTTTTGAAGGCTTCCGCACGCGGGGCCAGGTAAGGAGAGGTAAATGACTATCAAGGGCAAGAGCGTTCTTTTGGCGGTTAGCGCGCTGGGATTGATCCTGGCAGGCGCGGGACCGGCATTGGCGCAAGGCCATGCCGGTGGTGGCGGCGGCGGTCATGCGTCTGGAGGCCATTCCTTTGGTGGCGGCCACGCTGCGGTTGGCCACGTGGGCGCGGGCGGCGGACACTTTGCCGGCCCGGGTCATTTCGCGGGCGGCAGCCACGTGGTGGCCTATCGCGGCTCCTATGGTCATAGTGCCGGCTTTGTGGGACACACCGGCTTCGCGGGCCATGGATACTCGACCGGCTGGCGCGGCGGCTCGTGGGGCGGGTGGCGCGGTAGCGGATGGCGCGGCGGTTACTGGCATGGCGGCTTTTGGCCGCGGGCGTTTTATGGCGCAGGATTCGCCTGGTTCCTACCCATCCTGCCGTTGGCTTATGCAACGTACTGGTATTCGGGCGTTCCTTACTATTACGCCAACGACGTCTATTACACCTGGAATCCAACCTATGACGGCTATGTGGCAACCGATCCACCGCCCGTGGCTGATTCCAGCGGCTCAGCGGACGTAGGGGCACCGCCGCCCAGTGATGCAGGCGCCGACCAGAATTATTCCGGCCCTGCTCCCCAGAATTCCGGCCCTGGTCCCGGCGGGCCGGTCGCGGGTCAGATTTTCATGTACCCGAAGAATGGCCAGAGCGCCGAGCAGCAAGCGACGGATCGCAGCGAATGCCAGAAGTGGGCATCGGAGCAGGCCGGACAGGTCGCGCAGAACGGTTCCGATTACAACCGCGCGATGGTCGCCTGTGTCGAGGGCCGCGGCTACAGCGCTCGCTGAGATTTGCGTTGACGGAAATAAAAAGCCGCGCATCCTGCGCGGCTTTTTTTTGAGCAGGGCCGAACTGCCGGAGTCATTACTCTACAGTCGGTATTTCGCGCCAATTCAATATCCGCGTCGCGAGTGTGCCCGTCAGGCTTGCGTCCACCCTTTCAGGATCTCCCTTCGTGAATCCAACGATGATCTCAGGATTGCCGTTGGCGCCGGCGAACCTGAGGTTGATTGCCGCGACCGTGTACGTGTCGAAAGCAACGTTGATCAGAGGACCGGTGGGATTAGAAGGATCAGGAACCGGCTGCAATACCGAGAGAACGGTTGCATAGTCAAGCGCGTACACGCGGCTTGTACCCTGCGGGCTGCAGGGATCGGTGGCGGTTGTCAGCGAAGTTGCAAAGGTCACAATGCCGTTGAACGCCTGCGGATTCAGTATCACGCGCCAGCCGATGCCGGAAGCGGCGTCGATACCCAAGTCGGTGAACCAGCCCTTCGAGGTCGGAGATAAGGTGTTCGGGGTGTTACTGATGGTTTGCGCGGTGCTGATCGACGTGAGGTCCGACCGCGTGATGGGCGCAGTTATGGCGTTGAAGCCGGCGGCCGTGCCATCGATGATCGCGTAGAATGATTGCTGCTGTGTACTGGGCACGTCGGTGACCGCCAACAACACGCCGGTGCCGAACAACACGTAGCGCTTGCGCGTGACCGGGTGGATCTCGATCAGCGGCGCGGTGGTAATAGGTTGTGCGACACCGCTCCCGTCCGTTGCAGTAGCGAACAGGACCGGCTGTGGGTAGGCGTTCGCAGGGTTGGGCTCGTTCAAATCGAAGCGCCACACCTGGCCATTCAAGTCGCCCACGTACACTGAATCGGCGGTTTCGTCGCTGAAGTCCTTGACGAACGCGGACGCCTGCGTGAGTCCGACCGACGCGCTCGGCGTTTTGACTTTCTCCAGCAGCGCGCCGGTTTTCGGATTGACGAAATAAAGGTACCCGAAGCCGTCGGTGTTGTCGTAGCCGGAGGTCAGTATGACAACCCAGCCATACTTGACCGTTTTGACGACCACCGGAACACCGTAACTGTATCCCATGGTGCTGTCGGTGAATTCCCAGAGGACGTCACTCGCTACCGCCGCCTCTGTCGCCATGCTGGTCGGACGTGGATCGGTGATATCCAGGGCGTAGTAGCTCTTGCCGCCTTTGCCCAGGCCGCCGATCAACACGGTGTGCCAATCGGGAGATCCGGAAGCACCCAGAGTGTGGTTCATATCGACGTCGAACGCGGCGGGCGTGGCATCGACGTAGTTGTGATGGACGTAGCTCGGATTGCCCAGCTGCGCGAGACCGTCGACCTGCGGCGTGCCGTTGGGACCTTGGAATAGCGCACTCGGTACATAGGCAAACTGCTCGACCCCGGTGGTGCCGTTGAACGCGTGCAACATGCCGTCGTTGGCCCCGGCATAGACCATCGTGGGCCGCAGCGGCGGGAGCGAAGGGGGCGCCCATAGGGCTTTGAAGGCGCTGTAGCCCGGATTGTTGGCATCCGAAAAGGTTTGTTGCGGGGTCGCTACCGGCGTCAAACCGGCATCGACGATGTCGCCGAGGAGCAGATTGCGGCTGCGAAACGCGTGCAGGCTGCCCGTGGCGGTTGAGGCGATTTCGTTGCTCGTATCGCCGCGCAGATAGTTCAGGTAGGGGCAGGAAGCCGCGCTGCAGGTCACGGAAGAGTAGCCGAGGCTGCTGAGCGCGGTTGTCTGCGCCGTGGTGAGATTGGCAATTTCAAACGGGATCCCCGCGCTGCCGCTCCACGTGACGACGCGCCGCGCCGTCTGCCAGCCAGTGCCCGCGAGCTGACTCTGCAGCGTGCTCGGCGTGGACCACACCGCGGTCTGGATCGGATTGCCGCCGGTGCCGAAGGTCAACGTGAAGCCGGTGACGGTGCCGGTCCAACCGCTGGAATCGTAACTCGCTCCGAAGGACTGCGTACCGGAAGAGACATTGGGCAGGGAGAACGAAAACGAGGTACTTTCTTGCGTAACGGCACTGGATATGGCGACGAACGCGGATTTCAATCCGGCGACCATCGCAGTGGCATTGCCGGCATTGTAGTAGTTGTCCGGCAGGGGCCGCACAGTGCCGTTCATGTTGACGGTGGTGCCGGTCGTGTCGTACTGACCTTGCGTAATGGTCGTCGACATGTCGTAGGCCGGCGGGTTGATAATGGCGGGGTTGAGGGGATCGGGGCCGGGAGGACCCTGAGGTATGGTGCCTGCGTTGAAACCGCCGTACTTGGTGGCCATGTAGTAAGGATTCAGGCTCTCGAGGCGCTGGTCTTCCGCAACATCCATCCAAAAGGTCGAAATCGTCTGCGCGTCCGGCAAGTCGGGACGTATGTCGTTCACGTGCACGCCATAAGCCAAGCCTGCGATGAAATACGTGGCATCAGTGTCGAATGGCCAATGGGGATTCAGGGTCATGCCCTCGACGGTCTGCAGAGCCCGAGTCCAGGCCGCCGCCTGATTGAGGGTGTCCGACGCCACGAGGGGGGGAACCGGCCTGGAAAGGCCGGTCGGCGAATACGCACCCGTGCCGCTGTTGCCTCCGACGTCGTAGTCATACCAGGTATGGTCGTCGCCGATACCTAAGATGAAATTTTTCTGGCAGCTGTACAAGATCGCCGCGCCTGGGTTCGTGGTGGTCGTGTCGGTGGGCCAAGTGACCACCGCCGGAAATCCGTCCAAAGCCGTGGCAGTCGCGCCGTTGGTCCACTGGGGCACGTTGCCTAGATTCTCGAAGTACCGTACCGTCGCGTAATAAAGCTCGCCGACATTGTCATACGTCTTATAGGTGTGCGAGGCCTCGCCGAACTTGTTCAAGTAATTCATGACACCGCTGTTGGGGACGCCGCTGTTGGTCGCCGATACGGTATCGGGATTCACGATCATGATGCCGGTGGTTGGATCCCACTCGGGCTTGGGGTTGGCGATAGGCGTCGTGGAAAGAGGTCGTGGAATATTCGGACCGATGAAGGTCATCGGCGCGCGTAGCACGCTGCCCTCGCGAACGTCGCCGTTCTGATTGAGGTATCCAAAAGCGCTGAAACGGATTTTGGTGGAATACTGCTGCAGCAAGCCCTCCGGCTTGTAGTTGCTGCCGTATTGCACGCAGTTCGGCTCCAGCATTCCGGCAACGCACACCGCGACGCGGATATAGACGCGGTAAGGATGGTTTGGCGCCGAATTGGCCGTCGGGATATTGCTCAAGTCGGTGGCCGAGCCGGCCAGCGTTTGGTACGTGGCGGCGGTGCCGTCGCCCGAGAACACCATCGCGTTGCCGTTGTTGAAGATACCTAAGTCGAATTTACTCCAGGAACTGAAGGGCGTGAGCTTGCTGATCAGGCTACCCGAGGTGCTCAGTTTGTTTCCGGTAGCTTGACTGGTTCCGCGATACGGATAGTTCTGACTGGCGGACCCCTGGTTGGACCCCCAAGCTTTCTCCAAGATGGTCTGCGTGGTGGAGTCAACGCTGCGATAACCGCCGGTCAATGCCCAACGAAACGGGTCGATGGTCTGCGTCGCAGCCCAGTTCATGAAATTGCCGCTCCACTGACCGACAATCGCGGAGCAGTCGTGCCCGCCACCACTCGTGCCGGCGACACTGTTTGGCGAGAAGTAGCTGCTCGCCGGGGTGCCCGCATTCAAATTGTAGACATAGCACTTCGCCGGGTCGAAGTAGCCCACATACTGCGTGGTGTCCGAGTAGTTGCCGAGGTTTGCGATACTGATCGCGGTCGGGTATTCCACCGAGAGCGCCAGCGCCAGGTTGCCCGGCACGTCCGCACCGGCGGCAATCGGCTTGTCCGCGAGAACGGTTAGCGCGCTTGACGGTGCCATGCAAACGAGGCCAAGCAGCAGCGTCAAAGCGACTGCGATACTGCGAGAAAATAGGCTGTTCATGGGTTCAGTCCGGTTTGGTAAAGGTGGTCTGCAGGAACGCCTGGGTGCTGCGCGGTCCGTCGACGCGTACGCTCACGCGATAGACGGTCGCGGAAGGCGGTGCGACCGCGGTGTTGCGGTTCGCGGTACCGCCGGTGGGCAAGCCGGTCGACTGCACGCAATTGTTGATGCTGGCGGTACCGGTGCTGTTGCACAGCCGATCGATGACGTAGCGTATGGTTACATCCGCTGTTCGGCCCGGTATGTCGTTGCCGGCCGGTGTCAAGCCGGGCGTCGCCACGGTGAGAAAAGTCGCATCGTTGCCGAGCAATACCAGCGGTACGCCCTGCGCATTCGTGGGCAGCGTGGTGGCACTGTAATTGGCGGCCGGCAGACTGCTGGCCGTTGATGCCCCCGACAGCGGCGGGCCGCCGGTTTTGAATTCCGTCATGACGGTCGAGACCGCCTGCTCGGCTTGATTGACCAGGTCGCGGTGAAAGGCGAGATTGCCCGAAGCCGTCAACGAGCTGTTCGCCGAACGCAACACTGCTACGGCGCCAATGGCCAAAATCAACAGCACCAGCAAGGAGAAGATGAGGACCACGCCTCGCTGGCGCGCCGGCGAGCCGAATGCGAATCGATTCCTCATGGCCCACCTGCCAGCAACAGCATGTTGCGCAGAGGCACGGTGAATTCGAACAGTCGATAGCGGAATTGCTGTTCGGTCGCGCTCACCGCAATGACCTGTTCGATCAGCGGACCGGTGCCCCCCGGACCGCTATGCAGCCCCTTGAAAACCGTCAGCGTCGGCGGAGTAACCGGAATGGGCACGGCAGGAGTGCCGCCGTTCAAGTCGTAATACTCGCCGCGCACCACCAGCGCTACGCGCACCGAGACGATCTGCCTCATCTTCACGGGCGAGTTCACGACGGTATTGATGTCCCAGGCGCCCGCCAGGCCGGGGTCGGCCCATTCGTCCTGGATGCCATCGCCATTGGTGTCGATGCCGTACAGGGCGGTCATTTGCACGATGCCATCAGCGATGGCCTGTGCCGTATCGGCGCCGGCGCCGCCCACCAGGTTTAGGTTCTGCAACAAATCGTAGCTAAAGAGCGTGCGGTTGCCATCGACGCCATACAGCGTGAACTGAACATTGTTCGCCACGGCATTGCCGAGCGGCGTGACGTAGCTCGCCGTGTTGGTGGCAAGACCCGCCATGCTCGTGCTGGTCGCGGTCGCCGTGTAGTAAGTGCCTCCCAGGTTCAGTGTGGGTGTGGGAGGAGTGACCGAAGCAACTTCTTCCAGCAGGCAATCGGGCACGCCGCTTTGACTTACCAGCAGCAAGTCGTTGTTGGCGAAACCCACGACATTGTCCAGTGTCGCCGTGGTGGCGCTGCCGCCCCCGGTTATTTGGCGCGACACGCCGCCCGCCGAGCCGGAGCCGCTCATCACCATGATGACATCCGAGCCGCCTTGCGACTGACTCTTGCCGATGAGAACCGGAGCGACGGTGAGCGGGTCGGTCACGCCGCTTAAGAAACCGGCGAAGGGTTGGGGAAATGGGACGTGTCGCGGGAATATGGTGCCGGCGTTCAGGTGGCAGCCGAGCACGCCCACGTCGGTCGGATACGCCGATCCTGCGATTGCCGAGCCCGCACCGCGCAGCGCTTTGTCGAGCGCGTAATAGCCATAGCTGCCGGTCTGCTGCGCGTCGTTGGTCGACGTGGTTACGCGCTTGTGATTTTCGCTGGCGATCAGCACGCTGCTGATCGCGAGAGTGATCCCGAGGCCGATGGTCATCGCCACCATCAACTCGACCAGGGTCATGCCTTTTTGCTTCATGGCAAGATTACCCGCGTGGTGAGCGTGCTCAGGTTGGCATCCGAAACCTCTTGCCACGTGACCGTCACGTCGGCTGCGTTGGTCGTACCCGCCACCGCCGCGACGGTGATGACCCCGCTCGGCAAGCCCCCTTGGGTCTGGTCAGCCGCATTCAATATCAAGTTGTTGTAGTCGGTCGTGGCAGGCGCCACGGTGTTGTTCAGCCACATCTGGCTGGCTACTTCACCCGCGAGCATGGCCGCACGATTGCGGTTCTCCGAGTTCAGCGAGGTACTCATCACGCGCGCCTCGAGGCCCAGAAGCCCAAGCAGCCCGACCGAAAAAATGAGCAGCGCCATCAAGCACTCGAGCAGCGCTATGCCGCGTTGGGCGCGCGTGCGCGGTGCGCGTTGCGACAATCGATTCATTGACATCCCTCGGGGTGTGAGTCCGAAAGTGGTACGCCGGGATCGCACATATGGACTTGGCCGCCCAAGCCCAGAGTCACCTGCAGCGGCCGATCGCCGCCGGGTATCGAAATGTTGAAGATCTGCGCCGGCGGCGAACCCGGGGTGAGTCCGGTGGTCGGCTGCGCGCAAGTAATTGCCCCGCCGGTGACGAGGGCGAGGTTGGCGCTGGCGTTATTGGTGAGACGTCCAACCGAATTGAAGCACAACGCCGCCGTCCCATTGCTGTTGACTAGCACGTTGACGCTGGCGTTGGACAGGATGCCGGACTGAATAAATTGCGGCGTCTCGCTGCCATCCGTCATGGAGGGTATCGTCCAGATGGCCCAAGAGGTGCCATCGGCGACCGCCGGCAACGGGATCGCAGTGGGGGTGGTTGAGTTGGTGAGCGCAAACACTACTTGGCGGCTGCGGCGCAGAGATTCGGTCTGCGCCAAGCGCAAGCCTGTTTGCAGCGCATCCGACACGGATCGAACTTTGTTGTTCCTGATCCACGCGCTCATCGTGGGAATCCCAATGGCCACGAGAATGGCAAAAATTGCCAGGGTCACCATCGCTTCGATCATGGTGAAACCCGACGCAGGCCTCGAGCGCTGCATCAGCAACCGCCGGTCTTGGTGACCCAAGCGGTGGTACATCCTTTGAAGCTCGAGGGGGCCGGCGGTGCGACCGTCGTCTTCTGAGTGTTGTCTTGATCGACCGTAAACGTAAAGCCGTCGGCGTTGGTCCCGGCGGTGCCTACCGCGGTCGCGATAAAGTGGTTGACGTCGGCGCTGGTGCAGGTGATCGAAAACTTTCCGGCCGGGATCGGCGCGGCGGCGCAGGGCGGGTTGAAGGCGCCGACCGCTTGGAAGCTGCGGTTGTCCTGAAAAAATCTTTCCATGTTGGCATACACCGCGGACAAGCCTTGTGTCGCATCCACCAGTTGCCCGCGAATGACATAGTCGCGGTAGTTGGGATAGGCGATGGCGGCGAGAATGGCGACGATCGCGACCGTGATCATGAGCTCGATCAGCGTGAAGCCTTGCGAGGCGCGACGTTCGGTCCGGGAAAGTTCGATTGACTTATTTTTCATGGCGGCAGCCTACGGGAGTAGCCTTGCGTCAAGCTTGCGCTCCCGTGATGTATCTCCAAATTGAGAACCGGTTCGCATTTCGCAGAAATCCCGCAGCCCCGGGCGCCGGCTTCGCGAAATTCGCCGTAAGCGAGGAGCGCATTTTTGTGCGATGGCCGCATCAAGCCATGCTATGCGATCTCGTCCTACAGGTTTCTGTCACATTGTAGGACTGTGGAGTAGATCACACTTGTTTTACATAATGCAAAGAACTCGCCGGAATTTTCAGCGGCCTGAGGCGTTCGCGAAAAAAGCCGCGCTTCTTGCGCGGCTCTCTTTACCCCATGCCAATTGAATGACTGTTAAGTTGAGCCCCAGCAGGTTTGGGTGTTGCCGGCAGGCGTTGCCCCCTGCGCGCCCGTGCTGTCGAGCGTGAACGCCGTGCAGGAGGCATCGCCGGTTTGCGGGGCTCGAACCGGTACCGCAGTCAACGTGTAGGTTTCCGGCGGTCCTGCAGTCACCGTGATAGTGATGGTGTAATAGCCTTGTGGAGATGCTGCGGGACTCGTGCCGACGATGGGGCAGGTGGCGACCGCGTAAGTGAAACTCTGCGAGTAGCAGCGTTCCAGCGCCTGCGCGTCGAGCGTCAAGGTCTTGGTCGCGTCCGTTCGGTTCCCGCGCTTGATGTACTGCGTATATGAGGGAATGGCGATCATGGCGAGTATCGCCACGACCGCCACCGTGATCATCAATTCCACCAAGGTAAAACCATTCTTCTTCATGGCACGAGCCCTCATCCCTGATGCTGCGAGATCAGGATGACCTCGGCTGTGCCGCCCGGCGGCTGATCTAAAGTGATGTCGACCGTCTCGCCCACATACACGCTGCTGAGCGTCTGGGCCGCGAAGCTGCCCTTCCTAATGGGATAGCTGTGATGATCGACCTCGATCGTGCCGCTTGAGGGCAGCGCGGTCACCGTGCCGGTGATCGGCGCTGCGTAAGCGCGCGTGCTCCACCCAATGTTGGGCTGCAGACAGAGTCCGAGAGCGATCGCGCTGATTGTTAAAGTCAGTTTGCCTAGTTTCATTGACGTATCTCCCACCATGCCTTGCGTGCTTTTGGAGGTCCTCCGGCCGCCGGATCGACATATGACGTGCCGCCGTTTGGCAGACTGGTCACTGTAACGATGGCGAGTCCTGAGCCGCCGTCCACTGAACCATTTAGATTGGTTACACCGGATGCATAGACGCTGCCCAGGCCTACGCCGGCCACACCCATCGTCACACCGCCAACAGTCACCATATCTCCCGAGCCAATATGCCCATCGCCGTTGGCATCGAACTGGGGCGTTGTGAAGCTCTCGCCCGACGCATAGTTGAGCACCATAAGCCACGAATTACCAAGAGTGCTGCAAACGCCGGCTGCCGGAACTACCGGCTGAAAGGTCGTGAAGATCAGTTCGCCACCCGAGAAAAGGGCCGGCGTGTTGATCACTCGCTCGCCGCTGGCCAGACTCAAGTCCATATACCAGCCCTTGTTCGCCGGGTAAGACGGGGCGGTTCCGCTGGTGGTGCGAACCGGCAGGCCGCCCAGCATCGCGTTTGCCAGGGTCTGCGGCAACAGGCTGGAGCGGTTGAGCGGACTCGCATACCCGGCAGGCGGGTCGTAGACACCATAGACCGATTGCACCTTGCTATTTGCGATATCTGGAACGCCCAGATATTGGCCGGTGCCGAACATGACCAAGGTTCCCAACACTTGAGGGAAGCGCGGATTGAGCGTGATGACCGGCTTCGTCGTGATCGGCTGCTTGTTGCCGACAGGAAGAACGCCATCTCGAGCCTGAAACATCACGGTTGCGGCCCAAAGGCTTGGGTTGGAGTTGGAGATGTCCACCCGCCACAGATTGCCTTGCAAATCTCCCGCATAGAGCATGTTGGCGGTTGCGGTAATTGCGCCGCTGGTGTTGACCGCGACCACGCCCGAAAGACCGTTCGAGGCGGTCAAGTCACACGCAGTAGGTACAGCCGCGCACAGATCGATTTTCGCGTTGATCGTGCCGTGCTGCGGGTCGATTGCATAAAGGAACGGCTTCTGGTTGGTGCTGTTGTAGCCGTTGCCGACGAAGACCTGCCAGCCGCTATTGGTGTTCGCAATCGCGGGAGAGCTGAATCCCAAGCCCAAATCGGTATCAACGATGTCCCATAGAATTTTGTTGGCAAGCGTGGGTTCCGCCATCATCGAGGTGGGATCCGTGATGTCCAAGGCAAACACACTCTTGCCGCCCTGCGCTTCGGCCCCCACGAGCAGACTATGCCAGGTCAGGTCGCTAAATTGGACATCCGCCGCCTGCGGCGAGCCGTTGACGAAGAATTTGTGCTGAGCATTGTAGAAAGGCGAAACAAGGTTGACGAGATTTGAGTACGAGCCCCGCGGCATATAGGCGAATTTCTCATCACCGGTGGTCGTATCGAATGCGTGCAACATGCCATCGTTGCCGCCGATATAGAGGACGGGTGTGCGGTGTGCGGTTGCCGTCTCAAAGAGCCGATATGAAGGCGACTGAAGGTTTTCAGCCGACGGCCCGATGTAGGCCGGATTGCTGTCGACGATGTCGCCCAAGATATGCGAGCGATTGCGGAATGTGCCGCCGTTGCGTTGCTCTTGGGAAGTCACGCCCCTTAAGTACTGGACCACGTCGGAACCATTGGAATCGGGTGCATACGACTGCAGCGCGGTCCCGAGGGCGGTACTGCCGGCGATTCCCGTTCCCGGTGTTCCCGGAGTCCATTCGAAGGGGATCCCGTGACCCGCCACCGGATCCCATGTGGCTATCGACCTGGTTGCTTCGGAGTCCAGTTGCGTCTGTGCGGACCAATGAATGTCCGCCAGCAAGGTATCGATGAACCCGTTGGTCGGATTGATGGGATACGCTAAGACGTTTCCAGTCCAGTCTTGATACGTGTCGGACGTGACGAATTGCGACTGATAGACGACCGAATTCACGTTAAGGCCGGTGGTATTCACGGCGGCCGAGGAGGTTGACTCGGTGACCGCCAAAATGTGCGTAATGATGGTCTGCAAGGCATCGGTAACCGCTTGGGGCGAAGTTGCCGGGAAATATGCTCCTGTGCCGCCGGCAATCGACATGGCCGTCAAGGTTGCCGCGGCGGCAGGGTTCTTGGTGGGATCGACGCCGGCGCCCACGCCGATAATGAAAGTCTGGATCGGATTTGCGCCGCTGTTGAGCGCGCTCAACTTGGCGATCACATCGGTGAGTGCTTGATCGTTCGTACTTGCCAAAGAACCGTCGGGATTAAAGGTGGCGTTGACACCGTAGCCAGCGGCGGCGCTGCTGCCCAAGGGCGGCCAATTGTGGTGAGTGAGGTCCATCGTCGGTAATCCGTCCGTCACCAGCACGACGTATCGCTGGGTGACGCAACCATTGGTGGTCGGGGGGTTGCCGGCGAAGACAGTCTGCGCGCGCACCATGAGCCCCGCCATCGGCGATTGTGTCGCCGACGCTTTTATGTCCTGCGTGCCGGTGGAATTCGTTTCCGGTGCAAGATAGGGCGTGAAATGCGCGATGGCAGCCGCCACAGTCGCTGCGGTTGGGATAGCACCGGAGGACGTCATCGGCACCGGGGTCTGGCCGTCGTTTGCGGTTTCGCTGAACGTGTAGTATCCAAACCCGCGCTCCTCATACATCACCTCAGTCGAGGAGCCCACAAAACCGGCATTTGTCGGTCCCGTCTGGTTCGGGCAGGTATTGACGGCGCTCGTATAGGTTTCGGTCACTCCGCCGGCTTCAAAGGTGGTCAGCGGGAACGCGAACGGGCTCGCCGGGAATGGCCCACCATGCACGATACATACCGGGTCAAAACCGCCCGGATCATAAAAGACATCGTTGACGCTTGGGTCATCGCTGCTGGCGCTGACCAGCATGTATTGCTGTGCCGTGATGTTTTGGGCCGCGTAATAGGTGTTGAGTGCGTTGCAATTGTTGGAGACTTGGAAGCCGGCCGCCAGATTCACGCCGTAGCAAGGATTCAGGACATACTCCCCGCTCGGCGGGATCGTGTTGGTGAACGTGAATCCGCCCGGATTGCTCATCTGATAAACCCAGGTCTTCCATGAAGACAATCCGCCGACAGCGTAGTCAATGAGCCCGAAGTCAGCGCTGTCGATGTACGCATTCAATACTGCAGTCAGACCCGCCTTCGCGACGTTCAAGCGGCTGGGCGAGTTGTCGACGAGCAAGCCGCCAGAGACGACCGTGTACGGCGCATTCACGCCGTCGCCAACGTTCAGCGGCGGGGTGAAACCGGCCGGAATGGCGAAATTGACGGGCGATGATGTCGGATACAACAAAGGGTGGGGAATGGAGCCCGACCCGGTGCGGATGGCGCCGCTCAAGTCGCCGTCCATGGACTCGGAATTCGCCAACGCCAGGAGAATCTGGGGATGTGCGGGGATCGTGACGGTCAATGGGATCTGTGAGATGTTGACCGGAGGGGCCGGTGCCGCCGCCGCCATCGCATTGGTAGACCAGCACACGAGCATCGTGCAGCAGGCCGACGCCAGCGTATGCGCGATACGACCTCGAGTGGTATTTGAGATTAGCCTTTGCATAATAAAGTTTCCTTGAGACCTTGGGCTAACGAACAATCGTTTGAAGCGTGGTCGTCGAAGTGCCGTCGGCACCCACGCCTTGAGCGGTCACGCGAAATACAGTGACCGGAGGGGGTCCATTCAGACCCACCACCTGAATGTTTTGGCCGGCGCCCGCAACCGGGTTGAGGTTTTCGATCACAATCTTGGGCGTTTGCGAGGCCGCCGGTAGATTGGTAAGTGCGGGGCCCGGGTAGGCAAGGGTATTGGCCGCCACAGTCCAGTCCATACCGGTCAGCGGGCTTCCTAGCGTCAGATCCGGCGAATACATACCGGCGACGGGGGCGGTAAAGTCATAAATCCCGTTCATTAGTCCAACCTCAGCTGCGCGAAGCGCCGCCTCTGCAGCCTGAGCGCCCAGTTGGCGATTGTTGTCGTTGCGCGCCATTCGCTCTTCCACGGTTTGCATGCGCGCTGCCGTGACGCCGAGCAAACTTAAGATCAATAAGAGAATCAACGCGACGAACATCACGACGCCGCTTTGCTTCGATGACTGACCCAATGGAAAGAAATGGCTGCGCATGATGAGATCCCTAATGCAGAGAGTTTCGAACGGCGATGGTAGCTTCGAATATTTGCCGCGAGCGCGAGTCAACCGGCGGAGTCACCGTTGTGCCTAGCAGGTCATAAGTCACAGCCGAGGGGGGGCGCCCCGCAACCGGTGCACTGGCCGCCAGCAGCGCAACCTTCACGCTCATGACAGTATTGAAATCGACGACCTGATCGGCGGTTACGTAATTGCTGACGGTTTGCGTATTGGTCGTATCGACGCCGTATAGAACTTGCATTGCCTCGATGTCGGGGACCAATTCATTCGATGTCCATGTGCCGGTGGCATTCGAACTGTAGACGAACAGCGCGCCATCGCCATCGGCGCCTTTGCCGATGTAGTAGGCGAGCGTGTCGACCGGCGTCACCATGGAGCCAGCCGGGAATGACAGTGGAAACGCCGATAGCGTGTTCCCCGGCGGACCACCCCCGCCATTGTGGGTGACCGTGGGATTAGCGCCGCCTCCGAGGCCGGTGATTTGAAAGATCACACCCTTCGAGCAGTCGGAGATGACAGCCATTTGGCCATTCACGAGCGGCGGCGGTGTTGGCGGCGTCGCGAACACCGTGAACGTCGCAGCTCCGTCGCTGATGGCGTTGACATACGCCGGCACCGCGTTCCCGAGCGTCGAACGCACCACTAAGACATCATTGTTCTTAACGACCAAATTCGCCAATGCCACATCGAGGCCGCCGATCCAATCCCCGTTGGTCCCATCGGGCGCAACGGGCGCTGGTGCGATGTTGTAGGCCGTGCCGCCGCCGGTGTTAACGGCTTCAAATCCGCCGAGCGCCTGACTCCACGAGGTAGTCAAAGCGGTTGCGCCGGGATTGAGTATCCCCTGCACGAGGGGCGCCGTGGTGCAGGCCATGTTGCCGGCGCCGCGAACCGAGGTAGTAATGAAGTTCAATGCGAAGCGGCCGCCATCCGTCAATTCCGCGGTACCGGAGGTCGCGTTGTACGCGGAGCGCGATCCGATAAAGACCGAGATCACGCCGGTCGTTACGATCAAGGCCAGCGTGATCGCGACCATTAATTCGACCAGCGAGAAGCCGCGTGACCGAATCATAGGATCGTCTCCAGCGTGATCGATTGCGTGTTTGCAGCGGCGGGTGCGCCAGGACTGAGAGTCGATTGAGCCACCGTGTCATCCCAGCTGACGATGATGGTCACCGTGGTCTGGCCATTGGCCGCCGTAACGGCCGCTACCGATCCCTGACCGTTGGGAAGTGCGCCTGCCGGTGCAACACCGCTGTTCGCGTTCAGGCGCAGCTTCCACCGGTATACATCGTATGCCGCGAGATTGGCGCACGGCGCCGCGGCGACGCACGTGAACCCCGGATTGGTCGCTGGAGTTGCCGCTGCAACGTTATACGCGTAGGGAGGCAGGCCGTTTGAACTTGCCTGCAAGATGTTCGAGCGCATGTTGTCGAGCATCTCGTACGCCAAATCGGTGGCTTGACTGCGAAGATAAGCGCTGTCGTTGGAGTGCGATGACATCAGCATGAGTTTGGCGATACCCATCAAGCCAATGCTCAGGATCACGAGCGAGACGAGCACCTCGACAAGCGTGAATCCGCCGGTGCGCGCAGTATGGAGTTGCACTTTTTGTTTAAGGATGGTCATGCTGGTTAGGGGCACGCAAGTGCCGTCCCGTTTACCGATTGTCCGGGCGTTTGCGAAGCCGCCACACGCCCTGTCGAGAGGACTTCAACTTGACGCGCAAACGCGGCGCCGCGCGGGTCGCAAATCCTGAGCGTAAGCGGCGCCAAGGGCGCCGCTCCAGTAGAGTTAAATGTAATTCCGGTGGGCGGGCCCACAACCGGGTTCACGGTGTTGACCGGGTTGAGCGCGGGAACCGCTTGCAACACAACCGTATTGGCCGGTGTGACAGGATCGATATAGGTCACGATCCAACCTTCCACCCACGATACCGCGGCGGGGTCGCAGGCCAATCCGTCCAACGACGGGCAAACCGTGATGCCATTTGGAGAGGCGCGCTTCACAGCCTCGCTGCGTGCATAACTGAAGCTCGCAACCAGGGAATTGACCTGGCCGGTGTCGCGGTCGTTTTGCACGAAGCTGTTGAAGGCGGGAATGGCAATTGCCAGCAGAATCCCTCCCACCGTGAGGGTCACCAACAGTTCGATCAGCGTGAAGCCGTGATGGACTTTCATGGGGCCATCATAGGCAGGCAAGCTTGCACGAACCTGACGTGCAAGGCGCGGCGCAAGCAGAACGCGACTTAGTTCACGACTCGCGGCGGAAATTGGATCAGGACGCGCGTGCCGGCTCCGTTCGCACCCGATTCAATCGTCATCGAGGCATCGTACAACCGGGCTATTTCATCAACGATGGCGAGTCCCAAGCCGCTGCCGTGGCCGTGAGAATTGGGCATTCTGTAAAATCTCTGGCGAACCCGCTGACGCTCCCCTTCAGGAATGCCGGATCCGCTGTCCACGACACTCAGATAAGGTCTGCCGTTCTTCTCTCCGGCGCTCACCGTCACGCTGCCGCCGGCGGGCGTGTACTTGAGCGCATTGTCGACCAGGTTGCTCAGGAGATCATCGAGCAGCGAGGGATCCGCGCGGATCGGTGCGGGCGCTGTTTCGACGCCCAGATCGATATTCGCCTGCAATGCACGGTCGAAAAACTTGGCGGCGACCTCGTTGACGATGGCCTGCAGTTCCACCGTCTGATTCCGGGCGGGGATGTTCGCGGAGGCGTCGGCCCGGGCCAAGGTAAGCAGCTGATTTGCGGCGTGCGCCAGCTGCTTCACGCCCTCCTGCAGGTTGAGCAGACGGGGCTTGATCGGCTGGGCCGCCGGTTCCGCCACGAGCAAGCCGAGTTGCGCCTGCATGCCGGTGATGGGTGTGCGAAGTTGATGCGCGGTATCGGCGATGAATTGTTGTTGCGACTGAACCGAAGTGCGCAACATTCCGAACAAGCGGTTGAGCGTCACCACCACGGGCGCGATTTCGCGCGGCACCGACGTCTCGACGATGGGACGCAGGTCAAGCGGCGAGCGGCTCGCGATTTCATCGCGCAGCCTTCTGATCGGACGAAGTCCAAACTGGATGCCGACCCAAACCAACACCAGCGTGATATCGAGCTGCACGAAATCCCAGAGCAGCGTACTCATCAAACCGAGCCGCGCTTCCGGCTCGCTGTTTTTTCTGATATCCGCTACGGTCAGGGTGAGGGACCCGGCGGCGGTATTGAAGCGCGTCGTCAACGTGCGCACGCTGCGGCCGTCGAGCTGCGCCATGGCCAACAGTTCGGTGCCCTCGCTGCCCAGGCCGACCGGCGGCAGCTCTGCGTCGCCGGAGAGAAACCGTCCCTGAGAATCGCGTAATACGTACTTGACCGAGTCGGCGGTCGGCAGAAAGGGCCTGACATAGGGATTGAGGTCGAGTACCACGCGGCCTTGCTTCACGGACACATGCGCCATCAACGCATTCGCCGCGTCCTTCAAGCGCCGATCGCTGCTGATCACCACGGGCGCGACGTTGTTGAAATAGTGAATCAGCGCGCCGCACAGGGCCACCAGCATGAGCGGAATGGCCAGCCACAGGATCAACTGACGGCTGATGGAAGAGGTCATGCGAGTTTCGCTTCTTCCAGTCGATACCCGAGACCCCGCAGGCTGCGAATGATCGCCGCCGTGCCGAGCTTGGCGCGCAGGCGCGAGACATGCACTTCGACCGCGTTGGCTGTGATGTCCTGGTCCGGACCGGCCATGGCTTGCTGCACGCGCTCCTTGGAGACGATTTGGCCGAGACGCCGCGCCAAGCACTCGAGGAGCAGCCATTCGCGCGCGGTCAAGTCAATTTCCACCTCATCGATGCACAGGCGCCTGCCCGCCAAATCGAGGCTCATGCGGTTGAGTTTGACGATGCCGTCGGCGGCGCCGCTCGAACGACGCATCAGCGCCCGGCAACGTGCCGCGAGCTCAGCGGCTTCGAAAGGCTTGCTCAAGAAATCATCGGCACCCAGGTCGAGCGCCTTCACCTTGTCGGTCAGCGTGCAGCGGGCGGTGAGAATCAGCGTCGGCAGCGATTTTCCGGCACTGCGCAGCCTGCGAACCAAGGTCAGGCCATCGGCGCCGGGCAAGCCGACATCGATCACGGCCAGCGTGAAGTCTTCATTCGCGATCGCGGCCAGAGCAGCTTCGGCGCTGCTGACGCGGTGCACTGCGTAGCTTGCGGCGGTCAGGCCGCGCAGGATGGCATCGGCAACCAGGTCATCGTCTTCTACTAATAAGAGCCGCACGCGTCACTTTACTACGGGCTGGGCCGCCACTTAAACGCTAGAGGTCGTCGCCGACCGCGTGACTGTTGGGATTTTTCGGTTCATCGCGATCGGCTCCGAATGCGCTGCGTTTGGGCGGAATCAAGGCGCGCATTCGAGCTTCGAAGGCCTTGGTAAAGGTCTCGGTAAAGACGTGCGGGAATCCATCGGCGGGACGCTGCGCCAGCCCTGCGAACAGCTCGGCGTACAGATCCCAGTACTTGGCTTTGCTCTGGCCGCCAAAGACGCCGCGCTTGCCGGCGCGGTCGAAGCGCTGTTCCAATTCCTTCGGATCAACCCGGCCGAGGAATTCCTCGAAGGCCGCGCGCGTCGCGGCCAGCGCCGCCGTATTTTGCGCCTTGAGTTCGCGAAAGTTGTCACGCACCGCCTCGACCGACCCGGCGCGCGTCGATAGGGTGGTGAGCAGCCGCACCAGCGCCTCATCGACTCCTTTGGAAAGATTCAGGGCCGATTCGGGCGCATCCGCCGTGGGCGCTGAAATTCTGAATTTATTGCGGAATTCATTGCGGCCCTGATTGAGGTCCATCAAACCCAGCACCGTCTCACGCAGCAACTGGCCCGCCAGCTGCAGCGCTGCGCCGCGAGCATCCGTGCCAACCGAGCGAGGATCGATGCCGGCGCCGCGGCAAAAGGCAGCGAGTCCTATGTCAAAGTCGCCTTCGTACAGAGCCAGGCTTTGCGAGCGCGACAGATTGGGACTCGGAGAGTTTTCGATCGCGGAAGACGCTCTCGGCGCATCGACTTTCGGAGCTTCGACTTTCAGGGGCCGCGTCATCATGTGCCAGGGAGTTCCTCCGGCATCCGCGGAGTCGGCCGGGTGCTCGAGCGGCGGCAGAGATTGTCCATACAGATCGCGCGGCCTGGCACCGGAGTCCGCGATCGACAGACCGCTCGGTTCCAGCAATTGACTCAAATCCAGGTCGGCTCCCAAGTCGTTGGCGGTCGATTTCTTCACCGCCGATGAGGCGGATTGCCCGTCATACGCAACGATGGCGCTTTCCTCGGGCGGAAAGTCATTGCTCTGGTCAATGCTCACCAAGAGTTCGTACTCGCCCAGGCGCACGTAATCGCCATCCTTGAGCGGGTAGTCGTGATACTTGCCGAGGGGAATTTGCGCGCCGTTGATGTAGGTGCCGTTGGAGCTGGTATCGACCAGAATATAAGCGCCGGCCCGAAAATCCACGCGGGCGTGTTTGCCTGAGAGGTAGCGCTCAGGGTCGGGTAGAATCCAGTCGTTGTCAGTCGCGCGCCCGACCGTGCCGCCGTGCACGCCGAAGACCTTGGAGGCTAGCGGCCCGAGGCGGGTTGAGTGTTCGCTGACGACGCGTAAGCGCAGGGCCATAGGTCAATCCCTCCAGCGGGTCTCAAGGTTCGCGCTAAGTGCCGGTATAATATGGTGAAATACTAGCAATGCCGGGAGCCTTCTAAATGGCAGCGAGTCACATTTTCAAAGTTCTGTTCGTGAATCAAGGCAAGGTCTACGAGATCTACGCCCGTAAAGTGAGCCACGGCAGCCTGTTCGGCTTCATTGAGGTCGAGGAACTGGTATTTGGGGAACGCTCGACCGTGGTCGTGGACCCGGCCGAGGAGAAAATCAAAGCGGAATTCAACGAGGTAAAGCGGACCTACCTTCCCATGCACTCCGTGCTGCGTATCGACGAGGTCAAGAAGCAGGGGGTCAGCAAAATCGTGGCGCTGGAAGGCTCCAATGTCTCCCAATTCCCGGTGCCGATCTATACGCCGGGCGGAGACTCCAGCGCTCGCAAATAGCCGTTTCCTGTAGAATGGTGCATGTTTAGCCTTTTCGGCGCACCGGCGCTGTCGCAATTCCGCCTCGACCAACTGCTGCGCGCATTGAAGGCCGAGGATCCACGTGTTCAAGCGCTCTCGTCCCGCTGGCTGCATTTCGTCGATGGTTCGCGGGCCTTGAGCGATGCCGAGCTCGGGGTGCTCGAAAAGCTCTTGATCTATGGCGCGCGCATTCCGGATACGCTGCGCGAGCCGCCGGGCGACCTGCGCATATTGGTGACCCCGCGCATCGGCACCGAGTCGCCGTGGTCGAGCAAGGCCACGGATATCGTGCATGTCTGCGGCCTCGAGGCCGTAACGCGGGTCGAACGCGGCACCGTGTATTTCATACAAGCCTCCTCGCCGCTGAGCAGTGCGGATCTCGTCAAGCTGGGCGCGCATCTGCACGATCGCATGACCGAGTCGATCTGGACCGAATCCCTGACGCCGGAAGGATTGTTTCATGCCGCCGCACCGCGGGCCTTGCGTCATGTCGTTTTGGGCGAGCATGGCCGCGAGGCGCTGGCCCGGGCCAACCAGCAATGGGGCTTGGCGCTGTCCGGCGAGGAGATCGATTATCTGGTGCAGGCATTCGGCAAGCTGGGCAGGGATCCCACCGATGTTGAGTTGATGATGTTCGCGCAGGCCAACTCCGAGCATTGCCGCCACAAGATATTCAACGCGCAGTTCATCATCGATGGCGCGCCGCTGCCGCAATCGCTGTTTGCGATGATTCGTGCGACCTATGCGCGAAATTCCGCCGGTGTGCTGTCCGCCTACCGCGACAATGCGGCGGTGATTGCAGGCGCTGATGCGACGCATTTTTATGCGGACCCGCTCACGCGCCGCTACGGCGGCGCCAAAGAACCCCTCGATATCTTGATGAAGGTGGAAACTCACAATCATCCCACGGCGATTTCGCCGTTTCCGGGCGCGGCCACCGGGGCGGGGGGCGAGATTCGCGATGAGGGCGCCACCGGAATCGGCGCAAAGCCGAAAGCCGGGCTGACCGGTTTTTCGGTATCGAATCTCAAAATCCCGGGGATGGTGCAAGCGTGGGAGGTGGATTTCGGCAAACCCGATCGCATTGCCTCCGCGCTGGACATCATGATTGCCGCGCCCATCGGCGCGGCCTCCTTCAACAACGAATTCGGGCGCCCGAATACCTGCGGGTATTTCCGGGTCTTCGAGCAGCAGTCCGCTGAGGCTGGTGCGGCCGCGATTCACGGTTACCACAAACCCATCATGGTCGCAGGCGGTCTTGGCAGCGTGCGGCGCCAGAACGTCGAAAAGAAGGAGGTCGTCGCGGGCGCCCCGCTGATAGTTCTCGGCGGGCCGGCAATGCTGATCGGATTGGGGGGCGGTGCCGCATCGTCCGTCGGCAGCGGCCAAAGCTCTTCCGAATTGGATTTTGCGTCCGTGCAGCGTGGCAACGCTGAAATTCAACGACGGGCCCAAGAGGTGATCGACGGCTGCGTCGCCTTGGGCGCCGG
Organism: Steroidobacteraceae bacterium; assembly: GCA_036495805.1. Taxonomy (GTDB): domain Bacteria; phylum Pseudomonadota; class Gammaproteobacteria; order Steroidobacterales; family Steroidobacteraceae; genus Bog-1198. Next base: position 1,696 of record DASXMG010000041.1, on the reverse strand, counting down.
CAATCCCATTTTGCTGATTCATGATGTGGGCGCAGGCGGCCTGTCGAATGCATTGCCCGAAGCCATCGCCCACAGTCATCGCGGCGGGCGCATTGACCTGCGCAAAATTCCCAGCGCCGAATCGGAACTTTCGCCAATGGAAATTTGGTGCAATGAAGCGCAGGAACGCTACGTGCTCGCGCTGCTGCCGGGAACGGTGGAGCAATTCAAGGCGCTGTGCGAACGCGAGCGCTGCCCGTTCGCCGTAGTGGGCGAAATCACCGCCGACGGCCTGCTGAAGGTTTCCGATCCGGTGTTGCACTCAGTGCCGGTCGACATGCCCATCGACCTGCTGCTCGGCAAGGCACCGCGCATGACGCGCGATGTTCACTCGGTTGCGAAGAAAACCTCCTCGCTCTCCACTGAGGGCGTCACTCTGAGCGGCTCGCTGGATCGCTTGCTCAGCCTGCCGACGATTGCCGACAAGTCTTTCTTGATCACCATCGGGGACCGCACGGTCAGCGGTTTGATCAGCCGCGACCAGATGGTGGGACCGTGGCAGGTTCCCGTCGCCGATGTGGCGGTTTCGTTGAGCAGTTACGAGGAGTACAGCGGCGAAGGGATGGCGATGGGCGAACGCGCGCCGGTCGCCGTGCTCGACGCGCCGGCATCCGGGCGCTTGGCGGTGGCCGAAGCGATTACCAACATCATGGCGGCCGATGTGGATCGCTTGGAGGATATACGCCTGTCGGCGAATTGGATGGCCGCCTGCGGGGAACCGGGCGAGGACGCCGAGCTGTACGCCACCGTGCGCGCGGTCAGCGAGCTCTGCACGGCGCTCTGCATCACCATTCCGGTCGGCAAGGACTCGTTGTCCATGAAGACCACCTGGCGCGAGGGCGGCAGCGAGCGGCGCGTCATCGCCCCGGTATCCTTGGTCGTTTCCGCATTTGCACCGGTGGGCGACGCACGGGCAACCCTCACGCCGCAGCTTGATCTGTCGCAGCCCTCGCGTCTGCTGCTCATCGACTTAGGAAAGGGCAAGAATCGCCTGGGCGGTTCCTGCTGGTCCCAAGTTCATTTGCGCAGCGGCGGGACGCCGCCGCAACTCGATAGCCCACAGCTGCTGAGCGCGATGTTTTCCGCGCAGCGCGAAATGAAGAGCCGGGGCCTGGTTCTGGCTTATCACGATCGCTCGGACGGTGGTCTGCTCGTGACGCTCCTGGAGATGGCGTTCGCCGCGCACTGCGGTCTGCGGGTCGATTTGGGAGCGGTGGATGACATCCTTGCCGCCGCCTTTGCCGAGGAGCTCGGCGCGGTGATCCAAATCCCGGCGGCGCGCGCTGCCGAAGCACAGCTCATTTTGGCGCGCCACGGATTGGCCGCGGCGACCCGCGACGTCGGCGAACCGATGCCTGGGGTCGACATCCAGGTCAATGCCAACGGCAGCCAGGTGTACAGCGGTTCGCGCGTCGCTTTGCACCGGCGCTGGAGCGAGGTTTCATATCGCATGCAGGCGCTGCGCGATAACCCTGATTGCGCGCGCGAAGAGTACGCGCGCCTCGAGGATGCGGGCGATCCTGGCCTGCACGCCGCCTTGAGCTACGATCCCAGCGACGATGTGGCGGCGCCTTTTATTCAACGCGGCGCACGGCCGGCAGTGGCGATCCTGCGCGAACAGGGCGTCAACAGCCATGTGGAAATGGCCGCCGTATTT
>DASXMG010000040.1:0-27955 GCA_036495805.1 Steroidobacteraceae bacterium | reverse complement strand
TCTCGCCGCCGAGGTCACGTCTAAGGGTATCTATGTTCAAGCAGTGCTTCCCGCGGCCACGCGTACCGAAATTTACGAGCGCGCCGGCCGCGACATCAGCAACGTGCCCGACGTGATGGAGGTCGAAGATCTGGTCGATGCAGCTTTGGTCGGATTCGATCGCAAGGAACTGGTGACGATTCCGCCGGTGCCCGAGCTTGCCGCATGGGAAGCCTTTGAGCAGGCACGCGGCGTCTTAGCCCAAGGCTTTAGCAACTCGAAGCCCGGCGAGCGCTACCGCGCCTGACCGGGTTGGGGTCGGTGAATCTTTCGCCACCTTTGCCATAGCGCGTGCTTTGGCCACATTGGCTACAGCCAATAAAAACAGATCTGGATTTGGATCTTCCAGGGCCGCCTTCAGATACTCCTCGATTACCTCCTCGTTATCGAGGTGTTCTGACGTATCAAACGGTTACCCCGTTAGTTACCCCGCGAAACTGGCGTGGCCATGGACGCTTTAAAACTGGCGACACCCCAGTGGCCTTGACAGTCCATGTATATACATGTAATTTACCTACCATGAAACTTCAGTCTCTCCCTTGTTACTGCGCAACGCTTCGACAAGCCGCCCGAGCTATAACGGTGCTCTACGAGGAGATGCTCGCCGACAGCGGCCTTCATGCCACGCAATACACGGCGTTGCAGCTTCTCGACTCGGCCCCCAACCTGACTACAACGGAGCTCGCAGAGGCCCTTGGCGTTGACCAGACCACGGCCACGCGGACCTTGGCGCTGATCAAGAAGGCTGGCCTCGTACGCGATACTGTGGGTCTTGACCGCCGACAACGCCAGTGGGCCCTCAGCTCCCAGGGGCAAACGCTCCTCAAGAAGCTGAAACCTCGCTGGGAGGCCGCGCAAGAAGCCTTCGAGAAGCGTTTGGGACGATCGGAAGCTACGGCTCTGAAACGAGCATCCTATCTTGCCGCCAGCAGACTCTCCTCGAGTTGAACCCGCGGGAATCCGCGCACAGAATTTGTCGCACCAACACATGTATATACATGCACTAGAACACTAGGAGATCACTTATGTCGGTGCACATTGCCAAACTCTTCAGCCGTCCGCTGGCCCTCGCCTCAGCAATGCCTGTCATTCCTATCGGTGTCGCCACGGCGGCGGATTGCACGAACTACGTTCAACAGCAGTCGCAATGCGGACTGCGTGATGGCGCGGTGACGAGCCCGACTCCCGATGCGCGGGAACTCGCCAGGCGGCTCTCCGCAGCCAGCGCTTAGCTTGCCTTCGTGTAATCAAGAGGCGCACATGAGTTTTGTCGCGGATAGAGTTATCGTTATGCGGCCGCTCCTGGCCGCTCTCGCATCGGTCGGCCTCTTCTTGCAGCTCTGCGTGTCAGGTTGCGCCGTCGGCCCGTCTTATCGGAAGCCTACAACGACGCTCGAAAACTTTCACAGCGCCGCCGCGATGGAGGCTCGCTCGACGAGCGCTCTCGCGCCGGCCCTCGAAATCTGGTGGGGCGGCTTCAACGACCCGATGCTCTCGCACATCGTGCTGCGGGCGCGTGAACAGAATCTCGACCTTGCGGCGGCACTGGCGCGAGTCCAGCAGGCCCGGGCCGCAGCCCGCGAGGCCGGTGCGCAGCTCCTGCCGACCATCGATCTGAATGGCCAGGCGACCCGGATCCGTGAGTCCCTGGAAAGCCCTCTCGGCCAGATCGCGAGCTTAGTGCCCGCAATCAACCGCGATCAGTCACTCTACGATGCGGGTCTCGGTGCGAGCTGGGAGTTGGATCTATTCGGCGGTCTGCGCCGCGGTAGAGAGGCCGCTTCAGCCGAGGCGCAGGCCGCGATCGCTCAGCAGGTTGGCATACGGATTTCGGTGACGGCAGATGCCGCGGACGCCTACTTGCGCATCCGGGGAGATCAGGCGCGCATCGCAGTTGCCGAGCAGCAGGTCGCCACCGATGAGCACCTCCTCAATCTCGTCCACCAGCGATTCGGCCGCGGCCTGGCGGCGGTGCGCGAGGTCGCGCAAGCCGAAGCGCTTTTGTCACAGGCCCGTGCCTCACTGCAACCGCTGCGTATCGACCTGGAGGCGCAAATGAACCGCCTGGACGTCTTGCTGGGAGTCCAGCCAGGAACTTCCGCCCCGGAGCTGCAGAGTCCGCGCGACATCCCCTCCGTGCCGAGTGTGTCAGCCAGCGATGGGCCGCTCGAGGTGCTGCGCCGTCGGCCCGATGTCATCGCCGCTGAGCGGCGCTTGGCAGCTTCCAATGCTCGGATCGGCCAGGCGCTCGCCGACTACTATCCGAAGATTTCCCTCGCGGGCGTGCTCGGCTACGAGAGCTCTCGCCCGAGCGATCTGTTCAAAGCCGCGACCTTCCAGCCGCAGGGCATCGCCGGACTGCGCTGGCGGGTGTTCGATTTCGGCAAAGTAAGCGCCGAAGTGGCGCAGGCCAGGGGAGCCGAGGCTGAAGCACTCGCCCGCTACCAACAGGCGGTGCTGCGCGCAGCCGAAGAAGTCGAGAACGCATTCACGTCACTGGTGCAACTCGAGGCACATCAACAAGAGTTACTCACCGAAGTCGCCGCACTGACGCGGGCACGAGATGCCTCGCAAAAAGCGTACCAGGGAGGCGTGATCGCGCTGACCGATGTGCTCGATGCCGATCGCCAGTTGCTCAACGCTCAGGACGAGCTCGCGCAAACGCGTGCCGATTCGGCCAGAGCCGCAGTGGGTACATTCCGAGCGCTGGGCGGCGGATGGTGACATCTCGTGGAAGTGATCACTCCACTCTTTTCTTGGGAGCACAACGATGTTTCGAATCAGAACCCTTGCCCTCGCCAGTGGCCTCTGGGCGGCGACAATGAACCTTACGGCCTGCGCACCCTCTCAGTCCGCGGAAGATCCGAGAACTGTGCCACGGCTTGCGGAAGTCGCCGTGGTGCAGCCCGCCGAGGCCGGCGGGCGAGCGTTCACCGGCGTCGTATCCGCTCGCGTCCAGAGCAATCTGGGGTTTCGCGTCTCGGGCAAAGTCATTGAGCGCTTGGTCGACAGTGGCCAGGCGGTGAAACAGGGCCAGCCGCTGCTGCGTCTGGACCGAACCGACTACACGCACGCCATCACCAGCCAGGTCGGCAATGTGGATGCGGCGCGAGCCCGCTCACTGCAGGCGGCCGCCGATGAAGCGCGCTACAGCGGCCTGGTATCTTCGGGCGCCGTGTCCCAATCGGCCTACGACCAGGTCAAGGCTGCCGCGGACAGCGCTCGAGCCTTGCTGTCAGTCGCCGAAGCGCAACTCAAAGTCGCGCAGGACGAAGGCGCATACGCAACACTTGTGGCAGATGCCGACGGCACGGTGATGGAGACCCTGGCAGAGCCGGGACAATATATTTCCGCCGGCCAGATCGTGGTCCGCGTGGCACGAGCCGGAGCGCGCGAAGCAGCGGTCAATCTGCCCGAGACCTTGCGTCCGGCGCTGGGCTCGACGGCTCACGCTACCTTGTATGGAGCGAATGGCGATGCGGCCACGCGATACCCCGCGCACCTCAGGCAGCTGTCCGAGGCCGCCGATCCGCTGACCCGCACGTTCGAGGCCCGCTATGTGTTGGAGGGAACTGCGGCCAGAGCCCCGCTCGGTGCGACCGTCACCGTTTACCTCGATGATTCGCAGCAGGCTGGTGCGTTGTCAGTTCCACTCGGAGCGATCGATGACGAGGGGCGCGGCCCGGGTGTGTGGCTGCTCGACCGTCAGTCCTCATCGGTATCGTACCGATCGGTTCGCTTCATCCGATTCGATGGCGAGCGCGCCATCGTGAGCGGCGGAATTCACAGCGGAGACTCGATCATCGCCGTCGGCGGGCACTTCTTACACGAAGCACAGCGCGTCCAGGTGGCTGAGGCGCGCGTCGCGCGCGAGTAATAACATGAGCCGGTTCAATCTGTCCGCGTTGGCCGTCCGAGAGCGCTCGATCACCTTGTTTCTGATCGTCGCCATCATCCTCTCGGGCACGTACGCGTTCCTGCGCCTCGGTCGCGCCGAGGATCCTTCGTTTGTGATCAAGGCCCTGACGGTCACCGCCGTATGGCCCGGAGCGACAGCCCAGGAAATGCAGGACCTTGTCGCCGAACCGCTCGAGAAGCGAATGCAGGAATTGCGTTGGTACGATCGGGTGGAGACCTTCACGCGCCCCGGCATCGCGGTGATGATGGTTACGCTGAGCGACAAGACCCCGCCCGCCGACGTTGCCGCGGAGTTCTATCAGGCGCGCAAGAAACTCGGCGATGAGGCGCCCAAACTTCCCGCCGGTGTGCTGGGCCCGTTCGTCAACGACGAGTACTCTGATGTCATCTTCGCCGTCTACGCGATCGAGGCTCACGGCATGCCGCCGCGGGAGCTCACTCGCGAAGCCGAGACACTCCAGCAGCGAATTCTTCACGTACCGGGCGTCAAGAAAGTCAACCTCCAGGGCGAGCGCCCTGAGCGCATCTTCGTCGACTTCTCCTATGCCCGGCTGGCGAACCTCGGTGTCACTGCGAGAGACATTTTTGGCGCACTTCAACGTCAAAACGCCGTGACTCCCGCGGGCTCGATCGATACGAACGGGCCGCAGGTGTTCATGCGGCTAGATGGCGCCTACGATGATTTGCACAAAATCCGCGACACGCCGATTGCCGCCGGCGCTCGTACGCTCAGACTTGCGGACATCGCCGAGGTCAAACGGGGTTACGAGGACCCGGCGACCTTCCTGATCCGACACGATGGCGAAGCCGCCCTCGTGCTCGGCGTCGTGATGCAGGATGGTTGGAACGGATTGGATCTGGGCCGAGCGCTGAATGCGGAGGAGAAGCAGATCGCCGGCACATTGCCCGCCGGCGTGCGATTCACGAAGGTCGTCGACCAGGCGGTGAACATCCGGGAGGCCGTCGGGGAGTTCATGCTCAAGTTCTTTGTCGCCCTCGGCGTCATCATGATTGTGAGCCTCATCAGCCTCGGCTGGCGCGTCGGTGTCGTCGTGGCTGCGGCCGTGCCGTTGACCCTCGCGGCGGTGTTTGTCGTCATGCTCCTCACCGGCCGCGTCTTCGACCGGATTACGCTCGGCGCGCTCGTGATTGGCCTCGGACTCCTGGTCGATGATGCGATCATCGCGATCGAAATGATGATGGTGAAGCTCGAAGAGGGCTTTGAACGGGTAAAAGCCGCCGGCTACGCCTGGAGCCACACGGCAGCTCCAATGCTCTCTGGGACATTGGTCACGATCATCGGATTCACTCCCGTGGGATTCGCCCGATCGACGGCGGGAGAGTACGCCGGCCACATTTTCTGGATCGTGGGCTTTGCTCTGATCGTATCCTGGCTGGTGGCCGTCGTCTTCACACCGTATCTCGGCGTCAAGCTGCTCCCACAGATCGCGCCCGTGCCGGGCGGCCACACCGCGATCTATTCGACACCGCGCTACCAGCGCCTGCGTCGGCTCATCTCCTGGGCCGTGGACCATAGGTTCAAGGTCGCCGGCATGGTGGCGGCGGTATTCCTGCTGGCGGGACTTGGTATGACTCTCGTCAAGCGTCAGTTCTTCCCGAGCTCCGACCGGCCCGAGGTGTTGGTCGAAGTGCAGATGCCGGAGGGGACCAGCATCGAGTCGACCACAGCCGCGGCTATCAAGGTCGAAGGATGGGTGCGCCAACAACCCGAAGCGAAAATCGTGACGACCTACATTGGTCAGGGCGCACCCCGCTTCTTCTTTTCCTACAACCCCGAGCTGCCGGATCCTGCCTTCGCGAAACTGGTCATCCTGACTCCCGATGCGCGGGCGCGCGATCAACTCAAGTTGCGGTTACGCGAGCGGATCGCCCAGGGACTAGCGCCCGAGGCCCGTGTGCGGGTCTCGCAGCTCATCTTCGGCCCCTTTCCGCGTTACCTGGTCAACTTCCGTGTCATGGGACCCGACCCCGATCAGCTACGTGCCATTGCAACCGAAGTCCAAGCCGTCTTGCGCGCAAATCCCCATACCCGTCAGGTGAACCAGGACACGGGCGAGCGCACCCCGACGGTCCATTTTGTACTCGATCAGGATCGGCTGCAGCTCATGGGCTTAAGTTCGAGCGATGTGGCGCAACAGCTTCAGTTCCTGTTAACTGGCGTGCCAGTGACTCAGGTTCGGGAGGATATCCGTACGGTGGAAGTGGTGGCGCGCAGCGCAGGCCCTCAGCGCCTCGACCCCGCACGACTCGGTGAGCTTAACCTGACGAGCCGCACCGGACGCGTGGTTCCTTTGAGCCAGATCGGGCATGTCGAGATCCGTCCCGAGGATCCCATCTTGAGACGCCGCGACCGTACGCCAACGATCACCGTCCAATCCGACTTCGATGAGGCCCTGCAGCCGCCCGAAGTCTCCATGGAGATCGAGAAAGCACTCGCACCGATCATCGCGCGTCTGCCAAACGGCTATCGGATCGAGACCGGAGGCAACATCGAGGATTCGGCCAAGGCGAACTCCGCGTTGCTGCCCGTCTTTCCGATCATGGTACTCCTGACCCTGCTGGTATTGGTCCTGCAGACACGCTCGCTGTCGGCGATGACCATGGTGTTCCTGACCGCACCGCTGGGCCTGGTCGGTGCGGTCCCGATTCTGCTCATCCTGCATCAGCCCTTTGGCTTCAATGCCATTCTCGGACTCATTGGCCTGTCGGGTATTCTGATGCGCAATACCTTGATCCTCATTGGCCAGATCCACGCGAATGAGGCCCAGGGTCTGGATCCCTTTCATGCGGTCGTCGAAGCCACGGTGCAGCGCGCGCGGCCGGTCCTCCTGACCGCGCTCGCGGCCGTGCTGGCATTCATCCCGCTCACGACCTCTGTATTTTGGGGATCGATGGCTTGCACATTGATTGGTGGCACAGCCGCCGGCACCGTGCTGACACTGCTCTTCCTTCCGGCCCTCTATGCCATCTGGTTTCGGGTAAGGAAGCCAGCAGCGGACTCCCTCGCTGTGCCGTCATTGGCTACAGCGCACTGATGTAGTCTGATTGATGTTCGACAAACCGTCGTCCATTGCGGAGCGAATACAAACTGCCGCGTCAACGCAGATGTTTGGTATCGCTAAACAGCTGTTACCGTCAATCGCATGCCGAGCGAGTCCATGAGCTTGCGAACCGTTTCATAAGGATCTCGCGCGATTGCGATAGTCATTGTGGCTCCTCGGTAAGTGACCCATGGCGGGCATTCGCGAATGTCCTCAATCCGGCAGCGCCTGCCGCTCAGCTGCAGACCGCACCAACGCGCCCTCGATCAGCAGGCCGGCCCTCTACCTGGCTTTGGCATTTCGGGCAACGATCTCCTTAGCAAGTACGCGGTCCAAGACCGTGGGATTACCGTCCGAATCGAAGGAACGCCTGAAATTAAAAGCGTCCGGGTCAGGACCATTGGCGTGAAGTCGCTCCAGCTTCGCCGTAGATTCGATGAAGGTCGGCACGTGATCGTCCGCGACCCACCAGATGACGTAACTCGGGAATTCCGGTTTCCGGAACCACTGGGCGCGCAGAGTCAGCGCTTCGCCATGGAGGTCCGCATAAGAGAAAGCAAACACCGCCTCCAGGCTTCGCCAGAGCGTCAGCGTACGCGCGACATTCGGGTGCAGCTCGTCAGGAAGGAACCGCGGGCAGACCAGCTCTCCCCAACTGTGCCGGTCCGTATCTGGATCGAGATGGGAGCGGTCGATGAAACCCTCGCTCCGCTCCGCTACCTCGTAGGTAGCCGGGATCCGGTCGATAAAGCCCTTCGAACGCGAATGCGTCCGAGGTTCGTACAAGACGCCAAATGTCATAAATGCGATTCGTGCCACCTTGTGTTCTCTAATTGTTAGACGCGACGCAGTCAGCGGGGCAAAGCCTAACGACTTTACGCGACGCGTGCTGGAGCATTTCTTAAGCCCATAACGCCGATATGGGGACCGCACGAAGATTGTCGGCGAACGAGAGCGTTTGAACGCCATCATACAAAACGATCCCCTGCACAAATGCAGATCCAGCAGCGCTGGCCACACGTTCCAATCCCAGGAAATCACGCCGGGTGACCGACGCGGCCGATTTCACCTCGATCCCGACGATCTCACCGGCCGAGTTTTCAAGAACAAAGTCGACCTCCAGTTTGTCGCGATCACGGTAGTGAAACAACATGACCCGCTCTTCCGTCCATGCCGACAGCTTGAGTAGTTCCGAGAATACGAAGCTCTCGAGCAATGCGCCGAATACCATTCGGTCGGCGCGCAAGCGAGATAGGGAATACCCACGCATTGCGGTTAACAGTCCCGAATCGATGAAATGAAGCTTCGGTGTCTTGACTCGCCTCGACAGTTCGTTGCGAAACCACGGCTGGACGCGTTGAACGAGATAGAGCTGTTCCAGTACGCGCACATAGTGGTCTGCCGTCTTGTGATCGAGTCCGACGCTGCGGCCAATCTCCGAAAGGTTCGTCAACTGACCCGCAAATTGCGCCGCGATCTGCAGCACGCGCGGAACTTGATCAGGCTTTGCCAAATTGGAAATTTCAGGAAGATCGCGCTCGATGATCGATTTGATGTAAGCGCGGTACCAATCCTGGCGCCGGCGCTCAGTACGTCGCTTGATAGTCTCTGGATAACCTCCTGCCGTAACCCAGGCCGTAATTGGGCGCTAGCCTAGCGGCTAATGGGAATCAAGCAACGGCTATCTGGGAAAGTAGTGGGCCCGCTCGGACTCGTACTAACACAAAAAATGCCTATTTTTATAGGCATTTCGCTAATTCGAATATCGCAGTTACCCCGTTTGTTACCCGCCGATTTCGCCTGTCAGTTTCCGGTGAGGGATAGTCAAAACCCATTTGTTTGATTGTGATATCGACAGATTGCGACGTTATTTTGTCAATTGACAAAAACGTGTCAGAATATGTCGGTGAGCGAACTTACTGACCCTTGGCACTTTCCGCGCCCCGACCTCGCGCAATCCTATTTGCGGGGTTTTGATCTCGGGTTGACGTCGGCGCGCGGCTTATTTGCACGTCGTCGCATGGGCAAAAGCGAATTTCTAAAGTACGACTTGCTTCCGGCAGCCATGCACGACGGCTACTTGGCAGCCTACACCAACCTCTGGGATTCCACAGACCATCCAGGGCAAGCGCTGGTGACAGCTATTCTTCTAGCAACGCAACCCAAGGGACTAGGCAAGTTTTGGACGGACCTCAACGCCCCGATTCGCAAACTCAAAGGCGGCGGCAAGCTGCCGTTGGGCGTTGAAGGTTCTATCGAACTGGACTTGGCTGAAAAGGAGAAGGCGGCGGTTCCCGCAATCCAAGCTGCACTACAGTCGGCTGACAAAACCAAGAAACGGTTGCTACTAGTCATTGACGAAGCACAGGTGCTTGCCGCGCCTGAACACAGGTCAGTGGCCCACGCGCTACGCGCGGGACTGGACATTCGCAAGCCCGGCATCAAGGTGCTGTTCGCGGGGTCATCGGAGGCGGCCCTACGGGAGATGTTTTCGCGTGCGGCAGCTCCGTTCTATAACTGGGCTCCGCTGGAACCATTCCCGCTGCTAGGACACGAATTTGTCGCTGCCACGGTCAAACAGCTGGCTACCGTGGCAAAGCACCCCTTGAGCATGGACGACGCCTTGAAGGCGTTTGCTGCCCTGAAGGAAACACCCGAGTTCTTTCGTTGGTACATTGAGCGCTATCTAATCTATCAGCACCAGGGTCCTGAGCAGGCACTGCGATATATCCAGGCGCGAGTACACGACGACACGAGTTACGCCAAGACTTGGAAAGAGTTGAACCGCGCTGACCGGGCGATATTGTTGTTGGCGGCCCGTGGTGTGCAGGATCTTTATGGAATCCACGCGCTCGAGCAGCTTAAGGGTCTGCTCGGCTCTGCCAACGTGACGGTCAGTGCTCCACGAACGTCGCTACGCCGGCTTACAAGTCCCAAGCAGCAACTGCTAGCGCGCGTGGATCACGGAGCCTATCGTTTCGAGGACCCGGAATTCCAAGCCTGGGTAACTACTCGGCGTACAGTAGATTGAAAAGCACGGCCAATCGGGAAGCGTCCGCTTTGCAGAAGACGAGCACGGGCGTTTGCTAGCGCCCCAATCATCCGATTCATCACACTAGCGGATGCACTCGCAGTCTCTTCCGCCGACAGACTCCGATCGACCCGGCGTGTCAGGGGCGACCGGCTGCTCGGGCAACGAGACGAAAACTTACTCTACTCTGAGAGATCAATCTTCTACTTCGGCTTCCATTCGCAAACAAAGTCGAGAGTAGGGTCCGCTGCTTTAACCTCCGGGGCGGGATACCATTTGGGATTACTCGACGAGTCGATAGTGTGAGTGGAACCATCGCTATTGTGAAACTCCGTCGAATCTTCATGAAGCATTCGCTTGCCGCAATCATATGACTTGACCACAGTCATATAAGCCAGGAATGCAGGTCCGGAAAGGTCATGTTGTTTTCCGTCAGCCAGGAAGTCGATCTTGGTGGTCGCGCGGCGTATCCCATTTTTGAGAACCACGATACTCGCTGAATCGACGAGTATGCTTGGGAGACTTGCTTGTCCGGGATCGGTTGGTTTTCGAACGGTGACCCATACTTGCGCATCGGCCGCGATAGACAGCAACACCAGCGCTTGCGCAATAAGCAGCCGCATCAAACACTCCTTTGTTTGCAAGCCCCAAGTTTGCTCGTCCAACTACTCGCGCTTGGTAATCTAATGCAAGTCATGAGCGACCGTCCAAGGGCGCGTGCGCCTGCCCCGTCAACTGGCTGCTCCCGCCCGTGGAATTTGCTTTGCGTCCGCCAATGACTGGTGTCGAGCCGCAAGTCCTCGTCGACTTTGCATACGCGACAACCCACGTCACGCCGTCGCGAAAAGCCAGCTATTCGGGTTCAGCATGCGAAATCGAATTAAAATCCAGGAAAGCCAAATGAAAACGATGAAATATGGCTTTCGCACCGATTTTTCGCATCAAACGCATAGCATTGGGTAACTCAAATAGCGCACCTAAAGTTACCTCGGAAATATCCGGGTGCCCCCAATCCTCTGCGATTAGCGAACGTGGTCTGTAGGCCAATTCGAGTCCGGCACCCCTATTTTTTCGAGGGATTTCGGCCCAATCCCATCCCTCTCCGATCCTTCCCGATCGTTACCGAACGTCAAAAATTAGTGGGCCCGCTCGGACTCGAACCGAGGACCAAGGGATTCACTCGACCCTGCCGTTTCCGGAGGGAGTGGACTATCTCTTCACCCCAGTGAGGTGCGGGACGCTCTAGCCTGTCATTAAGCGCGGCTTATACGCGCTCAGGTAGTCTCTGCACCTTCCGGCGGTGTACCGTCGGCTTGGCTCAGGGTTGCCATCAGCTTTGGAAAGCTGGTCAGGTTTCCCTGAATTCATCCCGTCCACTTCGCACCTTGCGATGCGAAGGCACCATTAATTGATGAGTCCCCTGCTCTAACCAACTGAGCTACAGGCCCGACGGCGCGCATCTTAACACGCGGCGTCCTTAAGCCCCGCAAGCCGTTGGGTTATCGTAGCCCGCCAGTGAGAACGCCGCCCTTACCCGATTTACCCATAAAAGAAGCCCTGCCGGCGCTTCATCAGGCATTGAGCGAGCGCCCCGCCGTGCTCCTCGAAGCTCCGCCCGGCGCGGGCAAAAGCACGGTCGTGCCCATCGCGCTAATACAAGCGCCGTGGCTCAAAGGTCAGAAGATCTTGATGCTCGAACCGCGGCGCATTGCGGCACGTGCAGTGGCCATGCGCATGGCGGCGCTATTGGGGGAACCCATCGGCCGCACCGTGGGATTTCGCACGCGCCTGGAGAGCCGCGTCGGGCGCGAGACACGCATCGAGGTGGTCACGGAAGGCATCTTGACCCGCATGCTGCAGGAGGATTCCGCTCTCGCCGGCGTGGGCTGCGTGATTTTCGACGAGTTTCACGAGCGCAGCCTGAACGCCGACTTGGGACTGGCGCTTTGCATCGAAAGCCGCGAGAACTTGCGGGAAGATTTGCGCCTGCTGGTCATGTCCGCCACGCTCGACTTGCAACCTCTCGTGCAGCTGCTCGGCGACGCGCCGATCGTCTCGGCGCAGGGACGCAGCTTTGCGGTAGCTACGCACTATGTGCCGCGACGCAGTGACGTTCATCTCGAGCTGCAGGTTTCACAGGTTGTGCGCTCCGCGCTGCGCGAGCATGCGGGAGACATTCTGTGCTTCCTGCCCGGGGCTGCGGAAATCCGCCGCGTGCAACGCACCTTGCAGGAATCTGATCTCGATCGAGGCGTTCGGGTCATGCCGTTGTATGGTGAGCTCGACGGAGTGGAGCAGGATGCGGCACTTGTGCCCTCGGTTCCGGGCGGGCGCAAAGTCGTGCTGGCCACGAGCATCGCTGAAACCAGCCTCACCATCGAAGGTATCCGTGTCGTCGTGGATTCCGGGATGCGGCGCTATTCGGAGTTCGACCCCGTCACAGGCATGAGTCGGCTCGTGACCGGAAAAGTATCGCAAGCGGCGGCGGATCAGCGTCGCGGACGCGCCGGCCGCTTGAGCGCGGGAGATTGCTACCGTCTTTGGTCGGAAGGCACACACGCGTCCTTGATTCCGCAAACGCCGCCGGAAATCCTGCATGCCGATCTCGCGCCGCTGGCGTTGGAGCTGGCCTGCTGGGGCACCGCGGATGCCGACAGCCTCGCGTGGCTCGACCCGCCGCCCGCTGCACCGCTTGCCCAAGCGCGAGAGTTGCTGCAGCAGCTCGAGGCCATCGACCCCGCGGGCCGCATCACCGCGCACGGCCGCGTCCTCGCGAAACTGGGAATGCATCCGCGTCTCGCTCACATGCGCATCAAAGCGCGAGAACTCGGCGCGGAGCGGCTCGCTTGCGACCTGGCGGCCATCTTGAGTGAGCGCGACATCCTGCGCGCCGCCGCAGGCGCACGCGATGCCGATTTACGGCTGCGGGTTGCCGTGCTGCGCGGCGATCAACGCGACTTACCCGCCGGCGTCACGGTGGATGCCCGCGCCAGTGGGCAAGCACAACGCACCTCCAACAAGTGGCAACGAGACTTGGCGCGTGCCTCACCCGACTCGGCCGATCCGCACCAAGCGACGGGGGTCCTGTTGGCGTGGGCCTATCCGGATCGGATCGCGCAGAGCCGCGGCGCCGGTGGCCGGTACCTGCTCGCCAACGGCCGCGGCGCTCACTTTGCCGAAGCGCAGGCCCTCGCGAAATCAGAATTCATCGTGGCCGCCGAGCTCGACGGCGCCGAGCGCGAGGCGCGAATCTTTCTCGCTGCGCCGATTGGCCTCGACGAGTTGAACGCGCACTTTGGCACTTCGATGCGCGAATCAGCTCAGATTCGCTGGGACGAGCGCATCGGAGCGGTAAGCGCCAAACGCGAGCGACGGCTGGGAGCTTTGCTGTTGGCGTCTGCGGAGATGCGCGAGCCTGATCCCGAGGCTGTGCAGCAAGCGGTGCTCCTGGGACTCAAGCAGGCCGGCGTCGCTGGAATGCCCTGGAGCAAGGAGCTGCGTCAATGGCGCGCGCGCGTCATGCTCATGCGCCAATACCAGATCGCAAGTCCTGCGCCCTGGCCTGACCTCAGCGACGAAGCGCTCGAAAGGGACATCGAACAATGGGCTCCGGCCTGGATCATGGGCTTCACGCGGCGCGAACACTTTGCGAAGTTGGACTTGGGCAACGCGCTGCGCTCCTTTCTGACGCACGCGCAAGCGATTGTCTTGGAACGGGAAGCGCCGACACATTTCACCGTGCCGAGCGGCTCCCGCATCCCGATCGACTATCTGGACGGCGACAATCCCAGCCTGTCGGTCCGCCTTCAGGAATTGTTTGGCTTGAACTCGACGCCGGCGGTGGCCGGCAGCAAGCTGCCGCTGGTGCTCAAATTGCTGTCGCCGGCCGGCCGGCCGGTGCAGATCACCAAGGACCTGGTGAGCTTTTGGAATCGCGGATACCACGAAGTGAAAAAGGATCTCAAGGGACGCTACCCCAAGCACTACTGGCCGGACGACCCGTACACAGCCCAAGCCACGCGCCGCGCCCGGCCGCGCTAAGATCCGCATCTGCCATCACTCGAAGGAAGCCGTGCATGCGTCCAATAGCGCTAATCGCTGTTCTTTTAACCTCGTTCTCGATGAGCGTTGCGACGGCGGCAAGCACCAACGCCTCTGTCGCGATGGATCCCGCCGCGGCGGGGCGATTCGCGGGCCTGGCGCTCAAATGCTTGCACGATGAATACCCCAATCACATCAGTCTGACCATGGACCGCGATGCGGATGCACATCCGCCGCGCGAATTGACGCCGGCATTTTACGGGTGCTTCGACTGGCACTCGGATGTCCACGGGCATTGGTTGCTGGTAAGACTGCTGCGCTTGATGCCGGACGCGCCGTTTGCCGCGCAGGCGCGCAGCGAACTTGCGCGCAGCTTCACGCCTGAGAACATTGCGGGCGAATTGAATTACCTCAAGCACCCCGGCCGCGCCTCGTTTGAGCGGCCCTATGGTCTTGCCTGGTTGCTGCAATTGTCGGCCGAATTGCGCGAATGGAATGATCCACAGGCAAAACAGTGGTCCGCAACGCTCAAGCCGCTGGAGTCCGAAGCTGCGTCGCGCATCAAGGCCTGGCTGCCGAAGCTGCATTACCCGATTCGCATCGGCGAGCACGACCAGACCGCTTTCTCATTCGGCTTGATATGGGATTGGGCCGGCGTGTCCGCAGACAAGGAAATGCGGTCGTTGTTGAACGACGCGGCGCGACGCTTCTATGTGCAGGACCGCAATTGTCCCTTGAGCTATGAGCCCTCGGGCGAAGATTTCCTCTCGCCCTGCCTCGCCGAGGCCGATTTCATGCGCCGGGTCCTGGACCCCAAAGCTTTCGCCGCTTGGCTGTCGGCATTCTTGCCGGGCATCCCGCAAAGCAACGGCGGCGCCTGGCTGCAGCCCGGTGTCGTGACCGACCGGTCCGACCCGAAGCTCGCGCACATTGACGGATTGAATTTAAGCCGCGCCTGGATGCTCGAAGGAATTGCGCACGGATTGCCCAAGGGCGATCGGCGGGCCCCCGTGCTTCGCGCCGTCGCCGCGCGGCATCGAGACGCTGCTTTGCCTGCGGTGACCGGCGAACACTACGAGGGCGGTCACTGGCTCGGCACCTTCGCGGTCTACCTGACGAGCGCCGCCGGCCTGCGCTGATATAATCCCGGCACGTCGGCGGAAAGGAGCGGGCAACCATGTCGGATCATAGCGAGACGGATCGCGCCACTTTCACGGCGATGACCGAGAGCACACAAGACGATTGGCAAAAAATCGCGACCGCCGCGAACGCCTTCAATGGCGAACTCGCGAATCGCGTACTGGCTCACCTGCAGATGCTCAAGGGGGACTGCGGCGGCTTTTCAGTCGATCGGCTGGAGCATTCGCTGCAATCCGCGTCGCTGGCCCATCGCGATCGCATGGATGAGGAGTACGTCGTATGCGCCCTGCTGCACGACATGGGCGATATCCTCGCTTCCACCAATCACGCCGAACTCGCCGCGACGGTGCTCAAGCCCTTTGTCTCCGAAGAGAACTGGTGGCTGCTTCAGCACCACGGCATCTTCCAGGGATACTATTTCTTTCATCATTTGGGCCTGGATCGAAACATGCGCGAGCAGTATCGCGGCCATCCTAATTTCGAACGCACGGCGCTATTTTGCGAGCGCCATGATCAGAATGCGTTCGACTCGAGCTATGCGACCCTGCCGCTGGGATTCTTCGTGCCCATGGTGCAGCGGGTCATGGCCAGCCCCAAGCGTTCAATCTATCTGCGCGCGGGGCAGAGCGAGGCCAAGGAACTGCTGCAGGCTTAGGACTTCACCGCCGCCATTTCGGCTTTATCGCGCTCGACGGCGATCACCGCCGGTGTGCGCCAGCCGCTGCGTACTCCCCAGAAATAAAAGGCCAGCGAGGTGATGGCAACGCACAGCTGATCCCAGCCGTAGCCGATGTAGTCGTGGCCTTCGAATTCCTTGCTGCCCGCCCACGATAGGATCGTGATGGCAATGAGATAGGCAAGAAGCCACCACGATGCGCGCAGCTGCCGCCCAAAGTCGCGCCAATCGCCTTTGGCTTGATAGTACAGATACACCGGCAAGGGCAGAATCAACAGCAGCATGATCTGACCCGTGTGCGGCCAACGCGCCCAGAACAACATCAATGTGGCGAGCACGAATGCCATGGGCGCGAGCACGGGCAATCCCGGCACGCGTAGCGGGCGGTGTAATTCGGGCGCCGTACGCCGCAGCACCATGACGCTGATCGGCACCACCAGATAAGTAATGATCGTGGCGACTGAAATGACCGCCGCGAGCTTGCCCCAGCCGCGAAAGAAGAACAGGAATATGAAGGCCACTACCAGGTTGAACCACATCGCGGGCCGCGGTATGCCGTATTTCGGGTGGACCCTGCCGAGCACTTCGGGCACCGTCCCGCTGCGCTCCATGGCATAGATCATGCGCGCGGTCGCGGCGGTATAGGTGCTGCCCGTGCCGCTGGGGCTGACGAATGCATCCGCGTAGAGCAACAGCGCCAGCCAATTGAGATTGAGGGCGAGGGCCAATTGCGCAAACGGCGAAGAGTATTCCAGCGCCGCCCACCCCTCGCCGAGGTGATCAGGTGCCACGGACCCCAGGAAGGCTACTTGCAACATCAAGTACACGACCGTGCTCAAGGCGATGGAGCCGAAGATCGCGAAGGGTACGCTGCGCCCGGGATGGCGTGCCTCGCCCGCCAGGTTCACCGGATTTTGGAAACCGTTGTAGCTGAAGACGATGCCGCTGGTCGCGACAGCCGTGAGAATTGCCGCTAAATTGCCGACATGCGGCCCGCCGTGCACGCCGATCTGAAAATTCTGCGGATGAAAGCCGCTGCACATCAAGGCGATGGCCGTGGCCGCGGGTACGATCAGTTTGAAAAACGTGATGGCGCTGTTGGTGTTCGCGAATATCTTCACGCTCCAGAAATTCACCAGGAAATAGATCACCACCAGCACCGCGGCGATCGACAGTCCGGCAGGCGTCAACTCGCCTTGGCCCTGGGCGGCGTGGACAAACAAGGCATGCGCCCAATCCCAAGGCCACGAACTCATGTACTGCACGGAGGCCTCGGCCTCCACCGGGACCACGGAAACAATGGCGATCCACGCGGCCCAGCCCGCCACGAACCCCACCAGCGTACCGTGCGAGTAATGCCCGTAACGCACCGCACCGCCGGACTCCGGAAACATGGCTCCCAGCTCGGCATAGGTGAATGCGACGAACATGATGACCGCGGCACCGATGATCCAGGCATAGATCGCACCGGGGCCCGCCAGCTGGGCGGCGCGCCACGCGCCAAACAGCCAGCCGGAGCCGATGATGGAACCTAAGCCTGTGAACATCAGTGCAATGGCGCCGACGTCGCGACGGATCGCACTTTCATTGGACATTTATGATCTCCTAGCCGGACTGTAACGGCTTTGCACCGTCTCGCGCCACTTGTTTAGCCGGCCGTGTCGCGCCTATATTTCATCCACCTTGCGACGGCGCGACAACGAGAAAATCATGATCCACCGGGAGCGAAGGCTTTCAACCGCAGCTTGGATGTTCGCGCTGACCTGCACCATCTACGTCTCGTTCGCGTCGGCCGAGGCGCCGAAATCGAAATTTGCGCTGTCCAGTTCCGATCCACAGCTCGCCATCAGCGTTCCTTTGATTTACACCGCGAAGGCTTTCGGCTGTTCGGGAGGAAACCTTTCGCCGGAACTGCACTGGTCCGGAGCGCCTGCTGGAACAGAGAGTTTTGTGCTGACGCTGTTCGATCGCGACGAGCGCAGCACGCCGTCGGGATGGTGGCACTGGGTGGTCTACGACCTGCCGAAAACGACGACGAACCTGCCCAAAGGCGCCGGGGCCGAACACAGCAGCGCACTGCCGGCGGGAACGCTGCAGGGCCGAACCGATCTGGGTGAAGATGCGTATCACGGTCCTTGTCCCGCTGAGGGCGATCCCCCGCACCGTTACGTGTTCACGATCTACGCATTGAATGTGGCGAAGCTGCCCGTGCCCGCCGATTCCAGCGGTGCGATGGTCACCTCGATCGTGCAAGAGCACCTGCTGGGCAAAGCGGTATTCGTCGCCCACTACGGCAGGCCGAAGAAATAGGCCGCTTGAACCCCTTAAGCCGCGGCCTCATCCTCGCATCCGTGCTCGCAGCGGTCCCTCTCAATCTGCAGAGTCGCGTGCTGAATTTGAAAGCGGCGCTTAAGATCCGGGGTAAGGGAGGTCAGAAGTGCATCTTCCGCGCCCCGCTCCGGCACGACCAAGTGCGCGGTCAATGCCACGCTGGTGGTGCTGAGCGCCCAGATGTGTAGATCGTGGACGTCGGTCACTCCACGCTGATCGGCGAGATAGGACATCACGGCCGTGGAATTCACGCTGGCGGGAACCCCATCGAGCGACAGAGTCAATGAATCCCGCAACAGCCTCCAGGTGCTGACCAAGATCACCGCGACGATCGCGAGGCTAACGAGGGGATCGATCAAGCTCCATCCGGACCAGACGACGAGCAAACCCGACAGCACAACGCCGGCCGATACGACGGCATCGCTGAGCATGTGCAGGTAGGCGCTGCGCCGATTCAGATCGCCATGACTCCCGGCATGAAGCATCCACGCGCTGATGCCGTTGATCGCAATGCCGATCGTAGCGACGATCATGACGGTCTTTCCCGCCACCGGCGGCGGTGATCCGAGACGGCTCGCCGCCTCCCAGGCGATTGCCCCGCAGGCCAACAGCAGCAGCACCGCGTTTGCCAGCGCGGCCAGCACCGAAGAGCGTCCCAGGCCATAGGTGAATTTTGCGCCGGGCGGCCGGCGGCCCAGCATCAATGCGCCCCAGGCACAGACCAGTCCCAACACATCGCTCAGGTTATGACCCGCGTCCGCGATCAATGCCACGGAGTTCGACATGAAGCCGAAGCCGCCTTCCACGACCACAAACACGAGATTGAGGGCGACGGCGACTGCCATGCGCAGAGAGACCCCGTCGGGCCCTATCACATGCGAATGCGTGTGACCGTGCTCTTGGCCGGTATGATGATCATGCGCATGATCATCGCTGTGATGGTGGTGCTCTTGGTGTTCCATCGGATTCGAATTCCTTCAATGCTCGAACGTCTGCATGCGCCACAGCGCTGGGAAGAAAACGCGGGCCCATAAAACTGTAACTACCATTGTGGCGGCGCCGCCGATCACAATGGCGGGCACCAATCCGAACCAAGCTGCGGTAGTGCCCGATTCGAACTCTCCCAGTTCATTCGATGCGCCGATAAACACTGCGGTAACCGCGCTGACTCGCCCGCGGATCTCATCCGGCGTTTGCAGTTGCACGAGCAGCGAGCGGACAAACACGCTAATCATGTCCCCCATCCCCAAGACGACCAAGGCAATCATTGCCACCCAAAACCGATGCGTGAGCCCCAGCACCACGGTTGCAGCGCCGAATGCGGCAACGCCCGCGAACATCGTGACCCCGACATTGCGCGACACCGGCCGAAACGCCAGCCAAACAGCCGTGACGCCCGCGCCGATGCCGGGAGCCGCCCGCAAGTAGCCAAATACATCTGGCCCGGCGTGCAGCACCTCCCGCGTATAGGCGGGCAATAACGCAGTGGCACCGCCGAACAATACCGCAAATAGATCCAACGAAATGGCTCCCAGTACCGTTTTGCGATGCCAGACGAAGTGCAGGCCCTGTAAAAGGGTGGACCAGGCCAAGACAGAGCGTGCCGCGGGCACCCGGCGCTTATGGATCAGGGCCACCAGGGTAATGGCTGCGAGCAGCAATATCGCTGCAGCGCCGTAAACCACACCTGCACCGCTGTTTGGCCCGACCTGGTGCTCGGCCAGCGCATAGACGATGCCGCCGATGCTGGGGCCCGCAATGACTGCGACCTGACCGGTCGAGGAGTTGATTGCGAGCGCGTTGCGTAGAGTGGGGGTGGGAACGAGAGTGGGTACGAAGGATTGGGTGGCCGGCATTTGAAAGGCCCTGTTAATGCCGAGAACCGCCAAAACCGCAAAAATCGGCACGGTGGACCGGATATTCATCCATGCAAAGCCAAGCAGCAACAAAGCACAAGCCGTGTAGGCGCAATGGCCCACCAGAATGATCACACGCCGATCAAATTGATCCGCCACGTGCCCGGAAAAGAGCACCAGGCACAGGAACGGCAGAAACTGCGAAAGGCCGATCAGCCCGAGGTCCAACACCCGCCCGGTGATGTGATACACCTGCCAGCCCACCGCCATGATGACCATTTGCGTTGCAAGGGAGGCGAAAAGCCGGGAGCAAAGATAGAGTGCGAAGTCGCGGTTTCGGAGAACTGCCAATCCGCCGGTCACAGTCCTAAGAATCGCTCGGCGAGGTCATGCGTTGCGGATTGGCGGCAAGATCTTGCGTGAACAACACATTCAGCAACAGGCTGCGATGATTCTGCAGTCCCTTCAGGTACGCAGCAAACATTCCGGGTCCGAGAAATAGAATTGGGGCGCCGAACACATAAGCGGACTTGAAGTATTTTTCGACCGTCTCAACGAACTCGATCGCGCTGCTGCCCTGCTCGCGCAGCTGTTCCGGCGAGAACTCGACATAGAGATTTTTTGTCCTGGCCAAGCTCATTTGCGCGCCGCGCATGACCGCCACCTCGCTGCCCTCCGTATCCATCACGATGAGATCGATCGAGGCCCAATCCGCCGGCAGTGTCCGATCGAGCGTGTCCAAAATGACTATGATCTCTCCATTCGCGGGGGCCACCCGACTGTTGCCCGTATTGATGCTGTTTTCGGTGAACTGAATTTTTCCCGCTCGATCTCCCAGCGCGGTATTGATGGCAACGACGCCCTTTATCCCGTTCAGCGCCAAATTCATGCTCAGCAACCGGAAGTTGCGCGGGCTCGGTTCATACGCGACTATCGAACGCGATCCGGAAATGCGCGCCAGCGGTATCAGCACCGCGCCGATGTGCGCGCCGGCGAAGACCACGCGCGAGTTAGCGTCCAGCAGGTGCTTCAACCAGCTTATTTGTGGCCAGTCGTAGGCGCCGTTCTCGAGCAAGGAGCGCGAAACGTTGAAATCGCCGGCATGCACGCACAGCCGGCCATTTTTCGTCTCGGCAACGACCGCGATCGCGTGCTCGCCCATGGATTTTGTCTGCCATCGGCTGCGCAATCGTCTCGAGAGCCGTTTTAGGTAGGGATTTCTCACTCAAAAATGTCGGGGGACATACAACGTTGCGCTCTATTCAAAGCACGTCCGCGCGCAGCCGCGGGGCGTCCTGCCGGCTGCAAGTGACGACGATGGCGATAGCGCTCGTGGCAGACGGGGCATGAATTCTCGCTCAACCGCCGGCGCGGAACGACTGAATTTCTAGGCCGCTGGCGCCGTTCACCCAGGTATCCTTGTCGCGGATGATGGCTTGCGCCGGCAGCGCCGCGGTCTTAACCGTCATGCCTGGGAGTTTGCGCACGGCCGTACCCACCGCAAAGATCTCGACCAAGCTGGAGCCGAGCTCGACGATATAGGTCTTGATGCCGACCACCTCATCGGCACCCAGCGCCGTCGCCTCGCGATTCACCCGATCGAATACCTGCTCGCGGGCCTCATAGATCAGCGTCGTCAAGTCGCCGAGTTCGCCGCGCACCAGGCCTTGGAACGCCGCCCTGATTCCGCCGATCGCGCCGAGCGAATAGACGGAAGTTGAAATCAGAAGCTTGATCGGCGCATATCCCAGCTGCGTCATGCCCCAAAGCTCTTCGCCCGTCAGGTCGCTGGACACGGGCGCACCGCGTGTTTCCGGCGCCAACAGCGGATGAAATGCCGCGGTGCCTGCCATATACATTTCGTGGAAGCCCGCAAAATGCAGCACGTTGGTGCGCACGCCGACGACCGCATTGGCGCCCACGGACCTGGCATGGGTGACCAGCCGGTCCAACGCATGATGCCGCGTTTCGTTGAACACATCGCTGAATTCTTTGATTTCGCCGCGTACCAGCGTCTTTAAGGTTCCCGCGATCCCGCCCACGGCGCCCACTGAATAGGCAATATTGCCGAAAACGAATTCCTTGGGGTCGTAGCCCGCGTCCATGTGGCAATACAGTTCCTGAGCATCGCCGGCGCTGGTGAACAATGCCGTGTCGGGGCCGCCCCGGACACCCGATCCGACGAACAGAAATTCTGAATTGCCGCTCAGGCCGCGAAGCTCGGAGGTAACGCCGACGACTCCGTGGACCTGCTCACGATCGGCTTCCGCGCGCATGCGCTTGAACGCCGCCGCCCGGCCTTCATGAATCATTTGCGTTACATCGGGAATCTCGCCGCCCACGATGCCGCGGAATGCGGAGCGTACGCCGCCGAGAAACCCCATCGATTGGATGCTGTTGCCGATCACGACGCCGCTCGGGATGAGCCCCTTGAGGCGCATGCAGTAGATTTCGTTACCCGACAAACCGGTCAGTTTAGGTGCGCTCTGCATGTCGCGATCGTAAGATATAGCGGGCTAGCTGTCGACGAGCGGCATCCATGTGGATCTTCGAGCAGGCGGGAGCGGTTGGTTTCGGTACATGCCGGCGATGTCAATGTCGTGATCGATTGATCGGCGGCGTCCAGGTACTCCAGAGGATCAGCGCCAGCAGCGCAACTTGAAAGGGCAGCCGGACGATGAGCGCCCAACGCGGAACGTTGAACAGCTCGGCATGCTGCAGCATGTAGACGTTCGCCGGTGTTACCGCGATGGTCAGTAAAAACAGACCGATGCCGGCCGCGCGGCGCGTCACGGGTAGCAAGATACCGAGTGCCCCCAATAATTCGAACACGCCGCTGACCAGCACCGCGGCCCGCGGCCAGGGTATGACAGGCGGCACGATGCGCATTTCCGTCTCGGTGAGCGCAAAATGGGCGACACCCCCGAACAGGAACCATAGGAACACCAGAATCAAGCCGATGCGCTTGACGATAAAAGTCATGTCAGGCGCATTCGCTGCTGCCGCTTCAGGCGCGTTGTTCGCTGTCGTCATCGACGCTCCCTGCAAAAGAATCGGGATCGGTCAAATGGCGGCGCGCCCGGCGCCGGCGGCGCCAAAATCGTTCGAACCCGGGATTAAGCCCCGCCCACTCCGGCCGCAGCCAGCCCGGATTTTGCGGATCGTCGGCGAGCGCCGAGAATACCTGAACGCGCACTTCACTCGCCGCGTCGACGACGATCGCTGGTACGTCGCGCCACGCTGTCACCGCACCGATGCCGCGATCGAGCCCGCTTTGCAGGGCTGTCTCCACTCGCTCCAACGCCGCGTTCCACACAGGCACGCTCACGCTCTCGTCCGGCATCGCGCTGAATAACATCTGCAGCAGCACGCGGGCTGCTTGGGGCGGGCTGCTTACAGCCTCATTCGCATCTTGCCCCATCGCGAGGGCCTGCAATTCGAAAGCAGCGCGAACTTCTGCCAGCAGGATCTGCAGCGCCGCGGGGATGTCGAGCGGCCGAATGTCGGCGCGATCGGCGATCGGTGCAGCATTTGGCGGCGGCTGTAAGCCCTGATCCGCGCGTGGCGCCGTCGACGTGAGGGCCGCCGCGGTGGCGGGCGCAGGCATCTTGGTCACGTCCATGGGCGCCGACAACGCTAATGCGCCGGCGCGTGGCGATTGACGAGCGTCACCATCCGATCCGTTGCCGCGTGGAACAAATCCAAGCCGAGATCGGGCAGGTCCACATACGCGGCACTCGGCTTCAGCAGCGGTTTGACGCGTAGCGTCTGTTCGATGATGTCGTCATGCGGAGCGAACACGGTCAAGGGCGATTTCAGGGTTTTCAGTTTTTTGTCGATGGCATACCCGCACGCCGCGCGGAATGCGGCTCCCGGATTTGCCGCGAGCACGTGCTCAATGAAACGCCGATGTGCATCGCCAAGATCATACGGCGGGTGGCGAAGCACGAGGCCGCCGCGCCAAGCTCCCAACACGTGGCCGCCCTCGGTGGCCGGACGCAGCGGCTGTTCGCTGTATTTCTCCAGTTGGCGTTGCTGCTCCTCCTCGGTGAAGAGCGGCATGCCGACCGCGATCACGCGACGCACTTGCGAGCCCAGCTGGTGCGCAATTTCGATTGCCTCAATCGAGCCGGTATGCACGCCGAGCAAGTCGATCTGTCCCTGCATGCCGGCGGCCTTGAGACCATCCACGGTTGCCTGTGCATATTGCTCCAAGGACAACACCCAAGGCGGTGCATCGGAGAAACCGTAGCCCAATCGATCCGGCGCATGCGTGGGTCTTTCGGTTTTCTCTTGAAACGCCTCCCACATCGCGCCCGAACGCGGCGACATGTGCAGCAGCACGAGGGGCACGCCCCTGCCGTCATGGCTGCGCAAATGCAGCTGGCCAAATCGCGTCGGATAAATGCGGCGAATCATCTGCAGCCTGTCCGGGTATTCCTAGTGGGCGTCCAAGAATGCTTCTATCACGGGCGCGACTGCTTCGGGACGCTCGATGTGCAGCATATGCCCGGCGCCGGCGATACTGACTATCTCGGCGCCCGGGTGGGCGGCGTGCATCGCCTCGCGAGTGCCGTCCGCACCCAAGCGTGCGAGATAGTCCGACTCGTCTCCCAACACCATGAGGAGCGGCGCGCGGATCTCGCGCCAAGTTGCCTCCGCATCCTCGCGCTTGTAGAGGATGGGATTGACCCAGTGATGACGCGGATCCGCCGCCAGGCGCACACGATCATTCTCTTCCTGCACTCCCCAAACACGCGCCACGAACGTCGCGGCGGCGGGAGAAAACCTCTTGTAGCGAAATTGTATGACGGCGGCCAGCTGTTCGAAGGAGTTATAGCTCTTCTCCAAGGTCGGGCTTTTGATTTGATCCAGCCATTTACGCATGCGCTTGGGCGCATCCTGCGGCGAAGTGCGCGGCAACCCCAGGCCCTCGAGATTGATGACGCAGCGCACGCGCTCGGGTCGAAGCCCTGCGTAAAGATTCGCAATATTGCCGCCCATGCTGTGACCGACGACGCGCGCCGGCGAGTCTGGCGATATTTGATCCATCAAGGCATCGAAGTCGCCCAGGTAATCGGGGAAACCATAACCCTCTTGCGGCCATTCGCTGCGCCCGAAGCCGCGCCAGTCGGGCGCGATGATGGGCCAATCTTTTCTAAACGCATCGACGATGAACTGAAATGTTTCACCCGCATCCAGCCATCCATGCAGCAGGAATAGAGGCGGCTGTCGAGCGGATGGCTCGGGGCCCCAGCGCGTCAAATGCATCTCGAGACCGCGCACCCGCAGGGTCTCGTGCCGCGGCCGCCGCAGCGCTTGATACGCCGTTACGCTATCCAATCAATGCAGGTGTTGCAGGCAAAAGCAGCAGCCGATCAATGCACCGATGAGGCCGCCAATCACGCCTCCCACGGCGCCGCCGACGCCGGCCGCCCGGCGCAACTCGTTTTGAGGCGGAAGTTGGCTGCCGTCGTTCGGCCTCACTGTCCCTGGGCCGGTGCTGCCCGGCGGAGGTGGCGGCGGCGGGGGCGGCGGGTTTTTGTGTTCATTTCCATTTGGCATGATCCCATCTCCTAAATATGCCGGGAGGCCTTGCTTTCATACACGCAAGCAGCCCCCTGCCGCAAGACCAGCCGCGGTTTGCAGACCCGCCTCCTTGGGGTGCATGCTTCAAAAATGATGGGAGACCGAATCGGGCCGTACCGGGTGCTGCGCACCTTAGGTTCAGGCGGGATGGGCGAGGTTTATCTCGCTGAGCGAGCTGATGCCCAATTCGAGCAGCAAGTTGCCATCAAGGTCGTTCACGGCGGCGCACTCGCGGTTTCCATGCATTCGCGCCTCAAGGTGGAACGCCAGATCCTGGCGCAGCTCGATCACCCCAATATTGCCCATCTCCTCGATGGCGGCGCCCTGCCGGACGGCAGCGCCTATCTGGTCATGGAATACATCGATGGCGAGGCCATTGATGCGTATTGCGATTTAAATCGCCTTGAGATCAACGCGCGACTGAAACTCTTTCAGACAGTTTGCGCGGCGGCTCACTATGCTCACCAGAACCTCATTGTTCACCGGGATCTCAAGCCCTCCAACATCCTGGTAACCGCCGGCGGCGTGCCGAAATTGCTGGATTTCGGCATCGCAAAATTATTGGACGATCGACAAGCCGCGCGGCACACGCTCGCGGTTACACAAGCCGACATTCGAATCATGACTCCGGATCATGCCAGTCCGGAACAGGTACGGGGGCAGGCCATTACCACCTCCAGCGACGTCTATGTGTTGGGTGTGTTGCTTTACAAATTGCTGTGCGGCATCAGCCCGTTCTTCATTTCCTCCATGCGCCTCTCGGAAATCGAGCGTGCGATTTGCGAGAAGGATCCTCTGCCTCCGAGTCAGATGGTGTCTGCGGACGAATTGCCGGAATCGAAATCCATTGCCGAGGCGCGCGGCACCAACGCGAAGCGCCTGCGGCGTGCCTTGGATGGCGACTTGAACAATATTGTGTTGATGGCCATGCGCAAGGAGCCGGAGCGCCGCTACGGATCGGCCGAGCAAATGGCCGGCGACATTCAACGTTACCTCGAGGGGAAACCCGTTATCGCGCGGCGCGATACCGTGTCCTATCGCACCTCGAAATTCGTGCGGCGCCACTGGCTGCCCGTCAGCGCCGGGGCAGCCGCCACTTTCATGATCGTTGCGTTTTCAATCACCACTTACGTGCAGTCCGTTCGAATCGCTGCCGAGCGCGACCGCGCCGCACATCAACGTGAGTTGGCCGAGCATGAGCGCGCCAGAGCCGAGGAAGTCTCGAGCTTTCTGGTCAACCTGTTCAAGTTGTCGGATCCCAAGGAAAACCGCGGCAACCAAGTGACCGCCCGCGAGCTGCTTGATTCCGGCGCGAAACGCCTGCAGGCCGGGTTGCAAGATCAGCCCGCCACCAAGGCCGCGCTTTTGTCCACGGTGGGCACTGTCTATGACAGCCTCGGGCAGTATCAAGACGCGCTGCCGCTCCTGGAAGAGTCGCTTAAGCTCCAAGCTCAGTCGCAGGATCGCTCGCGCGTCGACACGCTGTTGGAACTCGGCCGCGCGCGCATAGGAGCAGGCGATCTTCCCGCCGCCGAGACGCCGCTACAGGAGGCACTGCACACCGCGCAGCTCGATGCCGGCGCTACCAGTGTTCAGACCGGCCATGCATTGTGGTCTCTCGGCATGCTCCGATTTGAGCAAGGCCGAAATTCCGAGGCCAAGGACTTGTACATCCGCAGCCTCCGCATTCTCGAAGACAGCGGAGCGCCGCAAACCGACATGTCGCTGGTGCTGAGCGATCTGGCGAAAGTGTACGTACTCGAACAGCAGTGGGATCTGGCAAAGCAAACCCACGAGCGGGCTTTAGAAATCGATCGGCGCGCACTTGGAGACGATGATCCAAGGGTGGCGTACCGGCTAAACAACCTGGCAATCGTTGCGCAAAACATGGGGGATCTAAAGCAGGCGGAGACCCTGTATATCGATGCACTGAAACGCCAGGAGCATATTTACGGGGACCGCCATCCAGAAACTGCCGCCGCCAAGGGCAACTACGGCTTGCTGCTGCAGCGCGAAGGCAGGTTATCGGAGGCGGAGCCTCTGCTGCGCAGCGCCTTGGAGGCGGGACTCTCTTTGAACGGACCAAATCACTTTCTGGTTGGATATTTTCGCGTCAGTTTGGCAATCCTGCTGCACGACAAGGGCGATCTGGCCGCTGCGGAAAATGAATTCCGCCAAGCCCTGGCGATCTACGACAAATCGTTGCCGCCGAATCATCAGTACCGCGCCTCGCTGCTCATGCACTTCGCGCGGTTGCTCGTGGATCGGAATA